>JAIVJI010000127.1 GCA_020200135.1 Acidobacteriota bacterium | reverse complement strand
GGCCGGGGGCGGTCTGCCCGCCGGTTACTGGCCGGAGGAGAAGAGCAGCGCGCTGCTTGAGAAGACGGGTCAGGTGCGTCTCGCGCCCGACACCTCGCACCTGACGGCGGGCGAGCGGCGCGCGGTCGAGAAGCTGATCGAAGTCGGCAAAATCTTCCAGACGGTCTACGAGGAGCAGCGCCACGAGCGCGCGTCGGAATCGCACGCGGCGCTCGTCGCGCTCGACCGCCGGCTCGGCTCTCCGCGTGCGACGCGCAACCTGCTCGACGTCTACCGTCTGTTCCAGGGGCCCATCGCCACGACGCTCGAAAACAAGCGCGAGCCGTTCGCGCCCGTCGAGCTGACCACGCCGGGGCAGGCCATGTACGGCGGCGCGACGAAGGAGGAGGTCGAGGCCTTCCTCAACGCGCGCCCAGAGAAGCGCGACGCGATTCTCGACCAGCGGACGGCCGTGCGCCGCGCCACGGCCGCGAACCTCCGGCGCGACCTCTCGATGCTGCGGAAGCACCCGGCGCTCGACACGCTCCACCCGGGCCTGCGCGCCGAGCTTGAGAAGCTGCTCGCGCGACCGGACGCGAAGACGCTTTACGCCGTGCCCTACTCGGTGGCCTGGGCCGACGAGATGGTGCGCTCGCACGCGCTCTTGAACGAGGCGGCCGACGCCGTCGCAAAGGACGACGGGGAGTTCGCGCGCTTCCTGCGCAACCGCGCGCGCGACCTGCTCTCGGACGACTACGAGTCAGGCGACGCCGCGTGGGTCACGGGTCACTTCAAGAACCTCAACGCGCAGGTCGGTTCCTACGAGACCTACGACGACGCGCTCTACGGCGTGAAGACCTTCTACTCGCTCGTCGTCCTCAGCAACCGCGGCGAGGAGACCGAGCGCCTGCGCGCGGCGATGAAGGGCCTGCAGGCGCTACAGGACTCTCTGCCCTACAAGTTCACGCGCCGCGTGCGCGAGGAGATTTCGGTCGGCGCCTACGACGTGGTCGCCGACTTCGGGCAGTCGCGCGGCGGCAACACCGCCACCATCCTCCCGAACGAAGCCTACATCGGCCGCCGCTACGGCCGCACCATCATGCTCCGCGCCAACATCATGCGCAGCCCCGAAATCTTCCAGGGCACCAGCGCCGCGTCGTGGGAGGCCGCCCTCGACCCGCGCCACCGCGCGGAGCTGACCTCGGACGGCAACTTCTTCCGCACGCTCTGGCACGAGGTCGGCCACTACCTCGGCGTGGACGTGACGAAGGACGGGCGCGACCTCGACGTGGCCTTGCAGGACGACGCCGACCTGCTCGAAGAGATGAAGGCCGACCTCGTCTCGCTCTACGTCGCCGGGGCGCTGCGCAAGCAGGACTACTACACCGAGTCGCAGTTGCGCGCGGTCTACGCGAGCGGCGTCCTGCGCGTGCTCCAGAACAACAAGCCGCGCCGCGACCAGCCCTACCAGACGATGCAGCTCATGCAGTGGAACTACTTCCTCGAGCACGGGCTGCTCTCGTTCGACCGCGAGACGAAGCTGCTGCGCGTCAACTACGACAAGTACCACGACGTGGTCGGGAGGCTGCTCGCGCGCGTCCTCGAAGTCCAGCACCGGGGCGACAAGGCTGCGGCCGACCGCTTCGTCGAGCAGTACGCGAAGTGGGACGAGGGGCTGCACGGCGCGGTCGCCGCCGCCATCCGCGGCCGCCAGCGCCACCGCTTCCGCCTCTTCAAATACGCCGCGCTCGGCGAGTGAGGGGCGGGGCGCGGAAATCGGCGCGCATTAGTCGTGTAATGTGTGTGCAGCCTTGAGAGAGCAGGGAATCAGGGGATTTTTATGGAAGACTTTTTTTCAGGGGCGGGCTTGCCGGAGCTTGAGCGGCGCGGGCTCCCACGCATCGTTTCGCCCGAGAAGATAGTCGCGGCCGTGGACAACCTCACGCGCCACGAGATGCTGGGCACGGCCGAGCTGGCCGACTTCAGCTGCCTGGGGATGTCGCTCAAGAATCTGCCGGGCGACCCGGTGGCGGCCGCCGGCGACCGGCTCTGGGTCTCGCTCATCGCGGCCGAGGGCATCATCCCGCTCACCGCCAAGCTCGTCCACGTCCACCGCGACGGCCTGTTGGGGCTGCGCATCGACACGCCCTCGGCCGCCGGCCAGCACTTCCTGCTCCGCCTCTACGAGCGCGTCTCACAGCCCGCGCGCGCCGAAAGCCCGCTCGACGCCGGCTGACTCCCGAAAACTTTTTCAACGCGGAGAGGCGGCTTGAAGACAATGGTGCTTCAAGCCGCCTCTCCGCGTTGAATCTCTTTCGGCTCAGGCGACGGCGGCGAAGCTCTCGCGGACGGCCGGGTAACACTCGCAGGCGGCGGCCTGAAGCGCCTCGCGGTCGAGGACGCGGATGTGGCCGCGCGTGTAGCCGATGACGCCGCGGTCGCGGAGCACGGTCGCGGCGCTGGTCACGCCGGCGCGGCGCGTGCCGAGGTGGCGGGAGATGCGCTCGTGCGTCAGCGTCAGCGGCGCGTCGCCCGCGCGGTCGTGCACCATCAGCAGCCAGGTGCAGAGTCGTTCCTCGACGCGGTGGTTGCCGTTGCAGACGGCGCGGCGCGAGAGCAGCGCGATGCGCCCGCTCGCGTACCTGTGCAGGAGCTGTTGCAGCGCGCCGCCCCGCGCGAACTCCTGCCGCAGCGTCTCGACGCGGACGCGCAGCGCGCTCCCGCCGAGCGAGACCTCGGTCAGGTACGTGGGCGCAGGCGCGCCGAAGACGGCCGAGAGCCCGGTCATCCCCTCGCGCCCGACCATGTCGGCCTCGGTCATCCCGCCCTCGGAGAGGATGTGGAGGTGCGAGATGACGGCGGTCTCGGGGAAGTACGCGTGGCGCATCTCCGCGTCCAGCTTGTAGAGCACCTCGCCCGCCGCGAGCGAGACGGGTTCGAGGTGCGGGAACAGGCGTGAGAAGTCTTCGGCCGGGAGCGCGCCCAGGAGCCTGTTGGCGCGTAGTTCGTTGAGCGAATCGGCCCTGACCCACTGCGGGTCGAAACCGAAGCCCACCGCCGAAGGTGCGCGCTGGCCCGCGCCGTTGCCGTTGGGCGCCGGGGCCTGACGCGCTTCCCGCGTCTGCATTCGCGCGTAGTCGTTGGTTCTGCCGAGGTCGTTGTTCATAACTGTCTCCCGAGTAATACAGCCCTGTGAGATGCGTGCCGACGCCCGTAACGGGTGACGGCTTAGTGCGCCCGCCTGATGTGAACCAGGATGGAATTGGTCACGTCCTGCTCTGAGCGCTCGCGTATGCGAGCGAGCAGGACGCGGACGGGCAGCGGGCCGTCCGCGTAGTCGCACGTGAAGTCGATGGTGTGCGCCGGCTGCGCCCCCTTTCGGAAGGCGTCGAGCTGTTGCCTGAACTCGCCGACGTTCCTGAAGGGCGCCAACTCGGTGTAGAAGTTCCGCCCCGTCGCGCCGAGCGCGGCGAAGGCGGCCGCCGCCTCTCCCTCGAAGCGCGTGTAAAGCACCGTGCCCGCCTGGTCGATTTCGATGAGGCCGTAGAGCTTCCGTCCCGCCGCCGCCTTGGGGCTCGGCAAAACCCCTTCCCGTCGCGCGTCGCCGCTCAAGCCGCCGTGTGTCATAAGTGTTGGCCTGACCCCTTCGTTCGTCCGACGCCCGCTCACGTGCAGGTGGCGGCTCAGGATGCTGTCGAGCTGCGCGATGTCGAAGGGCTTGACGACGTATTCGTCACAGCCCGCGTCGTGCGCGGCGAGTTGGTATTGCGGGCCGGCGTGGCCCGAGAGGAAGACGATGGGGATGCCCGCGAGCGATTTCAAATCCCGCATCCGTCGCGTGGCGGCGAAGCCGTCGAGCAGCGGGAGCCCGCCGTCCATCAAAATCAGGTCGGGGCGCTCGCGCAGCGCGAGGTCGCACGCCTCCTCGCCGTCGCGCGCCTCGACCACTGCGAGCCCGCGCCGCTCGAGGAGCGTGCGCAGAAGCGCGCGCGTGTCCTCGTGGTCTTCGGCCACCAGCACCTTCGACCCGGGTGCGCTCCGGCGCGCCGTCGAATCTGTCGCGAGAAAAGCGGACATGGCCTTGCCCGCGCGGCGTTGAAGCTGGATGAAGCGAGCCGCGCTTCGCTCAAGGTTGTCGAGTAACGGGGGCTGCCGAATCGCGGGGGCCGGGACACACGTCTCGGCCTCATCTTCTCGCCGGGCACCGCTCTCTAAGGGCGGGCGTGACAGCAGCCGCTGGCGTGTCCGGGCGAAACTCGGGATTCCTCTTCGGGCAGGCGCAGATGAGAATCCCTCTCCTCCTGTGGATGCGCAGGCAGTCTCTCACGCCGGGCGGCGCGCGGCTATCGGGAAGATGCGAAAGGCGTGTAGGGGAAATCCCTAATTATCCTGAAGCCAGCCCTGGAGTATGGCGTAGCGGACGAGGTCGATGCGGCTGTGCATGTCGAGCTTGCGCATGGTGTTGGCCTTGTGCGCCTCGACGGTCTTGACACTCAGGTCGAGGCGGGCGGCTATCTCCTTGTAGCTGTAGCCGAGCGCGATGAGGCGGACGACCTCCTTCTCCCGCTCGGTGAGGTTGAGCTGGGAGACCGAGCCGCCGCCGGACTTGCGGCCGAAGTAGCCTTCGAGCGCCTTGCCGGTGATGGCGGGGTCGAGGTAGATGCCGCCGGACGCCACCGCCCGCACCGCCTGGAGCAGCACGGCGGGGTCGCTCTGCTTGAGCACGTAGCCGGCGGCCCCGGCTTGCAGGAGTTGTTGGAGGTAGGCGCGGTCGGTGTGGCGCGTGAGCGCGATGACGCGCGCGGCCGGGCAC
>JAIVJI010000083.1 GCA_020200135.1 Acidobacteriota bacterium | reverse complement strand
GCGCGGGTGTGCGAACTCGCTCAGGTAGATGGCGACGATGGTGCCGACGGGGAGCGCGACCGCGAGCGCCACCGCGGTGGTGACCAGCGTGCCGGCCACGAGCGGGAGGATGCCGAAGTGCGGGTTCGAGAAGAGCGGCGTCCAGAGCGTGTCGGTGAAAAAGTCCCACAGCGAGACGTGCGCGAAGAACGTCGAGGACTCGTAGACGAGGATGCCGACGATGCCGAGGGTGGTGAGGACGGAGGAGAACGCGGCGAGCATCAGGAGCGTTTCGATGAGACGCTCCTTCAGGTGGGCCCAGCGGTTGCCCGCGTCGAGCGGTTCGGCGTCGAGGCGCGGGTGCTCTCCCGCCGCGAGCGACGCCGCGCTGCTGATGCGCTCCAAATCCTTCACGTTCGCGTCCCGTCCCGAAGTGTTGAGCCGGGGGCCGCCCGAGCCCCCGGCCGTCGCCGCCCTTAAGACCTGGGCGGCCTCCTGAGAATCTCCTCGACCGGCAGCCCCACCTCGGGGACGCCGCCGAAGCCCGTGCCCGTCTGGTTGTTGCGCAGCCGCTCCGAGGCCATCTGGTAGGCGGCCTCGGGCAGCGGGAGGTACTTCACCTCCCGCGACAGCACGCCGACGTGCTTCAGGTAGAACTCGACGAACTCCTTCACCTCGGGCTTGTCGAGCGACTTGCGGTTGACGTAGATGAAGAGCGGGCGCGACAGCGGGTTGTAGGTCCCGGCGAGGATGTTCTCGGGGCTCGGCGCGACCGGCCCGGCGGTCTTGTTCTTCTCCCACTCGATGCCGACCGCCTTCATCCGCGTGCTGTGCGGCGCGTAGTAGGCGTAGGGGATGTAGCCGAGCGCGAACCTGTTGCCCTCGATGCCCTGCACCAGCACGTTGTCGTCCTCGCTGGCGGTGTAGTCGCCGCGGGAGGATTTGGCCTTGCCGACGACCGCCTCGGTGAAGTAGTCGAACGTGCCCGAGTCGGAGCCCGCCCCGAAGAGCGCGATCTTCTCGTTCGGCCACTCGGGGCGCACCTGGTTCCAGTGCGTGACCTTGCCCTGCGCCTCGGGCTCCCAAATCTTCTTGAGGTCGGCCACCGTCATCGAGCTCACCCAGTCGTTGCCGGGGTGGACGACCACGGTCAGCGCGTCGAAGGCGACGGGCAGCTCGATGAACTCGACGCCGTTCGCCTTCGCCTGCTCCAGCTCCTCTTTGAGGATCGGGCGCGAGGCGTTCGTGACGTCGATCTCGCCGCGGACGAACTTCTTGAAGCCGCCGCCGGTGCCGGAGATGCCGACCGTCACCCTGACCCCGCCCCGCTTCTCCTTTTGAAACTCCTCGGCGACCGCCTCGGTGACGGGGAAGACCGTGCTCGAGCCGTCGATCTTGATGACCTGCTCGCCGCCGGCCCGGCCGCCCGCGCCGCCGTCCTGAGTCGGCCCGCCGCAGCCCGCCAAAAACAGGAAGAGAAGAAATGGTGAGTGTACACACGCGGTGTTACATCCGTCTGAACACTTCGTTAAGTCGGGGTTAACTCGGTCGTCGTCGCCCACCGCCGCGTGCGCGCGAGGCGTGAGAGCGGCGGGAACTCCGTGAATGGGAAAACTCCCTTAGCCTAAAACCGCGTTTCCGTGTCATGATGTGAGCATCCCCTCCGAACTTACGGCCCCACGCGGGGGCAGCACTTTGTTATTCACCTGCGTTCGAGACGGGAAGAAGCGGCACGCTGATGCGGGGAGTCACATGAGTCAGTCAAACAGGGTCGGGGAGCCCGCCGACGGCGGGGAGCAGCAGCGGCTGGCGACCGGCAGCGCGGGGCTGGACCTCGTCCTCCACGGGGGCTTCCCGGCCAACCGGCTCTACCTCGTGGAGGGCGACCCCGGCACGGGCAAGACCACCCTGGCGCTCCAGTTCCTGCTCGAAGGCGCGCGCCTCGGCGAGCCCGTGCTCTACGTCACGCTCTCGGAGACGAAGGAGGAGCTGACGGACGTCGCGCGCTCGCACGGCTGGTCGCTCGAAGGCGTCAACCTGCACGAGCTGGTGCCGCCCGAGGAGAGCCTGAAGGCCGAGGCGCAGTACACGATCTTCCACCCCTCAGAGGTGGAGCTGGGCGAGACGACGCGGGCCGTGATAGACGAGGTCGAGCGCATCCAGCCCCGCCGCGTCGTCTTCGACTCGCTCTCCGAGATGCGCCTGCTGGCGCGCGACCCCTTGCGCTACCGGCGGCAGATACTCGCGCTCAAGCAGTTCTTCGCCGGCCGCCGCTCGACCGTCCTCCTGCTCGACGACCGCACCTCGGCCGACGCCGACCTGCAAGTGCAGTCCATCGCGCACGGCGTCTTGATGCTCGAACAGATGGCGCTCGACTACGGGGCGGAGCGGCGGCGTCTGCGCGTCTCGAAGCTGCGCGGCAGCCGCTACCGAGGCGGCTTCCACGACTTCACCATCAAGACGGGCGGCGTCGAGGTCTACCCGCGCCTGGTCGCGTCCGGCCACCGGCAGGAGTTCGAGCACGACTCGGTCACGAGCGGCGTGGCGGAGCTCGACGCGCTGCTCGGCGGCGGGCTCGACCGCGGCACCGCGACGCTCATCATGGGCCCGGCCGGGTCGGGGAACTTCCTGACCGCGCAGATGCACGAGCTGCTGTCGTACCTCAACCAGCAGGGCGTCGTGACGATTCTGGTGATGGCGCAGCACGGCTTCGTGGGCTCGGGGATGGACTCGCCCGTGGACGTGAGCTACCTGGCCGACACGGTCGTCATGCTGCGCTACTTCGAGGCGGCGGGCGCCATCCGCCGCGCCATCTCGGTCATCAAGAAGCGGACGGGCCCCCACGAGGACACTATCCGCGAGCTGCGGCTGTCGGCGTCGCGCGGCGTCGAGGTCGGCGCGCCGCTGACCAACTTCCGCGGGGTGCTCACCGGGGTCCCCGTCTTCGTCGGCGACGCCGCGAAGAACGCCCCGCTGCTCGGCGAGGATGATGACGAACGCTGACACCGAAGCGCGGGACGGGCGCGTGCTGCTCCTCACGCCCACCGGGCGTGACGCCGACCTGACGGGTCGTTACCTGTCGGAGGCCGGCATCCCCGTGGAAGCCTGCGCCGGGATGGGCGAGCTGTGCGAGAAGTGCGCGGAGGGCGCGGGCGCCGCCCTCGTCGCCGAGGAGGCGCTGTCGCCCGAGGACACGCGGCTCCTGCTCGACACGCTTAACGGGCAGCCCGCGTGGTCGGACTTCCCTCTGGTCATCCTGACGAGTCGGTATGAGATGACGCCGGGCGGGGCCGACGCCATCAGGTCGCTCGGCGAGGCGTGGAACGTGACGCTCGTCGAGCGCCCGACCCGCGTCATCACCATCCTCAGCGCCGTCCGCTCGGCGCTGCGCGCGCGCCGCCGCCAGTACGAGGTGCGCGCGCTCCTGGCGTCCGAACGGCTGGCGCTGGAGGAGCGCGCGCGCCTGCTCGAAGAGGCCGTCGCCGCGCGCGCCGAGGCCGAGGCCGTCAACCGCGCCAAGGACGTTTTCCTCGCCACGCTCTCGCACGAGCTGCGGACGCCTCTGACGGCAATCCTCGGCTGGGTACACATCCTGACCGCCCCGGAGCAGGACGGCGAGACCGTGCGGCGCGGGCTGGAGGTCATCGGGCGCAACGCCGAGGCGCAGCACCAGCTCATCCGCGACCTGCTCGACGTCTCGCGCATCATCACCGGCAAGCTCCGGCTGGAGACAAGGCGGATCGAGCTCGCCCCCGTCATCGAGGCGGCCATCGAGTCCGTGCGGCAGGCGGCCGACGCGAAGAACATCCGGCTCGGCGCCGAGTACGACGACGAGACCAGCGTGGTGACGGGCGACCCCGACCGGCTCCAGCAGGTGCTCTGGAACCTCCTGTCGAACGCCATCAAGTTCACGCCCAAAGGCGGCGACGTCGGCGTCCACGTCGGGCGCGAAGGCTCCGACGTTGTCATCAGGGTGAGCGACACGGGGCAGGGCATCGAGGCCGGGTTCCTGCCGCACGTCTTCGAGCGCTTCCGACAGGAGGACGGCTCGACGACGCGCGCGCACGGCGGTCTGGGGCTCGGGCTCGCCATCGTCCGCCACCTCGTCGAGCAGCACGGCGGGAGCGTCACGGCGGAGAGCGCGGGCGAGCAGCGCGGCTCGACCTTCACCATCAACCTGCCCGCGGCGGCGGTGAAGGTGACGCCGGAGGAGCGCGAGGGCGTCGGGCGGCCGCCCTCGAACCCTTCGCCGGGGGACAACGCGGCGGCGCTCGGCGGCGTCCGCGTCCTCCTGGTCGACGACCAGCCCGACGCGCGCGAGTTGTTGGCGATGGTGCTCGGCGAGGCGGGCGCGGAGGTCTCGACGGCGGCGTCGGCCGCCGAGGCGCTGGAGCTGCTGCGGCGCGAGGGGGCGGACGTGCTGGTCTCGGACGTGGGGATGCCCGTCGAGGACGGCTACGCGCTCGTCGGCCGGGTCAGGTCGCTGACGGCGGACTCCATCCCGGCCGTCGCCCTGACGGCGTACGCGGCCGAAGAGGATCGGCGGCGCGCGCTCGCCGCGGGCTTCGACGTACACGTCTCCAAGCCGGTCGAGCCGGCTGAGCTAGTCTCGGTCATCGCCGACCTGGTCTCGCAGAACGGGCGCGCCGGGTCGCACGACTGAGCGCGGATTTTAGTATGCGCGACATGCTCCATGGTTGACGTAACACTGCGCATAACGCAAGATGGTTGCGAACCGAGTTTGGCTCACTCCCTTCTCAGCCCCTCCGGAATCAGCCGGATCGCCTGAAGTCAACAGCGCAACCGCCGGGGCTGAAAAGATGTCTACCCGCCGCGCAGTCTTTCCACCCCCGACCGATTCGTCAGCCGCATTTACACGCGCCTCCGGGGGCGACGCCCGGCCGCCGCTGCGCCCGCGCGAACGACGCGCCCGGCGGTACGCGCGAGGCCGACGTTGAGGTCGGAGATGAAAAGATATTGTCAGTGGTGCCAGAGGCGGCTGCGACTGCGGGACGTGCGATGCCCGTACTGCCGCGACCCGGCCTTCAGCTGGCTGCACGCCACGGCCGTCGTCGTCGCCGCGGCGACAGTACTCTTTTTCCTGATGCGGGCGGTCTAGCCCCACCCGGCGGCGGGTCGGTCCGAAACGCCTTACTCAGCGCGGAGCAGAGGGGGGAGCGACTGATGAACGAAACAGATAGGCAGACGAGTGACGGTTTTCACGGCCCGGAAGAAGAGGGCGTGTGGCCCGGGATAGATTCGAGATTCCGCCTGGTCATCGTGGCCGCGCAGCGGAGCAAGCAGCTCCAGCGCGGCGCGCGGCCGCGGGTCGAGGCCGACGCGAAGCGGCGCCGCACCACGAGCATTGCGCTCGAAGAGGTCAAGCGCGGGCTCGTGCCGTTCATCAACAACACCAAGGAGTCGCCCGGCGACGCGCACGCCGAGCCCGCCGAGGCGGCCATCATCGCGGGATGAAGTCCTGTGAAGGATGCAGAGTCACTGCCACTTCTGTGCGCGGAAGTTGCGCGGGCTCCGCCCCGCCGGCCGTTAAAAAATGCCGGCGGCCCCCGCCGGCCGTACACACATGAGAGACCTGCACGTTTATGTCACCCCCGTCGGCCCCGGGGCGCGCGGCGAGCACGCGGCGTTCTACACCCGCCGCGCCGACGGCCCGTTCTACCGCTGGCGCTACGTCGAAGGCTCCGGGCGCTGGCTCTACTCTCGCGTCAGCCTGTCCAAGCCGACGCTGCGCGTGCTCTGCGTCGCGCGGTGGGAAGCCGTGCCGACCGAGCTGCGAGACCGCCTGGGCGAGCACTATCTCGAATAATTCTGCCGAAACGGGAGGGCAAGTGATGGGCGACGAACCGCGCGCTCTGGAAGAGGCCAAGTCGGAAGCGCTGGCTGCCTTCGCGGCCATCGCCGCAGTCATCGACCTCGCGGGCGAGCCCGAGACGGCGGAGCACGCGCTGGCGTCCGACTCGCTGCGCGACGCGGCGGTGCGACACCTCTCCGCGGCTTTGGAGATCATGCGGCGGGCGAAGGGGGCTGGCGCTTGAGCGGGTACGACGATTTCATCGAGCGCCTCGAGTCCGCGCTCGCCGACGACGAAGCGCGCGAAGACTTTCTGGAGTACCTGCAAGGGCTCACCGGCGAGGGGCGCGCGGAGATACTGGCCGAGGCGGACCGGCGGGAGGCGGAGGCGGACGTCACTTAAGAAAGGCGGAAAGAGATGGGCGCGAACGAACCGACTGAGAACGAGGCGCAGAGGGAGCCGGGAGAAGATACAGCCCGGAGCCCCGTCAGACGGCCGCCCGACGGCGGCCACGAGCTGCCGCTCTTTCTCAGGAACAGAAGCGACGGCCGCAAGGGGAACGAGCAGGACGAGAAGGACGAGGTAGGGGAGTAGCGAGTCATGGTCAGCGAAGCGGCAACCCCCGGGGCGCGTATCAAGGCCGGCGACAGCGTCCGCGCCCTCGACGGCGCGTACAAGGGCAAGGTCGGGACGGCGCTGCGCGTGGTGACGACGCACGACGAGGGTCGGACTTCGGAGTCTGTGCTGGTGAGATTTCCCGCGGGCGGGGCCGACTACCTCAACGCCGACGCGCTGGAGGTGGCGGAGCGGGGACGCACGTCGAATGACTAAAGCGCCCACCCTGAAAAGGGAACGCCTCGAAGAGTTCGCCCGCGAGTGCCGCGCGGCGAACGTCGCCGAGGGCGCCTGGACGCCCGCGCCTAACTCCGGGCGCGCGAGTGGATGAGCCGGCGCATCCGGTCGGGGAAGAGCACGTCTATCTTCTGCGGCTCGATGAGCGCTGTCACCTCGCCGACCCCGAAGACGGGGTGCGTCATGGACTGACCCGCGCGGTACGTGTGCGTGCAGTCGTAAGGGGCGCCGGACTTCGCGGTCGCGCGCGTCGTCGTCCCGGCGCCGGCCTTAAACGCGCTCCGCGTGCCGCACTTCGGGCAGCTCACGCGCGTGATGCGCCCGGCCTTCGTGACCGAGGCCACGACGTGCCCACGCTCCTCGCCGCACGCGTCGCAAAACTTCTCCACACGCTCCCCGCTCTTATGAATCTGATTGTCCACGCGAAACTCCTTTTACTCACCGACAACTGTGTGTAGTTCGCCCCATGGCGGGCGAGAAAAAATGCACTCTCAACAAAAGAAGCCCGGGCCGGAGCTTTCGACTCGGCCCGGGGCTTCTCGCTTTAATAGTCTCCGGCAAGCCGGAGGGTGCTACCAGCGCGAACCGCGGTTGCCGCCGCCGCCGAAGCCGCCGCGCCCGCCGCCGCCACCGCCGCCGCCCGGCCTGCGGTCTTCGCGGGGCTTAGCCTCGTTGACGTTGAGAGCGCGCCCGCCGACTTCCTTGCCGTTGAGCTGCTGGATGGCGGCCTCGCCCTCCTCGCGCGTCGCCATCTCGACGAAGCCGAAGCCGCGCGAGCGGCCCGTGTCGCGGTCCTCGACGACCGAGGCCGACTCGACCGTGCCAGCCTGCGAGAACAGGTCCTGCAAGTCGCTGCTCGAAGTCTGGAACGAGAGGTTTCCGACGTAAAGTTTCATGGACATGTGTGTGTTACCTCCCCCGCCTCAAGCGGGGCGTCAGGAGAAGCTTCGAATCGGAGTGGCTTCGTCGGAGCGGTCAGCAGCGAAGGACCTGCGTTCGGGTGCTCAGCGTGTGAGCGGCTTCTGAAGTTAAAAGTAAGCCCGCTCTCGAACCATCCAGAACGCCGCCGCCTTACGAGGCGCGGGGCGCATCACCGTCGATGCGCGAGAGAAGGTAGGACTTCCTTAGGATGCACCACTTGCACCTCCTGTTGCAACCGGCGGGGAAGTTTCTCTCCCCCGTCGAGATGTCATCTTTCTGTGTCGGCGCTTCCGCGCCCGGACAAAAACGCCTTCGTGCCGGCGGCCGGGCGTAGTCCCTTGTTAGACGCCGGGCCCGCTTATTGCCCGAGGGCCCTCTTTAAAGCCGCCCTCGCGAGCAGGCGTGTCGAATCGAGGGTGGGGAGCGGGGCGTCGTCCGGCCGCACGAGCAAGGGTATCTCGGTGCAACCCAGGACGACCGCGTCACACCCGCGCGCGCCTAACCTGTCCGACACCTCGTTGAGGTATAAACGGGAGTCCTCCCGGAAGACGCCGTTGACCAGCTCCTTGAAGATGATCTCGTTGATCCTGCCCCGCTCCTCCTCGCCGGGTATCTCCCTCTCTATCCCGAATCTCTCCAGCGCTTCGGGGTAGACGGGCCCTTCCATCAGGTACTTTGTCCCCAGGATGCCGAGCCGCGCGAAGCCCCTGCGCCGGGCCTCTTCGGCGACCGCCCCGGCGATATGGAGCCACGGGATGGGGGACTGCGGGATGAGATACTTGAACGCCTGGTGGTAGGTGTTGTCGGGGCAGATGGCGAAATCGGCCCCGGCCCGCGCGACCTTCTGCGCGGACGCTGCCATCAGCTTGCCCACCGACTCCCAGTCGTTCGCACGGATGTGGGGCATGTGCTCGGCCATCGGCAACGAGTTCATGGTTATCTCAGGGTGGTTGTGCTCACCCATGAGGGCCGGCGCCTCCAGGCAGATCGTGCGGTAGCAGAGGGCGGCGCCCTCCGCGCTGCCCGCCACGATGCCGATGTGTTGGGTCACAGCTTTTTCGCCTCCGCTTCTATCGAGACTTCCGCGGCGTGTTCATCGGATTGTACCCTCGTAAAGTATGCCGGCGCGCGTCGTCCGCCCGCCGAAGCTCGGTCGCGTTCGATGACGAACGTCGGCGCCGCCCGTTCGCCCGCCGGGTCGAAGGTGACCAGCTCGGACAGCTCCCCGTCCGCCCCGAGCGCCGCCATCGCCGTGACGACCATCCGGTCGGCGGCGACGTCCACGACCAGGAAGTTGCCCGCGGAGGCCCAGCTCGTCGTGTGCGCCTTCGCAAAATCGGAGGGCGGCTCCGGCCGCACCTTGCCGCCCGCCCCGGAGATGAAGTAGTCGACGCCCCCGACGCGCGAGTGCTGGAAGTTGTGCTCGTGCCCGCTGAAGACCGCCTTCACTCCCGAACGTTGGAACAGCGGCACCAGGTGCCTGAGCATCGATTTCGAGTTCGAGTGTTTCGGCCCCGCGCAGAACGGCGGGTGGTGCGTGAAGGGGATGCGCCAGGGGCGCGCGGCCTCGCCCCCGTCGGCCGGCGGGAAGGCCGCGTCGAGGAACGCGGCGTGGTTCGCGTGCTCGAAGAAGCGGTCGCCGAACAGCCACGACTGGCGCGAGGTGTCGACGCAGACGAACTCCACGTCCGCGCCGTAGTGAAACCTGTACATCAGCCCGGGCCCGATGGAGGAGCGCCCGGCCGACTCCTCGCCGGTGAACCGCTCGTCGAGGAAGAAGTTGTCTATCAACTGCTGCCGGTCGTCGCTCGCCTCGGTCTCGCCGGTGTCGTGGTTGCCGACCGCCGGGTAGACGGGAATCCTGTTGATGACGTAGCGGTACGGCTGGTAGAAGGTGAAGAACCAGTCGTCGTCCTCGTCGCCCGTGATGCCGACCGGGAGGCCGAGCAGGGTCTTCCCGGCGTAGATGTTGTCGCCGGTCGTGAGCAGGAGCCGGACGCCCCGCGCCGCGACCGCCTTGTCGAGCGCGGCCGCGACCTCGCGCTGACAGCGGGTCGGCCCCGAGGGTCTGCGCACGCCGATGCCGAAGTCGCCGATGACCGCGAAGGTGAGCGGCGCGCGCGCCTCCGGGTGCGGGTGCGTGCGGAAGCGGTTGTCGTAGAAGCGGCCGCCGAGCCTCAGCCCCTGCCCGCCGGCGTCGGTCGCCCAGTCGCGCCGCTCGCCCGCGGCCCACTCCTCGCCGTTGACCACAACGCGGTAGGTGTACTCGGTGTCGGGCGCGAGCCCCGTGACCCACGCGTGGTTCGTCGCGGTCGTCTCGGCGCAGCCGGCCAGGGCGCCCGACGAGTCGAAGACCTCGACGCGGGCGCTGCCGAACGGCTCGCTCCTCGCGCCGATGGATTCGCGGCGCGGCGGGTGGACGTGGTCGAGGTCGCTGTCGTCGACTAGTTTCCACTCGTCGCCGTCGCGGCGGCTGCGGACCCTGAAGTAGAAGCCGCCCCAGGCGATGAGTGCGGCCTTGTGGGTCAGCCCCGCCAGGTAGAGGTACGGCTCCGCGTGAAAGTCAGGCATCAGTCCCCCTTTAGTCCCCCTTGTAGGCCGCCGTCTCGGGCCGCCGGCCTCGCGGGATTTTAAACACGCGGCGGCGGTAACGCCAGTGGGGGATTGACGCGCGCCGCGCGTCGCAGAATGAGGTTGACTCGCCCGCGGCAGGTGTAATAACTTTGTGCCGTAAAGCCCTTTTCGCAGGAGGTGGCTATGTCGATGAACGCGTTTCACGCGCTGATGACCCTGGTGCTCGGCTCCGCGGTAGGGGTCGTGTGGCTCCGCGCCTTCTGGCACGACGCCGGGCGCGCGCCGGCCGAGGTGGTCGCGGCGCCGGCCGCCGTGGGGCTGCTCGGGCTCGGCCACTGGGTCGCCTACGACTTCGCCGTCGGGCACTGGGCGGGAGACTTCAGTCTCCTTCAGGCCGTCTTCAACGTCGGCGTGGCGGCCGCCCTGCTCTACCGGCGCGGCGCGGCCGCAGAGGCTCGGAAGCCTTAACGGTTGACATGCAGCTCGTCACGCCCCAGCGCATATATCTTCTGGTCGTGGTCGCGTCGGTCGCCGTCTCGGCCTTCACATTGGCGAGCCTGTTCGGCCGACACTCGTATCTGGAACTCGCCACACACTTCAGGCTGCAATATGCGCTGGTCGCGTCGGCCTGTGTGCTCCTGCTGATAGTCTTCCGTTCGTGGAAGCTCCTGCCTCTCGTACTCTGCTGCGCCGCTTTCAACTGGTCGTCCGTCCTCCCTTACTATTCAGCCGCCCCCCGTCCGCCGACACGCCCCGCCGCGTTGCAGCTCAAACTGATGTTGGCTAACGTCCTGGGGAGCAACAGGGACTACGCCGCCCTCACCTCCGTGGTCGCCGAGTCCGGCCCCGACATCATCGTGCTCCAGGAGTTCACGGAGGCGTGGGAGGAGCACCTGCGGCCCCTGCACGCGCGGTACCCGTACTCCAAAGCCGCCCCCCGGCCGGGCGGCTCGGGGATGGCGCTCTTCAGCCGCCACCCGCTCGAAGCGGCGGAGGTGCTGAACCTCGACTCCTCGACTCACATCGCAATCCTGGCGCGTGTGAACGTCGAGGGGGTTTCGCTTTCGGTCCTGGCCATGCACCCGCCGACGCCGATGCGGCCCGAGAAGTTCGCCAAACGCAACGAGCAGTTCGCGCGGGCGGCGGCGATCATGAGGGAGACCGGGGGGCCGAAGCTGCTGATAGGCGACTTGAATACGACCATGTGGTCGCCCTATTTCGCCGAGCTGGTCAGGGCGGGCGGACTGGCCGACGCACGCCGCGGATTCGGGCTCAGCCCCAGTTGGCCGGTGCCGCTGCCCGCGCCACTCCAGATACCCATCGACCACTGCCTCGTCGGCGGCGGCGTGGCGGTGGAAGGTGTCAGGACCGGCGGCCCGACCGGCTCGGACCACCGCCCGCTGCTCGTAGACGTGAGATTCGAGAGGCCGGATGCGCGTGCGAGCCGGTAGCATTCACCGGAGGGGCGGACATCTGTTATTGTTCGCTGACGAGAGCCGACGAGGGTTGAAACTACCTTAAGCCGTGGCGGGGCGGTCGGGTGTTCGGTGCAGGCCGGACTACCCGATTCCCAACCACCGAGCACTTCACGCCCGCCTCCGACGCTGAGCCCGTAAGGAGTGAAACGGATGTCCGCACGCGCCCTCTGTCTCGCCGCCGTCCTCGCCGCCTCGTTGTTCGGCACGACGCCCGCACGGCCCCAGACCGCGCCCGCGAACGGGCTCACCCTGGAGTGGGTCTTCAGCGAAGAGGGCCGCCGCGTCGCGAGTCTTCCGGCGCACGCCTGGCTCTCCGGCGGCGGGCTGATGATGTTCGACGTGAGGCGGCCGCCGGCCGAGCGCACCTTCGAGGTCGTGGACCCTTCGACGGGCGCGCGCCGCGCCGCGCTCGACATGGCCGCCGCGGTCGCGAGCCTCAGGGCGCTGCTCCCGGACTCGGGCGTCGAGCAGTCACTCGACTGGCCGGAGGCGCTCGACCCGGCGGGGCGGCGCGCGCTTTACGTCTTCAAGGGCGACCTCTTCGTGCTCGACCTCGCGGCGGCGCGCTTCGCGCGCCTCACGAAGACCGAGGCGGAAGAGCGTTCGCCCGGCTTCTCTCCCGACGGGCGCCGGCTCGCGTTCGTCCGCTCGAACGACCTCTACGTGGCGGAGCTAGACACGCTGGCGGAGACGCGCGTGACGCGCGACGGCTCGGAGACGACCCTGAACGGCACCCTGTCGTGGGTCTACTGGGAGGAGATTTTCGGGCGGCGCGACATCGGCTACTGGTGGTCGCCGGACTCGCGCGCGCTGGCCTACCTCCAGACCGACGAGTCGGCCGTGGGCTTTAGTCATTACGTTGACTTCCGTCCCGACAGCGCGCCGCGCCTCATCACGCAGCGGTACCCGAAGGCCGGGACGCCCAACCCGCGCGTCCGCGTCGGCGTCGCGGAAGTCGGCCGCGGCGCGACCGTCTGGGTGGGCATCAACGACCGCCCCGCGGAGTACGTCCTGCGCGTGAAGTGGCTGCCGGACGGGCGCCGCCTGAGCGTGCAGACGTTGACGCGTGACCAGCGCGAGTCGGGGCTCTACTTCGCGTCGCGCGAGACGGGCGCGGCCGAGCGGATTCTGACCGAGACCGACCCGGGCTGGGTCAACATCCACGACGACCTCCACTTCCTCTCGGACGGGCGCCACTTCCTCTGGGCCTCGGAGCGCGACGGCTTCTACCACCTCTACCGCTACACGACGGACGGCCGTCTGGTCAATCAGGTGACGCGCGGCGAGTGGTCGCTGGCGTCGTCGGGCGGCGGTGCCTTCTGGGTCAGGCAGGCCGTCACGGGGATTGACGAGTCGCAGGGCTGGGTCTACTTCACTGCGCTCGAACGCTCGCCCGTCGAGCGTCACCTGTACCGCATCAAACTCGACGGCTCGGGAATGACGCGCGTGTCGATCGAGCCGGGCACGCACCGCGTCTCGATGCCCGCGGACGCGCGCTACTACCTCGACAACTTCTCGGACATCCGCACGCTGCCGTCGCTCGTGCTGCGCCGCGCCGACAACGCGAGCGCGCGCGTGCTCGCGCACCCGAGGCCGGAGCTACTCGCGCGCTTCCGAATTCAATACCCCGAACTGCTCACCATCCCGGCGGCCGACGGCTTCCGGATGCCGGCGCGGCTGCTCAAGCCGAAAGACTTCCGGCCCGGCCGCCGCTACCCCGTCATCGTCTACGTCTACGGCGGGCCGTCCGCGCCGTCGGTCGCCAACTCGTGGCAGGGCGGGCTACTTCAGGAACAGCTCTTTCTCGCCGAGGGCTTCGTCCTGCTGACGGTGGACAACCGCGCGGCGACCGGCGTCAGCAAGCGGCTGGAGAACACCGTCGTCGGCAAGGGGTTCGAGCCCGAGACGGCCGACCTGCTCGACGCCGTGCGCTGGCTCAAACGCCAGCCGTGGGTTGACGGAGACCGGGTCGGGGTCTGGGGCTGGAGCGGCGGCGGCACGATGACGCTCAGCCTGATGACCCGCTCGAAGGAGTTCAAGGCCGGCATCTCCGGCGCGCCCGTCACGGACTGGCGCTACTACGACACCAAGTGGGCCGAGGCGCTCGCGGGGCTGCCGGCCGAGAACCCCGAAGCGTACGAACGCGCCTCGCTTGTCCGGCGCGCGGGCGAGCTGCACGGCCGCCTCCTGCTCGTCCACGGCACCTACGACGACAACGTCCACCCCCAGAATACGCAGGCGTTCGCCGACGCGCTCATCGCATCCGGCAAGCTCTTCGAGCAGATGATCTACCCGATGCGCAAGCACGGCGTCAGCGACCGCCCCGGCGTGATGCACCTGCAACGCACCATGCTCGACTTCTGGAAGCGCCACCTGTGACGGCCGGCGGAGGTGACGGATGACGAATCGGCCATACTCGGATTCCCGGCGGGGCTCGACGAAATTTAACCGACGGTCAGAGGGGTGAGCATGGAAACGGCCGACAGCGAGCGGAACGAAGGCGGGCGCGCGGCGGCCCCCGGCGGGTGGCAGCACGTCAACTGGACGACGGTGCCGGTGGAGCGGCCGTCGGAGGGCATCGAGCGGCAGATGGTGGTCGGCAACAACCTGATGGTCTGCCGGTTCCGCTTCGCCCCGCTGCTCGTCACGCCCGAGCACACGCACACGCACGAGCAGATGTCCGTCGTGGTGAGGGGGCGCGTGCGGTTCTTCGTCGAGGGCGGGGAGCGCGTGGCGAGTCCCGGCGACGTCCTGCACTTCCCGCCGGGCTGCCGGCACGGGGCGACGATGATGGACGAGGAGGTCGAGCTCATCGACATCTTCTCCCCCGTCCGCGAGGACTTCCTCAAAGGCTAGCCGGTTCTCCGGCGCGGCGCGGGGCCTGTGGGCTTTACTTACATGCGCGGCCCACGGCCGCCACTTCGTCCGGGGGAGACTTGGAACTCATGTACCGCAAGACGTACTACGCCACGCACCCCGGCTCCGTCGAAGGGGCCGCGAACGAGGAGCTGCGCGACCGCTACCACATCCCCGAGCTGTTCGCCGAGGGCGAACTCCGCCTCGACTATCTACACTACGAGCGCTTCGTCATCGGCGGCGCCGCGCCCGGCGGCTCGCCGCTCTCGCTCCCCGCCCAGCGGGAGCCGGCTTCGGCGAAGGGCCAAGCCCTTCCTCGGGCGGCGCGAGCTGGGCGCGGTCAACGTCGGCGCTGGCGTGGGAGTCGTGACCGTCGACGGGAGCCGTTTCGAGTTGCGGCCGAAGGACTGTCTGTATGTCCCGATGGGGAGCGCGGAGGTGACCTTCGAGTCTTGGGACGCCGGGAGCCCCGCGAGGTTCTACCTCGCCTCGACCCCGGCGCACGCGCGCTTCGAGGTCGTACACGTCTCGGTGGAGAAAGCGGTGCCCATCAACCTCGGCTCGCAGGAGGCCTCGAACGAGCGCACCGTCTACCAGTACGTCGTCCCGGCCGTCTGCAAGTCCTCACAACTGCTCCTGGGCGTGACGCTGCTCAAGCCCGGCAGCGTCTGGAACACCTGCCCGCCGCACCTGCACGACCGCCGCTCGGAGGTCTACTTCTACTTCGACCTGAAGGAGGGGCAGCGGGTGATGCACTTCATGGGCGAGCCGGAGCGGACGCGCCACCTCGTGCTCTCGGGAGAGGAGGCGGTCGTCTCGCCGCCGTGGTCCATCCACATGGGCTGCGGCACGTCGAGCTACTCGTTCATCTGGGCGATGGGCGGCGAGAACCTCGACTACACCGACATGAACGTCCTCGACATCTGCCAGCTTCGATGAACGCCGCGACGTGCGCGGCCGTCCGCCGCGTGTTGACCGAAACCCGCCCCCGCCGGGCTGGGAGCGCAACTACGTCCTCGTCGGCAACGGCTGGATCAAGGACGGCGCCTACAACTCCGAGTTCTCTCAAACTGTGCTCCCCTTGCCGTCGCGAGAACGCGAATACTACACTACGGCCCCGACACGTCTCGAAGACGGCCCGGTCTACCGACGCCACCCGCAGGACTGGCAGAACTTCCACACGCGCTACGTCACGCCGCACGTCTTCAGGGGGGCTGTGGCCGAGGTAGGCGCGCGCGGCCGCGGGCGAGACCGCCGCGGCACGCTTTCGGTCGAGAGCTTTTAATAGATGCGTAAGAGTCCCATCGCACGCGGCCCGCTCGTCCTCTTCTTCGCCGCCCAGCTCGCGACGCCGTTCGCCGTCCGGCGCTGGCAGGGTGAGGGCGCGTCGCACGCCGGGTCGCGGGCCGAGGCCGCGCCCGACGTGGCGCGCGTCAACGTGTCGGGCGCGAACGGCTTCAGGACGGGCAACGTCGTCCGCACCGGTTCGAGCTACGCCTCGCAGAGCGAGACGACGCTCACGCTCGGCCTGGGCAGGCCCGACGGCACCGAACGCATCTACACGCTCGAAATCGTCTGGCCGAGCGGCGAGAAGGCGTCCGTCCAGCGGGTAAAGGCCAACCATCTGCTCGTCGTCCAGGAGGGGCAGGGCATCCTCAAGACCGAGCCCATCATCTTCGCGCGCGCGGCGCCGGCGCCACAGGCTTCGCCCGCGCCGCCGCCGCAGGGCCAGTGAACACGGGGGAAATTATATGAAGTTGTTCCGCCATCTCTTACTCGTCGCCGCCGTCGCCGTCGCGGCCGTCGTCGCCTCTTCCACGCTGAGACAGGGGGCGGCGTCGCCGCAGTCGCCGGCCGGGGCGGCGGCGCGCGAGGAGGCGTACCGCGCCAACAACCTCGGCGTGGCGCTGCTCGAACAGTTCAAGCACAAGGAGGGGGCGGACGCCTTCCGCCGCGCGCTCGCGCTCGACCCCAGGCTCGCGCTCGCGCGCACGAACCTCGCCATCGCGCTCTTCAACGTGCCCGACCTCGACGCCGCGCGGAATGAGGCAGAGGCGGCGGCCGCCGCTTCGCCGGACGCGCCGCAGCCGGCCTACATCCTCGGCCTCATCGCGCGCCAGCAGAACCGCGTCGAAGACGCCGTCGCGGCCTTCGGGCGCGTGCTCAAAGTTGACCCGCGCGACGTGGGCGCCAGCGTCAACCTCGGCCAGCTCTACGCGCAGCAGCGCAAGTACCCGGAGGCGGTCGCGCTCTTCCGCACCGCGCTCGAAGAGGAGCCCTACAACGGCACGGCGCTCTACAACCTCGGGACGGCGCTGCTGCGTTCGGGCGCGCGCGAGGAGGGGCAGCGGCTGATGCAGCAGTTCCAGGCGCTGCGCGCGAGCGGGGCGGCGACGACCGTCGGCACCAACTATCTCGAACAGGGCCGCTACGCCGAGGCCGTCTCCTCGACCGGCGCCGAGCCGGACGTGGTCGACAGGCGCACGCCCGCGGTCGTCTTCACGGACGCGACCGCCGCAGCCCTCCCGCGCCCCGCGCGGCCGTGGCCTTTGACGGACACCATCCTCGAACAGACGAGCGGCGCCGCCCTGCTCTTCGACTACGACGACGACGGCGACCTCGACCTGCTCGAAGTGGCGAGCACGGCGCAGCGGCTCTACCGCAACGACGCGGGGAAGTTCGCGGACGTGACCGCGCTGTCGGGCGCGCTGGCGAAGGAGGCGGGCGGCGTCGGCACGGGCGCGGTCGCGGGCGACTACGACAACGACGGCCGCGCGGACATCTTCGTCCTGCGCTACGGCGCGAGCGCGCTCTACCACAACGACGGCGGCGGCCGCTTCACCGACGCGACGGCGGCCGCGAAGATTCCCGCCTACCCGTATCACTCGAAGTCCGCGGCCTTCGTCGATTACGACCACGACGGCGACCTCGACATCTTCATCGCGGGCAACGCCGACGCCGCCGAGACGCTGAAGACCGTCGCGTCGAGGCGCGAGCGCCGGCAGACCGCGTCGTCGAACATGCTCTACACCACCAGCCTGATGATGCCGCCCGCGCCGAGCCTGCTGCTGCGCAACAACGGCGACGGGACGTTCGGCGACCAGAGCGCGGCGTCGAAACTATCGGGCGCGGTCCAGGCGCTGGGGGTCGTGCCGACCGACTACGACAACCGGCGCGACGTCGACCTGCTCGTCGCCGCGCGCGGCGGGGTCGCGCTCTGGCGCAACCAGCGCGACGGCAGCTTCCGCGACGTGGCGAAGGAGACGGGCCTGGCCTCGGACGACCTCAAAGCCGCGTCGAGCGTCGCCGCCGCCGACATCAACAAGGACGGCTTCACCGACTTTTATTTCGGCCGCGGCCAGTGGGCGGGTAACTTCGCGCTGAGCGACGGCAGGGGGCGATTCCGGCTCACGCGCGGGCCGGGCGAGCTGACCATCCCGCCCGCCTCGCCCACGTCCCGCCACGACAACGCCTCGCAACTGCTCGACTATGACAACGACGGCCTGCTCGACCTCGTCAGCTCCGTCACGACGTTCGGCGCGGGCGACGTACACATCGCGCTGCGCGTCTGGCGCAACGTGGGCGACGGCTGGGTGGAGGTGACGGACAGCGCCGCGCGCGGGCTGAGCGCCCCCGTGGGCGCGGTGGGGCAGCCGCTACAGGGCAACCGCGTCCTCGCCTCGGGCGACGTGGACGGCGACGGGGACACCGACCTCATCTTCGGCGTCCCCGGCGGCGGGCTGCGCTACGCGCGCAACGACGGCGGAAACAGGAATCGCTCTTTGCGCGTCGGGCTGGCGGGCAAGGTGAGCAACCGCGGCGGCGTGGGCGCGAAGGTCGAGGTGCGCGCCGGCAGCCTCCGGCAGAAGCTCGAAAGCTACTCGGCTACACCGGCGCCCGCGCCGTCGGACGTGGTCTTCGGGCTGGGGCAGCGCGCTGCGGCCGACGCCGTGCGCATCCTCTGGCCGTCGGGCGTGGTGCAGGCCGAGACGCAGTCGGCGGGCACGGCGAAGTCGGTCGCGGGCGTCGCGCCGGGCGCGCTCAAGGTGACGGAGCTTGACCGCAAGCCTTCGTCGTGCCCCTTCCTCTACGCGTGGGACGGCGAGCGGTTCCGCTTCATCACGGACTTCATGGGCGCGGGCGAGACGGGCGCGTGGGCCGGGCCCGGGCAGTACAACACGCCCGACCCGGACGAGTACGTCCGCATCGGCGGCGACCAGTTGAAGGAGAGGGACGGCCGCTACGAGCTGCGCGTGACGAACGAGCTTGAGGAGGCGCTTTTCTTCGACCGCCTGCAGCTCGTCGCGGTCGCGCACCCCTCGGGGCTGGAGGTCTACCCGGACGAGGGGCTGCGCGACGCGCCGCCCGACTTCAGGCTCTACGCGACGCGCGACGCGCGCCCGCCCCGCGCCGCGACCGACGACCACGGCCGCGACGTGCTCGGGCGCGTCACACGCCTCGACCGCCAGTACCCGGACGGCTTCAGGCTGCTCCCCATACGCGGCTACGCCGAGCCGCACACGCTGACGCTCGACCTCGGGGACGAGGCCGGGAACGCTGAAGGGCGCGAGGCGAAAGATGAGGGGGCCACCCGGCGGACGCTCCTTCTCCTGACCGGGTGGACGGACTACGCCTGGTCGAGCGACAACGTCGCCGCCTCGCAGAGCGGGCTCGGGTTGAAGTTCCCCTCGCTTGAGGTCAGAGACCGTGAAGGGAAGTGGCGGACGGTCATCGAGAACATCGGCATCCCCGTCGGGCGGCCGCAGACGCTGGTCGTGGACCTGACGGGCAAGTTCCTCTCGGCGAGCCGCGAGGTGCGAATCGTGACGAACATGCGCGTCTACTGGGACCGGATTCTGGTGGACGGGCGTGGCGGCGCGGAGTTCCCAGCGCGCCTCACGCGGCTCGACCCGGTCTCGGCCGACCTGCGCTGGCGCGGCTTCTCGGCGGAGGTGAGGCCGGACGGGCGCGAGCCGCTCTCCTACGACTACGCGCGCGTGTCGCTCGACTCGCCGTGGCTGTCGTTCCCCGGCCGCTACACGCGCGAGGGCGACGTGCGCGCGCTCCTGAAGGGCACCGACGACGTGTTCGTCGTCTCGCGCGCGGGCGACGAGATAAGCCTCTCGTTCGACGCGCGGGCGCTGCCCGCGCTCCCGGCCGGCTGGACGCGCACCTTCCTGCTCTACGCCGACGGCTTCAGCAAGGAGATGAACATCCACTCGGCGAGCCCCGACCAGCTCGCGCCGCTGCCGTTCCACGGCATGAAAGCCTACCCGTTCGACGCGCCCGAAGTGCGACGGTCGCAGCCCGACCGCGGCGACTACGTCGAACGCTACAACACGCGCGTCGTCGCGCGCCCGCTGCCGACGCTCTAGCGGCGGGCGCGGCGCTTTCACTCGGAGCCGGCCCTCGCCCGGGGGGCCGGCTCTTTTTTCGTTGACACCGGCGTCGCGCCCGCATATCTTTCGATACCTCCGAGGGTGCTTTTCTCTGTCGGCGGGCGTCCCCGCCGGTCTCACAGCCGTCCACAGTCTCGAACTCGACGGGCCGGCCGGGTGACGCCGCCGAAGAGCGCGCGCTGACCTCAACTGCTGACGACTTAAGGGGGCGGCACGGTGGTGGATGAACTGCGTCTGGATCGGCTGGGGAGAGCGGTCAGGATCGTCGCGTCCGTCGGGACCTTCAGCTATCACCACCCGCGACGGCCGTTCACGGGCTACGGCTGGGACACGCAGTCGGCCGTCCTGCTGCTGCTCGACCGGGAAGTCTCCTCGATACTCATTCTGGGGTTGGGCGCCGGGACGGCGGCCCGGCAGTGCCGTCTCATGTTCCCGCGCGCCGCAATCGTCGGGGTCGATGCCGACCCGCGAATCGTCGAGATGGGCTACCGGCATTGCGACCTCGG
The DNA here is from genome assembly GCA_020200135.1 of Acidobacteriota bacterium. Taxonomy (GTDB): domain Bacteria; phylum Acidobacteriota; class Blastocatellia; order Pyrinomonadales; family Pyrinomonadaceae; genus QHXN01. Next base: position 51,306 of record JAIVJI010000083.1, on the reverse strand, counting down.
GGCGAGCGGCGTCGAGGTGCACGTGACGACGGGCCTGCGGTTTTTGAGAAGGACGCGGCGGCGCTTCTGCGCCATCGTCGACGACATGTGGCCGCCGGAGCGCGGCGGCCCCAAGCCCATCTTCGACGAGCCGGACTGGCCCCTGCTCGTCAAATCGAGGCTCAGGCCGCGGGGGCTCTACGCCGTCAACCTCTACAGCCGGCGCGCCGACGCGCGCGAGGTGCCGTCGGCGCTCAAAACGCTCGGCCCGCACTTCCGCGAGCTGCGCGAGGTGAGGCCGGGACTCGGCCCCACCGCGCTGGTCGCGGCCGGGGACGAACTCCTGCCGGCGCGCGAGGCGCGGGCGCGGCTCGCGCGCCTCCCGCGCCGCTGGGCGAAGGGGCTTAGTCACGTCAGGTTTCTGAAGGCCGGCGCAAACAATCGCGGGGGATAAGCCTGTGTTACGCATAGCCCACATCTCAGACCTGCACATCAAGCACGGCGACATCAAGAGCGACGAGCTGTCGGCGCTGCAATGGCTCGCGAAGGTTCTCGGCGAGGGCGCGGGCTTCTCCGTCGAGGCCGACGGGCACAGCGACGACAAGCTGGTGGCGCTGGCCAACGTCTTCACCTCGCTCAAGCCCGACGTGATAGTGGTGACGGGCGACGTCACCAACTTCGGCGACGCGAAGAGCTTCGAGCTGGCCTCGACGTGCATCGCGCGTCTGAAGGAGGCCGCCGGGGCCAAGCACGTCTTCTGCATCCCCGGCAACCACGACGCGCTCGTCGAGCGCGCGGCCGACGTGAAGAAGAACGCCTCGGGGCGCGCGATGATGTGGCTGCTGTCGAAGTTCGACCGCACCACGGAAATCACGGCCACGGACGAAGACCGCTTCAGCCCCGGCGTGCACAGGAGGCTGGAGGACGGCGCCGTCCCCGCGCTCCTCGACAACTACACGGCCTGGGCGGGGAACGAGCAGTTCGGCACCGTAGACCCGGGGACGCCCTTGTACGTGAGCGCCGACTGGGGCGACGTGGCCTTCTTCCTCTTCAACAGCACGAACGACCCCGGCCTGATGGCCAACGAGGGGCGCATCGGCATCAAGCAGTTCAACTCGCTCAACGTGTGTCTCCAGAACGCCGAGACGATGGAGAGGTGCGCGCGCGCGGTGCGCCTGGCGCTGCTGCACCACCACCCCATCAGCGCGCCCTACTCGCAGGACGCGGCCTACAACCGCGCCTACGACTGGATGAAGGACGGCCCGCTGTTCCTCCAGTACATGAACGAGAACGGCTTCCACCTCATCCTGCACGGCCACCAGCACCAGCCCTTCCAGTGCACGGTTAACTACGAGGCCACGCCGGGGAGCGGGCTGCACATCGTCGCCGCCGGCTCCGCCACGCAGGGCACCAACCACACGCACAACTCTTTCAACGTCATCGACCTCCTGACCCCCTTCGAGGCGCGCGTCCGGCGGTTCGACTACAGCCAGACGGGCTTCGCCGCGAGCGAGGAAGTGGACTTCACCCTGCCGCTCAGGCCCATCGAGGAGGTGCGGGTCACGCCCCCCGAGCAGCAGGAGACCGTGGAGGACTGGGCGATGCGCGGGCTGGTCAAGGGCGGCTTCGTGAACGCCTACGAGCTGGACGCGCGGCACGCTTACGACGAGCTGATATTCGACGCCGTCGTCACGCGGTCACAGCTCTACATCGCGGAGTACAGGCGCGTCGGGAGCGTCGTGGGCGACGAGCCGTCCGAGGGGCCCGTGTTCATCATCAGCGGGAGCCCGGCGATGAAGGTGGAGCACATGGGGCTCACGGCGGTGGATAACCTGACGACGAAGGTCATCACCCACAAGGTTCTTGTTGACGAGGATCACCGCAAGGTGGTTCGCGTCCGCCCGCGCAAGGAGCTGCTGCCCGGCGACCGGTTCGACGTGACGCTGAAGTTCCGCTGGCAGGCGACCAAGTCGGAGCCGAACCACTTCGACGGGGTGAACCTCATGTACTTCAACCAGCCCGACAAGGACCTGGACCACGTCGTCGAGAGATTGAAGTACACCGTCGCGCTCCCCTGGGAGCCGGCGCAGGCGCGCGTGAGGGGGTACGGCGTCAAAGACTTCGCCCCCACGCTCAAGGACGGCTCCGGGGTCACGCCCATTGACGCGGCGGAGCGCGCGGCGGAGCCGGCGAAGTCTTACGGAATCACGCACCGCTTCTCCTTCGAGATAGAGAGGCCGAAGCCGCTCGCCTACCTCATCGTCTTCGGGCCGGATTAGGGGCTGCCCCATGCTCACGCGAAAAGACGCCGGCGCGCTCAGGTCATTGGGGCTGGCGACGGTTCACGACTACTGGCTCACGTCGCTCTCGGCGGGCGAGCCTTTTTACGAGGGGGAGGTGCTGGCCTATTTCGACGGGCGGATGGTCACCCTCAGCGCGTTCCCTCTGCGCGACTGCGCGCCGCCCGCCGACGAGGCTCTGCGCGGCGCGGCGCGGCGCTGGGTCTCGGGGCGGAAGGCGGAGGCGGTGCTCTTCGTCGGCCCCCGGCCGGTCAGGAATCTCCTGGGCCGGGACTCCGGCCTCCGCCTCATCGCCAGGGCGCACCGCCCCGTCACCTCGGCCGAGCTGTTGATAGACTGTCACGACCGCCACGCCGAGGCGCGCTCGCGGCGGCGGTGCCGCCTCGGGCTGGCCGCCGGGATGCGGCTCAGGACGCGCGCGGGCGGGATGGTCTCGGCGCAGCACTTCGCGCTCATCGAGAAATTCTACAGGCTGAGGCACCTCTCTTCGTTCCTCGCGGACGTTTCGTTCACCCTCCCGGCGCTGCTCCGTTCGAGGCGCGTCTATCTCGTCGAGGCGTGGGACGGGCGGCGGCTGGCCGGGTTCGTGATGATGCACCGGCCGTTCGACGCCGCCGTGGTCGCGACGTTCCTGTTTCACGACCACCTCACCGAAGGGGTCTCCGACCTCCTCTACCACGGGATGCTGACGCACGCGCGCGGGCTGGGGGCGAGGTATGTTAACGTTGGCGCCAGTCCCACCCGCGGCCAGTACGACTTCAAGCTGAAGTGGGGCGGGCTCCCCCTCGTCCCGCCCTATCACTGCACGGTCTGGGCGCGCGGGCACCTGGGGCGGCGAAACCACATCTCCTGGGGGCCGCGTCTCGTCGGGCTGTAGGCGGGAAGGCCGTGGGAGGAACTCCGACACCGATGTCGCTTGAACTCCGAGACCTGCGCGAAAGGACGCTCGCCAACAACCTCGTCTGGCTGCGGAGCTTCGGCTGCGACGTGAGGCGGGAGGGGGAGGTCGTCCGCGTCGATAACCCTGAGGCGAGGGACTACTGCGCCCTGCTGCTCTTCGCCGGCGCGCGGGAATCCTTCGATGCTTTGCGGAGGTGCGTGGGGGGAGAGGGTGCCGGCTCCTTCCCGCCGAACGTCTACGTCGACAGGCAGGCCGACGGCCCCGACCTCAGGCGTCTCTTGACCCGAAAGGGGTGCGCCAAAACTTCGGTCAGCTACGTGACCGCCGGCGAGTGGGGCCGCGCCGAAGCGGCGGCCGACGTGAGTATCCGCGCCGCCGAACGGTCGGAGGTTGCGCAGTGGGCGTCCGCCTACTCGCTCGGCTTCGGGCGCGGCGCGGGGGAAGGGGCGCTCGACCGTCAGCGCTGGCGGCTCGCGTTCAGGCATGAAGCCGTGCGCCACTGGTTCTTCACAAGGCGGGATGAGGTGGTCGGCGTCTGCCAGACGTGCGACGCGCACGGCGTGGTGGGCGTCTACAGCTTCACCCTGATTCACAGGGAGCGTGGGCTCAACCCGATTCACAGCGCCATCCGGACGCTCCGCGCCAAGCTCGCCGAGCGCGGGCGGGTCACGGTCTATTTCGAGAGGGTGAAGGGCGGGGGCCGAAGACCCTTCCTCGTCGGCTCCCGCAGGCTGCTCACCGGGTTCAAAGTCATCAGGGTGGCCGAAGGCTATCAGTGCGACGGCGCCGCGAAAGCCGCCGACCTTTAACACGCATTAAGCGGAGAAGCGGTCTCTAATGAACAACAGGCATCCGGGCGAGTCCACGGGGCGGCGGTGCGGCGTCTTCGTCGCCGCCGTGCTTCTGGTCCTGGCGTCGGCGTCTGCGCCGGCGGGGCGCGCGCAGACGCTTCAGCGCGCGCGGCCGGAGGCGGTCGGCCTCTCCTCGGAGCGCCTGCGGCGTCTGAGCGAAGCGCTCGGCGGGTACGTCAAAGACGGCAGGCTGCCCGGCGGGGTGGCGCTCGTGGCGCGGCGCGGGAAGGTCGCCTACGTCGAAGCCTTCGGCCGGAGGGACAGGGAGGCGGGCGCGCCGATGCGCGAGGACACCATCTTCCGCATCGCCTCGCAGACGAAGGCGCTCGTGAGCGTCGGCGTGATGATTCTGCAGGAGGAGGGGCGGCTGCTCATAGGTGACCCCGTCGGCAAGTACCTGCCCGAGTTCCGCGAGACGACCGTCGCGGTGCCGAAGCAGGGCGGCGGCTACGAGGTCGTGAAGGCGAAGCGTGCCGTCACCATCCGCGACCTCCTGACGCACACGGCCGGGGTCGGCTACGGCGGCGGGCCGGCGCACGACCGCTGGGAGGCGGCGAAGATCACGGGCTGGTACTTCGCAGACCGCGACGAGCCCGTCGGCGCGACCGTCGCGCGCATGGCCGCGCTCCCCTTCGAGGCGCAGCCCGGCGAGCGCTGGGTCTACGGCTACTCGACGGACATCCTCGGCGCCTTAATCGAGCGCGTGAGCGGCCTGACGCTCGAAGAGTTCCTGAGCGCGCGCCTGCTCGTCCCGCTCGGGATGCGTGACACGCACTTCTACCTGCCCGAGTCGAAGGCCGAGCGCTTCGCCGTGGTCTACTCGGCCACCGAGGCTGGTGGGCTGTCGCGCGCGCCCGACCCGGGCGGCATGGTGGGGCAGGGCGCCTACCTGAAGGGGCCGCGCAAGAGTTTTTCGGGCGGCGCGGGGCTGCTCTCGACGGCCGAAGACTACGCGCGCTTCCTCTCGATGCTTCTGAACGGCGGCGGGCTGGACGGGAAGAGGGTACTGAGCCGCAAGAGCGTCGAGCTGATGACGGCCGACCACTTGAACGGCAAGACGTTCCGCGACGGGCAGGGGTTCGGGCTCGGCTTCATGGTGCTGAAAGACCTCGGGACGCGCGGGGCGCCCGGCTCGGTCGGCGAGTACGGCTGGGGCGGCGCGTACCACTCGACCTACTGGGTAGACCCGAAGGAGCAGTTGGTCGTCGTCTACTTCACACAGCTCATCCCCGCGCGCGGCCTCGACGACCACGACAAGCTGCGCGCACTCGTCTACCAGTCGATAGTGGACTGAGGCTACCGCGCGCCGGGGTAGAAGCCGGTCACGGGGACGTGGCCCCGGACGATGAGCCCCGCGATGTCTCCCCGGAGGGTCGTGGCGAACGTTGACGAGACCGCGCGAGAGTGAGTCACACACTCAAGTCTCTTCTCGCGCGGCCTCGTGGGCGGCGTGGCGGCGCCGCGGCCCGTGGGTCCGTGCCGTCTAGCGACGGCGCTCGTCTTGCGCCTCCGCGTCGTGCGGGGTCGGCGGCGCGGCGCGAAGACCCGAGGCGTAGTCTTCCAGAAGCTTCTGCGCGCGCGCGGCGGGGCTGATGAGCGCGACCTTACGCGTCGAGTCGTAGCCGCTGAAGACGCCGACGAGCTCGCCCCGGTCGTTGTAGACGGGGCTGCCCGAGAAGCCGTCGCGCCCCTCTATCTTCGCCGACAGGTACTGCTGTCCCCTGTACGTGTAAGGCCCGGAGAAGGCGCCGCGCCGCACGGACTGGCCGCCGTTCGGGCGCGCGACGACGTGCAGCATCTCGTCGGGGGCGGTGTCGGGCTGGAAGGCGAGCGCGCCGACCTGCTTCTTCGTCCCGCACACGCGCAGCAGCGCGAGGTCGGCCTCGGGGTCGATCTTGATGACGGTCGCCTCGCAGCCGTTGACGTACGCCTCGACCTTGAGCTGCTCGTCGCGCGAGAAGCCGAGCATGTTTCTCTTCTGCGGGCTCAGGCCGCCCGAGACGACGTGGTAGGCCGTCATCACCAGCCCGTCGCCGACGACGAACCCGGTGGCGTAGGCGTTGGGGACGCTGCCGTCGAGCAATTCGAGGAAGCGTTGGAGCGAGTCGGGCTTCTTCTTCCTCACCTTGAGGTCGAGCGAGACGGCGCGCCCCCCGCGCTTGAGGACGGCGCTCAGCGGGTCTTCCGCCGCACCCGCCTCCGACGCCGCGAGCGCGTGGGACACAAGGGCCGCGAGGACGAGGACGCAAATTCCCCTCTTCATATTCGCCTTTCGTTGTAAGAGCGGTGCCGTTGGCGAGAGCTGTTTGCGCCGCATTGGCGGCGCCGGGCGTCCGAGTTCCGCTTCGGACCGGGCGGCGCGAGGGAGTCACGTGTCCGCCGCCGGCCCCGAAGGCTCGGGCGCGCATTCTATCACTTCCCCGCCGGCTGTGAAGATTTTTTCTGGAGGTGGCATAAGGGGGAACAACGGGACGAAAACCAGGCGGCGCGGCCGGGCGAGGTCAAAGTCCCTTTCCTCTCGCGGCCGACGTGGTGGCACGGCGGCCCTGCCCGAAGGCTGAGACGCGCCGCCTCTGTTTTTCTACCGACTACTGACTACCGCCTACTGTCTGCTCACCACTGCCTGCTGCTCGGAACCTTTCCCTCCGCGCCGTGTCTAACGTGACGGCACCGGGAGAAAGAAGGGTCTCCGATAAAATGTACGGAACGATCAAGAAGCTTTTCGTCGCGTCCGCCTTCGTCACACTCTGCTCGATCGCAAGTCTCTACGTCGGCTCGCGCGTGGCCGCGACGGCCCCGCCGACGCAGGCCGCCAACGCGCTCGCCGCGCAGTTCGGCGGCGACCCCGGCGACGGCTGGATGCTCGCGGGCGGCCTGCTGATGGTCGTCGCGATGGCGCTGTGCGGGGCGGCCTCGATGCTCTGGTTCCGCGAGAAGCAGGGCGGCTGAACTCGCCCGGCGCCGCGTCGTCGGGCTAACGCGCGGGACTGTTGACTACTGTCTACTGATTCACCTCAGGGGACGATGACCTCCAGACCTTCGGGGACGACCTCGAAGGTCATGGGCAGCTCGCCGATGAGTTCTCCGTCGGCCTGCACCTGTACGCCGTCGCCTTCGCAGCGCAGGCGCGCGGCGCGGCGGAAGACGAGGCCGTGCGCGCCCTCCTCGGGCGCGCCGCCGCGCATCGCGTGGGCGAGCAGGCGCAGGTAGCGCAGGCGGCTGCGCGTGTCGATGACGCAGACCTCGAACTCGCCGGAGTCGAGCCGCGCGCGCGGCGTGATGGCGAGGCCGCCGCCGTACCACGGCGCCTTGCCGACCGCCGCGTAGGTCGCGCGCAGGCGCTCGCCCCCGACCTCGACCGTGAACTCGCGCGGCACCCAGTGCGCGAGGTGCGCGAGCCCCGCGTACCAGTAGGCCGCCTCGCCCACGCGGCGCTTCAGGCGCGGCCGCACGCTCCCCACCACAGACGCGTCGAGCCCCACGCCCGCCAGCATGAAGAAGTAGCGGCGCGCGCCCGTCCGCCCGCTCGTCGCCGCGCCCAGGGTGATGCGGCGCGTGCGGCACCGCGCGAAGACCTCGGCCGCCTCCGACGCTTCGCGCGGCAGTCCCAACTGACGCGCCAGAACGTTCGCCGTCCCCGCCGGCCACACCAGCACACGCGCCGTCGTCCCGACCAGCCCCTGTATCGCCTCGTGAACCGTCCCGTCGCCGCCGCGCACGACCACGTCGGTCGCGCCCGCGTCGGTGGCCTCGCGCGCGAGCCGCGCCGCGTCATCCGGCCCCTTCGTCGGCGTGACCTCGACCTCGACGCCCCCGGCGCGCGCGCGCGCGCGAAACGTCTCGACCGGCCGTGCGGGGTCGCCCCCGCGCCCCGCGTTCGGGTTATAGATTAAGACCGCCTTGCGCTCTGCCATCGGGTTCGGCTCTTACGAGTGCCTGTCGTTTAGGTGGAGAGAGTATTCCTCGGTCAACCTCTCCCGCCGCGCGCCCACCCACTTCGCGTTGGCGAGCGCGGCGAGCACGGGTAGCGAGCAGAGGGCGGCGACGCACGTCAGCAGCTCGAACAGTTCCCCGAGGGAGAAGAAGGGGCCGGGACACAGGGCGAAGAACATCTCGTGAGACCTCCTCAGTCCGCCGGGCCGGCGGCGACTTGAAAACACCAGCCGCCCGGCGGCCTGCAAGCACGGTGCCGGCGCGCGCCGCCACACAATAACCAAAAAAAGCCGCGCCGGCCCCTACCGAGGGAAGCCGGCGCGGACACCTGTCGGGAGTTCGCTGCATCGCTGAATCCTATCGATTTGAAGTATAGTAGTATCCCTGACCGGAAAGGGAAACGAGGATAAAACCTGTGAGTACCGTCATCCTTGACCAATCCGCGACTGGCCTTACCTTTCAAGGGAGTGTGCCTACTTCCATACCCTTACCTAAACCAGAGTCCAACCTCTCCTTGCTTATTACTGCTCCGGGGGTTAGTTACAAACTAGAGGCGCCTATTGTCGATAATCCGATTGTAGAAGACCATAGCATCAAAGTTCGATTCGTCGTTGATGATGATGTCTACCTTGGCTTAAACCTTATGGGCGAGAGCGTCAAGCAGGAAAATGAGTTTAAGGTTGGGCAGTTCTATCTGTATTACCAGATTGAGGAACAACGACCGCGCGCCCACTTCGTTGCTGACACTCTGATGGCGTTCGTTGGCCTAGCCGGTAAGCTTGATTTAAAAATCTCTGAGCCAGAGGTGCGCACTAATTTGAACATGATGTCTTCTCTCTTAGAGATAAGCGAGATGCTACACAGGAGGCAGACCGCATACAGATTAATGGTCATCGAGAAGATGATAGGGAAGCAGGTTTTACTGCCCCCGGCTCTTTCAGAGGGAGAGATTGATAAGGTCGCTTTCGTCTACAATGCGTTAGTCAATCAATCCTTCATTTGGTCGGGCGGGAGCTTGAGCAGTGCAATCCCTGCCACGCAAGAGAATGCTTCACAGTTCGCCCAAGATATCCAGCCTTTTAGTTACTCAGTAAAACTAGAGTCCTTCAATGAGACAGTGCTCGGTCAGCCCATTAATCTTGGCCCGGTCACAATTACCCTGGAAGACGCGGTAGTTAAAAACCTTGACGAGGTTCGTAACGAGCTGGGCGCTGAAGATGGTCGTCAAGTCATTGTGGAAATTCATAGCAGGCAAGAAAAATGCAATTTTGAATTTGTCGGAATCCCTGATCCATCCAATGTATTGTGGGAACCGAAAATACAGGCTTTAATCGATCTAGAGTCATATCTTGACGCTGCTATTACCGAACGTTATCACGCTCTAGCTGCCGCGACGCTGGCTGGTTTGACGGAGGACGAAAAAGAAGAAGTTACTACCCGTCCTGCAATCGGTGAGGCGTTTCTGATTAATAACTCGGACGGAGAGTAGTCGATGGCGGCCGGCCCCGCGCTTCCCGAAACACGGCTCGTTCTCGATAGCAATATCGTGACCGCGTGGCGTTACCAGAAGCGGGGGATTTTGGAAGCAATTGCTTCCTACCAATCAAGGGTTAAACTTTTCCCGGCGTTAAGTGCAATAACTGTTTACGAGGTACTCTACGGACTTGAGAACCCATTATCGAAAGCCCAAGGTGATATAGAACAAACAAAGTTAGACTTGGGCAAGGCAAATGAGCTGATTAGCTCCTGCACCGTTCTTCCCTTCGATCATAACTCCGCGAAAATAGCGGCCTATATAGTTCCGCGCCCGCCAAAGAATATTCCAAAACCTACCCTGTTGGATGCGCTTATTGCCGCAACAGCGCTGGCTCATGGGTATGGAGTTGCGACACGTAACGAAAAAGATTTCGAGCTTATTGGTCAGCACACTCCAGACAATCGAACTTTACGTTTAGCTATTTGGATGCCGTGAGTATTTCCCACCTAAAGATAAATTCACACTGAGAGGTTTACTCCAGACGGTAGTTCGGCGCCTCCTTGGTGATGATGACGTCGTGGACGTGCGACTCTTTGAGGCCGGCGGAGCTGATGCGTATGAAGCGCGTGTTCTCCTGGAACTCGCGTATGTCGCGGCAGCCGGTGTAGCCCATGCCGGCGCGCAGGCCGCCGACGAGCTGCGTCACCATGTCGGCGAGCGTGCCCTTGTAGGGGACGCGACCCTCGATGCCCTCGGGGACGAGCTTCGACTCGACCTCGGTCGTCTCCTGCGCGTAGCGGTCGCGCGAGCCCTCGCGCATCGCGCCTATCGAGCCCATGCCGCGGTACGCCTTGAACGAGCGGCCCTGGAAAAGTATCAGCTCGCCCGGCGACTCCTCCGTCCCGGCGAAGAGCGAGCCGATCATCACCACGTCGGCGCCGGTCGCGATGGCCTTCGCCACGTCGCCCGAGAACTTGACGCCCCCGTCGGCGATGACGGGGACGCCCGACCCCCTGGCCGCCTGGACGCAGTTGTTGATGGCCGTGATCTGCGGGACGCCCGCGCCCGTCACGACACGCGTGGTGCAGATGGAGCCGGGGCCGATGCCGCACTTGACCGCGTCCACGCCCGCGCTGATGAGTTCGCGCGTCCCCTCGGCCGTGGCGACGTTGCCGGCGATGACCTGCGCCTCGGGGTGGCGGCGCTTGATCTCGCGCACCGCCTCGATGACGCGCGAGGAGTGGCCGTGCGCCGTGTCGACGACGAGGCAGTCGACGCGCGCCTTGACCAGCTCGTCGGCGCGCTCTTTGAAGTCGCCGGTGGCGCCGATGGCGGCGGCGACGCGGAGGCGCCCGAGGTCGTCCTTCGCCGCCGAGGGGTAGCGGATGGCCTTCTGGATGTCCTTGACCGTGATGAGACCCTTGAGGTGCTTGTCGCCGTCGACGACCAGGAGCTTCTCGATGCGGTGCTTCTGGAGGACGCCCTTGGCCTCTTCGAGCGTGGTGCCGACGGGGACGGTGACGAGCGGCTGCGGCGTCATCACCTCGGAGACCGGGATGTCGAAGCGCGTCTCGAAGCGGAGGTCGCGGTTGGTGATGATGCCGACCAGGTGCCCGCCCTCGTCGACGACCGGCACGCCCGAAATCTTGTAGCGCTCCATCACGGCCAGCGCCTCGCGGACGGGGCGGTCGGGGCGGATGGTCACGGGGTCGACTATCATCCCCGACTCGGAACGTTTCACACGGTCTACCTCTTCGGCCTGCCGCTCGATGGGGAAGTTCTTGTGGACGACGCCGATGCCGCCCTGCTGCGCGATGGCGATGGCGAGCCGGCTCTCGGTGACGGTGTCCATCGCGGCCGAGCAGAGCGGGATGCGCAGGCGTATGCCGCGGGTGAACTGCGTCGAGGTGTCGGTCTCGGAGGGCAGAGTCTCGGAGCGCGCCGGCACGAGCAGCACGTCGTCGAAGGTCAGCCCCTCCTGCAAGTCAGACGTAATCATGATTAAAACTCCGGCCCGGGGTTAAAAAAAGTTCGAGGCCCGCACCCCGAAACTCTCCCGCGGGGGGGTGCTTCGTGGTGCGGGCCTTTCGTCCTTAAAGACATCACTGCGCGAACTGCCTGTAGTTGTCTTTGGTGATGGTCCAGGTCGTGGCGTCGGCCGGCGTCCTCAGCGGGCGGCCGTTGACCGACACCTGGAGCGCGTCGGCCGAGACCAGGTCGTAGTGCAGGTTGAGCGCCGAAGCGGGCTCGAACTCCTCGGGCGCGTCCGGCTTCAGGAAGCGCCCGCGCTTCTTCTTCTCGTCGTCCTGCCAGGAGGTCAGCCAGAAGGAGCGCGCCGCTTTGACCTGGATGCGGAAGCCTTCGGCGGCGGCCGGGGTCGGCGACGGCTGTGCGGCCGCCTGCTGCCGCGCGGCGTCGGGCGTCGGCGGTGCGTCGGGCGCGCCCGCCTGCTCGCCCTGGGAGCGGCGGTAGTAGTTCAGCCCCGCGTAGACGACGAGCGCGAGCAGTCCCACGATGAGGAGGCTCAGCCCGTAGGTCATCAGGGGGGAGCGGCCGGTGTCGCCCATGTAGACGCGCGAGCGCTGCGGCGAGGTGGCGGGCTCCTCGTCCTGGAAGCCGCGCTCGCGCGCGGTGCGCTCGTAGAGTTCGAGCGCGCGCGCCTCGGGGAAGCCGACCTGGCGCGCGAAGGATTTGACGAAGGACTTGTTGAAGATGCCGCCCGGCAGGGCCTTGTAGTCGTCGGCCTCGATGGCTTCGAGGTGGCGCATGGTGATGCGCGTCTGCTCGGAGACTTCGCGCAGGTTGATGCCGCGCTCGGTGCGCGCGCGGCGGAGCTGCTCGCCGAGGGAGCCTTCGGCGCCCCCGGCGCCCCCGCCGCCCTCGGGTGCCTGTTCGGAAGTCTTCGGATTCACTGCTCGCGCGAGTCCACGGAAAGTGGCGCGTCGGCCGGCCCGGGAGAACCCTCGGCCGCCGCCGTGCGCTCGGGTGCGCCGCGCCTTCGGGCACAATATAATGTGCGTCTCCGAGGCGTGTCAAACTTCGCCCGTAGACGAAGTTAGCGCGCGTCTTGAACTTTGCGGCGCGCGGTGCTACGGTTGCGTTACACCCGGGCGAAAGAACCAGTTTTTAACTTACACAACGACGAAGTGAGGACATAAGAGAATGCCTCTGGAAGCACTCGGAATGGTCGAGACCAAGGGCTTCGTGGGCGCGGTCGAGGCCGCGGACGCGATGGTCAAGGCGGCCAACGTACAGCTCATCGGCAAGGAGTACATCGGCGCCGGCTACGTGACGATCTTCGTCCGCGGCGACGTGGGCGCGGTCAAGGCGGCGACCGACGCGGGCGCGGCCGCCGCGCGGCGCGTGGGCGAGCTCATCAGCGTCCACGTCATCCCGCGCCCGCACGGCGAGGTCGAGCGCGTGCTCCCGAGCAACGGCCGCACCGGCTACAGCCCCGACGAGCGCGCCGTCGGCGGCGGCGGCTCGGCCGGCGCGCTCGGCGAAGGCGACCAGGGGCGCTCGCTCCCGGCCGGCCAGCGCGACAACAGCAAGGAAAGAAGTAAGTCGTGAACCGTGAGCCGTGAGCCGTGACAGGTGTGGGGCGGGTTTATTCTCGTCACGGTTTACGGTTCACGGTCTACGCGGACGGAGTGAGCCATGGCGGATAAAGATTTAGTATCCGTGCAGCAGGCGCGCGACCTCGTCGAGGCCGCGCACCGCGCGCAGTCCCAGCTCGCGCGCTTCGACCAGGCGAAGATCGACCGCGTCTGCGAGGCGATGGCGCGGGCGGCGCTGCGCGAGGCGGCGCGTTTGGGCGCGATGGCGACCGAGGAGACCGGCTACGGCATCCCCGACGATAAGCGCGAGAAGAACCGCTTCGCCGCCGAGGACGTGTGGAACTACTTCAAGGCGAGGGTCTGCCCGCCGAGGCCGTCGGCTGCATGACGAGCACGTCGCTCGAAGGCACCGAGGCCCTGATGAAGCACCGCCAGACGGCGGTCATCCTCGCCACCGGCGGCATCGGGCTCGTGCGCGCGGCCTACTCGTCGGGCAAGCCCGCGTTCGGCGTCGGGCCCGGCAACGTCCCCGTCTTCGTCGAGAGGACGGCCGACGTGCCCGTCGCGGTGCAGAACATCCTGACCGGGAAGACCTTCGACAACGGGACCATCTGCGCCTCGGAGCAGGCGGTCGTCGCCGACGCGCCCGTCGCCCGGCAGGTGCGCGAGGAGTTCGCCGCGCAGGGCGCGCACTTCCTCTCGCAGGCCGAGGCCGACCTGCTCGCCAAAGTCGTCACGAACGAGAAGCGCGCCCTGAACCCGCAGATCGTCGGCCGCTCGGCCGAGGTGATAGCGAAGATGGCGGGCCTCACGGTGCCGCCGGGGACGCGCTGCCTGTTGGCGGACGTGGGCGGCGTCGGGCGCGAGCACCCGCTCTCGATGGAGAAGCTGTCGCCGATCCTCGCCTTCTACGTCGAGGACGGGCTGGAGCGCGGCGCGGCGCGCTGCTTCGAGATTCTCTCGTACGGCGGCATGGGTCACACCGCCGGCATCCACACGCGCTCGCGCGAGGCCGCCAAGGCTTTCGGGGTGGAGATGCCCGCCTCGCGCATCATCGTCAACTCGCCGACGACGCACGGCGCCATCGGCTTCTCGACGGCGCTCCCGCCGTCGATGACTCTGGGCTGCGGCTCGTGGGGCGGCAACGTCACCAGCGACAACGTCTCGCCCTGGCACCTGATGGACATCAAGCGCGTCGCCTTCGAGACGCGCGCCGTGCCCTCGAAGCGCCCCGCGCGCTCCGCGCGGACTTCCGCCGCCGCCTCGCCGCTGCAACCCGCGCCGGTCGCGGCGGGCGGTCAGGCGGTCAGCCGCGACGACATCGCGAAGATAGTCGACCGCTTCCTCAGCCAGCGCCAGGCGCCCGCGCCGCAGACAGCCGGCGCGCAGCCGCTCCCCGTCGCGCAGCCGCACGCGTACGTCCAGCAGGACGTAGACGTCGAGCCGCAGCGCGCCGCGCACTCGGGCGGGGCCGCCCCGCACCCCGAGGCCGCGCCGACCGCGCAGGCGCCGAACGGCGGCGGCAACGGGGTCGGCGTCGGGCACGCGCAGGCCGCGCCGGCTAGCGGCGACGGCGGTCAGGCGTCGGCGCCGAAGACTCCGTCGCCGGCGGCCGCGGCGAACGGCAGGCGCGCCGTCGACTTCGTCTGCGAGGACGACGTGCGCCGCGCCATCCAGAAGGGCGAGAAGATTTACACCAACGCGCGCACCATCATCACCCCCGCCGCGCGCGACATGGGCGAGGCCGCGGAGGTCTTCGCAAAGGCATGAAAGGCCGTGAACCGTGAACCGTGAACCGTGACGAGATAGGGCGGGTTTTTCTTGTCACGGTTCACGGTTCACGGTTCACGGTTCACGGTCTTTATGTTTCTAGGAAAAGTAGTCGGCACCGTGTGGTCAACGAAGAAGACGCCCGACCTTGAGGGCGTCAGATTTTTGGTGGTCCACCCGATAGACCTGGACAAGGAGCCGACGCGCAACATCGTCGTCGTCGCCGACCGCCTGGGCGCGGGCGTCGGCGAGGTCGTGCTGTGCGCCTACGGGAAGGCCGCGCGCACGGCCGTCGGCAACCAGGAGATGGCGATCGAGGCGGCGGTCGTCGGCATCGTCGACCGCGTGGACGTACAGGCCGACCTCGCGCGCTCGGACGAGCTGGTCGAGGCCGCGCGCGAGCTGCGGGGCGGAGACTGAACGGTCGGGCGGCGGCAGTTAAGCTTCAAATGGCGAACGAGGAGCTAATCTACAGGATAACGCGCGCGGTCTACGGGCGTCTGGGCGCGCAGGCGGACGAGCGGACGGTCGAGGCGCTGGTGATGGACGTGTACCGCGCCATCGAGCCGGCCGTCGGCGACGGCGGGCGCGGGGCGGGGGCGGCGGGCGTCGGCGCGGCCGAGGGGCGCGCCGACAGGCTCATCGTGTCGGTCTTCGGCGTGGACCACCCGGGCATCGTCGCGGCCGTGTCGCAGATTCTGGCCGAGGCGCGTTGCAGCATCATCGACATCAACCAGACGGTCGTGCAGGGCAAGTTCGCGATGGTCATCGTCGCCGACATCGCGCGCGCCGGCGAGTCGGTCGCCGCGCTCAAGGAGCGGTTCCGGGGCGAGGGCGAGCGTCTGGGCGTCCACATCTACGCACAGCGCGAAGACCTCTTCAACGCGATGCACCGAATTTAGTGATGAGTGATAAATGATAAGAGGAGGGAAGGCCCTTATTTCTTTCTTATCACTTATCACTCATCACTCGTCACCGATTTCCTATGCTTCCCGAAATCTCTCGCAGGTGTCGTTCGTGCGGCGCGGCGGTGCGCGCGGGGGCGCGCTTCTGCCCGCAGTGCGGCGCGGTGATGGGCGAAGAGCCTTCGGCCGCGGCCGCGCCCGAGACGCGCGAGGTCGAGCCGGCGCGCGACCGGACGCCGCCGACAGGGAAGTTCACGGCCTTCGCGCAGTCGTTGGAGGGAGAGGGCGCGCCGGCGCCGGAGTCGGGCGCGAGGCCGGAGGCCGCGCCCGCGGTAGAGCCGCGACGGGACGGCGACGCGCCGCCTCGGGACGGCACGCCTTCATACGTCGCGGCCGTGGCGTCGCACGCGGACGCGGATGAGGGCGACGGCGTGGACGCGACGGCGGCGTCGGGCGCGCCCGGCGCGCGGGGCCGTGTGGCGCGCGTGCGCGACGGGACGCGCGCGCGCGTCGGGCGGATGCGCGAGGAGGCCATCGTCGTGCTCGAAGAGACGCCGGACGATTCGGGGCTCCGCTTCGTCGTCGCCGCGGCCGCGCTCTTCGCCGTCTTCGTCATCCTCCTTTTCTTGAGCACCACCGTTCTCAGGTAGTCAACCCGACACGCATGGAGTACACACAGGCGGAAATCCTTCAGACCGTGCGCATGACCGAGATGGAGCACCTCGACGTGCGCACCGTCACGCTCGGCCTCTCTTTGCGCGACTGCGTGCGCTCGACGGTCGGGGAGACGGCCGAGGCCGTGCGCGAGAAGATAGAGACGACGGCCGCGCGCCTCGTCCCCGTCGTGGACGAGATCGGCGAGGAGCTGGGGCTGCGCATCGCCAACAAGCGCATCTCGATCACGCCCGCCTCGCTCGTCTTCGACCGCGCGCGCGAGGCGTCCGAGCTGATGCCGCTGGCGCGCGCCATCGACGAGGCCGCGGGGCGCGTCCGCGTGGACTTCATCGGCGGCTACTCGGCGCTCGTCCACAAGGGGGCGACGCGCGGCGAGTCGGCCTTCATGGACTCCATCCCCGAGGCGCTCGCCACGACCGAGCGGCTCTGCTCGTCGGTGAACCTGGCGACGACGCGCGCCGGCATCAACATGGACGCGGTGCGGCGCGCCGGCGAGCTCATCAAGGAGATGGCCGGCCTCACGCGCGACCGCGGGGGCCTGGCCTGCGCGAAGTTCGTCTGCTTCGCCAACGCGGTCGAGGACAACCCGTTCATGGCGGGCGCGTTCCACGGCGTCGGCGAGGCGGAGGCGGTCATCAACGTCGGGGTGTCGGGGCCCGGCGTCGTCAACCACGCCGTCCGCCACGCGCCGGCCGACACGCCGCTCGACGAGATGGCCGAGCTCATCAAAAAGCTCTCCTTCAAGCTGGCGCGGGCGGGCGAGCTGGTCGGGCGCGAGGCCGCGCGGCGCATGGGGCTGCGCTTCGGCATCATCGACCTCTCGCTCGCCCCGACGCCGACGCCGGGCGACTCGGTCGGCGAAATCCTGGAGGCCCTCGGGTTCGAGCGCGCGGGCGCGCCGGGGACGACCGCCGCGCTCGCGCTCCTGACCGACGCGGTGAAGAAGGGCGGCGCGATGGCTTCGAGCGCGGTGGGCGGGATGAGCGGCGCCTTCATCCCCGTCTCGGAGGACGCCGCGATGATCGAGGCCGCGCAGGCGGGCGCGCTCACTTTAGAGAAACTTGAGGCGATGACGAGCGTGTGCTCCGTCGGGCTCGATATGGTGGCGGTGCCCGGCGACACTTCGGCCGAGACCATCGCCGCCGTCATCGCCGACGAGATGGCCATCGGCGTGATGAACAACAAGACGACCGCCGTGCGCATCATCCCCGCGCCGGGAATGAAGGTCGGCGACGTCGTCGAGTTCGGCGGGCTCCTCGGGAGCGCGCCCGTGATGCCGGTCAACCAGTTCTCCCCCGGCGTCTTCATACGGCGCGGCGGGCGCATCCCCGCGCCCATCCACTCGCTGCGGAACTAGGCGGCTCAGTCCGGCCGGGCCGCCTCTCTTCGGGAGGTATCAGATGAAGAAGTGTCTGATGAAGTTGAAGAGTCTGCTCGCGGCGCCCCTGCTGCTCGCGTCACTCGCGCTCACGGCGGCGGCGCAGACGAAGCCGGTCACCCTGCGCGAGGGCGACATCATGCGCGGCCCCGTCAAGGGCGTGCGCGTCGAGCGCGTGAAGTACGACAGGGTCGGCGGGGAGCCGGTCGAGGGGCCGCGGCTCCTCGTCGCCACGTCCGCCTACACGCCCGACGGGAAGCGGCAGGAGCAGGAATCTTACGCGCCCGACGGCGCGGTCACGTTCAAGCGCGTGTTCGTCTACGACGACGCGGGGAAGGAGATCGAGCACTCGCTCTACGACGCCAGGGGCGAGTTGCAGATGAGGCTCGTCCGCCGCCCGGCCGAGGGCGAGGTGCTGACCTACAACGGCGACGGGACTCTGCGCGAGCGCAGGGTCGCCAGGAGAAGCCCCGACGGCACGGTCGTCGAGTTGAGGATTTACGACGGCGGCGGCGCGCTCAGGGAGCGGTCTGAGACGAAGAAGGAGGGCGGCGTCTCCGTCACCCGCACCTACGCGCCCGACGGCACGCTGAAGAAGAGCGCCGAGCGCGGCCCCGGCGCCGGCCCAAGGCAGAGCCGCCTGGTGAACCAGACTTACGACGCCGACGGCACGGTCTACGGCCGTAGGGTGACGGAATTCGCCTCGGGCAACGGGGCGCTGCACATCAGCGCCGACAACGACGGCTACAACCCCGGCCCGAAGAAGACGCGCGAGACGCGCGAGTTCGACTCGCGGAAGAATCTGAGTAAGGTCACGAGCTACGTCTGGAACGAGGCGGCGGGCGCGTTCGAGCCGGAGTACGTCACCTACTACACGCTCACCTACTACCGCTGACGCGGGCGGAGGCCGGGAAGATGAAGACGGTACTGTTAACACTGTGCCTGCTGGCGGCGTGCGCGGCCGCGGGCGGCGCGGCGGCGCGCGGCGACAAGAAGGCGAAGCCGGACTTGTCGGGGACGTGGGAACTGGACAGGTCGAAGAGCGACTTCGGCCTCTTCCGCGACCGCCCAGTCTCGAAGGCCGACTCGACGCTCGTCGTCGAGCACAAAGACCCGGAGCTGAAGATCGCGCGCACGCTCAAGCTGGGCGGGCAGCAGGAGACCAAGCAGTTCGCCTACTACACCGACGGGCGCGGCGAGACGAACCCGGCGACCATCGGCGCGGGCGAGGTCAAGTCGAAGACGAAGTGGGACGGCGACAAGGTGGCGGCGCAGTCGAAGCTCGTGTGGCCGGGGCGCGACGGCTCGGCGGGCGCCGAGATGGACGTGACGCAGAGGTGGCAGGTCTCTTCGGACGGGAAGACCCTGACGAACTCGACCGTCTTGAGCAGCGCGCAGACGGGCGTGCAGGAGATCAGGCTGGTCTACCGCCGCGCGCCCTGACGAGGGGCGCGCGCGCCGGGTGCGGATACGGAGGGCGACGGATGCAGGCACTGGGGATGGTCGAATGCCGCGGGCTGGTGGCGATGATCGAGGCCGCCGACGCGATGGTGAAGGCCGCGGACGTGCGGCTGGTGGGTTACGAGAAGATAGACGCGGGGCTGGTGACGGCCATCGTGCGCGGCGAGGTCGGCGCGGTGCGCGCGGCCGTGGACGCGGGCGCGGCGGCCGCGCGCAGGGTGGGCGACGTCGTCGCCACGCACGTCATCCCGCGGCCGCACGCCGAGGTGGACGAGGGCATCCCCGTCCTCGAAACCGGCGAGACGACGCGCAAGAAGATTTCGGGCTCGGTCAGCGCGCGGAGGCGCGGGGGGGAGGGCTGAGGACTTTGGCCGAGGTCGCGCAGACGGCGGGGCGCGCGGAGGCGGGCGCGGGCTTGAACGCGCCGGCCCCGCCGTCGGACGCCCCGCCGACCGCGCCGGCCCCGCCGTCGGACGCCCCGCCGACCGCGCCCGAGGCGGCCGGCGTCTGCCCCGAGTGCGAGCAGGCGCTCGTCGGCGACTTCTGCCACTGCTGCGGCGAGAAGCGGCCCGAGGCGCGCGACCTCTCGGTGCGGCACTTCTTCGGCGAGGCGGCGCAGGAGCTGACGAGCGTCGAGCACTCGAAGCTCTTCCACACGCTCCGGGCGCTGCTGTTCCGGCCGGGTTTCCTCACCAACGAGTGGGTCGCCGGGCGGCGCCGCCGCCACCTCAAGCCGCTCACCCTCTGCCTCGGCATCTTCGCCGTGAGCCTCTTCGTCTACACGGTCTACAAGCCCGTCTCGCTCTACGACGCCGAGAACGTCATCAGGTACGACCAGTACGGCAGCGCGAAGAAGGTCTTCGCGAAGATAGCCGACCGGAAGGGCGTCCCGCTGGAGACGGTGCTCGAACGCATCAGCGACAGGTGGCAGCGCTACGTCTCGCTCTCGACGCTGCTCTTCGTCCTGTGCTTCGCGACGGTGC
Source organism: Acidobacteriota bacterium (assembly GCA_020200135.1). Taxonomy (GTDB): domain Bacteria; phylum Acidobacteriota; class Blastocatellia; order Pyrinomonadales; family Pyrinomonadaceae; genus QHXN01. The sequence continues at coordinate 31,136 of JAIVJI010000083.1, read as the reverse complement.
TCCAGCTCGTCTTCATGTTCTCGGGCCGCTACTTCGTCGAGCACCTCGTCTTCTCGATGCACTTCGTCTCGTTCTCGATTCTGACGGTGGTGCTGATGTGGCCGGTCTACTTCTTCATCGGCCTCAAGCCGGGCGGGGTCAACACGGCGGTCGCCGTCCTCAAGTGGTCGCTCGACATCGCCTACATGTTCTTCGCGGTGCGCGCCGTCTACCGGATGAAGACCGCCCGCACGCTCGCCACCGCGCTGCTCCTCACGGCCGGCTACTTCCTGACGTACATGCTCGTCTTCGTCGGCGCCTTCGTCGTCGCCATGGTCGTCGTCATCACCGGCTGACTCGGCCCGCCCTCAGTCGCGCGCGGCGGTGACGGCGTTGAAGAGGAGCGGGTAGGTGGCGAGCGACTGCGCGCGGTACTGCGGGCGGAAGCCGAAGAGGTAGACGCGCCCCTCGCCGAGCCCGACCTCGACGAGCGCCGCCTTGCCGCGCAAGCGTCCCTCGCCGAGCAGCCAGCCCGAAAGCAGCGGCGTCCCCGAGTCGGGGTAGCGCGCGATGACCTTGACGCGCGGGAGCGCGAGCGGGTCGCTCTTGACCTCGAAGACGGGCGAGTCCTCGACCCACGCGACCGACTCGCGCGGCATCCCGGCCGCGACCGGGTGCGCCGTGTCGAGGTACGTGCGCAGGATGGAGCCGGGGCAGTAGAACTCTGTGCGCCTCAGGCCCGCCGTCACGTCGCGCACGGGCAGGCCGAACTGCTCGATGGCGAAGTTCGACGCCGCGTTCAAGGTGACGAGCGTCCCACCCTGCTCGACGAACTCGCGCAAAGCCTTCACGCCCTCCTTGCCCAGTCCCCCGGTCAGCTCCTCCGGCATCGAGCCCTTCCGGTAGCCTTCGAGAATCGAGCGCGGCGACTGGTCGGGGATGAGGATGGAGTCGTACTTCGCGCGCAGGTTCCCGGCGCGAAGTTCATCGTCTTGGAGTGACTTGTACGTGAGCTTATTCTGCTCGAAAACCCACCGCGTCCAGCCCTCGTCCATCGAGGGGACGTGCGACTTGTAGAGGCCGACGCGCGTTCCCTGTCGCGAGGCGCGCTCACCGGGGGAGGTCGAACGCGGCGCCAAGACCGCCATGCCCCCGCCGCAGGAAGTATTGATAACGCGGCTGCGGAGCGGGCGGTAGACGGGCTCGGCCTCGACGCCCATCAGCAGGGGGAGCGTGTGCGCCGTCACGTCGTAAGGCGGGATGGGGCGCCCGGCGGCGTCAAACAGGTCAGGGTAGTTCTGCCTTTCGAGCAGCGCTTTAGCGAAGGCCCCGTAGGGCTGCGCGAGCGGGACGTATAGGTCGAGCGGTTCGCCGCCGAAGTCTACCGGCCTTGAGGGCCGCGCGACGATAGAGCTCTCGACGCCGCCGCGCCGCAAAATTCCACACAGCGCCGCCGCCTTTTCCGACATCGGCATCCTGAACCCCTGAAGCTCGCCCGGCCGGCGCGGGCGCACGGCCTCTTTGCCGACCGAGTAGAAGCGGCGGAGCCACGCCTCTCGATTCTGCGAGGCATGCTTCAGCAGCTCGAAGGCGGCCGAGGTCATGTGGTTGGTGATGTCTCGCAGCCGCCACTCGCCGCCGGGCCAGACGACCGGGTGGTTGGGGCTGACCTTGCGCGAGTCGTAGCCCTCGCCGCCGCGTAGCTGCTCGGGTCTGACCGTGATGGGCGTGGCGAGGTTGACCGAGGCGGTCTCGGAAAGGATGCGCACGCCGCCGTGGTAGTGCGAGTAGGCGCGCGCCGGCGTCCACGCGTCGTAGGTCGAGTCCCACGTGATGCCCTTGAAGCCCGCCTTCAAAAGGTTATCGGCCATGAAGCGGCCCAGCTCGGTGTAGCCCTCGACGAGCTGGCGGGGTACGTTCGGCTCGACGGGCTTCATGTAGGGCGGGAGGAAAAGGCGCGAGCCGTAGGCGCCCTGCTGGTGTATGTCGTGGACTATCTGCGGGCGCCAGGCGTTGTGAACCTTGTCGACGGTGAGCCGCGTCTCGACCTGCGTGAAGGCGTACCAGTCGCGGTTGTCGTCGTGGCCGACGTAGTGGTGGTACAGCTCGGGCGGGTTCGTCCCCTCGAAGGGCGTGCCGAGCGTGCGGTCGTACCAGCGCTTGACGATGTCCACGCCGTCGGGGTTGAGCGACGGGACGATGAGGACGATGGTGTTGCGAAGTATCTCCCGCACCTCGGGCTCGTCCGAGGAGGCGAGGCGGTGCGCGATGAGCATCCCGGAGAGGTACGAGCCGACCTCGGTCGAATGCACCCCGCAGGTGATGAGCACGACGCTGCGTCCGCGCCGGATGAGGGCTTCGGCCCTGCGGTCGGGCGCGCGACCGAGCGTGCGCGGGTCGGCGAGCTGCCGCTGAATGGCCCGGAACTCTTCGAGCCGCGCGAGGTTCTCGGGCGCGCTGACGGTGGCGAGCACGAAGGGCGCGCCCAGCGTCGTCTTGCCCAGCTCCTCGAAGCGGACGCGCGGGCTCGCGGCGTCGAGCCGGCGGAAGTACTCGACGGTCTGCGCCCACGACGCGAGCTTGCGGTCGTCGCCGGGGCGGAAGCCGAGCACGTCCTCGGGCGCGGGCACGCCGGCCGGGGAACGCGCGGGCTGGCGCGCGTGCGGCGCGCGCCCCGCGTCGGCGTGCGGGGCGAGCAGGAGTAGCGAGAGCAGCAGCGCGCTGGAGAGAAGGTGCTTCGGCATGGGCGTTCGGCGTCCTGTTCGGGTCTGGAAGAGCGTGCGAAAAAGGTTCGGGAGCGGCGAGTTTAGCACAACGGCGGCGGCGGCCTTGAGCCAGTGTTGACAGGGAACTTCGCGGCGTTGGATATTGTCCGCGCGCCGCGCCCGCGCGCGCGGCCACGGGAACCTTCGAGAGCCCCGCCCAAAGCTTTTCAGACTGAAGGAGAATCCTCATGACCAACCCCAGGTGCCCCGTCTGCGGCCACATCAGCCGCGTGGGAACCGCCCTCTGCGAGATGTGTGACACGCGCCTCGACGGCGCCGTGGGCGCGCGCGGCGCCGGCAACACGGGCGCGACGGGCGAGACTTCCGGCGAAGCGCCGGGCGGCGGGTACGCCGGCTTCGGCGCCGAAGGCGAAGGCTTCGCGGGCGCCGGCGAAGAGGTGCGCGACGGCGCCCTGCCGACCGACATCCCCGCGCCGCAGTTCAAGGGCGCGGGCGACGTCATCTCGCCGACGCTCGAAGTCTACCGCAAGCACTTCCTGCTCGTCGGGCTGCTCGTCCTCGTGACGACGCTCCCGCTCGTGCTCCTCCAGTACGGGCTCACCTCCTTCATCGTCACCGGCTCGTTCGAGGCGGAGGCCGGCATCGGGGCCGCCGCCGCCGGGACCGGCGTGGGCGACACGGTGCTCTACTGGCTGCTGACGATGCTGGGCAACGCGCTGCTCTCGGGGGCGCTCGCCTACGCCGTCGTGCAGATACAGCGGACGGGCGCGGCGCGCGCGGGCGAGAGCCTGGGCTGGGGCCTGAAGAAGCTGGTCAAGGTCGTCGCCGTCACGCTCATCAGCTACGTCATCACCTACGGCATCCCGCTCGTCGTGCTGGGGGTGCTGTTCGCCGCGCTCGGGCCGGTGGCGTTCATCGCCCTCCTGCTGATGATCCTGCCGTGGGTCGTGCTGATGCTGACGTTCTCGATGGCCGTGCCGGCGGCCGCCATCGAGAATCGCGGGGTCTTCGAGTCGATGACGCGCAGCGTCGAGCTGACGAAGGGCCACAAGGGGCTCATCTTCCTGACGTACTTCCTCTGGTGGGTGGTCATCGTCCTCCTCACCTTGGTCACGACCTGGAGCTTCGACTACGGCGGCGCCGCCCCCGAGCCTTCGTTCGCGCCGATGCTCGCCCAGATGCTGGTCGGCGGGATGCTCAGCTCGTCGATGTTCGTCCTGACGGTCTACATCTTCCTCGGCATCCTCAACGAGAACCGGCAGGGCTTCGCGGCGCGCGCCTACACGCCCGGCCCCGAGCCGGCCGCGCGCTGAGGACGTAAACGCGCACGACATCCGACTTTCCTTCCGATGGCATACACGGCACAGATCACGCGCGCCAACCCGACGCTCATCGTCTTTTTGCTCGACCAGTCGGGCTCGATGGCCGACCCGTTCGGCGCCGAGCAGGGCGCGCGCAAGGCCGACTTCGTCGCCCGCGCCGTCAACCACGCGCTCCACGACCTCGTCATCCGCTGCACCAAGACCGAGGAGGTGCGCGACTACTACCACGTCGCGGTCGTCGGCTACGGCCGCGCGGTGGGCGTCGGCCTCGGCGGCGCGCTCGCGGGCTTCGGCGTCGCGCCGGTCTCGGCCGTCGCCGACAACCCGGCGCGCATCGAGTCGGGCTACCGCCGCGTGCCCGACGGCGCGGGCGGCTTCGTCGAGATGCCCGTGCGCTTCCCCGTCTGGGTGCACCCGCAGGCCGAGGGCGGCACGCCGATGTGCCGCGCGCTCGGGCACGTGCGCGAGATACTGGAGGGCTGGCTCTCGGCGCACCCGCGAGGCTTCCCGCCGACGGTGCTCCACCTGACCGACGGCGAGTCGAGCGACGGCGACCCCGGCGAGGCCGGGGCGGCCGTCATGTCGCTCGGCACCGACGACGGCCGCGTGCTCCTCTTCAACTGCCACGTCTCGGCGAGCCGCTCGCGCAAGGTCGAGTACCCCTCGGAAGAGTCGCAGTGTCCCGACGGCTTCGCGCGCTCTCTCTTCCGCATCTCCTCGACGCTCCCCAAAAACTTCCTCGACGCGGCGCAGCAGCTCGGCGTCACGGCCGCCGACGGCTCGCGCGGCTTCGTCTTCAACGCCGACCCCTCCTCGGTCGTGCAGTTCTACGAGATAGGGACATCGCTCACCGGCATGGCCCCGCACATCTGGATGGAGGAGTGAAGGGAGTCGGGAGTCAGAATAAAAGCCGCCGGTCTTATTCTCGACTCCTGACTTCTGACTCCTGACTCCCCGCTTTTCATCATGAGCAAAGGCTGTCGCGTCGAGACTCGGCACTTCATGCTCCCCAAGGAGGGGAGCACGGCGGAGGAGTGCGAGGACGCGCTGGCGTTCGACGCGGGGGCGCTGAGGTTCGCGGTGGCCGACGGGGCGACCGAGGCTTTCGACGCGCGCCGCTGGGCGGAGCGGCTGGCCCTGGAGTGGGTCGGCGCCGTGCGCGCGCCGCTGACGGCCCGCGAGTTCGGCGCGTGGCTCGGCGAGCAGGCCGCGTGGCTCCACGCCTCGTGGGAGGGTCGGACGCTTTCGTGGTACGCGGAGGAGAAGCGGCGCGCGGGCTCGTTCGCGGCCTTCGCCGGGCTCCGGCTCGAAGCCGCGAAGGGGCGCGTCGGGTGGCGCGCGCTGGCGCTCGGCGACTCGTGCCTCGTCCAGAGGCGCGGCGGCGAGACGGTCGCGGCCCTGCCCCTCTCGAACCACGAGGAGTTCGGCTCGACGCCGCCGCTCGCCCCTTCGAGCGAGTCGCTGCGCGCGGCGGCGCTCTCCCGGCTCGTCGAGGCCGAGGGGCGCGCCGAGCCGGGCGACACCTTCCTGCTCGCCACCGACGCGCTCTCCGCCTGGTACTTCGAGGCGCTCGCACGCCGCCCCGAGGCCGCCGAAGAGTTTGATTCTCTGCTCGCCGCGTCGGACAATGAATCGCTCGCCGCGCTCGTCCGCCGCGAGCGCGCCGCGCTGAGGATGAGGGACGACGACGTGGCGGCGTTGAGAATCCGCCTGCTGCCCGCTTAAGTTTTATGCAAGGCCCCACGACAAACTTCTGGCCGACGGCGCGGCACTACGCGGAGGCCGTGCAGTGCCCGGCCGTCTGCTTCGCGGAGCCTTCGCTCAAGCTGATGATGCCGGCCGTCGACCGCCTGGGGATGCCGCTCGTCACCTCGGGGCAGTTCGCCTACGTCTTCAAGCTCAACCCGGCGTCGGCGGGCGAGGCGCTCGCCGTGCGCTGCTTCCGCGGCTTCCTCGGCGACCGCGGCGACCGCTACCGGGCGCTCGACGCGCACCTCGGCGAACACCACATCCCGGCGCTCCCGCGCTTCAAGTACCTGCGCGACGGCATCCTCGTCGCCGGGCGGCGCTACCCCGTCCTCGTCATGGAGTGGGTCGAGGGGCCGACGCTCGACGTCTACCTCGACGAGGCCGTCGGCCGCCGCGAGGCGCTCCTGCACCTCGCGGACGAGTGGGTGAGCCTCGTCGCCGCGCTGCGCGAAGCCGGCATCGCGCACGGCGATTTACAACACGGCAACATCATCGTCGCGCGCGGCGGCCGCCTGCGCCTCGTGGACCTCGACGGCATGTACGTCCCCGCGCTCGAAGGCTTCCGCGCCAGCGAGGTCGGCCACCAGCACTACCAGCACCCGGCGCGCGACCCCGCGCACTTCTCGCTCGACACGGACAACTTCTCCGCGCTCGTCGTCTACCTCTCGCTCATCAGCCTGGCCGAGCGCCCCGAGCTGTGGGGCGAGCACCACGACGAGAACCTCATCTTCACGCGCGCGGACTTCGCCGACCCGGACGCGTCCGCGCTCTTCCCGAAGATAGGGGCCCTCGGGGGCGAGCACGCGCGGCTCGCCGGCGTGCTCAAAGACGCCTGCCGCGCGCGCCCTTCGGAGACGCCGCCGCTCACGGAGCTGGTCGCCGTCTCGACCAACGCGCTGCCGGCGTGGATGACCGCGCCGGCCGAGGTCGAGGTGCGGAGCCGGACGCGCGAGGTGGCGCGCGCCGCCGTCCCGCAGACCGAGCCGGAGCGGTTCTGGGCCGCGAAGCAGCGCCAGCGCGCGACCCCCAACACGCCGGCGGCGGCCGGCTTCCAGGGGCTCTTCAACGCCGGGCCGGGCGGCGCGGTCGCGGCGGCCGCCCCCGTCGTGCGCGACCCGGCGGACGTGGCCGGCAACACGCTCTATTACGCCAAGAGCGTCTTCGGCAACTCGTACGGCTACATCTGGTGGATACCGCTGCACAACTTCCTGCTCCGCCCGGTCTGGCTGGCCTTCGGCGCGGGCGACACCGTCGCGGGGATGCTGCTCACCTTCATCTTCCTCGCCTCGCTGCTCTTCCTCTACGGCTTCCTGCGCGCGCTCAAAGACGCGCAGTCGGCGTCGAACGCGCCGGCCGTCGCGGGGGCCGCCGCCGGCGCGCCCAACCTGTTCGGGACGACGCACGCCGCGACCCCTCTGGCCGCGCCCGCCCCCGCCTCGCTCTTCGCCCCGACCCCGACGCCGACCCGGACGCCGACTCAGACCACGGCGCCGTTGCCGACTTCGGCCGCGGCTCCGACTCCGGCCGCGACCCCGGCCGCGACACCGAGCGCCGGCGCGCGCCCCGTCGTAGGCAACAGCGCCCTCGGCATCTATCACCTGCCCGACTGCGCCTGGGTCGCCAGGATCACGCCCAGGCAGCGCGCCGACTTCGACTCGCCCGACACAGCGCGCACCGCGCGCTTCCGCCCCTGCCACGTCTGCAAGCCCTGAAAGCGTGAACCGTAAACCGTAAACCGTGACAAGATAAAAGCCCGCTCTTTCTTGTCATGGTTTACGGTTCACGGTTCACGACTCTTTGCTTGCCTCCGCTCGGCGCGCGAGTGTAGAGTAGCGCCTCCAAGTCTCCTTAAAAGCTCTTCCCCTTCTAGCTCGAACAGAGAATCCGTCGGAGGTCACTTCTGATGCCCACTGATAGCGTTGACCGCGGCGACGCCGCCGAGGCCATGGGGTACCCTGACCGCGTCGGCTTCAAGCCGACGAACCCGTACCTCGCCGTCTTCCGCCCCTTCATCCCGGCGGGCGCGCTGCTGCGCGAGCTGACGCCGCTGCCGCTCATCGTCGGCACGCTGCTCGGCATCATCTTCGGCGCCTCTTCACTCTACCTCGTGCTCAAGGTGGGATTGACGGTGAGCGCGTCCATCCCCGTCGCGGTCATCTCCATCACGCTCTTCCGCCTGCTCTCGAAGGTCGGCCTGCGCGACGCTACCATCCTTGAGAACAACGTCGTGCAGACTGCCGGGTCGGCCGGCGAGAGTATCGCCTTCGGCCTCGGCGTGACGATGCCGGCCATCATGATTCTCGGCTTCGACCTCGAGCTGACGCGCGTCATGCTCGTCGCCGTCCTCGGCGGCCTGCTCGGCATCCTGATGATGATACCCTTGCGCCGCGCGCTCATCGTCAACCAGCACGGGCTGCTCAAGTACCCGGAGGGGACGGCGTGCGCCGAGGTGCTGAAGGCCGGCGCCTCGCGCGAGTCGCTCGACGCGGCGCACACCGACGAGGCCTCGGCGCGCGTCGCCGACGAGGCGACGACCGGCGGCAAGATCATCTTCGCCGGCTTCGGCGTCGGCTTCCTCTACTACGGCCTCCAGCGCGTCTTCAAGCTCTGGAACGAGGAGCCGACCAAAGAGTTCGGCGCGCCGTTCGAGCGCGCCTCGGTCGCCATCGAGAACAACCCGGCGCTCCTCGGCGTCGGCTACATCATCGGGCCGCGCATCTCGTCCATCATGTTCGCCGGCGGCGTCCTCTCCTACCTCGTCCTGATCCCGATGATTCACTACTTCGGCGCGGCGCTCGCCGGGCCGCTCGCGCCCGAGACCTCGAAGCTCATCGGCGCGATGAGCGTCGGCGAGATTCAGCAGAAATACGTCCTCTACATCGGCGCGGGCGCGGTGGCGGCCGGCGGCATCATCAGCCTCCTGCGCTCGCTACCCATCATCTGGCACGGCCTCAAGGGGGGGCTGGCCGACCTGCGCGGCTCGCGCGACGCGACCTCACGGGACGCCCCGCGCACCGACCGCGACCTCTCGATGAAGTTCGTCATCGGCGGCATCATCGCCATCGTCATCACCATCATGCTCTTCCGCGCGCTCAACATGAACCTGCTCGGCGCGCTGCTCATCGTCGCCTTCGGCTTCCTCTTCGTCACCGTCTCGTCGCGCCTGACGGGCGAGGTCGGCTCGTCGTCGAACCCCATCTCGGGGATGACGGTGGCGACGCTGCTGCTGACGTGCCTCGCCTTCCTCCTCCTGGGGTGGACGACGCCGCCCTACTTCGTCACCGCGCTCTCGGTCGGCGCCATCGTCTGCATCGCCTCTTCGAACGGCGGCACGACCTCGCAGGACCTGAAGACCGGGTTCCTCGTCGGCGCCACGCCGAAGGCGCAGCAGATAGCCATCCTCGTCGGCGCGCTCGCCTCCGCGCTGCTGCTCGGGCCGATGCTTTTGCAGCTCAACCAGGGCTCGACCGTCTACATGCCGGTCGCCGGCAACGCCGACTTCCGCTTCGCCGAAGGCTTCCGCGCGCCGGCCGCCGAGTTCGAGCAGTCGGGCGGCGGGGCCAAGCGCGAGCGCGCCCGGTTCCACGGCGACGAGCGCGAGTACATGGTCTGGCACAACACCAACGCCGCGCAGGGGCCGGCCGGCCGCTACCTGGTCGACGAGCAGGGCGCGCCCGTCTACCTCGTCGACCCCGGCATCAACGGCGTCTACAAGAAGACGGCCGACGGCACTTCGGTCGACAAGTTCAACGCGCCGAAGGCGACGCTGATGTCCTACATCATCAAGGGCATCCTCAGCCGCGAGCTGCCGTGGGGGCTGGTGCTGCTCGGCGTCTTCATCGCCGTCGTGCTCGAACTCTCGGGGGTCAACTCGCTGGCCTTCGCCGTCGGCGTCTACCTGCCCATCTCGGCCTCGGCCCCCATCTTCGTCGGCGGCGCGGTGCGCTGGCTCGTCGACCGCTACACGCGCCGCAAGTTCGCGGCGCGCGAATACACCGAGGAGCAGCTCGTCGCCGAGGGCGACAAGAGCTCGGGCGTGTTGATGGCCTCGGGCTACATCGCGGGCGCGGCGCTCGCGGGCGTCCTCTACGCCTTCCTCAACGTGAAGGAGGAGATACGGACGTGGCTCGGCGGCTGGGAGGAGTGGGCGACCGAGAATAACCCGCTCTTCGCAGGCGACTACGCGAGCCTGTGGGCGATGATTCCGTTCATCGTCCTCGCCGTCGTGCTCTACGCCGTCGGGCGCGAGTGGCTGCTCGCGGCGCGGCGCCCGCCGCTCGACGAGCGTTAAGCGGGGCGGCTGCTTGACCGCGCCCGCGCGCGGGTGAAAAAATGGCTGACCGTGGGCCCCCCGAGTCGCCCGAACCCGCAGGCGAAGACGAACACGCCGCGGCCGTCCACGCCGACCGAGGTCGTGCGCGCCTACTACACCGCGCTCAAGGAGTCGCGCGTCCGCGACGCGATGCTGATGTCGATACTGCGCCCGGCGGTCGAGGCGCTGAGCGCCGAGGAGCTGAAGGGCTTCGAGACCGACTTCGCGCGGCTCGCGGCCGCCGCGCCCACCGACTTCGAGATCACGGGCGAGCAGTTGAGCGGCGAGGAGGCCACGGTCTTCGTCAAGACGGGCGAGGGCAAGGAGCTGAAGGTCGACCCCGTCAACCTCATCCGCGAGCGCGGCGCGTGGGTCGTCGGCGACCGCGAGGGCGCCGCCGAGGTGAAGAAGCAGGGCAAGAAGTTCCTCTTCGAGCAGCGCATCGCCGCGCACGAGGCGGAGGCCGAGGACATGCTCAAGCGGATACAGGCCGCCGAGCTCGCCCACTCGCTCCAGCACGGCGGCCGCTTCGCGGACCTCCAGACGCTCGTCCGCGCCGGCTACGTCCCGCAGGACATCCTCGGCACCGAGACGACCGGCTACCGCTTCACCGTCATCACTGACGGCAAGTCCTACGCGGCGCGCGCAGAGCCCGCGCGCTACGGCCACACGGGCCGCCTCTCGTTCTACATGGACGCCGGCGGCGTCCGGAAGAAGGACGCGGGCGGCAAGCCGCTCTCGCCCCCCAAGTCTAAGTAGGCCGGCGGCCGAGACAGGCCCCACGCGCCCCCGAGAGTGATGACGACCAACCGCGCACTCAAGCTCGCACGCTGGCTGCTGCCGACGGCGGCGCTCTTCGCGCTCGCGTGCGCGCTGCTCGCGCCGGCCGAGGCCGGGGGGGCGAACGCCGCCGCCGCGCCGCTCGTCAGCCTGCGCGCGGGCGAGACGAAGGAGTTGGAGGCCGTCGTGCCCGACAGGTGAGGACAACAATGTCGGAGCTTCTGCGCACAATCGCGAGCCGCCTGCGCGAGATGGTCGGGAACCGGGCCTCAACGAGGACGGCGACCGCGCCCTCCTCGCCGAATATCTCAAGAGTTTAAATAAGTAGGCGGCGGGCAGATGCCAGCAGGCGGTTAGGACCGGGAAGGCGACCTGAAAGAATCGGCGGCGGCGAGTCGTCAACCTCGCCGCCTCCGATTCTTTACCGCTCCGCTTTGCTCTAACTGCCTGCTGCCACCTGCCCGCCGCCTACTTAAAAACTATCCAGCCGAATTTTTCCGGGACGTGGAAGGCGGGCTCGGGCGTGTGCGTGGGCTGCCAGGCGAGGTAGCCGCGTTCGGGGTCGCGCCCCACGCAGCGGAAGAGGTTGCAGCGCCAGCGCTCGCCGGGGCGCGGCCGCGCCGGGAGCGCCTTCCAGGGGACGCGCAGCGCCATCGTGACTGAGCCCTCGCGGACGCGCGCCGCCGCCGTCATCCCCGAGCGAAAGTCCCAGTCGGTCTCGCGACCCTCCGGCGTGACCGTGAGCGCGAGGTCTATCCACTCGCCCGTGGGCGCGACCTCGAACTCGAAGTAGCGTTTGATGGGACCCGCCTCGGGCGTGATGAAGATTTCGCACACGTCCCGGTCCCAGAGCCGCATCGTCTTGCGGTCGAGCCTCGGCGACGCCGAGACGACGAGCGGCTCGGCCTGCCGGCAGTCGAAGCGCACGGCGAAGCCGCCCGCGTCCCACACCACGCGTGCCTCCGCGTGCCGCCCCGCCGGCGCGTCCTCGCCCGACCAGTAGCGCGCGATGTGCGCCGCCCGCGCGCGCGCCCACGCCGCGTTCTCGAAGTCGCCCGCCGCCACCTCGGCCCCCGCGCGCAGCGCCTCGACGACGTTGGTCAGCCCGTAGCCTCTCGCCACCACAGTCATTAAACGCCGCGCGGACGCTTCAGCGCCCCGAGGCAACTGTCGAGCAGCCGCGACGGGTCGTCGTCGAAGTAGACGCGCGCCCGGGTCTTTTTCGGCAGCGCCTTCATCAACCTCCCGACCTCGTCCGCCGCGCCGCCCGTGCCCGTCAGACACCCGACGACGCGCCCCTCGTCGTGCGCGATGGTGAACTCGTTGAGCGCGCCCATCGAGCCGCCGACGATGAGCACCACGTCGCACGAACGCACGAGCACGACGTTACGCCCCTTGAGGCCGAAGCCCGTGTAGATCAGGAGGTCGAAATTGCCCCGCGGCAGCTTGTAGGTCAGGGAGTGCTCCGCGCCGCTCTCCGCCGGTGAAATCCCGACGTGGTAGGCCCCGGCGCGGTGCGCGACGCTCCCCACCAGAAAAGGCAGGCCCGTCGTCGCGCCCGTCAACACCGCCACCCCGCGCGCGGCCAGCTCGCGCCCCAGCGCGTCCGCCTTCGCGCGCAGGTGTCCGACGATGCCGCCCCTCGGCAGCGTGTCGTCGGCGGAACCCATGACCCCGACCTTGATTTTCATCGCGCGGAAGCAATAACACTTTCCGGCCGCCGAAGCAAAATACCGTCTCCCGGCCTACTTCCTCCGGTGCTTGTCGAACCAGGCGCGGAGGAAGAGGATTTGGGCGACGCGGTTGGAGGGGTGGCGCAAGCTGAACTCGGCGTTGAAGCCGTGGTACTCGTCGTTGAGGCGCACCATCGCGGTCGGCACCCGTCGCATCTTGAGCGCGCGGTAGTACTGCTCGGTCTGCTCGAGCGGCGTGCGCAGGTCGAGGTCGCCCGTGAGGAGCATCGTCGGCGTCTTGACGTTGCCGACGTAGGTCAGGGGCGAGCGGCGCGTGTGCTCCGCGGCGTCCTCCCACGGCAGCCGCTTGAAGTTGTGGTACCAGTCCGCGCCGTCGGTCGTGCCGACGAACGAGTACCAGTTGACCACCGGCTTCATCGCCACGGCCGCCGCGAAGCGGTCGGTGTGGCCGACGATCCACGTCGTCAGCACGCCCCCGCCCGACCCGCCCGTGACGAAGAGGTTGCGCTCGTCGATGTAGCCGCGCCGCACGACCTCGTCCACGCCGCGCATCAGGTCGTCGTAGTCCTGCCCGGGGTAGGCGTTGTTGATGGCGTTGCCGAAAGCCTGCCCGTACCCCGTCGAGCCGCGCGGGTTGGTGTAGAGCACGACGTAGCCCTCGGCCGCGTGGTTCTGGAACTCGAAGTTGAAGCCGACGTTTTACATCGCGTGCGGCCCGCCGTGGATGTAGAGCAGCAGCGGGTACTTCTTCGACGGGTCGAAGTCGGGCGGCTTGACTACCCACCCCTGCACGCGCGTCTTCGCGCAGTCCGCGACCTTCGGCTCGGCCGGTGAAGAGTCGGCGGCCGTGCAGGCCTGCTGGCCCCCCATCCCGACCGAGTCGTACCAAATCTCCTCCACCTCGCCGAGCTTCCGGCCTTCGAGCAGGTCGCGGTTGACGTCGGTCAACTGCGCGCCGCCCTTGACGTATGTTAAGCACCTGTCGCCCGTCGGTGATCTGGCGGGGCGTGCCCCCCGCCACGGGGACGAACCACAGGTTCTGCGAGCCGCGGTCTTCCGCTGTGAAGTAGAGGCCGCTGTTGTCCTCGTCCCAGAAGACGTTCGACGGCGAGCGGTCGAAGGTCGGGGTGAGCGGACGCCGGCTCGCCCCGTCCGAGTTCATCACGTACAGGCGCGAGACGTTGCAGGTGTTGTCGTTCTGGTCCGAGCCGGTGTAGGCGACGAGCTTGCCGTCGGGCGAGACGCGCGGGTTGTTGTCCGGCCCCTTGCGGTCGGTCAGCTGGCGTATGGCGCCGCCCGCCAGAGCAACGGCGTAAATCTCCGAGTCGCCGCGCAGGTATTCGGCGTCGGACTTGCGCACGGCGCTGAAGAGGATGGAGCGCGAGTCCGACCCCCACTCGGGCGCGCCATGCTGGTAGTCGCCGTCGGTCAACTGCCGCGCGACGCCGCCCCCGTCCGAGATGACGAAGACGTGCGTGTAGCCCTCGGGGCGCCAGCCCGAGCCGTCGCTGCGGTAGTTGAGGCGGTCTACGACGCGCGGCGCGTCTATCCACTTCGCGCCCGCCGGCCGCGCGGGCATCTTGACGGAGAGGCCGGGGTTGCCGGGGACGAGCATGTTGAAGGCGAGGTGCCGGCCGTCGGGCGACCACGCGAGGTTCGAGGGCGCGCGCTCCAGCCGCGTGAGCTGCGTCTCGCCCGGCGCGTCTATCCAGCGGACGAAGACCTGCGCGCCGGCGGGCTGCCCCTGCGCGACGTAGGCGATGCGCCCGGAGTCGGGCGACCACGCGGCCTGCGAGCCTTTGACGAGGAAGCGGTTGCGCCCGCCGTCGAAGTCCATGATCCAGACCTCGTCCTCGTACTTGTCGTTGACCTTGTCGGCCCAGCGCCGCGTGTAGACGATCTGCTTCCCGTCGGGCGAGACCCTCGGCGCGGCGACCATCTCCCAGTCGAGGAAGAGGTCAACCGTCAGGCGATCCTTCGGCGGCGCGGGCTGCCGTCGCGCGAAGACCTCGGCGCGCGGCGCGAGCAGCCAGAGGAAGAAGAGCGTGAGCGTGAAAAGGGACAGACTCCTCCGTCTCATCAAAAAGTTCTCCGTTCGGTTTGGAATGTTTAGGCGTCCGGCGGCGGCGGGCGCGCAGTCTCACTCCCGAGCGCCCGGCGGCATGGTTATTTAACGCCCTCGAATTGTATATCGTCCAGGTAGAAGATGGCACCCGGGGGGTTGGCGGCGTCGGTGGCGGCCCAGACGAACAGCGCCGACGCCCTCTTCAGGTCGGCGCCCTTCAGGTCAACCTCGTACTTCCTCCAATCCCTCGTGAGTGTGACGCTGACGAGCGGGCGCGCGGGGGACGGCTCAACGTCGTCCGCGCCGACTTTAAACTCCAGGACCTCCCGGCCGCTCTCGCCCTTCGCCATGAAGGTGAGCCTGGCGACGGAGCGCAGGCCGCCGGCCTCGCGCACGTCTATCCCGCACCCGCCCCGCTTGAGCTTGGCCCACGCGTCGTCCGTCCCCGAGGCGCCGCACGCTCGCGGCCACCACATGACCGCGCCCCAGCCCGCCCCCGCCTTGTAACTGAACCGGATGCACTCGGCGCCCGTGTGGCACTGGTTCGGCGCGACGCTCTGTGTGATGAAGTCCTGCGGCCGGCCGGCGCCCGGGGGGCGCGCCGCGCGGGAGCCCTGCGCTTCTCGCCACCGTTCGCGCCGGGGACTATCGTGCCGACGCCGCCGGTGATGTCGCCGTTCGTATTCTGGTTCTGGGCGCCCGCTTGGCGGCCCGCTGTCGCGGCGGCGCAGCCCAGGGCTACCGCGAGGAGAAGTCCCGGCAGCGGCGGGACCCACATCTTGTATCTCATAATAAACCTCCGTGGCGGGCCGCAGGGTGCGGCGGGCGGTTCGGGGCGAGGGACTGAAGGTGCGCGAGGTGGCCGAAGGCCGGGGGTCGAGTGGAACGAGTGCGTGCGGCGCGAAGCATACTTCCGCCGGCGAAATTATGCAACAGCCGTGTGAGCGCGCGTCCGCGGGGGAGGGAGGCGGAAGGATGAAGTCGAGACGGCGGTCATTTCAACCTTCCGCCTTCAACCTTCCGGCTTCATCCTTAAGTCTCCATCATTCCTCTCCCTGTCCCAACGGCGGCGTGTGAGGAGCCAGAGCACGCCCGGCAGCACGAAGAAGAGGCCGATGGCGACCGTCACCGCGCGCGGCGAGATTTGGAAGCGGTCGAGCGCCTCGCCCGTGGCGTAGTTCGAGGCGGCCATCGCCAGCGTCATCAGCATCAGCTCGGCCGCGAAGACCCGCCCGCGGAAGTCGTCCTCCACGGCCGTCTGCAAGAGCACGGTCGAGAAGACCCACAGGACGCTCCCGCCCATGTGCGCGACGGCGAGCCACAGCAGCGCGAGCGGGAAGCTCTCGGCGACGCCGAACAGGACGTAGAAGGCGCCCGCGAAGACGAACGAGACGCCGATGGTGCGCTGCATCTGCTCGCGCGTCTCGCCGTAGAAGCGCCGCATCAGCACCGGCCCGATCGCCGTCCCGACGCCGCGCGCCGCGTAGAGCACGCTCATCCCGAGCGCCGCGCCGCCCACACCGGCGCCCAGAGAGAGACGAAATATCTTCTCGCCGAAGACCGGCAGCAGGGTGAGAATCCCGCCGCCCAGACCCCACGCCGACTTGACCAGCAGCAGCGCCATCACGCGCGGCCGCCGACGCACGTAGCGCAGTCCCTCGAGCGTGTCGGTGACGCCGAGCGCCTTCGCCAGCGTGAGCCTGGTCTTCGGGCGCGGCTCGCGGCGCGGCAGCCTCACGCTCCAGACGAGCGCGGCCGAGAGCAGGTAGGTCAGAGAGTCGATGACGAAGGCGGCGTCGGTGCCGAACCAGTCGGTGACGGGGCCGCCGACGGCCGCGCCGAGCGTGAGCATCGCCGACCAGGTGACCGCCGAGATGGCGTTGGCCGTGACGAGGTCGCGCGGCGCGACGACCGAGGGGAGCGCGGCCGAGCGCGCGGGCTCGAAGAAGGCCGAGAAGCCGAGCTGGAGGACGGTCAGCAGGTAGACGAGCCAGACCTGCTCGGGGCTGCGGATGAAGAGGAAGCCGAGGACGACGAGCGCGCGCGCCACGTCGCTCGCGATCATGATGTGGCGGCGGTTGAAGCGGTCGGCGAGGACGCCCGAGAGCGGGCCCAACACGACGCTCGGCAGGAACCGCGCGACCAGCACCAGCCCGACGGCGCGACCGGAGCCCGTCAGCCGCAGCACGAGCGTGAAGAGCGCGATGGTGTTGAACCAGTCGCCGAGCTGGCTGACGACCTGCCCGAGCCAGAGCTGCCGGAAGTCGCGGTTCTCGCGCAGCAGCGCGAAGTAGCCGCGCGACTCCGCCGTCACCTCCGCGCCCCGCTCCCGCTCGTCGCTCGCCGTCTCCCCCAAAACTTTACCGCCGCGCCCTCCTGAAAGATTGGCGAAGAGAGTGCGCGCGCGCGTCCCGCGTTGTCAAACGGAAAAGACTTTCAATCTGCCCTGCACGCTTCAGGCTGACCGGGTCACGTTGACCGCCGCCGCCCCGGCGCGCCGCGGGCCGGGGCCCGCGGCGCGAGCTTTTACGGCGGAAAACGGCGCGGGGGCGGGCGGCACGCGGGTTGTTAAAGGAGAGGGCGCGGCTTGCAGGAGCGCGGCACGCGCGCCCCGCGGACTCACCGCACGGAGGACGAAGGGCCGCACCAGTTCTCGGGCGCGCGTTGAAGCGCCCGCTTTGAAAGAGGGGGCGTAGCGAGTCGAGGTCACAGTCGAACGCCTCCCACGTTTCTCACCCAGCCCGGCGGGGCAGTGCCACTGTCGAAGCCCGCCGTTTTGCCCCCAAGCCCGTCGCCGGAGGCGAGTGCCGAGTTGCTCCCGGCCCTCGCTCCCGGCGACGGACAGTTTTGAGGAGGTGATGAGTGATGAGTGATAAGAAGAAGCTAAGGCCCCTTTTCTTTCTTATCACTCATCGCTCATCACCGAACACGGTTCGGAGGCGCGAGTGATTCGCATCGACATGTCTGACTACAGCCGCGCGGCCTGGGGCTATTGGGCCGCGCTGGTGTCGGCGGGGGCGCTGGCGTTGGGGTGGGGCGCGTACGCGTGCCTCTCGTACAGCTTCATGCAGTGGGCGCAGCTCCTCGTCCTCGCGAGCCTCGTCGTCATCTCGGGGATGCTGCCGGCGCGCATCCCCGGCACCAAGGCCGTCGTCACCGCGGGCGACTGCTTCGTCTTCCTCGGCGTCATCTTCCTCGGGGTGCCGGCCGGCATCGTGCTCGGCGCGCTCGACCTCTTCACCGGCACCCTGCGCAGCTCGAGCCGCGCGTCGAGCTGGGTCGCCATGCCCGCGTGCATGGCCGTCACCGCCTTCGTCGCGGGGCACGCCTTCTACCTCGCGCTCGCCGCGCACGCCGGCGTCACGAGCCGGCCCTTAGGCGGCGTCCAGCCGCTCTCGCTCGAAGAGCTGGTCCTGCCGCTCGTCCTGATGTCGCTCGTCCAGTACACGGTCAACAGCGCGCTGGTCGCGTGCCTGCTGGCGCTCAAGAGCCGGCGGCCGGTCTGGCGCTGCTGGCGCGACAACTACCTGCAAAGCTCCTGGACGTTCTTCGCGGGCGCGTTCGCGGCCGGCCTCGTCTACGTCGCCATCATGCGGTTCGGGCTGCTCTACGTCATCCTGAGCGTCCCCGTAGTCGCCGCCACCATCGCCACCTACCGCGCCTACTTCGAGCGCTTCGCCGAGAAGACGCGCGAGGCCGCCGAGGTCTCGCGCCTCCACCTCGCGACCGTCGAGGCGCTCGCCACCGCCATCGACGCCAAAGACCAGACGACGCACTTCCACGTCCGGCGCGTGCAGGTCTACTGCGAGCGCATGGGCGAGCTGATGGGGCTCACGCCCGCCGAGATCAAGGCGCTGAAGGCCGGCGCGCTTTTGCACGACATCGGCAAGCTCGCCGTCCCCGACCACATCCTGAACAAGCCGGGGAAGCTGACCGAGGCCGAGTTCGAGCGGATGAAGGTTCACACCACGGTCGGCGCGCAGATACTCGAACGCGTCAGCTTCCCGTACCCGGTCGTGCCCATCGTCCTCTACCACCACGAGCAGTGGGACGGGCGCGGCTACCCCGAAGGTCTGAGGGGCGAGGAGATACCGCTGACGGCGCGCATCCTCTCGGTGGTCGACTGCTTCGACTCGGCGCGCGAGGAGCGGCCGTACCGGCGCGGGATGACCCCGGACGAGGCGTGCGCGATGCTCCGCCGCGGCGCGGGCGGACACTTCGACCCGCGCGTCGTCGAGGTCTTCCTCCGCCACCTGCCGCGCTTCGAGGAGGAGATCACCGCCGAAGGGCTGGACAACCGCGGGCTGACCAACGAGGAGTGGGAGCACCGCGACCTGCTGGGCGAGGAGCCGGCCGCCGACGCCGCGCACACGCCCTCGCAGGCGCACCGCTCCGACGCGCCGCACTACCTGAATCAAATCACCAACGCGCACAGGGAGGTCTACGCGCTCTACGAGATCGCGCGCACCTTCGGCTCATCGCTCGACATCGAGGACACCGTCTCCGTGCTTGTCAACAAGGTCGGCCACGTCGTCCCGTTCGACCTGTGCGCCGTCTACCTCTACGACGACGAGAAGGGCTACGCACGGGCGGCGCACGTCGCGGGCCGCCACGCCGAGTGCTTGCGCGGCCGCGCGGTCGCGCCGGGCGAGGGCGTCGTCGGCTTCGTGCTCGCCAACCGGCGCTCGTCCTACCTGCTCGACCCGATGCTCGACTTCCAGGGGGTGGAGCTTCCCGACGGCTGCGACTTCCGCTCGATGGTCGCGCTGCCGCTCCTGAAGGACGAGCGGCTCGTCGGCGCGCTCGCCGTCTACTCTTCCGAGCCGCGGCGCTACACCGACGACCACCTGCGGCTGCTGGACACCGTCGCGCGCCTCGCCTCGGACGCGCTCTCGAACGCGATGAGCCACGCGCAGGCCGAGTCGAACGCGCTCACCGACACGCTGACGCTTTTGCCGAACGCGCGCGCGATGTACGTGCGCTACGAGCAGGAGGCCGCGCGCGCGCGCCGGACGGGCAAGCCCTTCCAGGTCGTGATGCTCGACCTCGACGACTTCAAGCAGGTCAACGACACCTACGGGCACAAGACGGGCGACCGGATGCTGCGCGAGGTGGGCCGGATACTTCAGGCGCAGCTCCGCGAGTACGACTTCCTCGCGCGCTACGCGGGCGACGAGTTCGTCGCCATCGTGCAAGACCTCTCGGCCGAGCGCTCGACCAGCTCCTCATCGCCGCCGACGAGGCCATGTACTCCGCCAAGTCGTTCCACAAGCAGCGCCCGACCGAAGACAAACCCGCCCGCCCCGCCGAGGTCACGACCGGCGACCTGGCCTCGACCGCGATAAACTAAAGCCCGAAAGCCGTAAGCCGTGAGCCGTGACAAGAGGGAGTCTTCTTGTCACGGCTCACGGCTTACGGCTTACGTTCTTCTTGACTTTCCCCCGCCCGGTCGTTTTCAATCGAAACAGGCGCCCCGGAGTCGGACGTGCCCCGAGGCCGGGTTGCCGCGGCCCCGTTTTGCAGCCTCAAGCTCCGCGCCGCGCGGGAAGAGAAGCCCCCCGACCCCGCGCCAACGTTCCGGTCGAAACAAGATGATGACAGTCTCTTCCCAGGTTTCGCAGAAGTCCGCGACCATCCTCGTGGTCGAGGACGACGAGCGCGTGCGCGGGGGCCTGGCGCGCGCCTTCGAGGCGGAGGGTCACAAGGTGCTCGCCTGCGGCGACGCGGCCGAGGCGCTGAGGGAGCTGCACCGCGTGGGCTGCGACCTCATCGTCCTCGACGTGGAGCTGCCCGGCGTCAGCGGCCTCGCGCTCTGCCGGCTGCTCCGCGCGCAGGCGGCGACCCGGCGCCTGCCCGTCATCATCGTCTCGTCGCACGACCGCGAGGAGTACAAGGTCGAGGCGTTCGCCGCCGGCGCCGACGACTTCGTCGTCAAGGGCGCGACCACGCGCGAGCTGCTCTCGCGCGTCGG
Source organism: Acidobacteriota bacterium (assembly GCA_020200135.1). Classification (GTDB taxonomy): domain Bacteria; phylum Acidobacteriota; class Blastocatellia; order Pyrinomonadales; family Pyrinomonadaceae; genus QHXN01. The sequence goes on along the minus strand of JAIVJI010000083.1, from coordinate 10,538 downwards.
CGCGCACCTCCAGGCCGCCGAGCGCGAGCGCCTGCTGCGCGGGAGCAACCGCGAGCTTTCTTTCATCGCCGACCTCGGGCGCGGGCTGCTCCACGCGCTCTCGCCCGCGGAGGTCGTCCGCCGCGTGGCCGGCGCGACCTTCGAGGGCGCCGACGCCTCGCTCTCGGCGGCGGTGCTCATCCGCGACGCCGGCTCGAAGCCGCGCCCGGGCGCGCCGCGCGAAGAGGGGCTGACGGTCTGCGTCTTCGACCGCGAGGGGAGCGCCGAGGAGGACGCCTCGCTCGTCCATCTGGCGCGTCTGCGCGCGTGGCTCGCCTCGGCGCCGTCCACCGCCAGCTGCTCCGAAGACCGCGAGAACTTCTTCCTCAAGGACGACGCGCACGTCGTCGAGTTCGCCGCGCCGCTGCGCTTCGAGGGGCGCGCCATCGGCGCGCTCGTCGTCGGCTACGACCGCCGCGCCGCCTGCGGCCAGACCGAGGAGCGTCTGGTCGAGGCCGCCGCGCAGCAGGCCGCGCTCGCCGCGCGCATCTCGACGCTCTACGAGGCCGCGCGCTCGGCCTCCGTCCACCTCGCGCGCGAGGTCGAGCGGCGCACGGCCGAGGCCGAGAGTCAGCGCCGCTTCACCGAGGCCATCATCGACAGCCTGCCCGTCTCGCTCTACGCCGTCGACCGCGACCACCGCGTCGTCGCGTGGAACCGCAACCGCGAGCTGGGCGGGCAGGGCATCCCGCGCCGCGACGTCCTGGGGCGCAACATCTTCGAGGTCCTGAAGCGCCAGCCTCGCGACGCGATGGAGCGCGAGTTCGAGCGCGCCTTCCGCACCGGCGAGATACAGCACATCGAGCAGGAGTCGCGCGGGCGCGACGGCTCGACGCACCACTGGCTCGTCAGCAAGGTGCCGATGCGCATCGACGGCGAGGAGGTCTCGCACGTCATCACGGTCGGCGAGGACATCACCGCGCGCGTCGAGGCCAACCGCGCGGTCGCGCGCACCGAGCGGCTTGCGGCGGTCGGGCGCCTCGCCGCCGGGGTCGTCCACGAGATCAACAACCTGCTCGCCACCATCGCGGCCTGCGCCGAGGCGCTGGAGTCGCGCGTGCAAGAGGGCGTCTACGGCGACGGCGCCGACGTGGGAGATTTGCGCGAATACCTCCAGCTCATCCGCGCCGAGGCCTTCCGCTGCAAGCAGATCACGAACGGGCTGCTCGACTTCAGCCGCGCGCGCGCGGTCGAGCCCGCGCCGGTCGACGTGTCGGAGGTCGTCGAGTCGGCCGCGCGCCTGCTCGCGCACCAGAAGCGCGGCGCGTCAATTAAGATCGAAGTCGAACTCGCCGAAGGGCTGCCGCTCGTCTCGGGCGACATGGGTCAGCTCCAGCAGGCGGTCATCATCCTCGCCGAGAACGCCATCGACGCGATGCCTTCAGGCGGCACGCTCACGATGCGCACGCTGCGCGAGGCGGAAGACGAGGCCCAGGCGGTCGTCGTCGAGGTGGGCGACACCGGGCAGGGCATCCCCGAGGAGATACGCGAGAGGATTTTCGACCCCTTCTTCACCACCAAGGAGGTCGGGCGCGGCACCGGGTTAGGACTCGCCGTCTGTTATGGTATTGTTACCGAACACGGCGGTCGCATCGGCGTGGAGTCGGCCGTGGGCCTCGGCAGCACGTTCCGCATCGTGCTGCCGGCGGCTAAAACCCCTGACGGAGACCTGCCCAGTTGAGCGAAAACCGACAGCCCGCGCGCATACTCGTCGCCGAGGACGAGGCCAACCTCCGCCTCGTCCTGCAGAAAGAACTCCAGCGGATGGGGCACGACGTGCGCGTCGCGCCCGACGGCGAGGCGGCGCTCAAGCTCCTGGAAGAGAGCAACGTGGACGTGCTGCTCTCCGACATCTCGATGCCGCACATGGACGGCATGGAGCTTTTGCGCCGCGTCCACCAGCGGCCGAACCCGCCCGAGGTCATCATGCTGACGGGGCACGCCACGGTCGAGTCGGCCATCGAGGCGATGAAGCTCGGCGCCTACGACTACCTCTCCAAGCCCTACCGCATCGCGGAGCTGGACGTGCTCGTCAAGCAGGCGGCCGAGAAGCGACGCCTGCGCGTGGACAACGCGCGCCTGCGGACGCTGGTCGAGCGCCGTTCGGCGACGCCCGAGATAGTCTTCGTCTCCGACGCGATGCGCGAGGTGATGCGCCTCGTCGAGCGGGTCGCGCCGTCGGACGCCAGTGTGCTCATCACGGGCGAGTCGGGGACGGGCAAGGAGCTGGTCGCCAACGCCATCCACCGCCTCTCCCTGCGCAGCGAGGGCTCGTTCATCGACTTGAACTGCGCGGCGTTCCAGGAGACTTTATTGGAGTCGGAGCTGTTCGGGTACGAGGCGGGCGCGTTCTCGGGGGCGAAGGGGCGCAAGCTCGGGCTGTGGGAGCTGGCCGACAACGGGACCATCTTCCTCGACGAGGTGACCGATCTCCCCCCGCCGTTGCAGTCGAAACTCCTGCGCGCCATCGAGACCAACTCGTTCTACCGCGTCGGCGCGGTGCGCAAGGTGCAGGTCAACGTCCGCGTGGTCGCCGCCACCAACCGCGACGTGGGCGAGGTCACCTCCGACGGGCGCTTCCGCGCGGACCTGCTCTACCGCATCAACAGCTTCCAGATCAACCTGCCGCCGCTGCGCGAGCGGCCGGAGGACGTCGAGCCCATCGCGCAGCACCTGCTCAAACAGCTCGCCGGCCCCGCCGCGCCCGAGCTGCTGCCCGAGACGCTCTCCGCGCTCAGGTCCTACGCGTGGCCGGGCAACGTCCGCCAGCTCCGGAACACTTTGGAGCGCGCCGTCCTGCTCGCCAACGACGGCCGCATCACGACCGCCGAGCTGCCGCCCGAGATCGTCAGCCCCGTCGCCGTCTTCCGCCCCGCGGCCGCCGCGCCCGCGGGCGACGCCGGCGCGCAAGGGGCGGCGGCCGCGCCGGGCGTCCCGCCCCCCCTGCGCGAGGTCGAGCGCCAGCAGATACTCGCCGCGCTGGAGCAGACCGGCTGGCACCGCGGCAAGACCGCCGAGATGCTCGGCATCTCGCCCTCCACGCTCTACCGCCGCCTCCGAGATTACAACCTGACCAAGAGACAGTAGACAGTAGTCAGTAGAAAAACTGAGGCGGCGCGTCCGAGTTGAACCGGGCGCGCCGCCTCTAGCGTCTACTGCTTACTCTTCCTCAGCCGCCGCCGCCGGTCGCGGTCTTCTGCGGGTTCTTCGGCTGGCCGAGGGCGCGGCGTGCGGTGTCGGCCTTGTCGCGGGCGCCGGTGCGCTCGTAGAGCGCGACGAGGCGTTCGAGGACGGCGCTGGCGCCGGGCTGGAGGCGGAGCGCGGCCTCGTAGTGCTTGACGGCTTCACGGTCGCGCCGCTGGTCTTCGAGGATGCCGGCGAGCTTGAGGTGCGCCTCGTACTCGTTCGAGACTCTGGCGAAGTTCCTGTAGGCGTCGCCGTAGCGGCCGAGGCGCGCGTTGACGACGCCGAGGTTGTTGAGGATGACCGGCTCGTTCGGCGCGAGCCTGGCCGCCTGCTTGAGGCGCTTGAGCGCGCCCCTGTAGTCGTCGGCGAGGTAGAGCGAGTAGCCGAGGTTCGTCAGCGCGACGTAGTCCTTCGGCGAGGCGGAGAGCGCGCGCTCGTAAGCCTCGGCCGCCTGTAGGTGCCAGCCGAGCCGGTCGTAGGCGAGGCCGAGCAGGTTGTTCGCCTCGGCGAGCTGCTCGGGCAGCCCCGTCGTCGCGGCGGTCTGCAGCTCGGCGATGGCCTCCTGTAGGTAGCCGTGCTGGAGCAGCGCGCGCCCCTGCGAGACGGGGTCGGAGGGGACGCCGACGATCTTCGGAATCCATATCCGCGGCTGAAGCTCGCGCGCGACCTCGCCCACCGACGGGCGGACGATGCGCACGCCCTCCGACGCGCGCGTGGCGACGGCCGTGTCGCGCGGGACTTCGGCGGTCTCGCGCGCACGCGCGGGCGCGGCGATGGGCTCGACCCTCGGGGCTTCGACCGGCGCGGACGAAGTCGCCGCCGCCGCCGCCGTGGTCTCTCCCGGCGACACGGGCGCGGCGTCGCCCTTGCCCGGCTTCGACTCTCCCGCCGCGACGTTCCGGGCCGCCTCAACATCCTGTGTGCTTTGGGTGGACGCGGCGGCCGTCGTCTCTTGCGTCGGGGCGGGACTCTTCTTCGCCGTCTCGGACTTCGACTTGCCGCCGCCGAACAGACGCGCGAGCGCGCGGAAGGGCGCGCCGAGCGCGCGTGTGAAGGCGTTACCTTTACGCTTCGGCTTTTGTGTCTCGTCGGCCGCTCCGCCGTCGGGTTTGGCGCCGCCCGCGGCCGGCTCCTCCCCGGCGCCCCTGACGGCCGGCGCGCCGGCGTCGCTCGCGGCGGGCGCCGGCGCGTCGGGGAAGCGGCTGCCGAGCGCGGCGTGCGGAAAGAGCAGCGCCGCCGCGAGGACGAGCGGGAAGAGAAGCGAATAAGTCTTGCGTTTGGGCACGGCCGAAACCTCCTGCGGCCCCGGGCCGCGCCGTACAGACTTTCAAGAGGAAAGGCTTCGAGGCAGAGAACCCGGAGGGCGTCCAGATTATAAGCCACGAAAAACCTCATGTAAAAACGCGCGGCGCGGCCGCCGGTTGCGATTTCCGCCGCCGCGGTCTCAAACGCCGTCAAAAAAGAGGGGCGGGACTGTGACCCGTCCCGGAGACTCGGGGCCGCGCGAAAACTATACGCCCGCGCGCGCCGGGAACGTTGTGACGGCCGTCACGACCGTCGGGGTGGAAGTGAACGCGAGGACGGCGCGCGTCCTATTCGACCCCGCATGGCGTGTCAACCGCGTGGCTCACACGCCCGCCCGAAGACGAAAGGGGGCGGGACTCTCGTCCCCGCCCCCCTCGTTGGTTCGCGGCCGCAACGTCGGCCTCGTCCGGGTCGGCTACTTGCCGGTGTTGGCGTACTGGATGCACTGCCCCTGATTCTTGAAGGTCGTGCCGCCGGTGCCGTAGAGAGTCTGCCAGCCGCCGTTCTTGCACGCGTCCTTGCTCGTGGGCACGGGGCAGCCCGCGCCGTTGACCGTCGTGCCGGAAGGCGTGCCGGGGCAGAGGTCGTTGGCGTCGCCCACGCCGTCGTTGTCGTCGTCGGTGTCGCAGACATCACCCTGACCGTCGTTGTCGCTGTCGAGCTGGTTAGCGTTCTGGATGGTGGGGCAATTGTCGCTGCCGTCGCCCACGCCGTCGTTGTCCGCGTCGGGCTCGAAGTCGTAGGTGACGCAGCTCGTCCCGTAGCTGAGCGTGAGGGCGTCGGTCGAGGCGAAGAGCCCGTCGTTGCCTCCGCCCTGGTTGACGCCGAAGCCGCCGACGATGGTGGCGTTCGGGAAGATGCTGAGGATGTCCGTCCAGGTGCAGAGCGGCTCCGTGGCGTCACAGCCGGCCGTCCCGACGGCGCCCGTGCCCCACCAGCGGGCGGTGCCGCCGCTGTAGGCGTCCCACGACTGCCAGACGTTGTTCTGGACGGGGCCCTGGGCGGTGTTGTAGACCGGCTCGAAGACGAGCGTGGCGAACTCGCCGGGGTTGAGCGTCCCGCCGTTAATGTCGATCGCAATGTTGATGGCGGTCACCTGCTGGCCGGCGCCCGCCGTGCGGTAGGTGGAGTAGCTGATGGCGTTGATGCTGCTCAGGGCGGTGCCGATGTGGTCGTAGTTGTAGAGGTAGACCTTGTCGCTGGTGTTGGGCGGGATGCCGGGCGTTTGCAGACTCAGGCTGCCGGCGCCTTCGGGCGGCGTGCCCGGCCCGGTCACAAAGGCGCCGTTGCCGCTCTGGCGCGTGTAAAGCACCCAGTTGTCGGTCGGCGGGGTGCCGTGCAGTTGCCTGGTGATGTCGCTCTCAGTCACTTCGGTCGAAGTGCAAGCGACGCGCGCGGCGGTTCCGCCGCCGGAAGCGGCGATCAGGGTCAGTGAGGCCAGGACTGCGAAGCTAAAGATAAAGCTCTTGATTCTCATGCTGAGTTTACTCTCCTCGGGGCAAGATGCCGCGCGTGGGCGCGGGGTTGGGGGCTCGGGGGCGTAAGAATGACTGAAGCCCCCACGACTGATTACGACTAAAGTGGAGATGCTGACCTTCGCGGTAGGTGCATTATCCGGATGGGCCGCCGAGGACGTCCCTGCGGGACTTGCTGCGGCGGTGCCTGAACGCTCTTACATAAGCGCGGCGGACTTTAGACTATGTTCTGAACGTTGTCAAATCACGCCGAATAAACTCTTAAAGGCCGCGCCTTTCCAGGACTCCCAGCCGGGGCCGACGGATTCAGGCGTGCGGGCTGTCAGGCGCGCTCTGCTCGAAGGCGCGGCGCAGGTCGGCGGGGACGGGGACGGCGCGGCGCTCGTCGAGGCTCATCGAGACCTGCACGTGCGTCGCGGCGGCGCACAGCTTTTGGTCGGCGGCGCGGCGCAGGCGGTACTCGAAGGTGGCGGAGGTGCGCCCGACGGACGAGACCCACACCTCGACCGACGCCACGTCGCCGTAGACGAGGGGCGCGTAAAACTCGGCGCGCACGTTGACCGTCGGGAACCCGACGCGCTCGTCGGCCAACAGCCGCGCGTAAGGCACGCCGCAGCGCGCCGCGAAGAACTCCTCCATCGCCGCGTGGCAGTAGTGGAACAGCGCGGGGTAGTAGACGAGCCCCGCCGGGTCGCAGTCGCCGAACCGGACGGGGATGAGGGCGGAGAAGGGCATAAGGGAGTAGACAGTAGTCAGTAGCGCTCCGCGTTACGGTCGTTGCCGTCAAAATACCGATGGCTCGGGTATGAAGTTTTTTCTACTGACTACTGTCTACTTTTCTTTCAACTGCTTCCTGTCGATCTTCCCCCGGTCGTTCTTGGGGAGCGAGTCTACGAACTCGACCCAGCGCGGGTACTTGTAGGGGGCGAGGTTGGATTTGACGAACTCCTTGATGGACAGCGCCAGCGCGTCGCCGGGGGCGCGTCCTTCGCGCAGGACGAGGAAGGCTTTGGGCTTGACGAGGCCGTCGCCCGCGTCGTGGCCGACGACCGCCGCTTCGAGCACGGCCTCGTGCCCGAGCAGGCAGTTCTCTATCTCGGCGGGCGCGACGAAGATGCCCGAGACCTTCAGCATGTCGTCGGTGCGGCCGTGGTACCAGAAGTATCCCTCCTCGTCCGCGTGGAACTGGTCGCCCGTCGTACACCAGTCGCCCGCGAAGGTCTGCTTCGACTTCTCGTGCGCCTGCCAGTAGCACAGGGCGGCCGAGTCGCCGCCGACGCGCAGCGTCCCCATCTCGCCCGCCGGGACGGGCCTCCCTTCGCCGTCGACTATCTGCGCCTCGTACCCCTCGACGACGCGGCCGAGGCTGCCGGGCTTCACGTCGCCGGGGCGGTTGGTGATGTAGATGTGGAACATCTCGGCCGAGCCGATGCCGTCGTAAATCTCCACGCCGAAGGTCTCGACCCAGCGCCGGTACAGCTCCCCCGGCAGCGCCTCGCCCGCCGAGAGACACATGCGCAGGCTGGACAAATCTTTCCGCGCCGCGCCGGGGAGCGAGAGCATGCCGCCTATCATCGTCGGCACGCTCGTCAGGATGGTCGGGCGGTGGCGCTCGATGACCTCGAAGAGCTTCTCGGGCGTCGAGCGCTCCGGGAAGAGCGCGGTCGCGCCGCCCACGGCAAAGGGGAAGAGGAGGTTGGTGCCCGTGGCGTAGCCGAAGAAGAGCTTCGGCACCGAGACCGTCAGGTCGTTCTCATTCACGCCGAGCACGCCCTTCGCGTAGCACTCGGTGTTGTAGGGCAGGTCGTGCTGCAAATGAACCGCGCCCTTCGGATGCCCCGTGGAGCCCGAGGTGAAGAGCCAGATGGCCACGTCGTCGCGGTGCAGGTCAGCGGGCGTCAGCTCGTCCGGCTGTGCGGCGAGCGCTTCCGGGAAGGAGTGGAAGCGCCCGCGCTCGTGGCCGACGACCAGGACGCCGCGCAGGTGCTTCGACCCCTCGGCGGCCCGCGTGAAGTTCTCAAGCAGCGACTCGTGTATGACGGCGACGCGCGCGCGCGTGTATTCGAGGTAGTAGCGGTAGTCTTCGGCCGGCAGCAGCGGGTTGACCATCGTGATGACGCCGCCCACGCGGTTCGCGCCGAACCACGTCCAGACGAACTCCGGGCAGTCGGGCAGCACCAACATCACGCGGTCTTCCACGCCGAGGCCCAGCTCGCGCAGCGCGCCGCCCGCGCGGTTCGACATGCGCACGGCGTCCGCATACGTGAAGGTCTCGTCGCGGTAGTAGAGACAAGTCTTACCCTCGCGCCCCTCCTCCACGTTGTGGTAGAGGAAGTAGTCGCCCATCCGGAAGCGCTCGGGGAACTCGACTCTCATGTCACCTCACAGCGGAACGTAAGCACGACGTTATCCACCCGCATGTTTCTATGCGCCGCCACCGCCGCCGCCGTCACCACCTCCACCGCCGTCACCGCCGCCGCCGCTGTCACCGCCGCCGAAGTCGCCACCGGCGCCGCCGCCGCCGAAGTCCCCCCCGCCGCTGAAGTCGCCGCCCGGACTGCCCTCGGAACCTCCCGAGCCGCCGGCGTCAGAGGTGAAGCCTGAGCCGCCGACGCCCGACGAATCGTGCGTCGGCGGGAGGCCGATGTAACCGATGTCCCCCGACGTGTCCCCGCGCCTGCCCGTGCGGCGCGCGCGGGAGTTTCCCGTCGGCCGCAACACCCTCCACGCGACGTAAAAGATGGCGGCGGCAAAGACGGCGATTAGAAGGAAGGTCAGGGCAGGGGTCCCCATCGGTTCGTCCTCCTCGGTCAGCGGCCGGTGAAGGGGCAGCCCGCCGCGCCGTGCTTCGAGTCGAGGTGCGTGCGCGCCTCCCAGAGTTCGGGGAAGAATTTTTTGTCGAGCGTCGTCCTGAGGTAGCCGACGCCCTCGCTGCCGCCGGTGCCGGGTTTCGTGCCGAGCATCCGCTCGACCATCTTGACGTGGTGGTAGCGCCAGAGCGAGAAGAACTCGTCGTGCGCGATGAGCATCTCGGAGAGCTGGAACTCCTCGTAGCGCGACTCGAAGTGTGTGATGACTTCGAGCACGGCGCGCACGCGGCGGTCGTAGAGGGCGCGCCGCCCCTCGGCGGAGTTTTGCGGGTCGTCGGGCGGCGCGTCGAGTCCGCGCCGCGCGAGCAGCGCGAAGAACTCCTCGCCGAGCGTGGGCGCGTCGCGGCGCGCGCGCAGGCGCTCGCTCGCGAACTCATCGTCGCCGAAGGCGCGCATGACGGCCTCGTCCTTGAGACCCGAGGCGAACTCGATCTCGCGGAACTGCATCGACTGGAACCCGCTCGCCGGGTTGAGCTGGTCGCGGAAGGCGAGGAAGTTGATCGGCGACATCGTCTCCAGGATGTGTATCTGCGTGACGAGCAGCTTCTCTATCTCGACGACGCGTGCGAGCGCGCGCGCGGCCGACGCCGCGCGGTCTTCGCGCATCGCGGAGAGGGCGGCGTCCGCCTCGTGGAGAATCTGCTTGAACCAAAGCTCGTACGCCTGGTGGATGGTGATGAAGAGCAGCTCGTCGTGGTGCGCCGGGTCGGACAGGCACCCCTGCAACCCTATCAGGTCGCGCACGCGCAAGTACCTGTTGTAAGAGAGCGGGGCGTTGCCGCCGTATTCTTTTGACATAAAAAAAGTAGGCAGTAGGCAGATGGCAGTAGGCAGTCGCTCCGCGTTTCGGATGTTGAAGGGCTAATCCGAAAGACTCGACGGCGGGGCTTTCAACTGCCCGCCGCCATCTGCCCGCTGCCTACTGCTTTCAGAATGCCGCGCCGGCCGACTCGTGCGCGGCGTAGGCGCGCGTGTCGAGGATGCGGCGCATCTCGCGGACGACCAGCTCCAGCTCCTCGTCCTTCGTGTAGAAGTGCGGCGAGATGCGTATGCCGGCGCCGGGGCGGTAGTCCACGATGAACTCGCGGCGTATCAGCTCGCGGGTGACGGCGGCCGCGTGGTCGGCGGCGATGGTGATGGTGCCGCCGCGCCGCGCCGGGTCGCGCGGGCTCGTCACGCGCAGCCCCGCCTCTTCGGCCAGCTCGATGAGCCTCTGCGTCTGCCGGACGCTCTTCTCGCGTATCCTTTCGACGCCGATCTCGTTGATGACACGGTAGCCCGACTCCGCCGCGTAGAGCGCGGGGACGGCGGGCGACCCGTGCAGGAAGCGCGCGGCGCCCCCGGCGTATTGAATCGGCCCGTCCTCGAAGGCGAACGGCGCGGCGTGCGCCATCCAGCCCGTGACCTTCGGCTCCAACACCAGTTGGAGCCGCGGCGCGACGTAGAGGTAGCCCGCGCCGGGGCCGCCGCAGAGCCACTTGACCGAGCCGCCCGTGCAGAAGTCAACGTCCAGGTCTTTCACGCTGAAGGGGACGGTGCCGGCCGACTGGTAGGTGTCGAGCACGACGAGCGCGCCGACCTCGTGCGCGCGCTCGGTGATGGCGCGCGCGTCCTGCAACGACGCGCTCTTGAAGAGGACGTGCGAGAGGGGGACGAGCAGCGT
>JAIVJI010000055.1 GCA_020200135.1 Acidobacteriota bacterium | reverse complement strand
CCGACGTCTGCGGGCGCGAGCGTCTGTGGCTCCACGTGGACGCGGCCTACGCCGGCTCGGCCGCCGTCGTCCCCGAGATGCGGCACGTGCTCGCGGGGTGCGAGCGCGCCGACTCGCTGGTGACGAACCCGCACAAGTGGCTGTTCACGCCGTTCGACCTCTCGGCGCTCTACTGCCGCCGGCTCGACGTGCTGCGCCGCGCGTTCACGCTGACGCCCGAGTACCTGCGCACGACCGAACAGGGCGAGGTGCGCAACGGCTCCGACTACGGCGTCCAGCTCGGCCGGCGCTTCCGCGCGCTCAAGCTCTGGATGATTCTCCGCTACTTCGGCCGCGAGGGGCTGGCCGCGCGCATACGCGAGCACTGCCGGCTCGCGCGCGAGTTCGCCGCACGGGTCGAGGAGTCGGACGCGTGGGAGCGGCTGGCGCCCGTGCCCTTCAGCGTCGTCTGCTTCCGCGCGCGCACGCGGGTCGAGGGCGAGACGGACGAGCAGCGCGCGGCGCGGCTCGACGCGCTCAACGAGCGCCTGATGAACGCCGCGAACGCGACCGGCGAAATCTTCCTCTCGCACACGAAGCTGGACGGCGTCTTCACGCTCCGCCTCGCCGTCGGCAACATACGCACCACCGAGCAGCACGTCGCACGCGCCTGGGAACTGCTCAACGAAAAGCTGTCCGAGATTTCGAGCGAAGGTCGAGGTTGAAGAGAATGCTGACGCACATCGTCGTCTGGAAGTACAAGCCTGAGGTGAGCGAGGAGGGGCGCCGCGGGCACGTCGAGCGCCTGCGCGCTCTCGAAGGCCGCATCCCCGAGATTCAGAGCTTCGCCGTCGGCCCGGACGTGCTGGGGCTGCCGCGCTCGTACCACACGGGGCTGGTCGCGACCTTCCGCAACCGCGCCGGCCTCGCGGCCTACGACGCACACCCCGAGCATCAGGCCGTCGCACAGCTCGGCCGCACCATCAGCGAGCACGTCGCCTCCGTCGATTTTGAAGACGACTGATGAAGCGTTGGAAGAAGATTGCGCTCGCGCTGCTCGCGCTGCTGCTCTTGTCGCAGGCGCCGTTCGCCTGCAGGCGTTACAGACTCGGGCGGCTCGGCGCGGCGGTTGACGCGCTCAACCGCGCGCGCGCGGCCGCGCCGGCCGACGAGCCGTTCGCCGAGTACGCCGGCGTCTTCCACGTCCACTCCTCGCTCGGCGGGCACAGCACGGGTAAGCTCGACGAGATAGTCAGCGCGGCGGGCGACCAGCGCCTCGCCTTCGTGGTGATGACCGAGCACCCGTCCCCGCACATCGACACGTCGGCGGCGACGCTCCGCGGCGTACACGACGGCGTCCTCTTCCTCGGCGGGAGCGAGCTGGTCGCGTCCGACGGCGGACGCCTCTTCGTCGTCCCCGGCTTCGTGCCGCCTCCGCAGAAGCCGGCGCTGTCAGACCTCGCCACGCGCGCCCGGTCGGAGGGGCGGCTCGCGGTCGCCGGCTACCCCGAGGAGGTGCGCGACCTGGGCGCGGGCGTCTACGACGGCGTGGAGGTCTATAACGTCTACACCAACGCGAAGCGCATCAACTACGTGACGCTCTTCTTCGACGGCCTCTGGTCCTACTGGGGGCGACCCGAGCTGCTCTTCGCGCGTTTCTACGAGAGGCCGCACGAGAGCCTCCGCCGCTGGGACGAGCTGAACGCCGCGGGCGCGCGGCGCGCGTACGCCTTCGCCGGCAACGACGCGCACGCAAACGTCGGGCTCTCGTTCCAGGACCAGGCCGGCGGCAAGCTCTTCGACCTCAAGCTCGACCCTTACGAGCGCAGCTTCCGACTCGTGCGCACGCACGTCCTCCTCCCGAGAGACACGCCGCTCGACGAGTCGAGCCTGCTCGCGGCGCTGCGCTCGGGGAGAAGTTTTCTGGCTTTCGATCTGTTCGGGGACCCGACCGGCTTTCGCTTTACGGCCGACAACGGCAGGGACGTGCGCACGATGGGCGAGGAGGTACAGCTCCCCGCGGGCGGGGCGGTCAGACTCGCCGCGCGTGCGCCCGTAAAGTGCCGGACGGTCTTCTTCCGCGACGGGCGGGCGGCGGCCGAGGTGAAAGACTCGGCTTCGGCCGAGTTCAACGCCGACAGGAAAGGCGTCTATCGCGTGGAGGTCTACCTCGAACAGCTCGGGAGTCTTCTGGACGGCAAGCCCTGGATCATCTCGAACCCGATTTTCGTCCGCTAGAGCCGGGGGATTTAAGCGGCTAAGGAGTGAGGCGGCAGGTTTTTCCTGAGTCCAGACACAAAATCGCCCCGCGCAGGTCGCAAAGGCTTGTGCGGGGCGGTTCGCTGGGTCGGAAGCCCGTACCCAATTTGGCGGAGACGGCGCGTACGCTACCGTTTACTGTAGAGAATCTCGTGTTTGATTCTTCTCACGCTGCCCAACCCAGTGTAGCGGGTTTTTGCGTGTACAGCCTCCTGAAAGGGTTGTCCAAGTGCCCCGCAGTCTATGCTCAAATTTCCTGAGTGTCAAGGTTCAGTTTGACCGCCCACATCTGATTCACAGTCAGCTTCACCGCCCCGCAAAACTTTCGTGACAGACGACGCAGATGCCTTTGCACGCTTTCGGCTGTCGGCGACTTATTTGGTGGACGGAGCGGCTAAAACTTCTTTGAACTGCGAAATTTAGGAACATTCGGGGCCGGGGGGCGTGGCATCCCGCTTGCACTTACCCGTGCGCCTTTTCCGGCGGGCAGGAGACGTTTCGGCCGGAGAGTTCGGACGACGGGGCGGCGCCGCTAAGGCGCCAGAGTCCCCACCTGGAGTTTTCAGATGACAGAAGCAGCAATCCCTCTCTGGCAGGTCGGCGCGCCGAGCGAGGCCGCCACGGCGGTCAAGCCGGCCACGGATTTCCAGTTGACCCAGGCCGCCGCGAGTGGAGAGATGGCGGCGTTCGAGGGGGTACCGCGCCGTGTTCGTCCTCCACGACGTCGAGGGGCACGAGCACGAGGAGGTGGCGAGGCTTCTGGGCTGCTCGGTCGGGACGAGCAAGTCGCAGCTCCACAAGGCCAGGATGAAACTGAGGACGCTGCTCACGACCGGCAAGAAATCGAGACGCAGGGTCATGGCACGGACGCCCACGGCCTGAGCGGCGAGAGAAAGCTCGGACGGATTTGTAGTGGAAGCCCCGGCGGTCAACTTTGACCGCCGGGGCTTCCACTTTGGTCGTTAAAAAAGGGCCGAGGCACTTTCGCTTGGGCGGGCGCGGTTTGTGTCCGGCGTGCGCATTTGCGAGGATGAGCCGCGATGCCTGTGGGTTCGAGAGTCCTGCGCCTTGGCGACATGATCCTGCGACGCAAGGGGTCGCCCGCGCGGAGGCTCGTCCAGGCGTTCTTCAGCGTCACGCTCCGCCTCTTCTTCCGGCGCATCGAGACGAGCCGCGCCGGGCTCGTGCCCCGCGCGGGCGCGCTCGTCTTCGTCCTCAACCACCCGAACGGGCTGATCGACCCGGCGCTGGTCTTCGCCGCGCTCCCGCGCCGCATCTCCTTCCTCGCCAAGTCAACGCTCTTCCGCCTGCCCGTCATCGGGTGGCTTTTGCGCACGGTCGAGGCACTCCCGCTCTACCGCCGCGCCGACCCGGGCGAGGACGTCTCGCGGAACCTGCGCACGTTCGAGGCGTGCCGCCGCCTGCTCCTGCGCGGCCGCTGCATCGCGCTCTTCCCGGAGGGCGTCTCGCACAACGAGCCGAAGCTCCGGCCGGTCAAGACCGGCGCGGCGCGCATCGCGCTCGGCGCGGCCGTCCCCGGTCTCAAGGTCGTCCCCGTCGGACTCTACTACACCTCGAAGACCTCTTTCCGAGGCGAGGCGCTGTTGCGCTTCGGCGAGCCTCTGGACGTGCCTTCGGTCGAGCCCGACGAGGGCGGCGAGCCGCCGCGCGAGGCCGTGCGCGAGCTTTCGGCGCGCATCGAGGCGGCGCTGCGCGGCGTGACTTTGAACGTCGAGTCGGAGGAGCAGCTCGACGCGGCGCGCAAGGCCGAGCGGCTCTTCTCGTCTGTCTACGAGGGCTTGAACATGAGGGTGCCGCTGGCGGAGCGTTTCGACTTCCTGCGCAAGCTCTCGGCGCAGCTCTTCGCGCGCCTCTCGGCCGCGAAGGATGCGGAGGAGCTGCGCGAGCGCATACTCCGCCACGAGGCCGAGCTCGCCCGCACGGGAATCACGCCCGAGAACCTTTCGCTCTCAAGGCACTCGCGCTGGTACGTGCTGCGACACTTCCTGCTGCGCGCCGCCCTCCTGCTCGCGCTCTCGCCGCTGACGTTGGTGGGCGCGCTGCTCCACCTGCCGGCGTACCTCCTCTGCACGCTGCTCGCGCGACTCTTCCCGCGCCACGGCGTCGACGAGATAGCGCCGACGGTCAAGATTCTGGCGGCGATGCTGCTGATGCCGCTGACGTGGCTCGCCGTCGCGGGCGTAGTCTTCGCGCGTTGGGGCTGGACGGCGGCGCTCGTCGCGCTCCCGCTCACGGCGCTGTGCGGCTACGTGGCGCTGCGCTCGCTCGAAGAGCTGTACGACATGCGCGGGTGGTTCAAGGCTTTGCTGCTGCTCGGGCGCCGGCGGCAGCTCTTCCTGCGCCTGCTCATCGAGCGGCGCGCGCTACAGGACGCACTGGGCCGCATGGGGACTCCCGGCGAAGGCTGAAGCGGTGCTATCATCTCGCCCCGATGACTGACAGACGACTCCTACTCATCAGCAACGGCTCGGAGCTGATCGGCGACAACCCGAGCGAGTTCTTCCACGCCGCGCTCAAAGACTTCCTCGGCGCGGCGGCGCGCCGCGTCCTCTTCGTCCCCTTCGCCGCAGTCGTCCACTCGGAGGACGGCTACCGCGACAGGGTGCGCAGGCACTTCGGCCCGCTGGGTTACGAGGTCGAATCCCTCCACGAGGCGTCGGACGCGCGCGCGGCGGTCGAGGGGGCGGACGCCATCGCGGTCGGCGGCGGGAACACTTTCAAGCTGCTGCGCGGGCTCTACGAGGCGGGCGTGGTCGAGCTTGTGCGCGAGCGCGTCGCGGCCGGGACGCCCTACGTCGGCTGGAGCGCCGGCTCGAACGTCGCCTGCCCGACCATCCGGACGACCAACGACATGCCCGTCGTCGAGCCGCCGTCGTTCGACGCGCTGAACCTCGTCCCCTTTCAGGTCAACCCGCACTACACCGACTACCACCCGCCCGGCCACATGGGCGAGACGCGCGACGAACGTTTGGCCGAGTTCGTCCACATGAACCCCGGCGTCCGCGTCGTGGGCTTGCGCGAGGGGACGATGCTCCGCGTCGAGGGCGACCGAGTCAAGCTCCTCGGCGGCAAGCCGGCGCGCCACTTCCTCAAGGGCGAGGAGCCGCGCGACCTCGCGCCCGAAGAGTCCATCAGCTTCCTCTTACAGGGATGAGACAGTATCAGGAGCTTCTCAAGACCGTCCTCGCGCGCGGCGTCGGGCACGACGACCGGACGGGCGTCGGCACCGTCTCGTACTTCGGCTACCAGACGCGCTACGACCTGCGCGAGGGCTTCCCCATCGTCACGACCAAGCGCGTCCCCTTCCGCTGGATAGCCGAGGAGCTGTTCTGGTTCCTCTCCGGCGACACCAACGAGGCGACGTTGCGCGCGGCCGGCGTTGACATCTGGAAGGAGTGGGCCGACCTCGAACACACGAGCCGCTTCGGGCGCGGGGAGGGCGACCTCGGCCCCGTCTACGGCTACCTCTGGCGCAGTTTCGGCGGCCACTACCCCGCGCGCGACGGCGTGGACCAGATCGCGCGGCTGGTCGAAGAGATTCGGCAGAGGCCCAACTCGCGCCGCCTCGTCGTGACGGGGTGGGACCCGCGCGTCGCCGACTCGGTCGACCTCCCGCCGTGCCACACGCTCTTCCAGTTCAAGGTCGAGCGCAATCGCGTGCTCCACTGCCAGCTCTACCAGCGCTCGGCCGACGCCTTCCTCGGCGTCCCCTTCAACATCAGCTCCTACGCGCTGCTGACGCACATGCTCGCGCACGTCTGTGGGCTCGAAGTCGGCGAGTTCGTTCACACCTTCGGCGACCTGCACGTCTACAAGAACCACCTCGCGCAGGTCGAGCAGGTGCTCGCGCGCGAGCCGCTCCCCCTGCCGCGCCTTGAGATACGCGACGAGGGACGCGCCTTGCGCGGGCTCGAAGGCTTGCTCGCCTTCCGCTACGAACACCTCGACTTAGTCGGCTACAAGTCGCACGGCAAGATAGAGGCGCCCGTCGCCGTCTGAGCGGCGGCGCTTCTGCGGACACGTTTCAGACTTTAGAAAAGTATGACGATCACAGGCATCGTGGCGGTCGACCGGAACCTGGCCATCGGCAAGGGCGGGGGGCTGCCGTGGCACTACCCGGCCGACCTGAAGTTCTTTAAGGAGCAGACCACGGGGAACGCGTGCGTGATGGGCTACAGGACGTGGCTCACGCTCAAGCGCCCGCTGCCGGGCAGGCTGAACGTGGTGCTGACGAGCCGCGCCGAGGTCGAGCCGCGCGAGTCGGTCGTGTGGCTGAGGGACAAGCAGTCGGCGCTCTCGCTCGGCGTGTACCTGAAGTGCGACCTCTTCGTCATCGGCGGCGCGCAAATCTTCGAGGCGTTCCGCGAAGAGATCGACCGCTGGCTCGTCACCGAAGTCCCGCTCGCGGTCGAGGGCGCGGACACCTTCATGCCCCAAGACTTCCTCCGTGGCTTCGGCCCCCGCGACACGCGCGACCTCGGCGACGGCCTCAAAGTCACCTTCTACGAGCGCGAAGGCTGACGCCCCCGCCGGGGAGGGGGCGTCGCGCGTTTCGGCTGCCTCAAGGAAGACGTTTGGCGAGCGGGCGCCGCGGTGGGGCGGCGCACACCTTCCGCACGCTCAGGGAACGGTCACGGAGTAGGACGGTGACCCCGTCCCGTTGTTGCCGTTGCCGGACGAGTCCGCCATCGTCTCCCCGTCGAACTTCCAAAGCCCGCGCGTGCCCGCCACGGCCGTGAGCCTCGTCGCAGGGGTGAAGTCATGCGAGTAGACGGCGCCCGCCGTCACCCTCGCCTCGTCTATCAGGCCGCTGAAGTCGCCGCCCGCGGCGTCGTTGCCCTTCACCCCGATGAGGAGGTGGCTCGTGCCCCTCCCGGGTGATACGGAGGTCGTGGCGGAGGCGGAAGTGTCGAGCGCTCCGTCTACGTAGATGCGCATCTCGCCGCTCTCGTCGGTGAGTCTTTCGTAGACGCCGGCGACGTGGTGCCAGACGCCGGTCGAGAGGGCGTTGGTGCTGCGGATGAATTTGTATTTGCTGGTGTCGGTGCTGTCGTCATAGCCGATGAAGAAGTGCAGCTTGCCGCCGGCCGTCACGCGCAGGTCGTAGCCGCCGGAGCCGGAGTTTGGGGCGCCGAAGCGCTCGACGATGCCCCGCTGGGTGCCGAGCGTGTCGAGCTTGACCCACGCCTCAAGCGTGAGCGAGTCCGTGATGTCGAGGGCCGTGCCGTAGGGCACCCTGACGTGGGCGCCCGTCCCGTTGAGCGACAGCGAGTGCGGCTCCGAGCCGCCCTTCGGCGCGCTGAGGAGGTCGCTGTTCGACCAGTTCGGCCGCGCCAGCCCGTATGACCTGATGGCCATGTAGCCCTCGAAGCGGTCGGGGCTGACGGGGCCCAGGCGGTCGTGCCAGAGCATTCGCTCGTTTGGGATGTAGCTCTCGACGCCGTTGGAGTAGCCGGCCAGGGTGACGCGCGACGGGTCGGGCCAGGCGTTGCGGAAGTAGTT
>JAIVJI010000018.1 GCA_020200135.1 Acidobacteriota bacterium | reverse complement strand
CCTGACGATGACCTCCGACATCGAGAACGACCGCAACGTCGGCGTCTTCTCGACCTCGGACGTCGCCGCCGTCTCGACCACCAACCGCCTCGACGCCGTCGGCTTCGGCACGAACGTCGGCGGGGCCTGCAACCTGCTGCGCGAGCCCTCGAACCTCCCGGCGGTCTCGGGGAACACGGCCGAGTACACCTTCTTCCGCAAGCAGTGCGCCTTCGTCTCGGGCGTGGGCTGCACGGCGGGCGGCAACCCGAAGGACTCGAACGACAACTCGGCCGACTTCCTGTTCGCCGACACGCTGGGCTCGGTCATCTCGGGCGTCGACCAGCGCCTCGGCGCGCCGGGACCGGAGAACCTGGCGTCGCCCATCCGGCGCGACACCTCGGGGGTGTTCGCCACGCTGCTCGACTCGACGAAGCCCTCGTCGCAGGGGCCGAACCGCCACCGCGACTTCACGTCGAACCCGAGCAACAACTCGACCTTCGGCACGCTCTCCATCAGGAGGCGCATCACGAACACGACGGGCGGGCCGGTCACTCGGCTGAGGGTTCGCATCGTCGAGATGACGACCTTCCCGACCCCCGGAGGCGGGCAGGCCGACATGCGCGCCATCACCTCGGCGGCGGTCGGCGGGGTGTCGGTCAGCGACCCGGGCACCTGCTCGCCGGCCGCGGCGCCCTGCACGCTGACGGTCGAGGGGACGACGCTGGAGCAGCCGCCCACGCAGTCAGAGGGCGGGGGCTACAACTCCACCCTGACGGTCACGCTGGGGACGCCGCTGTCGAACAACACGGCGGTCAACGTCCAGTTCCTGCTCGGCATCGAGCAGACCGGCACCTTCCGCTTCTACATCATCGTCGAGGCGCTCCCGTAGCTCGCCCCGGCGTTAAACGGCCGGGACACTAAACCGAAGAGCCCGCCCCGCTGTCGAAGCGGGGCGGGCTCTTCGCCTTTTATCTTGATGACTTCGGGCGTCCTCTCCCCTAACCCAGCCAGCCGAGCGCGTCGGCGCCCGCCTCGCGCGTCCCGCCGACGACGCTGATGAAGTAGTCTTCGAGCGAGAGCGCCGCGCCCTCTTCGCCCCCGACGCTGATGCCGCGCCGCAGCTCTTCGAGCGGCCCGGCCGCCGCCAGCCGCCCCGCCGAGATGATGGCGATGTGAGTGCAGAGGCGCTCGACTATCTCGAGGACGTGCGAGGTGAGGAAGACGGTCAGGCCGCGCGCCGTCAAGCGCGAGAGCAGGTCTTTGAGCGTGCGCGAGGCGACGGCGTCCACGCCCTCGAACGGCTCGTCGAGGAAGAGCATCTCGGGGCGGTGGATGAGCGCGCACGCCAGCGACAGCTTCTTCTTCATCCCGTGCGAGTACTCGACGACGAGCCGGCGCGGCTCCGCGTCCAGCTCCATCAGCTCCAACAGCTCGCGCGACCTGAGCGCCGTGTCCTCGCGCCCGAGCCCGTACATCCGCCCCGTGAACGACAACATCTCCGCGCCCGTCAGCCGCTCGAACAAATTGAGGTCTTCGGGCACGACGCCGATGCGCCGCTTGACCTCGAGCGCCTCGGCCGCCACGTCGCGCCCCAGCACGCGCGCGCCCCCCGCCGTCGGCGCGAGCAGCCCCGTCAGCATCTTGATGGTCGTTGACTTCCCCGCCCCGTTCGGGCCGAGGAAGCCGAAGAACTGCCCGCGCTCGACGCGCAGGTCAAGACTGTCGACCGCCGTAAAGTCCCCGAACCGGCGCACCAGCCCCGTAGTCTCGACGGCCGGCCCCGCGCCGCCGCCCCGAACCTGAGCGCCGTCACCACGCACCTCAACGTCCATGCGACCTCACCCCTCCCCCTCGTAGAATGCGACGACCTCCTCGGCCATCTTCCGAATCTTTGCGCGCAAGCCCGGCGGCTCGACGACCTCGACCTTCGTCCCGAACGAGAGCGCCAGCCCGCACGCGTCCTCCTCGAACTGGAAGCGCATCCGCACCGTGGCCCAGCCCGCCGCGTCCGGCTCCGAAGCCTCCTCCAGCCGCGAGAAGCGCCCGGCGTAGCGGAGCAGGTGGAGCACCGACCCGTGCGCGCGAAAGGTGGCGTGGAAGCGCGGCATCTCTTCACGGAAGCGCGCCATCGAGCCGGCCCAGAAGGCCGCGAGGTCAAAGTCCACGGGGCGCTCGGCCGGCTCGTCCGCGAGCCGCGCCGACGCGACGCGCGAGACGCGGTAGCTGCGCACATCTTCGCCCGCGCGCGCCACCAGATACCACACGCCGCCTTTCGCCACCAGCCCCAGAGGGTCTACCGCGCGCTCGCCGGGCGCCGCGCCGTCGCCGTGGCCGGCCCCGTAACAGAGCAGGAGCTTGCGCCCCCGCCAGACCGCCTCCTGAATCGTGTGCAGGTGCGGCAGAGACTCCTCCAAGCTGCCCCAACCGGCCACGTCGACGTGGATGCGGCTGCGCGCGTACTCGGCGGCCTCGCGCGAAGACGGGGGAAGCGCCGCGAGCAGTTTGACGTGCGCCGCGTCCGACGCGCGCCCCAGGTTCAGGTCCGCGAGGAGCCTGTCGGGCAGCCCGGCGAAGAGCGTCTGAACCTCTTCGCCGTTCAGACCCG
Organism: Acidobacteriota bacterium; assembly: GCA_020200135.1. Lineage (GTDB taxonomy): Bacteria > Acidobacteriota > Blastocatellia > Pyrinomonadales > Pyrinomonadaceae > QHXN01. The sequence goes on along the minus strand of JAIVJI010000018.1, from coordinate 50,070 downwards.
TGAGGTTGGTGCGGTAGCCCTCGACGAGCGCCCAGCCGCCGCCCGAGCCGCGCGAGGCCGTGACGGGGACGCCGGCGGTCGAGAGCGCGTCCATGTCGCGCTGAATCGTCCGCTCCGAGACTTCGAGGCGGCGCGCCAGCTCGCCGGCGGTCAGCCGCCGGTAGATTTGCAGGAGCAGCATGATGGAAAGCAGCCGGTCGGCACGCATCGCGCCCACTAACCTCCCCGCCGAAAAGTTTTTCCGAAAAGTTTTGCCTGAAAGTTTTTCCGGGGCCGCCCAAATATGACACAGGTTGTCGGGAACCGGCGCGTATCTTAGCAAGTGGTGAGTGAAAAGTGATAAGTGATGAGAAGGAAGGGGCGAGACTCGCCTTCTCCTATCACCCATCACTCATCACTCATGAGAGGAGGGTCCGGGATGAAGAGTCTGAAAGGCAAGGTGGCCGTGGTCGCGGGGGCGACGCGCGGCGCGGGGCGCGGCATCGCGTGCATACTCGGCGAGGCGGGCGCGACCGTCTACTGCACGGGGCGCAACTCGCGCGCGAGGCCGAACACCGAGCCGCCTTTCGCGGGCCGGCCCGAGACGATAGAGGAGACGGCCGAGATGGTCTCGGCGCGCGGGGGCGTCGGCGTCGCCGTGCGCTGCGACCACCTGGAGGAGCGGCAGGTCGCGGCGCTCTTCAAACGCGTGGGGCGGGAGCAGGGGCGCCTGGACGTGCTCGTCAACGACATCTCGGAGGGCGAGATGCACGAGTGGAAGCCGTTCTGGCAACTCTCGCTCGACAAGGGGCTGCGCGCGCTCCGGCACGGCGTCCACACCCACGTCATCACGACGCGTTACGCCGCGCCGCTGATGGTCGCAGGTAAGGGCGGGCTCGTCGTCGAGATAGGCGACGGCGACGCGCTCTACTACCGCGGGAACCTCTTCTACGACCTCGTCAAGATAAACACCAGCCGGCTCGCCTACGCCTGGGCCGAGGAGCTGCGCCCGCACGGCGTCGCCGCGCTCGCCGTCACGCCCGGCTTCATGCGCACGGAGGTCGTGCTCGAACACTTCGGCGCGACCGAGGAGAACTGGCGCGAGGTGGCGGAGAAGAACTCGCGGGCGCGCGGCATGGGCCTGGCCGGCTCCGAGTCGCCCTTCTTCGTCGGGCGCGCGGTCGCCGCGCTCGCGGCCGACCCGAACGTTTTGGAGAAGTCGGGCGGGCTCTACGGCTCGTGGACGCTCGCCGCGGAGTACGGCTTCACGGACACGAACGGCGAGCGCCCGAACTGGTGGGCGTACTTCTCGGAGAACTTCCCGCAGATGGTGGGCGCCAGACCTAACACGGCCTTTCGCTGGCGCCTCGAACGCGTCGCCGACGCCGAACGCCCCGCCGCGAAGAAGCGACGCGGGAAGGCGGCGGGGAAGCAGTAGTCAGTAGGCAGTAGACAGTAGTCGGTAGACGGAAAGGCGGCGCGCTCGTTTTAACTCGAACGCGCCGCCGCTGTTTTCTACTGGCTACTGGCTACTGGCTACTGACTACTTCCATCCCTACCCTCGCAGGACGGGGCGCGCTTCGGCCGAGCGGACGTGTGTGGGGAAGGCGCGGTGCGTGCTCATGAGGAAGGCGTGCGAGCTTGAGCGCAGGGCGTTGCCGTGCGTGGCGAGCAGGCGCACCATGCGGCTGAAGGAGGTCGCGCCGTAGTAGTAGCCGTCGCGCAGCGAGACGAGCACGTCCGCCGTATGCTGCACGCGCGGCGTGTAGATTGAGGCGTAGACGTTGGCGAGCGCGTCCGGGTAGGTGTGCCCCCACGTCCGCGCCAGCCAGTCCGCGTCGCGCGCGAAGCCGTTCACGTCGAGCCGCCCTTCGGCGCCGAGCGAGCGCGCCGTCTCGTTGAGGCCGAGCGGGTCGCCGTCCAACTGCTCGTACCGGTAGAAGGTCTCGCCCACGCGCTCGCGCCGCTCGATGCGCGCGCGCCCCGACGCGCCCGCCACCAGAGCCGCCCGTCCGCCCTCCTCGCGGTAGACGCTGAAGTCGACACCCTCCAGCCCGGTCAAGGTCTCGGCCAGCTCGGCGCGCCCCGTCTCATCGCCGCAGTAGAGCGCCGCGTAGCCGCACAGCCCGAAGCCGGGCGCAGAGACCCGGCGCTTGCCGCGCGGCCGGCGCATGTTCGTCACCACCTCGTAGCCGTTGCCGCCGAGGTGCGTCAGGAGGTTCACGCGCCGGTTCTCGACGAGGTTCATCCCGTGGTCGGAGAAGAGCACGATCTCCGTCTCCGAGCCGGCCGCCTCACGAATCTCGCGCAGGAGCCGGTCGAGCGACTGGAGCGCGACCGTCAGGCGCTCGGGGCCGCCGATGTGCAGGAGGCCGTCGGTCGCCTTGAGGAAGCCGAAGAAGTCGCGCGAGGGCGGCGCCGAAAGGAAGCGCTCGCGGAAGCGCCGCATGTCCGCGCGCCAGACGGCGTCGGTCGCGACGTAGATGAGGAACTCGAAGGCGAGCGGCTCCTGGTAGTCCAGCTCGTCCATGTAGGACGAGGGAATCTTGTCGGGCGTGCGGCGGCCGATGTACTTGCGCACGCCGCCGCGAAGCTCCTTCGCCTCGCGGTCGAAGTAGAGGCTCTCGTACCCGGCGGGCGGCGTCGCCCCGAGCATCTCGGCCAGCGCGACGTTCGTCAGCGTCGGGAACGGCGAGAGCAGCCGCGCCGGCTCTTCGAAGTCGTCGAACATGCCGCGCGACTTCGCGCCGCTGATGACCTCGAAGGGCACGCCGTCCAGGCACAGCAGCAGGCGGCGAGGGCGCCCCTGCGGCCTGACGACGCGCAGCCGCGCCCTCGCCTCGACTTCCCCCTCGCCCGCGGTCACGAGGGGCGTCGGGTCGTGCGACGGACAGATGATGCTCATAGGAAAACCCTCCCCTGCCGGTTCGCTCTAGTTGACCTTCGCGTCGGAGGTCTCCGCGCCGCCCGCGCCGTTCTCGCCGACCTTGCGCGTCAGCCGGTAGGGCTCCTTCAGCCCGCGCTTCGCGTCCTCGTGCGAGTCGTAGACGTTCGGGAGCGCGAGCACGGCCCTGTATTGCGCGACCGCCTCTTCGCGCCGCCCCGCCAGGTCGAGCGCCTGCGCGCCGCGCAGACGCGCGCGCGTCACCATCGAGGCTTGGGCGCCCGGCACGGCCGCCGCCGCCGCCAGCTCCTTCGCCGCGCGCTCGGCGTGGCCGGCGACCAGCAGCGCGTCGCCGTAGTTGTAGCGGACGAGGTCGAGCGGCACCCTGGGCGCGTTCGACGCATTCGTTCCCGGGGCGGGCGCGAGCAGCGAGTCGAAGACGGCGAACGCCTCGGCCTCGGTCTTGCGCGCCGCCTCGGGGTTGGTCGCGCGGTCTAACTCGGCCTGCGAGACGAGCGCGTCGGCCGCCTCCATCTTGAGGAGGTAGTTGCGCGGGTACTTCGCCGCCAGCTCCGAGGCGTAGACGTACGCGTCGCGGTAGCGGCGCTCGCGCTTGAGGAGCGCGATGAGCAGAGACTTGGCGTCGTCGCGCGCCCAGCGCCCCTCGCGCGCCACCTCTTCGAGCGCGGCCAGCCCACGCTTCTTCGAGCCGCGGTAGCCGATGAAGGTCGCGCCGATCTTGACGATGGCCGGGAGCGAGCCGACCACGTAGTCGTACATCCCGATGGTCACCTTCGCGTCGACGTAGGTCGGGTCGAGCTTGAGCAGGTCGCGGTGGTGATTGACCGAGTCCTTGCCGCTCCCCATGGCCGCCATGAAGCTGCGCTCGACCGTGCTGCCCCACGCGGCCTTCAGCCCCTCGACCGCGCCGAGGTAGTAGAGCGCGTCTGTGTCCTTCGGGTTAGCCTTGAGCCGCGCCTCCGAAAGCTCCTTCGCCCTGCGCGTCAGCTCACGAAACTCGCCCGCCACCTTCGGGTCCACCTTGTCGTCCTTCTCCTTGTAGAAGCCCTCGTTGTTGTAGAGCGACGCCTGGAGGCGGCGCGACTCGTTGAGCGTCTTGAGCCAGAGGCTCGCGGCCAGCAGCTCGTAGCCCGCCGGGTGGCTGGGGAACACGACGGTCAGCTCGCGGAAGCGACGGCGCGCGCCCTCGTAGTCGAGGTTGTAGAGCGCCTCGAAGCCTTCGGCGCGCAGCGCGTCGAAGCGCTTCTGGTCGAACGGGCCGGCGGCGGCCTTCTCGACCTCGGCCGCCGCGGGGCGCGCGTTCGCCGCCCCCGCGCCGCGCCCCTTCTGGCCCTGCGCGGCCGCCGTGCCCGCGAGCGCCGCCGCCAGTAATGTCGTCGCCAACGATTTCTTCAACTTCATAAAACTCCCCGCCGAATAAACCCGACCCGCGGCTTTTCAGCCCGAGCCGGTCTCGAAACTCTCCAGGTACTTGACGCCCGCGCCCGTGTTGAAGAGCACGACGCGCTCGCCCTCTTTGACCTCGCCGCGCTCGACGAGCTTGCGCAGCGCGGGCAGGCAGGCCGCGCCCTCGGGCGCGACGAACAGCCCCTCGGCCGCGCCTATCTCTCGGACGGCCGCCAGCAGCTCGTCGTCGCTCACCGCGACGGCCGTGCCCCCGGATTCGCGCAGCGCGTCGAGGATGAGAAAGTCGCCCACGGCCTTCGGAACCCTCAGACCCGAGGCGACCGTCGCCGCGTTCTCGAACTCGGGGGCGAAGCGCCGCCCCTCCTCGAAGGCGCGGACGATGGGCGCGCAGCCCTCCGACTGAACCGAGACCATCCGCGGCCGCTTACTGCCTATCCAGCCCATCGCCTCCATCTCGGCGAACGCCTTCCACATGCCGACGAGCCCCGTGCCCCCGCCCGTCGGGTAGACGACCACGTCGGGCAGCTCCCAGTTCATCTGCTCGGCCAGCTCGTAGCCGAGCGTCTTCTTGCCCTCGACGCGGTAAGGCTCTTTCAAAGTTTGAAGCTCTGCGTCGGATTCTGTGACTCGTCCTTGATGTAGAGGTGTCGCAACCCCAGAGACGCGCCCAGCCGCCCCGCCGTTAGCAGCGGCGTCCAGCCCTCTCCGAGCGAGACGATATTTTCTTCGCGCTCGACGGGCAGCACCTCCGCGTAACGCCATAAGTCGGCCCTTCTCCCCTTCAGACTCTCCCGCGTCAGAGTGCGCGCGGCCGTCCCGAGGTCGTAGCGCACGAGCAGCGGCTTGCCGCACTCCGCGCAGAGGTTGTGCAACCGCCGTGCCTCGTAAGTCCTGCCGCACGCGGCGCATTCCAGGTGGGTGACGTTCATCCTTCGGGGCGCCTCCGATTCGCCTCGTTTCCCGCGGAAATTAGATGCCCGGAAGGGTCCGGGCGGCGCGGGCGGCGCGCGGAATTTCCGGCGATTTTACGCCGCAAAGCGCCCCGCCCCGTCTCGGTTGTGACACTTTAAAGTCTCTCACAACCCGGCTCGACCTGTCAGGTGGAGCACCCTTGCTGCGCACCGCCGGAGGCGGAAAAGCGGGAGGGTCGCCGGCCGGGCTTTCAAGTCCCGGCCGGCGACCCTCCCGCTCGAACGTACAGGCGACGGTTTCGGCCCCCGCTGCCCCGGCCTCACCTCGCTCGGACGCCGCTTTACAACTCCGCAGCGCGCGAAAGTCAACTCGCCGTCGCGAGCCCGCACGGTCGCCATAATGAAGGTTGTGCCATGGCTAGGGGAGCGAAAGCGTCTGGGCTAACTGCCGGCGCAACTCATCCCAGTCGCCCCCGGCCCGCCCTATGACCTCTGCGACATCGAGCCACAGACCAGTCGTCGGCGACAGGGCTTGGTGGACACCTGAAACACGTCGGCCTTCGAGCCAACGTTTATTGGCTCGAAGAACTCCGCCAAGTCATCCGGTATTTCGTCGCCGCGCAAAATGATTTCCATTGTGAACACTCCACACCTGACGTATATTTGACGGGTGATTACTCTTACCTGCGAGCAATGCGGCGGTGACTATCAGGCCAAGCCTTACATGGCCGACAAATCGAAGCGCCATTTTTGCGGCTTTGCCTGCTACGGTCTTTGGCAACGTGAGCACCGGAAGGGCGTAGGGAGCAAGCGCGTGTCCGTCGCGTGTTACGTCTGCGGCAAGGCTTTTGAGAAGCAGCCGAGCGCCGTCGTCGCGCACAACTTTTGTGGTCGAGCCTGCTTCGCCGCGTGGCGCACGTCCTCCGAATGGACGGGCGAAAACAACCCGGCCTGGCTGGGCGGTCACACTCAATATCGTGGCGAGAACTGGAACCGCCAGAGGAAGGCCGCGCGAAAGCGCGACAACGACACCTGTCAGCATTGCGGGACAGTGAAGGCGAACCTGCCCGTTCACCACAAGCGACCGTTCTACCTGTTCGACAATTACCGTGAAGCCAACAGGCTGACCAACCTCGTCAGCCTCTGCCCGTCTTGTCACACGAAGGCCGACCTGCTCTTTTGGCGCGAGCACCCCGAGCTGCGAAACGGCCGCCAGCTCCCCGATTGTGTGCCCGCCCGTGGCTGCCGGTTGTGCGGCGAAGAGTTCAAGCCGCGATCTGGCGCGACAGCGGTCTGCGATAAGTGCTGTACGAATACCTGTGTTCAATGCAGGGAGAAGTTCTATAGCCGTAAGGCCGCACACCGCGAAGTGAAGTACTGCTCGCGGGCCTGCCGGAACGCGCATGTTAAGCTGCCTGTCAGGGCGTGCGCCGGATGTGGTGCCAGCTTTCAGCCCGACCGCCCGACTGCTAAATTTTGTTCTCAGCCTTGCCATATGACTAAAGGGAATCCGCGCCGGCAATTCTTCTCAAAACGTAAGCACGCAGTTCAGGATTAAGGTCGTCGCGCCGGCGGTAATGCTGCGCTGGCACAGTTCACTGACCGCACGTTCCGGTCGTTGGGGCCACGTACCGCCTTCGGGTCGTACACATAGCGCTCGCTCTTGGAGAAGAGGAACACCATCTCGTGGCTTCTCGTCGGGCGATCCTTCACGCTCTCGGGCTGGCAGTTGGGTTTATTCCAGACGATATCCGCGCGCAAGTACCAGCCCACCGCCTGAAGCGCGAACGCCAAACGCCACGGCACGCCGATGAGGTCTTTTGGCTTTAGCCCCCTGGGGGTCGGCGGGCGGATGTCCATGCCGCGGACCGGGTTCTTCCTGTCGGGCGCGCGCCAGGTACGGCCGCCCGAAGTGTAAGAGTCGCCGATGTTGAGAAACAGAGTACCGTCGTCGCGGAGCACCCGCCGCACCTCCTCGAAGATCGCCACGAGGTCTTTGATGTAGTCATCCAGCGACGGCTCGAGGCCGATCTGCCCCTTGATGTTGTAGTTTCGGAGGGACCAGTAAGGCGGCGAGGTCACGCAGGTCTGGAACGTCCCGGCCGGCATCGTCGCCAGCACTTTCCTGCTGTCGCCCGTGACGATGCAGGAGGCGGCCTCCGGGTCTTTATCAAGGAGGCGGGCGACGTGCGCCGCGGCCTGCTCCGCCTCCAGCACGCTGACGCGCGGCGGCGAGGACGCAGCGGGCGTCGGCTCCTGCTCTTTCGGCAAAAGCGTGAGCTGGTTCGGGGGGACACTCCCCCGCCCCTTCGGGGTGATGGTTTTCTCCTGACTCAATGAAGCGCTCCCGAACCGTTGACTAGCCGATGTCTCGGGCACTTTATTACAAACGGCGAGGGGTTCCAAGTCGAATCAAGTTTACCCTCCGGGCGGGCCTCCGCTTTCATAATCCGCGCCACGAATACGGCTCGCGGCTGGGGGCGCGGACGTGAGCATTAAGAAGATTTGGAAGGGAGGGCGGCGGGTCAGGGCACGCGGACGCCGCGCTCGTCGAACGCGAGCGGCACGGTGAGGAGGGCGCGGAACTGCTTGTAACCGAGCCGGCCGGGGAAGTATGTGTGGAGGAAGAGGCGCGGCCTGCCTTCGGGGTCGATTGCGACCGAGGGGTGACGGGGCCCGACCCACTCGGGCGTCGAGCGCAGGAGCGGTCCGTCCAGCTTGCGGTAAGGGCCGAGCGGCGAGTCGGCGACGGCCGCGCCGATCCCGTAGTGGCTGTTGGCGAAGTCGTTGGCGGCGAACAGGAGGTGATACTTCTCCGCCTGTTTCGTCACCCAGACGCCCTCTACCAGGTGCGCCTCCCAGGGCTGGTCGTTCTCGATGACCTTCGTCCGCCGCCCGACGAGGCTCAGCCCGTCGGGCGACAGGCGTCCTCATCACGCGCAGCACGCCGCGCGCAAGTCTCCGCCTCGCCGGCCGCCCAGACGCCCGCGCCGCCACGCCCGTCGCCAAGGTCGTCTTCCGCGAGAAAGTCGACGATGTCGCCGCTGACGACCAACTCGACCTCGTCCGAGTCGGACGAGCGCGCGACCGATGCCGCCCAGTCCACGAAGTCCGTCAGCGCCGCGTAAGAGTTGTTGATCTGAAAGCCCGTGACCAGCCCGCCCTCGTCGTCGAAGGCGTCGGGGCGGCCGCCCAGATGCAGGTCTGAGATGACGAAGAGTCTGCGCATTTGAACCTCTCCACGAAAGGCCCCGGCCCGCGAGTTGAAATTCAATAACGTGAAGCCACCGACCGGCGGGAAGTGCGTCGGAAAGATATTATCCGCGTGGGCCGATGTCATGGTCATGATTCGCGGCGCGGCGTCCGGCGCGCCGGGGGCGTTTGCGCCCCCCGGCGCGCCGATGCTAGAGTCGAGCCACCGACGATGGCAATCCGTTTAATCGCCCTCGACCTCGACGGGACACTGCTCGACTCGCGCGGGCGTCTCTCGGAGCGCAACCGCGCGGCCGTCGGAGCGGCGCGCGCGCGCGGCGTCGGCGTCACGCTCGTCACGGGACGGCGCTTCCGCGACGCGCGCCCGCTCGCCCTGGAACTCGGGCTCGACGTGCCCGTCATCGCGCACAACGGCGCGCTCACCAAGCACGCGCACTCTCTGGAGACGGTCGCGGCCGTCCCGATGCCGTCCGAGGCGGCGCGCGCCGTCGTCCGCCTGGGCGCCGCGCACGGCGCCGACGCGCTCGTCAGCGACGACCACGAAGGGGCGGGGCTCCTCGTCTACGGCCACATCAGCCCCGGCAACACCACGTTCGAAAAGTATATCGAGTGGTCGCGCCGCGTCGCGGGCGAGGAGCCGGCCGCCGCCATCCGGCGCGTCCGCTCGCTCGAAGAGTACCTCGACCACGACCCGCTGCACGTCGCCTTCTCGGGCGGGTGCGCGGCGATGGAGCGCCTCGCCGGCGTGATGCGCGACGAGCTGGGCGAATCGGTGAGGCTGCTGCTGACGCTCTACCCGAAGATGGACTTCGCGCTCCTCGACGTGCTGCACCCGGAGGCGTCGAAGGGCGCGGGGCTCGCGGCCGTGGCCGACGAGCAGGGGCTTCGGCGCGAGGAGGTGATGGCCGTCGGCGACAATCACAACGACCTGGAGATGCTGGAGTGGGCCGGGACGGGCGTCCTGATGGGCAACGCCGACCCCGCGCTCGGCGAGGGGCGACGCTTCCACGCCACCGCCACCAACGACGAGGACGGCGTCGCCGCCGCCATCGAGAGATTCGTACTCGAGGAAGTAGTCAGTAGACAGTAGCGCTCCGCGTTGCGCGCGCTGCCGACTTCACACTGACCACGGAGCCGAAGAAGGTTTTTCTACTGACTACTGTCTACTGTCTATTGTCTACTTAGGAGGACTTATGGCCAAACGCATCGCGAGAATCGAGACCAACCTGGGCACCATCCGCTTCGAGCTGCTGGAGGAGGACGCGCCGAAGACGGCGGAGAACTTCCGCCTGCTGGCGGAGGCGGGCAAGTACGACGGCGTCATCTTCCACCGCGTCATCAAGGGCTTCATGATTCAGGGCGGCGACCCGACGGGGACTGGGCGCGGCGGGGAGTCGGCGTGGGGCGGGCGCTTCAACGACGAGATAAACCCGCGCTCCGAGCTTTACCGCGGCGACTACGCGAAGGGCACCGTGGCGATGGCCAACGCAGGCCCGAACACCAACGGCTCGCAGTTCTTCATCATGCACGCCGACTACCCGCTCCCGCCCTCCTACACCAAGTTCGGCCGCGTCGTCGAGGGGCAGGACGTCGTGGACCAGATAGCCACCACGCCCGCGCAACCCGGCGACCGCCCGAAGACCGACGTGGTGATGAATAAAGTCACCATCGAAGAAGAGTAAAAGCACGTAAACCGAAAACCGTGAACCGTGACAAGAGAAGGCGCTCGGCCTTTCTTGTCACGGTTCACGGTTTTCGGTTTACGCCTTACGCGCCTTACTTCGCGCCGGCGTTCCTGAGTATCTCGACGACCTTGGTCTGGCCGTTCTGTTCGGCGAAGCCGAGGGCCGTGCGGCCGTCTTCGTACCTGGCGTTGACCTCCGCGCCGTGCTCGATGAGGAGCTGGACGGTGGCGGCGAGCCCCTTGTTGGCGGCGGCGATGAGCGCGCTGAAGCCCTTCGGCGTCCGCGCGTTGACGTCGCCGCCCTGCTTGAGCAGCACTTCGAGCGTCGGGACGCGGCCGTAGGCCGAGGCGAGGATGACGGGCGTCATCCCCGCCTCGTTGCGCGCGTTGGCGTCCGCGCCCTTCGCCAGCAGCGCCTCGACCACCTCGTAGCCCGAAGGGCGCGAGGCGGCGAACAGCAGCGCCGTCCCCCCGCCGTTGCCCCGCGCGTTCGCGTCCACGCCCTTCGCCTGTAGGAGCATCCGCACCACGGCGACGTGCCCCTGCGTCGCCGCCTTCATCAACGCCGTATCCTTGTCCTTGTCGGTGGCGCCGGCGTCCGCGCCGCGCTCCAGCAGCAGCTTGACCACGTCGGCGTGCCCGAACCACGACCCCCACAGCAGCGGCGCCCAGCCGTCGGTGTCGCGCGCGTCCACCTCCGCGCCCTTCGCCAACAGTTCGTCTGCCACGGCCGCGAACCCGTTCGCCGCCGCGAAGGTGAGCGCCGTCCGGCCGTCCCTGTAGCGCGCTTTCACGTCGGCGCCCTTCGCGAGCAGCGCGCGCGCGACGGGCAACTGCCCCGCCGAGGCGGCGAACATCAGCGCCGTCCGGCCGTCCACGGTCTTCGCGTTCGCGTCGGCGCCGGCCGTGACGAGCGCCCGGGCGGTCGCCTCGTCGCCCGACTCGGCCGCGACCATCAGCGCCGTCACGCCGTCGGCGCAGCGCGCGTTGGCGTCCGCGCCCTTCGCCAGCAGCGACTGCGCGGCCGGCGCATTCTTCGACGCGACCGCGTAGACGAGCGCCGGGCACCCTTCGGCCGAGCGCGCGTTGGCGTCGGCGCCCGCGCCGAGCAGCTTCGACGCGGCGGCCGCGTCGCCGCTCCCGGCGGCCGCGACCAGCCGGTCGTTGTTCGTGGCCTTCGGCCCGGCCTTGACCGCCGGCGGCTTCGGCTTCGCCGAGACGACCACCTTCGGCTTCTTCGGCTGGACGGCGAACTGGCCGACGCCGCCCGTCAGGTCGCCCTGCGCGAGGGCGGCCGAGGCCAGGAGGAGCGGGGCGCACGCGGCTACAAACACGCGCGCGCGCGACACCGCTTTCGTCCCCGGCGGCATAACTCTCATTCCGTATTTCATAACTTCAAAGCCTCCGCCGCGCCGGGCGCTTCAGGCGAGCGCCGCGACCGCGTGGTTGATGGGGCCGTGGCCGTGGCCGAGTCGCGGCGCGCGGCGTATGGCCTCGGTGACGAAGCGCTTGGCCGCCTCGACCGACTCGTTCAAACTCATCCCGCGCGCGAGGCAGGCGGCTATCCCGGCGGCGAGCGTACAGCCCGTCCCGTGCGTCGAGGTCGTCTCGACGCGCGGGGCCGTAAACGTCGTCACCCTTCCCCCATCGTCGAGCACGTCCGCGGCCTCGTCTTCGACGAGGTGCCCGCCCTTGACGAGCACGGCGCGCGCGCCCAGAGCGCGGATGGCGCGCGCGGCCTCGAGCATCCCGTGGCGGTCGCGTATCGGGAGCCCGGTGATGCGCTCGGCCTCCGGGATGTTGGGCGTCACGACGCGCGCGAGCGGGAGCAGTTCCGCCTTGAGCGCGTCGAGCGCCGCGTCGTCTATCAGGTCGAAGCCCGAGGTCGAGCGCACGACGGGGTCGACGACGGGCGCGGGCAAAGGGGTCTCGCGGAAGAGGCGCGCGACCTCCGCGATGACCTCGCGCGTCGGGAGCATCCCGGTCTTCGCGCCCGCGACGCGGAAGTCTTCGACGACGGGCAGGACCTGCGCGCGCACGGCCTCGGCCGTCTGGTGCGCGGCGCCGAAGACGCCGGTCGTGTTCTGGTAGGTGAGCGACGTCACGGCGGCCGCCGCGAAGCAGCCGAAGGCCGTGAACGTCTTCACGTCGGCGATGACGCCGGCGCCGCCCGACGGGTCGAACCCCGCGACGGTCAGCGCCACCGGCGGCGTCGCTTCTGTCGTGTCACTGGTCATCGGTTAACAAAACGCACGCCGGCGGCTTCAGACGGCGTGCAGGCTCTCGATGAGATGCACCGTGCGCGCGAGGTTTTGTCCGCAGGCGAAGAGTCTTATGCCGGCGACGCCGGCCGCGCCGGCGCTCATCGCCTCCGCCGCGTTCGCCTCGTCGACGCCCCCGAGCGCGACGAGCGGGAAGGGTGAGAGCCGTCGCGCGGCGTCCCTTAAGGCCGCGAGCCCGACGGGCGCGCCGTACGCGCGCTTCGACGGCGTGTCGAAGACGGGGCCGAAGACCGCGAAGTCGGCGCCCCCCGCATACGCCGCGCGCGCCTCCTCAAACGTGTGCGCCGAGACGCCTATCAAAAAATCTGCGCCGCAGGAGCGGCGGACGACCCCGGCTTCGAGCGAGCGCGTCGTCAGGTGTACGCCGTCGCAGCCCGAGGCGCGCGCCACGTCGGCGCGGTCGTTGACGAGGACGCGCGTCGCGCTCCCGCGCGCGAGGTCTGCGGCCGCGCGGGCCAGCTCGTACAGCGCGCGGCCCGTCAAATCCTTCTCGCGCAGCTGGACGAGCGTGACGCGCGCCTCGACCGCCGAGCGGACGAGCGCGAGCAGGCGGCGGGACTCCGCGTCGGCGGGCGTCGTCGAGCTAGAGGTCTCGCCGCCCGTGATGAGGTACGTGATCGGTTGCGCGAGCGCTCGCGGCATCGTCGTCGTCGTGGGCGTCCGTCGTCGGGAGAGAGTCGGCGTGCGGGAGGGGGTGGTCGGTCGTGTGCGCCGCCGGCGTCGGCGTCGTCTCGGACGCCGCGCGCCGCGCGGGCGCGTCGGCGCCCTCCAGCCTGCGCACGGCCTCGTTGAAGTGGAATATCTCCCAGAAGGCCATCAACAGGTTGAGCAGCCCGACGCCGGTGACGGCGCCGCGCACCCAGCCCGAGCCGACCGCGCGTTGGAGCCCCACGAGCCCCGTCTTCTGCGCGACCATCACGAGGAAGAAGTTGTCGCCCCAGTCGCCCATCCCCCACGGCTGCCACCAGGGCAAAAGCGTCAGGAAGATGCCCGCCTCCAGACACAGGAGGATGTAGAAGATGACTGTGAGCCTCGAAGCCATAAGAGCCGTGAACCGTAAACCGTGACGAGAGAAGGCGCGTGATAGGTTAACCGCCGGCCGCGACAGGACTCAAGCCCCGCGCGTCAAGGCTTACGGCTCACGGTTCACGGTCTTTTGCAGCTCGCGCAGGCGCTCGGCGACGCCGCGGTAGGAGACGTCGATGGCGTAGACCTCGGAGAGGACTTCGATGGCGCGGCCGTTGTCGCCCATCTGCTCGTAGGCCGTGCCGAGGTCGTAGCGCATGGCCTGGTACTCGTCCTCGGTGTGGCCGGGCGCTTCCAGGCCGCGCTTGAACCAGAGCGCGGCGGGGCGCGGCATCCCCTTCTCCATGAAGCAGTGGCCGAGCATGTTGCAGCACTGGAGGAAGCGCGGCGTGCCGTCGCCCGGCGCGGCCTGGCCGGCCGCCACCTGAAACTCCTCGACCGACTGGTCCAGGAGCCCCATCTCGCGGTACGCGAGCCCCATCTGGTAGTGCGTGTCGAAGTCGCCGCCCGCCTCCTCCTCGCCGCCGTCCTCGACCGCCTCGCGGAACTCGTCGAAGATGGCGGCCAGCCCCGGGTCTATCCCGGCGCCCGACTCTCCGGACGCCGGCACCCCGAAGAACGCGTTCGCCCCCGCCGGCGCGTCCGTGCCCGGCGTCTCGGAGACCGCCGGCATCTCGAAGGCCGCCGCGTCGAACGCCCCGGGCGCCGCCGGCTCGTGCGCGGCGGGCGGGGCGAAGGTGGAGGCGTGGGACTCGGAGGCGGCGCCGGTGTCAAAGCCGGCGGACGGGTCGTAAACCGGGGGGGCGTCAGAGCCTTGCGCGGCGCCGAAGTCGCCGACCGGGCCGAGCCGGCCCCGCCGTTCATCTATCCCGGGGTGCGTGCCGTACTGGCGTTCGAGCATGTCGAGCGTGTCGCGCGCGATGTCCGCGTAGCCCTGCTCGATGTAGAAGTCTACGCTCTCAAGCTCCTGCCGGAGCATGCCCTCGACGCTCGCCCCGGAGGGGGCGGCGCCGCCGGCCGGTGCCTCGGCGGGCGGCGTGCTGAAGTCGAACTCCTGAAAGCCCGCCTGCGGCGGCTGGTACCGCGGGACGGGGCTCGCGGCGGCGGAGTCCGGGCCGCGGTCGCCGTCGGTCAGGTCGTTGAGGTCGGCGAACGAGGCGCTGGCGTCCGCCGAAGCATCGGCCGGCTGCGGCTCGGCGACAGAGTTCCACTCGAACTCGGCGGCGGGCGTCGCCGACGGCGCGGCCGTCTGCCCGCGCGCCGCGTCGTCGTTCAGCATGAAGCTCTCGAAGGTCGGCGCCTCTTCGGCGTGCGCGTCCCCCTCGTCGAAGAGCGGGCCGCCCAGCTCTTCGAGGCGCGCGAGGTTGACCTGGTCGCCCGAGGCGAGGCGGGCCAGAACCGTGCGCGCGCGGCGCTCGTCCTCGGCCGCCCCCGTGGCCTCGGCCGCGTCGGCCTGGCGTTCGAGCGCGGCGCGCAGGTTCGCGTCGTCGTGCGAGGAGGTGTAGGCGCGTACCAGCAGGCGGTGCGCCTCCATCTGCTCGGGGTTGCGCGCGAGCACTTCCTGGAGCAACTCGGCGAGCGCGGACTCCTGGCGCCCGGCCAGCGCCGGCTCAGCCACGTAGTCGAGCAGCCGGGTCGCGGCGTCCGTGTCGCCCCGCCGCAGGTGGAGCCGCGCCACGTCGAAGAGGAGCATGAAGCTCGAGTGGTCGCGGCCGACGAGCTCGCGCGTCGCGGCCTCGGCGCGCTCGGCGTCCTCGGCGTCCACGTAGGCGCGCGCGAGCATGGCGCGGACTCGAACTCCTTGCGCGCGGCGAGGCGCGCGCCGGCCTCGGCGTACGCGTCGGCGGCGAGGTCGGGCAGGTTCTGCCCGGCGTAGCTCTGGGCGAGGCGGAGCCGGATGTCGGTGTTCGAGGGGTCGAGGTCGGCGATGCGGCGCAGCACGTCGAGCGCCTCGCGCGTGTTGCCGGCGCGCGTGAAGGCGTCGGCCGCGATGAGGTAGTGCTGGCGCGCGTCGACCATCAGCCCCTGCTGCTCGTAGAGCGAGGCGAGCGCGAGCGCGGTCTGGTGGTCTTCGGGGGCGTGGCGCGTGAGCTTCTTGTACATCGCGACGGCTTTGAGGGTGAAGCCCTGTTCGCGATAATGCTCGGCGACGCGGCTGTAGCACGCGGCGGCCTCGGCGCGCTTGTCCACGCGGGTGTAGAGGTCGCCCAGCGTGTTGAGCGCGTTGAAGTCGTCCGCGTCGTGCTCGACGATGCGGGTGTACTCCTGTATGGCCGACGGAATCTTGCCCGAGGCAAGGTACTTCTCAGCCGCACGGATGGCTTTTGCCTTGTCGAAACCCATCAGGGATATTGTAGCCGTTCAAGAAGAGGTGTACCGCAAGCGGCGCGAGGGCAAACAGAGCAGCGACAGGGTGCTTCCGGGCCCGGCAATAAAAACTTACTTGTCCACGGCACTTGCGCCCCTGCCTCCGGGGTCGGGCAATTTTGTACGTTAGCACCCGCCCCGAGCGGGTGTCAACCAACTCTTCCCGCAACGATTTATGCGCACCGGAGCCGAGGAGAACCGTGACCCGAGACGTGACCCAAAACTTAACCGAAGCGCCGCGACGCGGGGGCGCGGCCGGCCCGCCCGGGCCGGCGGCCGGGGCGCTCGCGCGCGCGGGCGGGCGGCTGGGCTTAGCCGGGTTCGCGCTCTACGCGCTGGCCGCGCCGCACTCCATCGCCGTCTCGTGGGTGGGACTCTCGTTCGCCGTCCTCGGCTGGCTCGCGCGCACGGCGGCGACGCGGCGGGCGGGCCTCAGGCGGACGGCCGTAGACCTCCCGCTCTGGCTTTTCTTCGCGTGGACTGCCCTCTCGTGCCTTCTCTCCGAGGAGCCGCGCGTGAGCGTGCCGAAGCTCGTCAACGTCAGCACGCTCCTCATGTTCTACCTCACGCAGGCGCTCGTCACGCGCCGGGCGGCGGTGGCGCTCGCCGTCCTGCTCGTCGTCTCGGGCGCGGCGGGCGCGCTGTGGGGCGCGGGCGAGCTGGCGGTCGGGCGCGGCGTCGTCGTGCGGCGCCTGAGCGTCGACAGCCCGCTGCGGCGCTCGACGCCGCTGCGCGAGGGCGACGCCGTCTGGCGCGTGAACGGGCGGCGGGTCTCGACGGTCGAGGAGATAGACGAGGCGATACGCAGCACGCCCGCGGGCGGGCGCGTCAGGCTGAGCGTCGTCTCGCGCGGCGAGCACGCCGAGTGGCCGGGCGCGACGGTCACCGAAGAACTCGCGGCCTCCGCCTCGCCTTCGGGAATCACCGAGGGCGGCGGGCCGACGCATAGCTTCCGCGCGTCGGGCTGGACGCGCCATTACGAGACGTTCGCCGAGGTCTTGCAGATAGCGGCGCAGCTCGCGCTCGGCTTCGCGCTCGCCGGCTGGCTGCGGCGCGGCCGCGAGGAAGGAGAGGAAAGTCGCGCCGGTCTGTCCGGCGTGGGAAGACTCGCGCGCGCGCGCGCCCTGCTCGCGGCGGCGGCGTTCGTCGTGCTCGCGGGCGGGATAGCGCTGACGGCGATGAGGACGACGCTCGTGGCCTTCGCGGTCGGCGCCGCCGTGCTGGCGTGGCGCGCGACCGGGAGCGGGCGACAGCGCGCGGCCGTGGCGGCGGCGGTCGCGTGCGTTCTGGCGCTCGGCGCGTTCGCCGTCCTGCGCACGCGCGCGAGCGGGGCGCTGCGCCTCGGCGACGCGAGCGCGGGGCTGCGTTACGAGGTCGCGCGCGTGGCCGCGTCGCGCGTCGCGCTCCACCCCGTGTTCGGCCACGGCATGGACGCCGTACACGGGCACTGGGCCGAGTGGGGCTTCCCCGGCCGCGACATGCTGCACGCGCACTCGACGCCCGTCCAGCTCGCCTTCGAGCGTGGCTTGCCCGCGCTCCTCTTGTGGGTCTGGCTGATGTGGGCCTTCTGGCGGATGGCGCTGCGCGCCGAGCGCGCGTGGCGCGACGGGCCGGACGCCGGCGCGCACGGGCTCGCGCTCGGGCTCCTCGGCGCGCTCGCGGGCTTCCTCGCCAGCTCGCTCGTCAACTACAACTTCGGCGACGCGGAGGTGGCGCTGCTCGTCTGGTGGATGATGGGCGTCGGGGTGATCCTACTCGACGGCGGCGCCGACCGGCTCGGGCGTGCCGGCGAGACCTAACTCGTACTTGCCCTCGTGGCGCGCGAAGAACTGTTCGAGGAAGGCGGCCGACTCGCCGGGCGTCATCGAGTGGAGCGCCTCCATGTCGTGGTTGCGCGGGAAGCGCTTGCGGCGGTCGGGCCGCCCGGAGTAGCCCCGGCGGTAGGCGGTCTCGGCGTCGAGCGCCGGCAAGTCTCCCAGCAGCTCGCGCGGGGCGATGAAGGCGTTGTTGTATTCGAGCGCGAGCAGGGCGTAAGAGTGGCGCGCGCACAGCTCTTCGAGGCTCGCGATGCTGTAGCCGAAGAAGTGGTGTTGCAGGCTGAAGTCCGGGTCGTAAGCGACGCGGAAGCGCACGGGCGGCGGTACCTTCTCGTTGATCTCGGTGACGACGACGCGCGGGCGGTAGCTCCCGAGCACGGCGTCGAGCACCCAGTAGTCGTAGCTGTCTATGTCGAGGCTGAGGACGCCGAAGTCTTTCGGCACCGAGTGCTCGCCGAGCAGCCCGACGACGTTCTCGGGCGTGACGAGCGCCTGGCGCGCCTCGACGCCTTCAAGGTTGCGGTAGGCGCGCGCGAGGCGGCGCGCGCGCCTTTCGTCGCCCTCGAACCCGACGCCGCGCCACCCCCGCAGGAAGAGCGCGTAGGTGTTCGAGCCGCGTATGCCGTCGCCCGCGCCCACGTCGACGGCGACCTGCGCCTCGCCCGCGGGGTCGAGCCGCGCGACGTACCCGGCCAGCATCCGCTCCTCGTCGAAGTTCGAGAAGCCGCTCCGGCGGAAGCGCTGGCGCGCCCGCTCGATGTGGAGCCCGAGCCTGTTCAGGTAACGCTGCGCTCTCTTCACCATGCGCCTAAGTTTCGGGGATAGTTCGGACGAGACCTTCGCACGCCTTTATGCCAAAGCCCCACGGGCAAGTCAAACAGGCGCGTGAACCGTGAGCCGTAAACCGTGACGAGATGAGAACAGGTTTTCTCTTGTCACGGTTTACGGCTCACGGTTCACGCTTCAGATAACGTCCGCGAAGTTCTTGCGGGTGCGCGCGAACCACCAGTAGCCGAAGAGGAAGGCGGCGAGCGCGAAGGCGGTGGTGTAGGCGAGCCCCTGCCAGTCGGGCGGCGCGCCTTCGAGCAGCGCGCGGCGGTAGGAGCGCACGAGCGGCGTGAACGGGTTGAGTTCGAGCGCGGGGCGGAAGCGCGCGGGCACGACCTGCTCGGGGTAGATGATCGGAGTCAGGTAGAGCCAGGCCATCAGCACGAGCCCGAGCACCTGCGCCGTGTCGCGTATGAAGACGCCGAGCGAGGCGACGAGCCACGCGCCGCCGAGCGTGAGCAGCAGCTGCGGGACGAGCAGGGCGGGGAGCCACAGCAGCGTCGAGTGCAGCTCGCGCCTGACGACGAGCGTGGCGACGACGAGCGCGGCGGTGCCGAAGAGCTGCGCGGCCAGCGCCGCGAGCGCCTGCGCGACGGGCAGCGCCTCGAGCGGGAAGACGACGCGCTTGACGAGGTTCGCGTGGGCGACGACGATGCCGGAGGATTGCTGCAACGTCTCGGAGAAGGCCGTCCACGGCAGCAGCCCGCAGAAGAGGTAGAGCGCGTACTCCCAGGGCGTGCCCCGCTCGGTGAAGCGCGCGCCGAAGACGCCCGCGAAGAGGAAGGTGAAGACCCCTATCATCACCGCCGGCGTCAAAAGCGCCCACAGCAGCCCGAGCGCCGAGCCGCGGTAGCGCGCGACGAGCATCCGCCGCGCCAGCGGCCAGATGAGATCGAAGCGGCGCGGCAGCTCCCACAGCGGCCGCCACACCGCGCGCCGCGCCGTCTGTGCCGAGATCATGCGGCGCATTGTAGCAGGAATCGAAACCGATTAACTTTCGACGGGGGTGAACGACGATGCAACCGACCTTCAGAGTCGCCGCAGCCGGGGACGCCGGCGCGCTGCTCGCCATGATGCGCGAGCTGAACGAGCACGAGGGGATGGCCTTCGACGAGCCCAGGGCGCGCGCCGCGCTCGCCGAGCTTATCGCCGACGAACGCTTCGGCGTCGCCCACCTGATACTGTTCGGCGGCGAGACGGCCGGCTACCTCGTCGTCACCTTCGGCTTCAGCGTCGAGTTCGGCGGGCGCGACGCCTTCGTGGACGAGCTTTTCGTGAAGGATGAGTTTCGCGGGCGCGGCGCGGGGAAGGCCGCGCTGCGCCTCGCCGCCGAGGTCTGCCGCGCGCGCGGCGTCGGCGCCCTCCACCTCGAAGTCGGGCGCGCCAACGAGCCCGCCCAGGCGCTCTACCGCAGGGAAGGCTTCCTCGACCACGACCGCTACCTGCTGACCAAATGGCTCTGAGGCGAAAGGCGGAAGCCCGCCCTGTGACTTAGAGATGGATGACGTGCGACTTGCGCCAGAGGTCGGCGGGGATGGTGCCGCGCGGGGCCGTCGTGACGAGGATGACGTAGCCGGCCTCGGCGGTCGGCGGCTCGGCGCGCTGCCAGAACTCGCGGCGCGCGAGCGAGTCGGGCTCGGCCTCGCGCGGCTCGACCAGCGCCAGCCGGCGCAGACATTCGTAGAGGTGCTCGCGCCCCGTCCCGTAGCTCGACTCGCCGCCGGCGCCGTCGGTCAGGCGGACTTCGGCGCGCTCGTCCACGAAGTGCGCGACGAGCGAGGCGGCCTGCGTCACGGCGCGCTCGAAGCGCCCGCGCGCCTCGCCGCCGTCCTCGACGAAGGTGTCTAAGACGACGTGGACGCGGCGCTCGTCCTCGGCGGTGAACTCGCGCACGATGAGGCGGCGGTGGCGCGCCGAAGCCTTCCAGTGGATGTGGCGCACGTCGTCGCGCGGCTGGTACTCGCGCAAGCTGTGCAGGTCGTGACCCGCGCCGCGCCGCTCGGCCTCCATCTGCCCGGCGTCCATCGGCAGGAGGTGCAGCTCGTCGCCCACGCCCTCGGGCTTCGGGTAGACGACTATCTCCACGCCGCGCGCGCGCAGCCGCCGCCGCAGCCGGAAGAAGCCGAACGGGAAGCGCGTGGAGAGCTCGAAGCCGGCGACGTGTACGCGGCCGCGCGCGGGGAAGGTCTGTTCGACGCGCTGCTCGACGCGCGCGCGGTGCGGCACGTACATGAAGTAGGCGAGCACGCGCTTGCGCTCGCGCGGGCGGCGCGAGAAGAGCCGGCGCCCCGCCTCGGGCGAAGCGCCGGGGCGCTCGCGCGCCTCGACCACGACCGAGAGCGAGGGCAGCACGCGCTTCGTGTTGTTGACCGTGACGATGACGGGCGCGGGGTCGCCCGCGAAGATGTGGTCGGGGAAGCGCGCGGTGACGACCAGGTCGCGGAGGCTCGCGCGCCCGGCCGTCAGCGCGACGAAGAGCGTCGAGGAGAGCACGGAGAAGACGAGGAAGAGGAGGTTGTTGCCCGTGTTCCAGGCGGCGAAGGCGACGACCGTGTAGATGCAGACGAAGACGACGCCCCCGCCCGTCACCTGGAACGCGAGGTCGAGCAGTGCCGCCTCCGCCCGCGCCGAGCGCGCCAGCGGCGGCACGACGAAGATGACTATCAGCACCGCGAAGACCAGCGACGCGACCGCGCCCAGCCGCGTCAAATCCCAGTCGCCGCTCCGGCGCGCCACGACCGTGATGACGGCCGCGCCCACCCCGCTCAGCACGACGAGCGTGCCCAGAATCGTCCGGCCCCAACGCCTGAGCACGCCCATAGTTTAGAGCGGGACGCTGACGGTCTTCATGATTTCGCGCAAGACTTCCTCGGCCTCGTCGCTGCGGCGGTGGAGCGAGGAGGAGAAGCGCGAGTTGACGACGAGGCGGTGCGCGAAGACGGGGAGGATGAGCCGCTTCACGTCGTCGGGCACGCAGTAGTCGCGCCCCTCCGTGAGCGCGAGCGCCTGCGCCGCGCGGAAGATGGCGAGCGTGCCGCGAGGGCTGACGCCGAGGTCCAGGGTCTCGGACTCGCGGGTCGCCGTGACGATGCGCATCAGGTAGTCGACGAGCGCGTCGTCGACCGAGACGTGGTGGACGGCGCGCTGCAACTCGACCACGTCCTCGCCCGTCATCACGGGGCGCAGGGCTTCGAGCGGGTCGCCGCGCTCGCGGTCGCGCAGGATCTCCTTCTCGACCTCGAACGAGGGGTAGCCGACTCGCAGCCGCAGCATGAAGCGGTCGACCTGCGATTCGGGGAGCGGGTAGGTGCCGTGGTGCTCGACCGGGTTCTGCGTGGCGACGACCATGAAGGGCGCGCGCAGGCGGTAGGTCACGCCCTCGACCGTGACGTGCCCCTCGGCCATCGCTTCGAGGAGCGCCGACTGCGTCTTCGGCGTCGTGCGGTTGATCTCGTCGGCGAGGACGATGTTGGCGAAGATGGGGCCGTGCTTGAACTCGAAGGTGCCGCCCCGCTCGTCGTAGACCGAGAGGCCGATGACGTCCGAGGGCAGGAGGTCGGAGGTGAACTGGATGCGCTGGAACGAGCAGTTGATGGCCTGCGCGAGCGCCTGGGCGAGCGTCGTCTTGCCGACGCCGGGCACGTCCTCGACGAGGAGGTGGCCGCCCGCGATGAACGTGACGGCGGCGAGCCGCACGGCCTCGGACTTCCCGCGTATGACGCGCTCGACCGCCGCGCGCAGGAGCGCCACGCGCTCCGCCGCCTCGGCCGCCGCGAGCGGCGCGGCCGTCTCCATCTCCGCGGGTTGAAGGTTTCTCATGCCCCTCACATTCTAAAGGCAAAAGGGGCTAGAGGCTAGAGGTTAGGGCTTGGTTGCCGCCGCCCCGGCGCGCCGGGGCGGCGGGCGGCCGACTTCGTTTTCCGACCAAACTCCCGCCCCCGGCCTCCAAACTCTCCTTTTGACGCTGCTGGGACTTCGCGGGTTCCGTGTAGTAGAATTCCGGTGCCGCGGCAGGCCCAAACCCCGGCGCGCGGTGCCGCCTCGATGTGCCGCTTTGTGGAACTCGGCCCGCCCGCGCACGTGTACACAGGTCAGTGAGGTCTTTAAAGAAATGAGAAACGACAACAAGAACCGGCGCGGGTTTTCGCTCGTCGAGCTGATGATCGTCATCTCGATCATCGGCATCCTCGTCGCCATCGGCATCCCCGCCTGGCAGTCGAGCGTGCGCTCGACCAACGAGGCGGCGGCCATCACACACCTCCAGCGCATCTCGACCGCGCAGGTCACCTACTTCAACACCAAGAACCGCTCGGGCTACGGCACCTTCGAGCAGCTCGCCGGGGGCGGCTACCTCTCGAAGCAGTTCGCCGGTGACACGCCGCTCGTGGACGGCTACATCTACAAGATGGCGCTCACCGCCAGGTCGGGCAACGAGCCCGCGGGCTTCGCCGTCAACGCCGACCCGCAGAAGCCGACGGGCATCACCGCCACGGGCAGCCGCTTCTTCTACGTCAGCTCCGACACGGGCATCACCAGCAACTCCGAGAAGTCGGCCGGCCCCGACGACCCGCCCGCCGGCGGCGGCCAGTAAACGCCCCACGCTCCCACAAAGCGCGCCGCGCGGGCGCGCCGAGCCACCCGCTTGACGCTCGCGCGCGCGCTTTGTTAGCATCTCGCTTCCACACAGGTCAGGCCCGCTTAGCTCAGTGGTAGAGCACACGCTTCACACGCGTGGGGTCGTAGGTTCAAGTCCTACAGCGGGCATGAGAGAACGGGCGATGGGAATGTCGAATTCCCATCGCCCGTTCTCTTATACCTCGCCTCTTCCATTCCGTCTCACTTGGCCCACAGCGCGGCGTAGGCGTCGGGAAGGCGGTCGCGCCAGGCCGTGTAGTTGTGGCCGACGGGCGCCTCGCGGTAGGTGACGGGGTAGCCGCGCGCGCGCAAAAGTATGTTGGCGCGGCGCGTGGTCTCGAAGATGACCGGCTCGTAGCGCCCCGCGTCGAGGTAGAAGCGCAGTGGGAACCTGCGGCGCTCGGCCGCGCCGAGGCGCGCGAGCGAGGCGAGCAGGCGCTCCTCGTCAATCTGGAAGGCCGTGGAGTGGCCGGCGACGCGCGAGAAGAGTGCGGGGTGGCGCAGCGCCGTCCAGACCGAGATGACGCCGCCGAGGCTCGCGCCCGCGAGCGCGCGCCCGTCGCGCGTGGCGCGCGTGCGGTAGCGCCTGTCCACGAGGGGGACGAGCGTGCGCGCCATCCAGTCGGCGAAGCGGTCGCCCATCCAGTACTCCTTCGTGCGGTCAACCGGGTCTACGAAGACGATGATGAAGGGCTCGACCTTGCCTTCCGTAATCATGCGGTCGGCCGTCTCGGCGGCGCGCCCCAGCTCGACGAAGCTCGTGCCGTCCTGCATGTAGAGGACGGGGTAGCGCCCCGCGCCCCGCGCGTAGCCGGGCGGGAGGTAGACCTGCACCTTGCGCGTGTCGCCGCCGGGCAGCTCAAGTCTCTCGAGCCGGCCGCGCAACTCGCCGCTCCCGGCGGCGAAGACGGACGGGCGGTAGGCGGGGCCCGTGAAGAAGGAGTTCTGGCCGCCGACGCCGTTGTCGTTCCTGTTCGGGTTGAGCGGGTCGAGCAGCCACTCGCCGTCGGCGACGAGCTTGTATTCGAGGCGCGCGTTCGCGGGGAACTTCAGGCGGATGAACTTGAGGTCGTCCGCGCCCGGAACGTCGCGCAGCACGAGCCCCTCGGGCACCCAGCCCGTGAAGTCGCCGACGACCTCGACGCGCTTGGCGCCCCCGCGGTAAAGAAAAGTCACGCCCTCTGCGTCAACCAGCGGCGAGACTCGCGCGGCCTTCAGACGCACGGCCGCGTCAGCCGGGTAAAGCTCGCGTAAAGCCTTCCCGACCTCTTCGGGGGAAAGGCCCGCGACGCTCGCGCGCTGGAAGTAGGTCGCGCCCGAGGGCGAGACGACGGCGACGACGACCTGCGAAGGGCCGCGCGCGGCCTTCCCCTCGAATGAGAAGTTCCCCCCGGCGTCGGCCTTCAGCTCGCGGCGCCCCGCCCCGTCGAGGACGAAGGCGCGGCTGCCGGCCGCCTGCGGCCTGCCCGTGACGCCGAAGGTCTGGCCCGCCTCGGTGCGTTCGAGGATTTCGCGCGCGGGGAAACGGAAGTAGGCGCCGGCGCGCGGGGGCAGCGCGCGGTTCGCGTAGCGCGCGCGGACGAGCGTGGGCGTGTCGAGGTTGCGGCCGGCGCGCAGGTTGGTGGCGAGTCGTATGAACTGCGCCATCGACCAGGCGAGCGGCGTGGCCGACCCCGTCCCCTCGCCGAACTTGAACCAGGGGGCCGGGCTGCGCGGGCTGTCCCAGACCTGCTCGGGAATCATCAGGCCGTCGCCCGCGAAACCCAACATCGCGTCGAGCCTGCGCAGCGCCGCCGCCGTGCGCCCCAGCGCCAGCTCGTACTGGCCGCGCTCGCCCGCCAGCAGAGCCCACAGCCTCCCCTTCCCCGTGTACTTCCCGTCCCAGTTCCAGTTGCGCCCGTCGTCCATCTCGCCGTAGCCGTCGTGGTTGTAGCGGTAGAAGGAGGCCCCGTTGGGCGTCTCGACCTTGATGACCTTATCGACGACGGCGAGGCTCTTCGAGACGAGCGGGTCGGCGGGCGAGCGTATGCCGAGGCGGACGAGTTCGAGGAAGCCGGCGTCAACAATCTCGCGCTCGTCGAAGGTGCCGCCCCCGTTGCCCACGTCGAAGGGCTGGCCGTCGTCGGGGTCTTCGTTGAACGAAAGACGAAGGTAGTAGTTGCCGTCGCCGTGCGGGCCGGTGGTCGTCGCGGTGCGGCGCTCGACCTCGCGCGCGAAGTCGTCGGCGGCCGCGAGGTAGACGTTGGCCGAGACCTCGTCGCCGTTGCGGCGCGCGATGTCGGCGGCGCAGACGAGGCCGGCTATCTCGGCGGCGATGGTCGAGGGCGAGTAGCCGGACTTCTCCTCCCAGCGCTCCTGCGGCGTGAAGGGGCCGTGGCGGACGATGAAGTCGGCGGCCGGGCGGACGTGCTTCGTGTATGTCTCGCGGTCGGTGCGCCCCAGCTCGCGGGCGAGGATGAGCGGGTAGGCGACCTCGTCCATCTGGAGCGAGCCCCAGAAGGGTCGCCCGTCGAGCCACGAGTTCTGCGGGAAGCTCCCGTCGGGCTTCTGCTGGACGCGGAAGAGGTAGTCGAGCGCGCGCTCCGCCGAGGCTCTATCGCCGAGCGCCATGAAGGCCGTCGCCACCTGATAGAGGTCGCGCGACCAGACGAGGTGATAGCCGCCGACCTCGGCCTCGTTGGCGCTGGCGCCGCCGCCCCACGGCACCGAGAGCGAGGCGATCATCGCGCCCTTGTAGGTCTTGTCCTCGTGAGCCTTGAGGACCATCGCGGCCGTGTCGTACTGCGCCTGATACTTCGGCGCGACGCGGCGGACGTTCTTCAGGTAGTCGCGCCAGCCGCTTTCGTACTCGGACTCGCAGGCGTCGAAACCCTTCTTCAGGGACGCGCGCGCCGCCGCCAGCGCCTCGTCGGCCGTCTTGCCGAAGCCGAGCGCGAGCGTGTAGTCGGCGCAGCAATACTCTTTCTCGATGGCGGGCTGCGACAGCTCGGCGACCTGGACGACGTTGCCGTCCTCGGCGCGCCCGAATCTTTTGACGCGCCGCGGGAACGAGTCGGGCGCGCCCTGCCGCAACTGCGTGAGGCCGTCGCTCACGCCCGAGAACCCGTTGGTCATCAGGCTGAAGTTGGGCTCCGCGACCGTGAACCCCTCGGCGCGCGCCCTCGCGCGCAGCTTTTCGAGCGCCTCCGCGTTGTCGGCGAAACTGTCCCGCACGACGAGCGCCGACGAGACGTCGCCGTCGGAGGCGAGCAGCGCGTCGCCCTGCGTCCACGCGGTGTCGTGCATCCCGCTGTTCTTCAGAGAGGGGTCGTAGTAGACGAAAAGCTGGTAGTCGTTCTCGCGCCGCTTGAAGTGGCCGCGGAAGCTGATGCGGATGAGGACGACGTCTCGCTCCGGGTCAACCGTGTACTCTTTGATAATCTTGTACTCGCCGCTCCTGGCCGTGTTGACCTGCGTGAACGAGAGCGAGTCCGCGGCGGCCGTGACGCGCGACGTGGTGTCGGCGGTCTCGGTCTCGACCCTCCCGGTCTGCGCGTGGACGACTATCAGCTCCAGCTTCTGGACGTTCCCCACGTCCACCGTCGGGTAGTAGACCTCGGTCAGCGCGCCGCCCTGAAGCGTGAACCAGACCTTCGAGGTGTTCGTCGCCGACGTGCCCACCCCCTGCTTGCCGGCGCTCTCCCACCGCGCGTCCTTGCCGGGCGCGCCCGGCGCGCGCCCCTCGTCCGCCGCCGTCTGCCGCGCGCTTTGCGGGTACGGCGCGGCGGAAACTACGACCGACAACAGGAGCGTGCTGAGTAAGAATCTTTTGCCCATTTTTTATTCCAACGCGGCGCACGGCTGAGGAGGAAAGAATTAACAGGGATGGACAGGATGCACAGGATAAGGAATTAAAGATTTGAAATTTGAAATCTCAAATCTGAAATTGCTTTACCCTGCCTATCCTGTCCATCCCTGTCAGTTTTCGTAAAACTCCGGTCAGCCCTTGCGGCGGCCGAGCATGTCGAAGCCGACCGCCGCGACGAGCACCGCGCCCTTGACGATGTACTGCGTGTAGTTCTCGACGTTGAGGAGCGACATGCCGTTGTCGAGGCTCGCCATGATGAGCGCGCCGACGACCGCGCCCGAGACCGTCCCGCGCCCGCCCATCAAAGAAGTCCCGCCGATGACGCACGCCGCGATGGCGTCCAGCTCCATCAGCGTGCCCGCGTCCGGCGACGCGCTCCCCACGCGCCCCGTGTGCAACAGCGAAGCCACGCCGACCAGCAGCCCCAGCACGCAGTATGCGGCGAGGATGTAGCGGCGGATGTTGATGCCCGAGAGCCGCGCCGCGTCGGGGTTGCCGCCGATGGCGTAGAGGTAGCGTCCGAAGGTCGTGTTCTGCGTCAGGAACCCGCCGAGCACCGCGACCGCGAGCAGGACGAGGACGGGGACGGGCATCCCGCCGCCCGCGTTCATCCAGTAGATGAAGAACGCGATGAGCGCCGCCGGCACCACGATGCGCGCGGCGGTCGCGCCCACGCCCGGCGCCGACAGCCCGTGCCGCTTGCGCGCGCGGAGCCGCGTGACGGTCAGGAACGCCACCGCGGCGATGGCCACGACCGCGAGCGCGACGCCCACGCCCTGCGGCAGCTTCCCCACCCCGAGCCAGCGGAAGACGGGCTCCCGCACGGGGATGGTCGCGCCCTTGCTCAGCCCCAGAATCACGCCGCGCCACGCGAGCAAGCCCCCGAGCGTGACGATGAAGGCCGGGATGTTCGCGTAGGAGATGAGCGCGCCCTGCGTCGCGCCGACGAGCGTGCCGACGACGAGCGCCGCGCCCAGCGCGCCGCCCAGCCCCAAAGGGTCCTGCATCATCGCCGCCGCGCCGCCGGCGAGGCCCACCACCGAGCCCACGGACAAATCTATCTGCCCGGCCACGATGACCAGCAGCATCCCGACCGCGAGCACGCCCGTCACAGCCATCTGCTGCAAGAGGTTCGAGAAGTTGTTCGGGTGGAGGAAGATTCCGTAAGGGTAGAGCGGGTTGACTGTCTGCCACTGGAAGAAGGCCCAGATGGCGAGCAGCGCGATGATCATCGTGTAGGCGCGCAGGGATTCGGTCGGGAGCCGGAAGCGCCCGCCCGTCGGCGACTCCACGCCCTCCGGCACGGCGTCGGGCGGCGACACGTCCGCGGTCGCGGGCGGCCTGTCCGTCGCCGGCTGGTTCGATGAAGGCAGGTTGCTCATTCTAAGCCTCGGTTCAAAAGTTTACGCGGCGCGGCGCGTGTGGCCGGTGGCGCAGGCCATGACCGCCTCGGGGGTGGCCTCCTCGCGCCGGAACTCGCCGGTGGCGCGACCCTCGTGCAGCACGAGCACGCGGTCGGAGAGGCCGAGCACCTCGGGCAGCTCCGAGGAGACGAGCACGATGGCCAGCCCCTCCTTGGCGAGCCGGTTTATCTGCGCGAAAATCTCCTGCTTGGCGCCCACGTCGATGCCGCGCGTCGGCTCGTCGAGGAAGAGCACGCGCGGGTTCGTCAGGAGCCACTTGGCCAGCACGACCTTCTGCTGGTTCCCGCCCGAGAGCGTCCCGACCACGGTGAAGACCGAGTTGGCCTTGACCCTCAGCTCGCGCTTCGCGCGCTCGCCGGCGGCGGCCTCGGCGTCAACGTCCGTGACGAAGCGCCCCGAGAGCTTGCGCAGCCCCGCGAGCGTCATGTTGTTGAGGATGGTCTGGTCGAGCACGAGCCCGAAGCGCTTGCGGTCTTCGGTCACGAAGCCGACGCCGTGGCGGATGGCGTCGGACGGCCGGCTGACTTTGACGCGCTGCCCCTCGACGTAGACCTCGCCCGCGACGCGCCCCGGCCACGCGCCGAAGACGCCCATCAGCAGCTCGCTCCGCCCCGCGCCCATCAGCCCCGCGATGCCGAGCACCTCGCCGGCGCGCACCTTGAAGCTCACGTCTTTGACGAGCAGCTTGCCGGCGACGTTCGGGTCTTCGACCGTCACGCCGCGCGCCTCGAAGACGACCTCGCCCCGCTCGTGCTCGGCCTCGGGGAAGATGTCGCCGACCTCGCGGCCGACCATCAGCGAGATGACGCGCGCCTCGTCCAGCTCGCCCGCCGGCCGCGTCCCGACCGTCCGCCCGTCGCGCAAGACCGTGATGCGCTCGGAGACGCGGAAGACCTCGTCGAGCTTGTGCGAGATGTAGATCATCCCCACCCCGCGCGCGCGGAGCCCGTCGATGATGCGGAAGAGCGACTCGACCTCCGACCCGGTGAGCGCGGCCGTCGGCTCGTCGAGGACGAGTATTCTGGCCTCCTGCGAGAGCGCCTTGGCGATCTCGACGAGCTGTTGCTGCCCGATGCCGAGGTGGCCGACGGGGGTGCGCGGGTCGAGCGGGAGGTTCAGCTCGTCGAGCAGCCGCTGCGCGCGGCTGTACAGCTCCTCCCAGCGGATGACGCCAAAAGTGCGCGGCTCGCGCCCGAGGAAGATGTTCTCGCCGATGGTCAGCCCTTTGATGAGCGACAGCTCCTGGAAGATGACGGCGACGCCCGCGTTCTCTGAGTCGCGGACGCCGGCGAAGTGGCGCACCTGCCCGTCGATGACCACGTCGCCGCCGTAAGAGCCGTGGGGGTAGACGCCGGCGAGCACCTTCATCAGCGTGGACTTCCCCGCCCCGTTCTCGCCGACGAGCGCGTGCAGCTCGCCGGCGTGGAGGTCGAAGCTCACGCCGTCGAGCGCGCGCACGCCGGGGAAGCTCTTCGTGATCTCCCGCATCTCCAGCAGCGGGGTCCTGGTGTTCGCCGACATGGTCTTCAAATCGCTAACGCAGCCTGAGCGCGACGCCGAGGCCGCAGAAGACGAGCAGGGCGGCGGCGAGCACCGGGCCGGCGGGGCTGCGCGCGCCCCCGGCGGCCGCCTTCGGACACGGGTGGTTCGGCACGTCCTTGTAGACGTCCTCGCACTTGTGGTAGCCGTCCTTGACGACCGTGGCGTCGAGGTTCTCCTTGTCCACGGCCTGCGGCTCCTGGAGGATGGCGGGCACGTCTATCTTGCCGTTGTTGACCTTGTCGGCGGCGTTCAGCGCCTCGCCGCGCGCGAGCTTGAGGGCCGAGTCGACGGCGCTGTCGGCGAGCGGCTTGATGGGCTTGTAGATGGTCATCGTCTGCGTGCCGTTGGCGATGCGCTGGATGGCGTCGAGCTGCGCGTCCTGACCCGTGACGAGCACCTTGCCCTTGAGCCCGGCCGCGTCGAGCGCCGAGATGGCGCCGCCCGCCGTCCCGTCGTTCGAGGCGACGATGGCCTGCACGTCGTTCTTCGTCTTCGTCAGCGCGTCCTCGGTCAGGCGCTGCGCCTCCTCGGCCTTCCACTCCCGGGCGAACTGGTCGGAGATGATCTTCACGTCGCCGCGGTCGATGGCCGGCTTGAGGATGTTCATCTGCCCCTGGCGCAGGAGCATCGCGTTGTTGTCGGTGGGCGCGCCGCCGATGAGCACGTAGTTGCCCTTCGGCACCTTCTTCAGCGCGTACTCGCCCTGCATCTCGCCCATCTTCACGACCTGGTGCGAGACGTAGAGGTCGGGCTCGGAGTTCTTAATCAGGCGGTCGTAGGAGATGACGGGGACGCCGGCGGCGTGCGCCTTCTCGACGATGGAGGCGGCGATCTCGCCGTTGTGCGGCGCGACGATGAGCACGTCCACGCCCTTCGTCAGCATGTTGTCGCACTGCTTGGTCTGGACGGCGTCGTCGCCGTTGGCGACCTGCACGTCGAGCTGCGCGCCGACCTCCCTGGCCCTCGCCTCGACCAGCGCCTTGTCGCGCTGCCAGCGCTCCTCCTTGAGCGTGTCCATCGAGAAGCCGATGTAGACGGGCTCGCCCGCCTTCTTCGTCTTGCGCTGGTAGCCGCCCGACGAAGACGCGGTGCCGCCGCCCGACGAACCGTTCGACGCGCCATTCTGCGTCGCGGGCTGTTCCACGCACGCGCCCGCCGCCAGCGCCCCGGCCGCGGCCAACACCAAAGCCAACACTCTCG
Organism: Acidobacteriota bacterium; assembly: GCA_020200135.1. Taxonomy (GTDB): domain Bacteria; phylum Acidobacteriota; class Blastocatellia; order Pyrinomonadales; family Pyrinomonadaceae; genus QHXN01. The sequence goes on along the minus strand of JAIVJI010000018.1, from coordinate 19,003 downwards.
CCTGTCGCATGTGTCTGTGCTCCTTTGTCTGGAAGACGCGCTTACGCGCGGAGGGTTTAAACCCCGCGCGCCGGCCGAGGCCGCAGGGGTCTCCGGCGCCCAGTTGGATTGCTTGAAATCAGCGGAAATTAACTGCTTGAACGCGGCTAAGATTACCAGAGGCGCGGCGAAATTTGCTATTGAATTTTTGAGGGCGTCGGGAACAAACGCGTCGGGCGCGCCCGCGCCGTGCGCGGCGGCTCTCACTTTTTGTCGCGGCCCGCGGGGTGAAGTAAGATGACGGCGTAGGGCCGAGGGGGCGGCGGCGTCCCGCGCGGCCTTCACGAACATGGCATTCGCGCCGGAGGAGACTTACGCGTGTTTAGATTTCAAAGGCTATTGATTCTCGTGACCCTGGGGGTCGTCTCGCCGATTCTCGGTCTCAGCGTGCGGGCCGAGACGCTGCGGTTCGCGTGGCCGGACGGCGCGTCGGCGAAAGTGAGCGCGCGCTCCGAGGGGCGGCGCGTGGGGACGGGCCCGGACATCAGATGGAACATGTCCGCCGATTTCACGATGCAGGTTCGGCGCGCGGGCGACCGCGTCGTCGTTTCGCGCAACGACTTCTCAGGGTGGAAGGGTACCTTCCCCCCGTCCTTCGGCGGCGGGGCGGAACGCTTCACGGACATGATTCCGACCTTCATCGTCTCCGCCGACGGCTCCTCCTTTCTCGGCATCGAAGGCCACGAGACGGCGCGCAAGCTGATGAACCAGTCGGTGGAACAGTCGGGCGGGCTCGACGCGGCGTCGCGCAGCGTCTTCGGGAACATGACGACGGACGCGGCCCTCAGGGCCATGGCCAGCGACTTCTGGTCCGTCATGGTCGGCCTCTGGCAGGACGTGGAGCTCGACCCCGAGGCACGCTACGAGCTGCGTAACACGACCTCCGTCCCGCAGTTCGGCGGCGGCCAGCTCGACATCACCGGCGAGGTCGGGTTCGTGAAAGAGACCCCCTGCCCGTCCGAAGGCGGCGCGCAGCGGCGCTGCCTCCACTTCCACTCCGAGACCGCGGCCGACAAGGAGCAGGTGGTCAAGCTCGTCCAAGCGCTCATGCAGCGGGCGGTCGCGGGCAGCCCGGTCATCACGGGCTGGGATCAGCGGTTCAAGGCGGACATCGTCGTCGACAAGGCGACCGCGCTGCCGCAGCAGCTCACGCTCACGAGGCTCCACGCCATCGAGGCCAGCCTTCAAGGTCGCACCGAACGCGTCTCGGAAGAGATAACGAAAGCCTACACCTTCGTCTGGACTCTCCCCGGCGACGGGCAGAAAAAGTAGGCGCCAAAAAATCACCCCGGCGGCGTGACGAGGCGGAATGACAAAGCTTACGCGGGTAGCGAGCAAGGGCGTCGGGTTTCTCCGCACGCACGGCCTGCGGGCCACCTGCAAGGCTGCGCTCCGCCGCCTGCGCGCGTCTCAGCCGGCGACAGGTAAAGCCGGCGGCGGCGAGACGCTCCCCTACGGCTTCGCCTACGAGCCCGTAGCCTACCGGCACCGCTCCGGCACGGCGGGGCCGCGGGGGAGCGTCAACTGGGTCATCCCAAACTTCTACGGGTCTTCCGGCGGCCACAGGACCGTCTTCCGCCTCACGCGCGCGCTCGAAGACGCGGGGTACGAAGTCCGCTTCCACGTCTTCGGCGAGACTCACTACGTCAGCGACTCCGAGGCGACCCAGTCGATGCGGACGCACTACTTCCCGCTCAAGGCCACGGTGCGTCTGGGCGTCACGCGGATGCCCCCGTCCGAAATCTGCATGGCCAGCTCGTGGGAGACCGCCTACGCGGTCAGGGACTTCGGCGCCTGCCGCCGGAAGGTCTACTTCGTACAGGACTACGAGCCGTCCTTCTACCCGGCGAGCGCCGAGAGTATGCTCGCCGAAAGCACCTACCGTTTCGGCTTCGAGTGCATCTGCGCCGGGCGCTGGCTCGCGCAGAGGATGAGGGAGTACGGCAACCGCGCCGAGTCTTTCGACCTCGCCTACGACCCCTCGGTCTATGCGCCCGGAACCGGTAACTACGACATGAACCGCGTCGTGTTCTACGCGCGCCACCAGACGCGCCGGCGCGGGACGGAGCTGGGGCTGCTGTCGCTCGCGCTGCTCAAACAGAGGCGCCCCGAGACGGAGGTCGTCCTCTTCGGCTCCGAAGACCTGCCCTACCGGCTGCCGTTCGACCACACGCCGGCCGGCATCCTGGGCGAGGCCGAGCTGGCCGAGCTGTACAGGGGCGCGGCCGCGGGGCTCTCCATCTCGCTGACCAACTACTCGCTGGTGCCGCAGGAGATGCTTGCCTGCGGGCTGCCGGTCGTCGAGATGGACTTGCCGCCCGTGCGCGCGGCCTACCCGCACGGCGGGGCCGCCATCCGCCTCGCCGCCCCGGAACCCGCCCGGATAGCCGACGCCCTGTCGGAGGCGCTCTCGCTCCCGGTGCTATTCCTTGCTCTGACAGCCAACACAATAAAAATGCGTGGACGCGGTGCGGTCATTCGCACACGTCTTCCCCCCTTCCCCTCTCCGTCAACAGACGCGACCCCGCCCCCAGTGTGGCCGCCGACGACATGCAAGGAGGTCATCTCAAGATGGGCCAGACACTAACGACTCTCTTCCGCGCGTGCGTGTGCGCGCTCGTGATGCTGACACTGGCGCAGACCGCGCGCGCGCAATTCCGCGCCGCCGTCCAGGGCACCGTCACCGACGCGTCGGGCGCGGTCATCCCGGAGGCCGCGCTCACGCTCAAGAACAACGAGACGGGGCGGACGCAGACGGCCACGTCGGGCGGCGAGGGCTTCTACCGCATCTCGGAGCTGGCGCCCGGCAGCTACACGCTGACCGTCGAGAAGGCGGGCTTTAAGAAGACGACCTTCGAGAACCTCGTCGTCAACGCCGAGCAGGTGCAGGGCGTGGACGTGGTGCTCACGGCCGGCGAGGTCTCCGAGACCGTGACGGTCACCGAGTCGCAGACGCCCGCCTTAGAGACCGAGAACGCGAACATCAGCAAGGCCATCACCACGCGCGAGGTCAAAGAGCTGCCGCAGTTCGGCCGCGACCCCTACGAGCTGCTGCGGCTGACGCCGGGCGTCTTCGGCGAGGGCGCGCGCTCTGGGACGGGCGGCGCGGTGGGCTTGCCGAACCAGACCGGCCCGGGCGGCTCGTCGCGCTCCATCTTCCAGGCCGAGAACCAGCCGCAGATTTCCGCCAACGGCCAGCGCGTCTCCGCCAACAACTTCCAGATCGACGGGACGAGCGTCAACAGTCTGACCTTCGGCGGCGCGGCCGTCGTCACGCCCAACCAGGAGTCGGTCAAGGAGGTGCGCGTCATCGCCAGCTCCTACTCGGCCGAGTACGGGCGCAACTCCGGCGCGCAGGTCCTGACCGTCTCGCAGAACGGCACGAACGCCTTCCACGGCAGCCTTTTCCTCAAGAACAACAGCCCCGGCCTCAACGCCTTTAACAAGTACGGCGGCTTCAACAACGCGCCCGCGCAGCGCGTCAACCAGCACCTCAACCAGTTCGGCGGCTCGATCGGGGGCCCCGTCCCGTGGCCGCGCTTCGGCGAGGGGCGGCCGCCCGCCTTCCGCCTGCTGCGCGACAAGGCGTTCTTCTTCTTCTCCTACGAGGGGCTGCGCAGAAACAACACGGACACCGTCAACGCCTTCGTCGAGACGCCCGAGTTCCGCCAGCTCGTCCAGCAGGTGCGCCCCGGCAGCATCGCCGCGCGGATACTTTCGGCCGACGGCATCCAGCCGCGCGTCATCGGCGTCGTGCCGACGACGTGCGCCGCCGCGGGCTTTCCCTCCGGCAGCTTCAGCCAGTGCCAGGTCATCGGCAGCGGGCTCGACATCGGCCGCCCGGCCGGGGCCGCGGGACAGTATTTGCCCTTCAACAACCTGAACGGCGGCGGGCTCGACGGCATCCCCGACATACAGTTCGCGCAGTTGGCGGTGCCGACCAGCGACCGCGGCCACCAGTTCAACCCGCGCTTCGACTTCGTCATCAGCGAGCGCGACAACATCACCTTCAGCTCTTACTTCTCAAGCTTCCAGGGCCTGGGCGGCGACGGGCCCGGGCGCAGCCGGCCGATGGGCGACATCCGCACCGAGCCGCGCAACCTCTTCGGGACGGTGACGTGGACGCGCGTGCTCTCGCAGACGATGGTCAACGAGGCGCGCGTCAACGCCACGCGCTTCGCCTTCAACGAGATCGAGTCGTCGGCCGAGACCAACTTCGGCATCCCGCGCATCGAGATCGAGTCGATGCCGGGCGACCGCCTGCGCTTCGGCGCCCCGTGGGCCGAGACGACCCCGGGCATCTTCGCCGAGAACACCTACGAGTTCCGCGACACGCTCCGCTGGGTGCGCGGCTCGCAGGCGTGGAGCTTCGGCGTCGAGGTGCGCAAGGAGCACGACAACAACGACCTCTCGGGCGGTTCGCGCCCGCTCTACACCTTCGGCGGTCTCTTCAACTTCGTCAACGACGCGCCGCTCTTCTATCAGATAAACGCCGACCCGCGCACGGGCGGCCCCGCCGAGTCGCAGCGCTACTTCCGCAGCTCGACCTACGCGCTCTTCGCGCAGAACGACTGGAAGGTGCGGCCGAACCTGACGCTCGGCCTCGGCCTGCGCTGGGAGTACTTCTCGCCGCTCACCGAGACGCAGGGGCGTCTGAGCAACCTCGTCCTCGGCCCGACCGAGGCGACGGCGCTGACGGCGGCGACGCTCCAACTCGTTGACGAGAGCTACCCGCCAGACCGCAACAACTTCGCGCCGAAGGTCAGCTTCGCGTGGACGCCGAACATGGGCGACTCGTTCGGGGGGCTGCTCGCCGAGAACAAGATGGTGCTGCGCGGCGGCTTCGGCATCAGCTACAACCGCGTGCCCATCGTGCTCTTCGCCAACTCGCGCGGCAACCCGCCGTTCCTCGCGCGCTACCGCATCTGCTGCGGCACCTCGGCCGCCGACTTCAGCACGCCCTTCGCGGGCGGGCAGATTCTCTACGCGCTCGGCGCGAACAACTCGCCGTTCAGCTACCCGGCCAACCCGGCGCTCATACTCAACTTCAACCCTTCGACCGGCATCCCGACCAACGCGGGCGGCGACAAGCAGGTCGAGGTCTACGGCGCGCCGGCCGAGGTGCCGACGCCCTACGTCTACACCTACTCGCTCGACGCGCAGTACCAACTGCCGGGCCGGCTGACGGCCGAGGTGGGCTACCAGGGGAGCGCGGGGCGCAAGCTCATACGCCTCGTCAACCAGCGCTTCCTCTACCCGAACGACCCGGGCAGCTTCTTCGCCAGCGGCGTCTTCTTCCCGACGCCCGACACCACGTCGAGCTACAACGCGATGATCGCGCGGCTCACGCGCCGGTTCGGGCAGGGCTTCCAGTTCGACATGCACTACCGCTGGGCCAAGAGCATCGACGTGGCCTCGAACGAGGGGCCGGGCTCGGCCACCAACCCGACCTTCCCGCTCGACGTGCGCGAGGAGCGCGGCCCCTCGGACTACGACGTGCGGCACCACTTCGTCGGGTCGAGTGTGTGGGAGCTGCCCCTGTTCCGCAACCGCGACGACGCGCTCGGCTCCATCCTCGGCGGGTGGCAGTTGAGCGGCATCGTGACGGCGCACACGGGCTTCCCGTGGACGCCGGTCACGGGCAACTGCCCGAGCACCAACCGACCCATCACCTGCCCCGCGCGCCCCGTGGCCTACTTCGGCGGCGCGGGCGACGACTCTTCGGACGAGGCTTTCATCAGGGGGAGCAACTTCCCCGGCGGCGGGGCGCGGTTCTTCTCGACGCTCGGGGCGACGGGTCAGGGCGCGTCCGCCGGTCGCCTGCCGGGCGTCGGGCGCAACTCGTTCCGCGGCCCGAAGTACTTCAACGTGGACATGAGCGTCGCCAAGCGCTTCGGGCTGAAGCGGCTCCTGGGCGAGTCGTCGCACTTCGAGGTCAAGGCGAACTTCTTCAACGTCTTCAACCTGCTCAACCTCCAGAACCTCGGCTTCGCCACCGACAGCACGAACATCACCCACCCCAACTTCGGGCGCTCCGAGCGGGGTCTGGCCGGCCGCGTCGTCGAGCTGCAAGGCCGCCTGACGTTCTGAAGCGAGGGCAAGGTAAATAACAAAGCCCGGGGCCAGCGCCCCGGGCTTTGTTACGCCCGCCAGCTCCGACCGCTTACTCCGGCGCGCCTTCGTTCGCGGGCGTCGGCAGCGCCTCCTCTATCTCCTCAAGCCCCACGGCGGCGCGCCGCGCCTTGCGCTCCTCGTCCAACTTTTTAAAGAGAGCCAGCTCGCGCGCCGCCTCCTCCTTCCGGCCGAGCCGCGAGAGCGCGATGAACATCTGGTAGTGGACGCCGGGGTCGCTCGCGCGCTCGCGCGCCGCGCCGCGCAGGACGCCGAGCGCCTCCTCGTAGCGCCTCGCGCGCACGAGCAGGCGCCCCAGGTCATAGCCCGCGTAGAAGTGGCGCGCCTCGCGCGCGAGCGCGCGGCGCAGAATCGTCTCCGCCTCCGCGTCGCGCCCGCGCTCGCCCACGACGAAGCCGAGCTGCGCCAGCGCGTCCGCGCTCCCACCGTCCAGCTCCAGCGAGCGGCGCAGCGCCGCCTCCGCGCGCTCGTAGTCGCCGCGCCCGCGCGCCGCGATGCCGACGAAGTAGTGCGCCGACGACGACGCGGGGAAACGCGCGGCCGCCCCCTCGAAGACCTCCAGCGCGCGGTCGAAGCGCGACAAAAGCATCAGCACGCCGCCCAGCCGCACGCGGTAGGCGAGCCGCGCGGGGTCTTGCGCCGCCGCGCGCTCGTAGAACTCCGCCGCGCCCTCGTAGCGGCGCTGCCGCCGCAGCTCCTCGCCCAGCGCGAAGTGAACCTCCGGGTAGTTCCCCTTCAGCGCCAGCGCCCTCTGCCAGAACTGCGCGGCCTCCTCGGCGCGACCACGCGCCGACTCGATGAGACCGAGGTGGTAGAGCGCGGCGGCCGCGTCCTGCGACATCGCGGCCGGCGTCGAGAGGAGCGCGGCCGCCTCTCCGTGGCGCTTCAATTGGAAGAGCGCGAGCCCGAGGTTGAAGGTCGCCTGCGGGTGGCCGGGCGCGTCGCGCAGCACCGACTCGAACGTCGCGGCCGCCTCCGCCGTGCGCCCCGCGCGCGCGAGCAGCACGCCCAGGTTGGCGCGCGCGGCCGTCGCCTTCGGGTTGGCGCGGACGGCCGCGCGGTACTCCGCCTCGGCCTCGCGCAACCGACCCTGCCGGTCGAGGATGATGCCGAGCAGCGCGTGCGCGTCGGCGTTGCCGGGCTGCACCGCGAGCGCGCGCCGGACGAGCGGCTCGGCCTCCGCGACCTTCCCCTCGCGCAGAAGCTCAAGCGCGCGCCCGAGCAGCACCGCCACGCCTTCCCCCATGTGCCCCGCCGAGCCCCGCGGCGCAGGGCGCACACGCCTGTCCGACTGCCCCGCGCGCGCGCCGCCCGCGCAAGCCAGCAGCGCGGCCAGACAGAGCGCGGCCGACCTCGCGCCGCCCGGCCCCTCCCCGGAGCCGAACCTCAGGTTTGAAAGTTGAAAGTTCAAATTACACTTCCGCCTCGAAACTCTCTCTTAGTATAGTTGAGCGCGGGACGCCGCCAAACATCATGCACGCTCCGCCGAGACGCTTCGCAACGCCGCTCGTCTTCCTCCTGCTCGCCGCGCTCTGCCCCGCCGCCGCGACGCGCGCGCGGGGGGGCGCCGCGCAGGCGCGCGCGGCTCAGGCACTGACGCGCGAGGACGAGGCGCTGCTCGAAGACCTTTCGCGCCGCGCGTTCCTCTACTTCGTCGAACACGCCGACGCGCGCACGGGGCTCGTCCTCGACCGCGCGCGCACGTCGGGCGAAGCGCATCCGCCCGGCCACCCCTCGCACCGCATCGCTTCGAGCGCCGCCACCGGCTTCGGCCTCACGGCACTCTGCGTCGGCGCCGAGCGCGGCTGGATGGCGCGCGCCTCTGCGCGCGCCCGCGTGCTCAGGACGCTCCGCTTCTTCGCCGAAGACGCGCCGCGCGAGCGCGGCTGGTTCCTCCACTGGATGGACGCCGCTACGGGTGAGCGGCGCTGGCAGAGCGAGTACTCCTCCATCGACACGGCGCTCCTGCTCGCCGGCGTCCTGACCGCGCGCCAGTGCTTCCGCGAAGACTCGGAGGTCGTCCGCCTCGCCACAACTATCTACGAGCGCGTCGACTTCCCCTGGATGCTCGACGGCCACCCCACGCTCCTCTCGCACGGCTGGCGCCCCGAGAACGGGTTCATCAAGACGCGCTGGGACACGTACAGCGAGCACCTCATCCTCCAACTGCTCGCCGTCGGCTCTCCCGCCAGACCCGTCACGCCGCGCGCCTGGCGGGCGTGGGCGCGCAAGCGCATCACATACGCCGGCTACACGTACATGAACGACGGCCCGCTCTTCATACACCAGTACACGCAGGGCTGGGCCGACCTGCGGGACTGGCGCGAAGGCTGGTACCCGTTCACAAACTACTTCGAGAACTCGGCGGCCGCGACCCGCGCGCACCGCCAGTTCTGCATCGACCTCGCGTCGGAGTTTCCGGCCTACGGGCCAGAGGTGTGGGGCGTCTCGGCGTCGGACTCGGAGCGCGGCTACGTCGCGTGGGGCGGGCCGCCGCGCGACCCCGCGATAGACGGGACGGTCGTCCCCTATGCGGCGGCCGGCTCGCTCGCGTTCACGCCCGACATCTCGCTCCCGGCGCTGCGCGCGTTGAAGCGGCGTTACGGCGCGAAGGTGTACGGCCGCTACGGCTTCGCCGACGCCTTCAACCCGAACACGGGTTGGGTCGGCCCGGACGTCATCGGCATCGACCAGGGCGTCACGCTCCTCGGCGCCGAGAACCTGCGCGACGGTCTGGTCTGGCGACACTTCATGAGGAACGCCGAGGTACACCGCGCCCTGCGGCTCGTCGGCCTCCGGCGCACCGGGGCACGGGGGCGCGAGCGTCAGCGGGCGGGTCGTCTGATGAAGACGCGGTAGCCCCACGCGTCGAGCGAGAGCGCGGGGAGTCCGACGGTGCGCGCGCGCGCGGCGCGCTGCGCGTCGGTCGAGTCGGCGTTGAGCGGGGCGCGCACGTCGGGCGTCAGGTCGGCGTAGGCGCCGCCCGCCGGCGCCTCGACCGTGCCGTCGAAGGGGCGGTTGGAGAAGTTGACGGCGACGACCACGTCGCCCGACTCGTCGCGGCGCGCGAAGGTGACGACGCGCGACTCGTCGGAGTTGCGCAGCCACTCGACCCGCCCGCGCGTGAGCGCCGGGTGGCTCTTGCGCAGCGCGATCATCTGCCGGTAGAAGCGCGGGAACTCGGGCCGCCGCTTCTCGATGGGCCAGAAGACGGGCAGTTTGTAGAAGAGCGCGGGGTCGCCCGACTCGGTCGTGTCGCCGACCTCCATGCCGTTGTAGAGCATCGGCACGCCGTCGAGCGTGAGCGTCAGGGCGGAGGCCGCGAGCGCGCCGCCCTCGCCGAAGCGCGCCACCGCGCGCCGCTCGTCGTGGTTGTCCGAGAAGCGCATCCTCAGCGCCCCGCGCGGGTACTTCGCCTCGTCGGCCTCCCACGTCTGACGCAAGACGGTCGCGGGGCGGCGCCCCTGCAACACGTCCGTGAGCGCGCCGTGCATCGGCCACGCGTAGTCGAGGTCGAAGGCGCGCACCAGCAGCTCCGGCTTGTCCGACTCGGCGAGCCAGAGGACGTCCGCCTTGACCTTGTCCGCCTCGGCGCGCGCCTGCTCCCAGAAGTCCGTCGGCACCTCGGCCGCCACGTCGCAGCGGAAGCCGTCGAGGTCGTACTCGCGCAGCCAGAACTTGAGCACGTCGATCATGTAGCGGCGGAGCTGCTGGTTGTCGTAGTTCAGCTCGGCCACGTCCGACCAGTCGTGCGGGTAGGTTATCTTCCCCGACGGGTCGCGGACGTAGAACTCGGGCGTCTTCATCATCACGCTGTCCCACGAGGTGTGGTTGGCGACCACGTCGATGATGACCTTCATCCCGCGCCGGTGCGCCTCCGAGACCAGACGCTTCAAGTCTTCGGGCGTGCCGTAGTCGGGGTTGACCGCGTAGTAGTCGCGCACGGCGTAGGGGCTGCCGACGGGGCCCTTCTTCTTCTCCTGCCCGATGGGGTGGACGGGCATCAGCCAGAGGATGTTGACGCCCAGCTCGCGCAGCCGGTCGAGCTGCGCCGTGACGCCCGCGAAGTTCCCCTGCTCGGAGAACTGGCGCGGGTAGATTTCGTAGACGACGCCGCCGCGCACCCACGCGGGCACGGACGCGCGCGCCCTCTCCTTCGACACGTCACGCTGCGGCTGCGCGTGAGCGTGCGCGAACAACGAAACGACGACGGCGAGCGCCGCGACGAGTGCGCGCGCGTTGAGTTCTCTTCCCGGGAGCTTCATAAGTTTGACCCGCGCTGAACGCCGAAGACTAAAAACCGACCTTCTCACCTCAGTTTCGTGATGACGAGCGTGACTGTCTCGACGGCCGAGTTGGCATTGATCGTGACGGGCTCGGGGCGCTCCATCGGCTCGTCGCGCCCGGACGGGGCGTCCTGGTACGGCCGGTTGCTCGAAGCCCAGATGCGGTAGACCGAGCCCGCGTAGCCCTTCAGCGTAGCCTCCCCGCGCTCGTTCGCCTGCTCGCCGTGATTGATCGGCGGCTCGCCGTAGGTCACGTCGCGGTATATCACCTGCGCGCCCGGCACGGGCGTGCCGTCCGCCCACACGACCTTCACCCCGATGGAAGTCTCCACGCGCCTCGGCGGCAGGCGCAGGTCACGCCCCTTCAACTCCTCGCCCGCCTTCAACTCGATGACCTCCGCCTCTTCGGGCCGCTCAACCCCCGGGTAGTACGTGCGCGGGTAGGCTTGATCCAAGTCGCCCGGCGATGCGTAACTGCTCAGACGCACGCCGAGCAGGTAGCGACCGGCGGGCAGCCCTTCAAACTTGTAGCGCCCCTCCTCGTCGGCGGACGTGAGGATGCCGGACTTCTGCCGGTCAGCGTCGCTGGCGACGGCGTTGACGAGGGCCACGGTCATGCGCGCCGTGGACTTGCCCTCGGCGTCGGTGACGCGGCCGCTGACGCGCCCGTTGTCGAAGACGAAGAAGTCCTCGACGGCGCAGCCTCGGTCGGCGACCTGCACCTCGCGCTCCGGCTGTTGGTCGGTCAGCCCGTCCGGCGCGCGGAGCGTGATCTTATAATTGCCCGGCCGCAGACCCGAGAGGCTGTAGCGCCCGGCCGCGTCCGTCACAATCTCGCGCCGCACCCCCTCGCCCTCGACGGTGAGGCGCAGCCCCGCGAGCCCGGCCTTGTCGCCCTCCCCGGCCCTGTCGTCGTCGCGGCGCGCCACCCGGCCGGAGACGGTGACGCCGGGCGGACGGCCCGCCAGCCCGCGCAGGAATGCGAGGTCTTCGGTCGCGCCGAGCGCGGGTCGCGTGCGGCTACAGATGCCCGTGCCCAGCGTGCCGTCTTTGGAGCGGGAGGCGTAGACGATGTAGCTCGTGCCCTTCACGAAGGTGTAACCGCAGTCGCCGCCGCCGAATCCGGTCGAGACCTCCGCAGTCGTCCCCTCGACGCCGGAGAACGCCTCCGCCACCGCGAACTTGAAGGTGCGCGTCGCCCAGCCGGGTCCCTCACCCCCGGCGGACGACTTGAGCGGTTTGCTCACGACGCCGGTCACCGTGCCGACGAAGACCGCCGAGGCTTCGCCGAACGCCTGGCACGGCGGGCCGGGCATCATGCATGTACATCCTTCGGCGCGCGCGGCCGAGGCGAGCGTGACGAGGAGTGAAGCGAGCGTTAGCAGTAAACCCCGACGACCCACGGCCTTGACCTCCTTACTTCTCCGAGCCTTCGTCGTCGACGAGCCCGGTGCTCGGGACGGGCTGCGCCGACAGCGTCGTCGTCAGCGGCGTGTGCTCGTCGGCTTCGAGCACGGCCTCGGCCGGCGCGGGGCGCGCCACGTCGCGCACGACGAAGACCGAAGCGGCCGCCACCAGCATGCTCAGGCCGCCGAGCATCACGACGTTGAGCGGGTCTGTGCCCAGCACGTTCCCGATGAGGTACGGCGTGATGAACGACATCACGACCTGCGGGATGACGATGAAGAGGTTGAAGACGCCCATGTAGACGCCCATCCGGTGCGACGGCACCGAGCCCGAGAGGATGACGTAGGGCATCGAGAGTATCGAGGCCCACGCGACGCCGACGCCCGCCATCGAGAGCCAGAGGAAGTACTGGTCGCCGGGGCCGGCGAAGTAGACCGAGAGCAGCCCGAGCCCCCCGCAGAGCAGCGCGATGATGTGGACGCCCTTGCGGCTCGTCGCGCGGGCGAGCGCCGGGAGCAGGAAGGCGATGAGGAAGCAGACGACGTTGTAGACGGCGAAGCACAAGCCCCCCCACTCCGTCCCCTCGCGAAAGCCCGCGTCTTCGGGCCCCGAAGCGCCGTAGACGTGGCGCGCGACCGTGAGGCCGAAGAACTGCCACATGCACGGGAGCGCGAACCACGTGAAGAACTGGACGACGGCGAGCTGCTTCATCGTCGTCGGCATCTCGCGGATGGAGGAGAAGATTTCGCGGAAGCCGCCGAGCACCCCCGAGTGCTCGCGCTTCATTCGGAGGAACGCCTCCATGTCCTCGGGCGGGTACTCCTTCGAGGCGATGACAGTCCAGGCGACCGCCGCGAGGAAGGCGAAGGCGCCTATCTTGAAGGCGTAGTCGGTCGAGAGCGGGATGCCGGAGGCGAGCACGCCCGTGACCCCGGCGGCGGTGAGGATGAGCGGCAGGGCGTTGGCGAGCGTCTGCCCGATGCCGATGAAGAACGACTGCATGACGAAGCCGGTGGTGCGCTGCTCCTCCGGCAGCTTGTCGGCGACGAAGGCGCGGAACGGCTCCATCGTGATGTTGATCGAGGCGTCGAGAATCCAGAGCAGCCCCGCCGCCATCCAGACCGCGCCCGAGTTGGGCATCACGAAGAGCGCGGCGCTGGCGAGGACGGCGCCGACGAGGAAGTAGGGGCGGCGGCGGCCGAGCCGCGTCCACGTCCGGTCGCTCATCGCGCCGACGACCGGCTGGACGAGGAGCCCCGTGATGGGGCCGGCCAGCCAGAGGTAAGGCAGGCTGCTCTCCTCCGCGTTCAGGTACCTGTAGATCGGGCTCATGTTGGCGAGCTGCAACCCCCAGCCGAACTGGATGCCGAGGAACCCGAAACTCATGTTCCAGATCTGCCAGAAGCTCAGGCGCGGTTTCTCACGCATGTGGATTCTCCTAGGGTCCTTACCTCGCGTAGATGTTGATGTCTTCGAGCACGACTTCGCGGTCGAGCGAGAGCGCGTACAGGAGCGTCTTCGCCATGTTCGAGACGTGGACGAAGCCGGCGCGCGGCGCCGCCCCGGCCGCCGTGTTCTCCACGTCCACCAGTCCGGGGCAGAGGCTGAAGACGCGCACGTTGGCGCCGGTCTTGCGCGCGTGGTCGCGGACCGACTCGGCGAAGCCGAGCAGCCCCCACTTCGACGCGCAGTACGAGGGCACGTCCGCGTAGCCGTGCTTCCCCGCCTGCGACGAGACGTTGACGATGTCGCCGAACTCCCGCGCCGCCATCTCGGGCAGCGCGGCGCGGACGAGCCACATCGCGCCCTTCAGGTTCGTCTGGAGCACGGTCTCCCAGCCCTCGTCCGTGATCTCGTCGACCGTCTCGGGCACCGCGAGCCCCGAGTTGTTGACGAGCACGTCGAGCGACCCGAAGCGCCCGACGCAGTGGCGCACCAGCGCCTCGCACTCCTCGCGCACGCGCACGTCGAAGGCGTAGGCGAAGACGCGCTCGGCGCCCACGCCCTCGTTCAACGCCTCGGCCGCGCCGCGCAAGGCCGTCTCGTTGCGCGATGCGATACAGACGCGCGCGCCCGCGGCCGCGAGCGCCCCGGCGAAGGCGCGGCCGATGCCCGTCCCGCCGCCGGTGACGACGGCGACCTGCTCGGACAGGGGTTTCGTTTTCAGCGACATCCGAGACCCTACCTGCGCATCCCCTCCACGCCGATTCTCGGCGGCGGGTTGCCGGACGTGGCGAAGACGCTCGCGGAGCGCGCGGGCAGCGTCACCTTCATCCTGCCGTTCGACACGCGCGTCACGCCCTCGATCACGCCGAGCCGGTCGGCGATGTTCATGGCGTCCCTGACGTTCGCCGCCGCCGTCACGTCGAACTCGAACGTCGCGGGCTTCGTGTCGTTGTTGAAGGCGACGAAGACCGCCTCGCCGCCCAGCACGCGCGCGAAGACCGTCTGCTGCTCCTCGTCGTAGACGTGAACGAGCGAGCCGCGCCTGAGCGCCGGCAGCTCCGCGCGCAGCCGCGCGAGCCGCTTCAGGTGCTCGAACACTACGTTCTCGGTCGCGGTGCGGCCCGCCTTCGTGAAGGCGTCGCGCTCGTCGCCGGGGAAGCCGCCGGGGAAGTCGCGCCGGTTGTCCGGGTCGCCGCCGCCGGGCATCGCCAGCTCGTCGCCGTAGTAGAGCAAAGGCGTCCCGCGCGTCGTCATCACGAAGGTCTGCGCGAGCTTCAGGCCCTCGACCGTCGCGCCCTTCTCGTTCATGAAGCGGAGCATGTCGTGGACGCCGATGAAGGGGACGAGCACTTCGGGGCGCGGGTAGAGGTGGTCGTGCGAGAGCGCCTGCGCGAGCTTGCGGACGGACTCGCCTTTGGCGAAAGCGTCGCGGACGGCGTAGAAGAGCGCGAAGTCGTAGACGGTGTCTATCCCCGTGTCCAGGCCGTCGTGCCCGACTTTCCCCCTCTGGAAGTAGGCGAGCAGCGCGGGGTCGCCGTCGAACAGCTCGCCGAGGACGTTGACGTTGGGGTACTCGGCGCGGATGGCCGCCGTCCAGTCGCGCCAGAAGTGGCGCGGGACGTGCGGCAGCGTGTCCATCCGGATGGCGTCGAAGCCGACGGTGCCGAGCCACCAGAGCGTGTTCTGGATGAGGTAGCGGCGCACCTCCTCGTCGTCCTGGTTGAGGTCGGGCAGGATGTCTATGAACCAGCCTTCGAGGTTGCGCCTCTGCGTCGCACGGGAGGCGTGCGGGTCCATCGTCGTCCACTTCTGCCAGTTGTTCGAGAGGTGGCTCTCGACCGTGCCGTAGAACCACGTCGGCGTCGGGCGGTCTGTCGCCCACGGGTGGTACGGGCTCGTGTGGTTGGCTATCTGGTCCTGGATGACCTTGAACCCGGCGGCGTGCGCCTTGTCCACCAGCTCGCGCAGCTTCTGCATCGTGCCGTAGTGCTCCTCGACGCCGTAGAAGTCGATCGCGCCGTAGCCGTGGTACGCGGTCGTCGGCCTACGGGGCCCGCCCTCCGTCTCCGGGTACATCTCGCGCTCGTCGAGCCGGTCTGTGTTGTCGTAGACGGGGTTTATCCAGAGTGCGGTGACGCCAAGCTCCTTCAGGTACGGCAGGCGGTCGATGATGCCCTGAAAGTCGCCGCCGTGGTAGTGGCGCCCCTTCGTGCGGTCGTAGAGGCCGGGCGACTTGCGCGGGTCGTTGTTCGCGCGGTCGCCGTCCGCGAAGCGGTCGGGCATGATGAAGTAGATGACGTCGTCGGGCGTGAACCCCTGGAAGCGCCCGGCGCGCGGGAGCGGCTCGGAGACGCCGAAGTTCGCGTCGGCCGCCCCCGCCGCGGTGCTCACACGCAGCAGACGGTTGCCGGGGCGCGCGTCCCGGTCGATGTGGACATCGACGAAGGCGTAGGTGCCCGCCTCGTTGACGCGGACGAGGCCGGTCCTGATCCCCTGGCCGACGGCCTCGACGCGCGCGCCGCCGAGGTTCTGCCCGCGCAGCATGACGCGCACCGGGTTGATGGAATGATTCGCCCACCAGTCCGGCGGCTCGACCTTCGTCACCGAGGGCAGGCGCTGCGCCGCGCAGACGGCGGCGGCCGAAAGGATGAGTGCCACCGCCGCACAGCGGCGCGGGAGGTTGAGCTTGAAATGGTTCATCGTGTTGTAGGCCGTTCGCGCCGCTTCACTGAGGGAAGATTTTGACGACCTTCCCGAGTAGCTGCTGCTTCTTCAGCGACGGGCGCGCCCAGTACCGGCCGTCCAGGCTGTTCGGCCGGTTGTCGCCCATCAGAAAGTATTCGCCTTCGGGAATCTTCACCGGGCCGAACTTCTCATTCTCGAAGAAAGGGACGGCGGTGAAAGGCTCGTCCAGCGCGCGCCCGTCTATGTAGACACTGCCGCGTTTTATCTCCAGAGTCTCGCCGCCGAGACCGACGACGCGCTTGAGGTACACGGTGGTTTCGTCCATCCCCAACATCTCCGGGGAGATGTTCTCCCGCGCCAGTTTGAACGTGACCAGGTCGAAACGCTGCACAGGATGCTCGGAGTAGTAGCCCAGGTCAACCGCCGCGCTGTCGCCAGGCTTAATCGTCGGCTCCATGTTCCCCGTCGGCACACGCACTATCTGATGCGTGGACGCGTAGTACACCCTCCGCCCCGCGTCGCACCCACCGGACGCGAAGAGCAGAGGCAGCGAGAGAACCAGTTTGAAAGCGTGGCGCTTCATCCCCACGTCTGTTTGAACTCGTAGCTCTCGGCCGTGTGCTCGGGCCGCGCCTCGGGCGGCACCGCGGGGAAGCGGCCGTAGGTCTCGGCGAGGCGGCGCAGGCGCGCGCTCAGAGTTTCGTCGAGCGCGCCCTCGCGGAAGCGCCACGACCAGTTGCCGGACATCGTCGCCGGCGTGTTCATGCGCGCCTCCGACCCCAGGCCCAGCACGTCCTGCAGGGGGACGAGCGCCGTGTCGCCGGCCGAGGCGTAGAGCGCGCGGATGAAGTCCCAGTTTATCTCCGCGCCGTCAGTGCCGAGGTAGTCGAGGCAGTATTGCCGCTCGCGCTCGACCTGTTCGGCCGAGCGGACGGAGGAGCCGCCCGCGGGCTCGCTGCGGAACCAGCCGACCGCCGTGTCGTTGTCGTGCGTCCCCGTGTAGACGACCGTGTTGCGGACGTAGTTGTGCGGCAGGTCCTTGTTGGTCGAGTCGGTCGAGAAGGCGAACTGGAGGATGCGCATGCCGGGGAAGCCGAACTCGTCGCGCAGCTCGATGACGTCGGGCGTGATGAAGCCGAGGTCTTCGGCGATGATGGGCAGCTCGCCTAAGGAAGCTTTGACGGCGAGGAACAGCTCGCGCCCCGGAGCCTCGACCCAGCGGCCGCGCTCGGCCGTCGGGTCGCCGCCCGGCACCTCCCAGTAGGCCGCGAATCCGCGGAAGTGGTCGACGCGGATGACGTCGACGAGCGAGAGCATCGAGCGCACGCGCTCGACCCACCACCCGAAGCCGTCCTCCCGCATCCGCTCCCAGTCGTAGAGGGGGTTGCCCCAGAGCTGACCCGTCTTGCTGAAGTAGTCGGGCGGGACGCCGGCGACGACCGAGGGGCGGCCGCGCTCGTCGAGCTTAAAAAGACGGGGCTGCGCCCACACGTCGGCCGAGTCCTGCGCGACGAAGATGGGGATGTCGCCGACGATGCGCAACTGCTGGCCCCGGCAGTACTCGCGCAGCCGCGCCCACTGGTCGAAGAAGAGGAACTGTTTGAACTTCACCTCCTCGATTTGTTCGGAGAGGCGGCCGCGCGCCTCCGCGAGCGCCGAGGCGTCGCGCCGGACGAGCGGCCCCTCCCACTCCGTCCACGCCGCCTCATTCCGCTCGCGCTTGAGCGAGCGGTAGAGCGCGTAGTCGTCGAGCCACGCGGCGGCCGATTGCTTGAACTCCTCGAAGGCGGCGGCGACCAGCGCGGGCTCGGTGCGGCGGAAGTTCTCGAACGCCTCCGTGAGCAGCGCCTCCTTGCGCGGGAACGCCCCGGCGTAATCGACGCGGCCGATGGGCAGCTCCCCCAGACCTTCGAGCGCGCCGGGGGCGAGCAATCCCTGCTCGACCAGCAGCTCGGGGCTGACGAGCAGTGTGTTGCCGGCGAAGGCAGAGAAGCACTGGTAGGGCGAGTTGCCGTAGCCGGTGGGCCCGAGCGGCAGCACCTGCCAGAGGCTCTGCCCCGACGCGACGAGGAAGTCCACGAAGCGGTACGCCTCGTGCCCGAGGTCGCCGACGCCGTGGCGGCCGGGCAAGGAGGTCGGGTGCAGAAGGATGCCGCAGGCTCTTGGGAAGCTCACCTGTTACCTCGCGAGTGTTTTGATTTAGTCGAAAGCTACAACAAATGTACCTCGGGGGCAACGGAAAAGAGCGACGAGGGCGTGACGAAAATTTGTCGGAGGAACGACTCAACGCGCCGCGAGCCTGTAGAAGACCGCCGACCGCGCGGGCACCGTCAGTTTGAGCGAGCCGGCGGCGACGGCGGGGCGGTCTGTGGCCTCGAGCAGCGGTTCGAGCCGCGCCCCGTCCCGCGCGTCGAGGTACGAGGCCGGGAAGGTCATCTCCTTCGGCGCGGCGGCGCGGTTGAGCGCGACGACGACGGTCTCGCCGCCGTCGCGCCGCGCGTAGGCGTAGGAGTCTTCGTCGAAGTGTAGGTCGAGGAGCGCGCCGCGCCTGAGCGCCGCGTGCTCGCGCCGCAGCCGCAGGAGGTCGCGCGTCCACTCGAACATGCGCTGCTCGACGGGCGTCCGCCCCGCCTTCGTGAAGGCGTCGCGCGCGTCGCCCGCGAAGCCGCCGGGGAAGTCGCGCCGGTTGTCGGGGTCGTCGCCGCCCTCCATGGCTATCTCCTCGCCGGCGTAGATTTGCGGCGTGCCCCGGATGGTCAGGACGTAGGCGAGGTGGAGCATCGCGCCTTCTACGCCAGCGCCTTCGAGGGACATGAAGCGGCGCGTGTCGTGGTTGTTCGCCATCGTGACGAGGCGCGAGGGGTCTGGGTAGAGCGAGTCCGCGCGCAGCACGTCCCTCAGCCTGTGCGCGGGTAGCTTCCCCGTGAAGACCTTGCGCGAAACGTCCCACGCCGGGAAGTCGAAGACGGCGTCCATCTTCGTGTCGATGCCGTCCCAGCCTGTGTGCC
>JAIVJI010000082.1 GCA_020200135.1 Acidobacteriota bacterium | reverse complement strand
GTCTTCGACCGCGTAGTAATCGACGGCGTGGTAGCCGTGGTAGTAGGTGTTCGGGCACCACGGCTTGTCGCAGCGGTTGACGCCGTTCCAGTTGTCGTGCCACGGCGTGAGCCAGAGGGCGGTGACGCCGAGGTCTTTCAGGTAAGGCAGCCGCTCGATGATGCCGCGCAGGTCGCCGCCGTGCCACGCGCGCGGGTTCCGGCGGTCGTTCGCCTCGGGGGTCGAGCCGGCGGGCACGTTGTTCGAGCGGTCGCCGTCCGCGAAGCGGTCGGGCATGATGAGGTAGATACAGTCGTCCGCGGTCACGCCCCGGAAGTTCTTCGCCGGGTCGAGCGGCCGGTTGATGCGGAAGGGGACGCGCTTGGAGCCGGTGCCGGTCGAAAAGACGAGGTTGTAGTCGCCGGGTTGCGCCGTCGGGCTGATGCGCAGGTCGGCGAAGATGTACGTGCCCGCGGCGTTCGTCGTCTGGTTCACGACCTCGAACGGCGCGTCCCCCTCGGCCCGCAGGCTGACGTAGCGCAGGTCTCTGCCGCGCACGAGCAGGCGCACCGGGTTGATGGTGTGGCCGGCCCACCAGGAGGGGGGCTCGACCTTCTCGACCTGCGGCACGTGGTTCTGTGCGTAGGCGCTCGCCCCCACGAGCAGGACGGCGGCGAACGCGGCGAATAGTTTCGCGGCCGGCTTCCCTACCCTCATTTTCATCTGACCTCCCGGCGGCCTCGTCTCGGCGCGGGCCGCCACGGCGGGCGCCGAGGCTAACGTTTGAGCGTGCGGACGTAGGCGATGGAGGCGGCGATGTCCTGCCGCGTGAGCCTCTTCTTGAAGGCGGGCATCTGGCCGCGGCCGTTGGCGACCGAGGCTATCATCCGCGCGTCGCTGCGCCCGCGCTGCCAGGCCGGGTCGGAGAGGTCGGGCGGCTCGACCGTCTCGGCCATGCGCGTGCGCCCCTGCCCGTCGGCGCCGTGGCAGCGCGTACACCTGTCCGCGTAGACCGCGCGCCCGCGCTCGACCCGCGCCGCCCTCCCCTTCTGCGGCGCGGCCGCCCCGGAACCGGGGGCGACGCCCGACACCCCGACCGAGGCGACGATGACGCCCAACCAGGACACGACGACTTTCATTCTCTTCATCTGAGACAAAGACTCCCTCACCTGCTCGTTAAAAGCTCGTCACGCCCCGACCGAAAAAACTCTCGCCGCCGCTGCTTCAGCGCGACGGCTGCTTAACGTCAGCGGGCGGCCCCGTCTTCGAGGGCGCGCCCGTTTCGGGCGGCGGCAAATCCTCCGACCGACTCCCTCCCATCGGCGCGCCGCCCGCGTCCGACGCCTTGCGCGCCTCCTCCAAACGCTTGAAGACGGCCAGCTCGCGGTCGGCGTCCGCCTTGCGACCCAGACGCGAGTAGGCGAGGAAGAGCTGGTAGTGGACTCCGGGGTCGCGCGTGCCGAGCCGCGCGCCGCGTTCGAGCAGCGGCAGCGCGTCGGCGTAGCGCTTGAGCCGGACGAGCAGCCGGCCGAGGTCGTAGGTCGCCGGGAAGTTCTCGGGGTCGAGCGCGAGCGCGCGGCGCAGGAGCCGCTCGGCCTCCTCGTGCTGGCCGCGCTCGATGGTGAGGAAGCCGAGGTTGGCGTAGGCCGCAGCGTTGTCGGGCTGTAGTTCGAGCGAGCGGCGGAAGTACTTCGCCGCGAGGTCGAACTCGCCCTCGGCGCGCGCGGCGTAGCCGGCGAGGTAGTTGAGCGCGCCGTCGCCGGGGAAGCGCGCCAGCCCCCGCTCGAAGGCGGCGCGCGCCTCCCTGTAGCGACGGCCGCGGAACTGCGCCACGCCGAGCCGCGTGTAGTAGACCGGCTGCGCCGGGTCCTGCCCGACGGCGCGCTCGTAGAAGGGGACGGCCGCGTCACCGCGCCGCGCCTTGACCAGCTCCTCCGCGATCATGAAGTGCGCCTCCGGGTACGACGTGCGCAGAGACGCGGCGCGCTGCCAGTGCGCCAGCGCCTCGTCGGCCCGGCCGCGCGCGGAGGCGACGAGTCCCAGGCGGAAGAAGACCTCCGCCTCGTCGCCTTTGAGCGCGGCGGCGTCGCGGAGCGCGCGCTCGGCCTCTTCGAGCCGGTCGAGGTTGAAGAGCGCGACGCCGAGGTTGTAGAGCACCTCGTAGGTGTTCGGCCGCAGCCGGTTCGTCGCCCCGAAGAGTTGCGCGGCGCGCTCGTAGGCGCCCGCGCCGGCGAGCGCGAGCCCGAGCGTGAAGAGCACGCGCGGGTCCCCGCCCGCGCGCCCCTCGACCGCGGCGGCGACGCGCCCGGCTTCGGCGCCCCGCCCCGCGCGCGCGTACGCGTCGGCGAGCGTGAGCAGTAGCGGTAAGTCAGCGCGATCCACGCCGCCGCCCGCGGCCGCGAGTCGTTCGAGGTGCGGGAGGGCGCGCGCGAAGTCCTTGCGCGCGACGTAGAGCACGGCGAGGTTGTAGGCGGCCTGCGCGTAAGCGGGCGAACTGGCGAGCGCGCGCTCGAAGAGCGGCACGGCCTCGGCCTCAGCAACGCCGAGTCCGCCCCGCCGCGCTGACCCTGACCCTGCGCCGCCCCCCCGCCGCGCGCCCCCCCACGCCGCTGCGCCGACGCCGGCGCGCACACGAGCGCCAACGCCAGCCACACGCACGCGACCCGCGCGCGCGAGTTTTTAAGAAGAGATGAAGGAAGCGGCACTGTCATCAACGTCCGTCCGGGTCGGCCCTCTGTGGGACTTCTTCGACTAGGGTTTGGGCCGCGGGGGCGGCGCGCCCGAGCGGCGCGACTCGTGGATGCGTTTGACGAGCGCTGACTCGGCGGCGGCCTCCTCCCTGCGACCCAGGCGGCGGTAGGCGAGCGAGAGCTGGTAGTGCGGCTCGGGGTTGCCGGGCGCGAGCGCGGCGGCGCGCCGCAGGTGCTCGACCGCTTCGGCGGCGCGCCCCCGCGCGACGAGCGCGCGCCCCAAAGTCACGCGCGCCTCGTAGCCGTCCGGGTCTATCTCGACGGCGCGGGCGAGCGCCCTGACGCCCTCCTCCGCCTCCGCGCCGCCGCGCTTGACCAGGAGCGCGCCCGAGCCCAGGTGGCCTTCGGACGCCCGCGGCTGCGCGGCCGCAAGCTCGCGGTAGGCGGCGAGCGCGCCCGCGTCGTCGCCCGCGCGTTCGAGCGCCGAGGCGAGGAAGAAGAGCGGGCGCGGGTCTCCGGGCCGGAGCGCGGCCGCCGCGCGGAAGGCGCGCGCCGCCGCGAGGTCGTCGCCCGCGCCGTAGAGTGCGCGGCCGTGCGTCAGGCGCGCGTCGAAGTTGTCGGGCGCGAGCGCGGCGGCGCGGGCCGAAGCCTCAAGCGCGCCGTCGCCGTCGCCCCGCACGGCGAGCACCACCGCGAGCAGGACGAGCGCGTCGGCCGCGTCGCGCTCGCGCCCCCGCCCCCGACCTTCCGCGAGCGCGGCGTCGGCGGCGCGTCGCGCGAGCGGCACTGCTTCGGCGGCGCGCCCCGCGTTGAAGGTCGCGAGCGCCGCCCCGTAGAGCGCCGCGCGGTCGGACGGTCGCACAAGGACGAGCGCGTCGAAGAGTTCGGCGGCCTCCCCGAAGCGCCGCCCGGCGACGAGCGCGTGGCCGACCGCAATGGCTTTCGCAAACTCGTCCGCGCCGAGCGCCCCGCGCCGGACGCGCTCGACGAGCTGCGCGACGCCTGCCTCCGGCAGGGGCTCGCCCTGCGCCGGCGCGGGCGTAGTGGCGCGCGCGCCGTGCGGCGACGCCGGCAACAGCAGGAGCAGGACGGCCAGCGCCCGGGACGCGTAAGACTTTGCGTTTGAGTTCGACACGCGGAACGCCCGACGAGCGCGCCGCGCCCGCGCGTCTCGCGGACGGCGTTCGGGGCGGCGCTCAAGCTACGGGGGAGACGGCCGAAAGGTTAGCCGCTCGCGGCGACAAACTCAAGGCACCGCGCCGGTAGAGAAAGAGGCGGGCGCCCCTTCGTGGGACGCCCGCCTCCGACTCCGTTCAAAGGGGCGTCAGCCCGTCTTCCCGCTCAAGCCCTCAGAAGAGGAGCTTGATGGAGAATTCGAGCTGGCGCGGGTTCTGGAGCGAGAGGTCGCGCCCGCGGTTACCGCTGTTGAGGTCACGCTCGGGCACGAACTTGTTGATGTGGTTGAGCACGTTGTAAGCCTGCACGCGGAGCTGAACCTTGAACTCCTCGCTGATGGCCGGGATGGGGATGTTCTTGAAGAGCGAAGAGTCCCAGAACTCCTGCGCCTGGCCGCGGAAGGTGTTGCGGCCGAGGTTGCCGAAGCAGCGGGCGGAGTTGCCCGAACTGGTGCAGGGCGCGTCGCCGGGGAAGATGGGCGTGCGCGGGAAGGTGAAGGCGTTCGGGTTGTACTCCAACCCCTGCGCGCGCTGCGCGGCCGTCGGCGTCGGGTCGCCGATCAGGTCGGGGCGCTGCCCGCCGAAGTGAATCGAGTAGACGGGGCCGCTCTGGATGGTGATGTTGTTGTTGAACTGCCAGCCGCCGATGACGTAATCGAGCGCCGCGGGCACGTCGCCCCCGAAGCGGCGGCCGCGCCCGAAGGGCAGCTCGAGGAGGTTCTCGAACTTGAAGTTGTGCCGGATGTCGAGGTCCGAGTTGCCGCGGTCGAGCTCGGGCCGGAGCGGGTTCTGCGGGCCGTAGCGGTTGGGGCCGAGGCTCTGGCCGGCGAAGCCGCCCGGCGTGTCGTCGATGCCGTGCGCCCAGGTGTAGGACGAGAGCATCGAGAAGCCGCGCGTGAAGCGGCGCTCGACCTTGGCCTGGAAGGCGTCGAAGCGCGATGAGCCGTTGAAGCGCGTAGTGACGACCTCCTGGAAGCCCGCCACCTCGCGCGAGCCGGGGCCGGAGCCGATCGACTGGCCGATGTTCTGGACGCGCAGCAGGTTCCTGCCCGCCGAGCCGACGTAGGCCACGTCGAACAGGAAGTTGCGCATGAACTCGTACTGGAACGTCAGGTTGTACTGGTGGTAGTACGAGGTCTTGTTGTTCGGTGCCGCGCGTCAGCTGCGGGCAGTTCTGGTAGGTGCCCGTCGTCCCACTGAGCGTGCAGGTGTAGCTGCTCGAAGTCGGCGCGTTGAAGGGGAGCGGGAGCTGGCCGCTCACGTCCGGCGTGTAGACGACGCCGTAGCCGCCGCGCACGACCATCCGCCGGTCGTCGCGCAGCCCGCTCCACGCGAAGCCGACGCGCGGCGCGAAGTTGTTCCTGTCGGTGTTGGCGAGGTCGCGCCCCAGCCCGCTCGCGTCGCCGGCGCGCACGAGGCGCCCCGAGGCCGGGTCGAAGTTGTACTGCGCGTCGTGCCGCTCGGTCGGCGCGGTGTACATGTCGTAGCGGAGGCCCAGGTTGAGCGTCAGCGTCGGCGTCGCCTTCCAGTCGTCCTGGACGAAGAAGGCGATCTCCTTGTTCGAGCGCAGGAACGTGTAGCTGATGATGCCGCGCGAGGCGAAGGCCGGCGCGTAGCCGAGCAGGACGTTGGCCGTGGCCGAGCCGGAGTCCTCGGGGCCGATGCCGTTGTAGTTGCCCGTGAGGAAGCCGCCGGCCGAGGTGCCGTACTGGTAGTGCCCCTTGATGCTGCCGGCGCGGCCGGCGTCGAACTGCGTGTTCTGGCGCAGCCGCAGGTCGCCGCCGAGCCTCACGGTGTGGCTGCCGCGCACGACCGTCACCGTGTCGAGGAACGAGTAGTTGTTCGACGTGAAGTAGAACGGGCCGCCGTCGCCGACGAACTCCAGCTGGTTGATGGCCCCCACGTCGGACACGCCGATGAGCGGGATGCCCGAGCTGTTGGCGTCGACGTTGCTGCCCGCGATGCCGAGGTTGTTGCCGACGGTCGGGCTGAAGCCGCCCGCGCCGAAGACGCCCGTGTTGAAGATGCCGATCTCGACGCGGCTGTAGCCGGCGCGCGCGTCGTTGACGACCGTGGGCGTAAACGTGTGCGTGTCGCCCAAAGCGATCTGGCGCGTCTTGCCGAACTCGTTGCCCGCGCCGAAGCCCGACGGCAGGTCGTTGCCGTTGGGCGAGCTGCCGAGCGGGAAGTTGTTCTCGCGGCCGCGCCCGAGGTTCGAGAAACTGTAGCGGCCGAAGAGCGTGTTCTTCTCGTTGAAGGTGTGGTCGAGGCGGGTGGTGTAAGCCTTCTGGTCGAAGACGAACTTGCGGTTGCGCGCGTAGTTGTTCTGCAAGCCCCCCTGCGTCGGGAGCGGGTACGCGTTCAGCAGCGCGAGCCCCGCGGGCGAGAACGCCTGGCCGCAGTTGCGCAGGTCGTTGCCCGCCGCCGGCGCGGCGTTGGCGCAGAAAACCGTGCCGACGGGCGCGACGATGGTGCCGCCGCCCGCGCGGTTGTAGGTCTGCGTGGTGCCGGGCTGGAGCAGCTCGCCGAAGTCGCCGACCCTCATCCTCGCCGTCGGGACGGTGACGAAGCCGAACTCGGGGATGGGGCGCCCGCCCTTCTGCTTGTTGTACGAGAAGAAGAAGAACGACTTGTTGCGGCCGCTCCAGTAAGTGGGCCCGCCCTCGCCGAAGTTGGGCAGGAAGATGGGGCCGCCGATGACGCCGCCGTAGTTGTGCTGGACGAAGTTGCCGGGGTTCGGGTTGTTCGTCGGCTTCGCGCTGGCGAAGGCGCCCTGGTAGAACTCGTAGAGCGTGCCGTGGAAGTCGTTGCCGCCCGACTTGATGGTCGTGCTGATGACCGCGCCGCCGGCGCGCCCCGACTCGGCGGGCGGGACGCTGGTGTCGATGCGGAACTCCGCGATGGAGTCCGGGTCGGGGAAGATGGCTATCTGGCCGAACTGCGTCTCGTTGTTGTCGACGCCGTCGAGCATGAAGTTGTTCTGCGTGACGCGCGCGCCGTTGACCGCCAAGACGGAGCCGCCCGACTCGCGGAAGCGCGTGGACTCGGTCGACTCGCCGACGCCGCCGGCGGTGAAGTTGCCGCCGCCGCCGAGCGTGCCGACCGCGGGGCGCGTGACGCCCGGCGAGAGCGTGGCGAGGAGCGTGAAGTTGCGCTGCGGGAGCGGGAGGTCCGTCACCTCGCGCCCCGTGATGAGGTCGCCGCGCACGCTCGTCTCGGTCTCGGCGAGCGGCGCCTCGGCCGTCACCGTGACGGTGTCTCCGCCGACCGCGCCCACGGTCATCACCACGTCCACGGCCTGGCGCCCGCCCGTCTCGAGCTTGACCTCCTGGACGTTGGTCGGCTGGAACCCCGCCGCCTCGATGCGCACGCTGTAGAGACCGGGGTCGAGCGCGGGCATGACGTAGGTGCCGTCTTCGCTCGTCGTCGCGGTGCGGGTCTCGCCCGTCGCGGCGTTGGTCGCGGTGACGGTGGCGTCCTTGACGACCGCGCCGTTCGGGTCTGTGACCGTCCCCGTGATCGTGCCCTTGTTGGACTGGGCGGCGACGGGGAACACGAAAGCGACCGCACACAAAAGCGCGACCGCCCAACGGGAAAGCGGAGTTCTCCTGAGTTTACACATGGAAGTGCCTCGCGTGTTCAATGGGTGGCTGATGGCAGTCCACCTCGACATGCTTGAACGTCTCGGCGCGAGCGCGCTGAAGACTACCAAGCGGTGGAGCGCAGACCTACGGCTGATTTTTATGCCGCTATTAACTTGTATAGAACTAGAGACGGGTTGTCGGTTTGTTGCCTGTCCGAACGAAGTGTTTTTAATACAAAGTCAGTCGCCTGTCAATGACTTTCTCCTGGCCCGCGGCCCGCGCACGCGCGGCGCGACTCGTCAGAGACGGCGCTTGGCCTCGTCGATGAGGAGGTTGTTGCGCTCGTAGGAGTGCGACGCGGCCGGCTCTTCCGTCTCGAGGCGCGGCGGGTAGGCGTGTTGTCTGTAGACCGGGTAGGCTTCCGTGCGGAGGTGCGCGAGCATGTGGTGGCCGCGCCGGGCGGCGCGCTCGTGGCGGAGCGCGGAGATGTCCACGGGCGCGACGACGATGCGCTCGCCGGGGCCGGGGCTCGCCTCGGCGAGCACGCGGCCGTCGAAGTCCACGACCATGCTGCCGCCGGGCCAGGAGTATGGCGGGTAGTGTTTGAGGCTCGCGCCCTGGTTGGCGGCGACGACGTAGGCGGTGTTCTCGATGGCGCGGCAGCGGTTGACGACCGTCCACCAGTCCATCGGCCGGGTCGCGCCCCAGGGGTCCATGTAGGCCGAGACTCTGACGAGCACCTCGGCGCCGCCCGCGGCGAGCTGGCGGATAGCCTCGGGGAAGAGCCAGTCGTAGCAGACCGCGCAGCCGATGCGGCCGATCTCCGTGTCGGCGACGGGGAACATGGGCTCGTCGTAGCCTTCGAGGTCGTGCGGGCTCGCGTGAACCTCGTAGGGAATCCAGGTGTTCACCTTGCGGTACTTGTAGAGGACGCCCTGCGGGCCGACGAGGCAGGTGGTGTTGAAGACGACGCCGGGGAAGCGTTCGTCGCGCTCGAGCATCGTGCCCGACTGGATGTAGATTTGGTGCTCGCGCGCCTTCATCTCCAGCGCCTCGGTGTGCTCGTTGGGGATTTGGACGGCGAGCTTGTCAAGCAGCTCTTTGACGGTCGGGAAGACCGGCGCGGCGTGCGCGAACTCGGGGAAGACGACGAGCCGGACGGGGAGGAACGGCGCGGCGCCGGCCACGGCCGAGTCGATCATTGAGAGCATGCGCTCGGTGTTGCGGCGCATCTCGCGGCGCTCGACCGGGTTCGGCAGGTCTG
The DNA here is from genome assembly GCA_020200135.1 of Acidobacteriota bacterium. Taxonomy (GTDB): domain Bacteria; phylum Acidobacteriota; class Blastocatellia; order Pyrinomonadales; family Pyrinomonadaceae; genus QHXN01. Next base: position 21,192 of record JAIVJI010000082.1, on the reverse strand, counting down.
TCTGGCAGGCGGCGACGGAGTAGCGTATGTGTTCCATAAGAGGCTCCCGGCGTGCGGGGGAGTCGCCGCCGCGGCGAATATAACACGGCCGGCGGCCGGCGCGTTCACGCCGCCGTCGCGCGCGCGGGCGCGTCTAAATCCACGCGCTCGTACCGACGTATCCCGCGTTGAACTTCCGCCCAAAATAGTCACGCCGCGGGCGCGAAAGTCCGCACGTCGTTGTGGCGCGCGCCTCGGCCTCTGGCGTAAAATCCGACTCTCCCGTCCGACGCCGACCAAGCCGCGCGCGGCCGGCCAAACTTAAGCCGTCAGGAGTCACACATGAACAGCTCCCGCCCTCGCACACTGCTTCTCGTTCTCTGCCTCTCTATCCTTTCAGGAGGGATGCCGCGAATGGCGCCGGCCCGGCAAAGCACTCAAAGCCCTAAGGTCTCTTTCGACACGCTCGCCGAGGGGCAGGCGGCCGCCGGCTTCCGCGCGGAGGCCGTCTACCTCAACGACTCGGGCAAGCCTTTCGGCGCGCGCTTCCGCCACGCGCGCACCGGCTTCACGCTCGACTTCCTGCAAATCCAGTCCGTCCCGCAGGTCTTCGCCTGGGTCAACTCGTTCCCCACTTCCGAGATGGGCGAGCCGCACACGCAGGAGCACCTGCTCCTCGGCAAGGGCAACGTCGGGCGCGCGCACGCGGGGCTGGAGAGCATGTCGCTCGCCGGCTCCAACGCCTTCACGCAGCAGTGGCGCACCGCCTACAGCATGCACACGGCCGCCGGTTCGGAGGTCTTCTACAAGCTCTTCGAGAGCCAGATGAACGCGCTGCTGCACCCCGACTACACCGACGAGGAGGTACGCCGCGAGGTGAGCCACTGGGGCGTGAGCGAGAACCCGGCCGACAAAAAGTTGACCCTCGAAGAGAAGGGCACGGTCTACCAGGAGATGCGGACGACCTACGACCGCCCCGTCAGCCGACTCTTCCGCGCGCTCAACCAGAAGGTCTACGGCGCGACGCACCCGCTGGCGATGTCGGCGGGCGGCTGGCCCGACGTCATCCGCGAGATGAAGCCCGAGGACATCAAGAAGTTCCACTCGGACAACTACCGCCTCGGCAACATGGGCATGGTCGCCTCGTTCCCGAAGGAGATGCCGGCGGGCGAGGTGCTCGCACGCCTCGACGCCATCTTCAACCGGCTCGAGCCGAAGCAGGAGAGCCGGCGCTTCGCGTCCGAGTCGGACATCCCGGCGCCCCGCCCCGCGCCCGCCGGGGCCATCGAGCTGGTCGAGTACCCGCACAAGAACGAGCAGCAGCCGGGCTGGCTCCTCTTCGCCTACCCCGCGCAGCTCGAGCTCGACACGAAGGAGAAGACGCTGCTGAGCCTCTTCCTCTCGAACGTCGCGGGCGACGCGACCACCAACCTCTACAAGATGTTCGTGGACACCAAGACGCGCGTGATGGACACGGGCGCGAAGGGCGTCTTCGCCTTCCTCGACGACGAGATGGTCGAGGGCAACCCCGTCTACGTCGGACTCACCGACGTGGCGCCCGCGAACATGACCGCCGCGAAGATCGCCGAAGTCCGTCAAAAAATCGCGGACGAGCTGAAGCGGGTCGCGTCGTTCGCCGACGGCTCGGCCGAGATGAAGGAGTTCAACGAGCGCCTGAAGAGCCGCGTCATCCAGTCGCGCCGCACGCTCTCGAAGTTCGTCAACTCGCCGCCGGGCTTCGGCTTCCGCAGCGGCGGCTCCGAGTGGATGACGCACCTCGTAGACCTCAACCGCACGCCGGGCTTCCGCAAGTCGGTGACGCTCAAGCCCGAGCTGGCGGCCGTCGACCAGTTGCTCGCGTCGGACAAGAACGCGTGGCGCGAGCTGGTCGCGCGCTGGAAGCTGGCGGACTCGGTCCCCTACGCCGTGGCGGCGAAGCCCTCGCCGCAGATGCTCGTGCGCGCCGAGGCCGAGCGCGCCGCGCGCGCGAAGGCCGAGGCCGAGCGCGTGATGAAGAGGTACAACGCGGCCGACGAGCCGGAGGCGCTCCGGCGCTTCAAGGCCGAGTACGACGCGACGACCGCCGAGCTGGAAAGACGGGCGAGCCAGTCGGCCTCGCTCAAGTTCCTGGAGCGGCCGCCGCTCACGCTCGACGACCAGCTCGACTACAAGGTCACGCAACTGCCGGGGGGCGTCCCGCTCGTCGCCTCCAACTTCGAGAACATGACGAGCGCGACGACTGGCGTGGCGCTCCGGCTCGACGGCGTGCCGCGCGACAGGCTCTTCTACCTCTCGGCGCTGCCGGCGCTGCTGACGCAGGTCGGCGTCGTTAAGGACGGCAAGGCGATTCCCTTCGAGCAGATGAGCGAGATGCTCCGCAAGGAGGTTCTGTCGCTCAACGCGACCTTCGCCACCAACTTCCGCACGGGGCGCGCGGAGGTCGTCGTGCGCGGCGCGGGCAACGACGCGGCCGAGTCGCAGCGCGCGCTCCAGTGGATGAAGCTCGTGCTGACGAGCCCCGACTGGCGCCTCGACAACCTGGCGCGCATCCGCGACGTGGTCGACCAGGTCCTGAGCGGGATGCGCAACCGCACGCAGGGGTCGGAGGAGAGTTGGGTCAACGACCCGGCCAACGCCTACTGGCGGCAGGACAACCCGCTGCTGCTCTCGGTCGCGTCCTTCATGACGCAGTCGCACAACGTCCACCGCCTGCGCTGGCTCCTAAAGGACGCGGGCGCCGACCGCGACGCGTCGGCCGCCTTCCTCGAAGCACTCGCCGCCGCGCCCAAACAGAGCGCGTCGCGCGAGCACCTGAAGAACCTGCTGGGCACGTTCCAGAGGGGCGAGCTGAAAGACCGCTACTACAACGACGTGAAGTCGTCATTCTACGCGCTGACGCCGGGCGCGAAGGCGGTCGCCGTGGACGCCGCGAAGGACTTGGACCAACTGCTCGCCGACATCCCCGACGCGACGCTGGCGGCGGACTGGGACTACCTCGTCAGGCAGATGCGCGCCGACCTGCTCGTCCCGCCCGCGCAGGCGCTCTCGGAGCTGAACGCCGTCCGGCAGAGCCTTCTGAAGACGGGCGGCGCGCGCATGTTCATGATCTCCTCGTCGGCGACGCGCGCGTCGTTGGAGCCGGGCGTGCGCGAGCTGCTCGCGGGTCTCCAGACCGCGCCGCACGCGCCCGCGAAGTACGAGTCGGTCAGGCTCGTCGAGTCGCGCGTGCGCGAGCGCGCCGGCGGCCCGGACAGGCCGGTCTTCGTCGGGCTCGTCAACCCGAACACGCAGGGCGGCGTCTTCCTCAACTCCGCGCCGTCGGCGACCTACGCCGACGCGGACAACAAGGAGGCGCTGCTGGAGTTCCTCGCCTCGCGCCTCTACGGCGGCGGCGGCGCGCACGGCATCTTCATCAAGACGTGGGGCGCGGGGCTCGCCTACTCGAACGGGCTGGGCGGGTCGCCCGCGCAGGGGCGCGTCAGCTACTACGCCGAGCGCACGCCGGAGCTGCCGCAGACGCTCCGCTTCGTCATCGACGAGCTTAAAAAAGCCAGGCCCGACCCCGGCCTCGTCGAGTACGCCGTCGCGGTCGCCTTCTCGCAGTTCCGCTCGGCCTCCGGCTACGAGTCGCGCGGCGAGTCGATGGCCGCCGACATCGCCGACGGCACGCCGCCCGAGGCGGTGCGCAAGTTCCGCCGGGGGCTGCTCGACCTGCGGCGGACGCCGAACCTCTCGGACGAGCTGTTCAAACGCATGAACACGGTCTACGGGCGCATCCTGCCCGGTCTCGGCGCGAAGGCCGCGAGCGTCGAGGGCGGCGTCTTCTACGTCATCGGCCCCGACAAGCAGCTCGACGCCTACGAGCAGTACCTCAAGACGGTCGAAGGCCCCGGGGCGCGGCTCCACCGCATCTACCCGCGCGACTACTGGATTCGGCCGGGCGCGGCCGGTGACTCGAACAGCCGCCCCGGCGGCAATTAGCCGGGGCGGCGAAAAAGAGGAAGGCCGCTCATTGACTTGAGCGGCCTTCCTCTTTTTCGCCTGCGGGCTCCGGCTTCAGCCGAAGATGTCGCGCACCTTGTCCATGAGCCCCTTGTCGGAGAGGTCCTTCTCCTCTATCTGCGAGAGCTGTTCGAGGAGCTTGCGCTGCTCGCGCGTGAGCGTCGTCGGCGTGACGACCGTGACCGAGACGAAGAGGTCGCCGCGGCCGCGCCCGCCGAGCACCGGCATCCCGTGACCCTTGAGGCGGAAGACCGTGCCGGTCTGCGTGCCGGCGGGAATCTTCAAAGACTCCTGGCCGTCGAGCGTCGGCACCGTCGTCTCCGCGCCGAGCGCGGCCTGCGCGAAGGTGACCGGGACGGAGGCGTAGAGGTTGTTCCCCTGCCGCTCGAATACGTCGTGCTCCTTGACGTGGATGACGACGTAGAGGTCTCCGGCCGGCCCCGATTGCGCGCCCGCCTCGCCCTCGCCCGCGAGCCGCAGCCGCGAGCCCGTCTCGACGCCCGCCGGAATCTTGACCTCGATCTGCTTCTCGCGCTCGACGCGCCCCGCGCCCTTGCACTGTTCGCAGGGCGTGCGGATGACGCGCCCCGCGCCGCGGCACTGCCCGCACGTGCGCGCCACCGAGAAGAAGCCCTGCTGGTACCTGACCTGCCCCGTCCCGGCGCAGCCGGAGCACGACTCGGGCTGCGTGCCCGGCGCCGCGCCCGAGCCCTTGCACCCCTCGCAGGCTTCGAGCCGCGGGACGCGCAGCTGCGCGGTCATCCCGGCGGCCGCCTCTTCGAGCGTCATCTCGAGGTCGTAGCGCAGGTCGGCGCCGCGCTGCGCCGCGCCGCGCCGCCCGCCCGACGCGCCGCGCCCGCCGAACACGTCCCCGAAGCCGAAGAGGTCGCCGAGGATGTCCTCGATGCCGCCGAACCCCTGCGCGCCCCACGCGCCCTGCGCGCCCGCCGCGTTCGAGACGCCGGCGTGGCCGAAGCGGTCGTAACGCGCGCGCTGCTCGGCGACGGAGAGCACGGAGTAGGCTTCGGCCGCCTCCTTGAACTTCTCCTCGGCCTCGGCGTCGCCGGGGTTCTTGTCCGGGTGGTAGCGGACGGCCAGCTTGCGGTAGGCCGTCTTGATCTCCGCCTCGCTCGCGCCCCGGCCCACGCCGAGGACTTCGTAGTAGTCTCGTTTAGCAGCCATCTCTAAAAAAAGTGAAAGTGACGGGTGACAAGTTAAAAAGCGATTTTAACTTGCCGCCCGCCACTTGTCACACGCCGCTGCTTTTTAACGGCCGTTGTGCTCGGCCACGGGGTTGAGCATCGCGAGGGTGAGCTGCGAGGCGATGCGCTCGACCCGCTGCGTGGCCTCCCGGATGGCCTCGACGTTCTCCGACTTGAGCAGCTCCTCGCACTCGGCGAAGGCGTCCTCAGTCATCACGCGCTCGCCCGACGAGAGCGAGCTGCCGAACTCGGCGAAGGTGCGCTGCGTGTTGCGGAGCAGACCTTCGAGCCGCGTGCGCTGCACGACCAGCTCGCGCGCGGCGCGGTCGGCCTCGGCCTGCGACTGCGCCTCGGCGATCATGCGGTCGATCTCGTCCGAGGAGAGTCCGGAGGTCGGCGTGACCTTCATCTGCTGCTTGCGCCCGCCCGCCTTGTCGGCGGCCGAGACGTTGAGGATGCCGTTGGCGTCCACCTCGAAGGTGACCTCGATCTGCGGCGTGCCGCGCGGCCCGGGCGGGATGCCGACCAGCTCGAACTTGCCTAAGGAGCGGTTGTGCTGCGAAATCTCGCGCTCGCCCTGGAGGACGTGAATCTCGACCGACGACTGGTTGTCCACCACGGTCGTGAACGTCTGGCTGTTGTGGAGCGGGATGGTCGAGTTGCGCTCGATGATCCTGTGGAAGAGCCCGCCGCGCGTCTCCAGCCCCAGCGAGAGCGGGAGCACGTCGAGCAGCACGATGTCCTTGACGTCGCCCGACAGGACGCCGCCCTGGATGGCCGCGCCCATCGCCACCACCTCGTCCGGGTTGATCTCGGCCGACGGGTCCTTGCCGAAGATTTCCTTGACGGTGCGCGCGATGATGGGCGAGCGCGTCTGGCCGCCGACGAGCAGCACCTTGTCCACGTCCTTCGGCTGGAGCTTGGCGTCCCACAGCGCCTTCTGGCACGGCTCGACCGTGCTCTCGACGAGGTCGGAGATGAGGCTCTCGAACGTCTCGCGCGTCAGGGTCTTGCTGAAGTGCTTCGGGCCGGACGAGTCGGCCGCGATGAAGGGCAGGTTGATGTTCGTCTCGGAGAGCGAAGAGAGGTCGCACTTGGCGCGCTCGGCCGCCTCCTTCAGACGCTGGAGCGCGAGGCGGTCGCCGCGCAGGTCGATGCCGGTCTCCTCGCTGAACTGCTTGACCATCCAGTTGATGATGCGCTCGTCGAAGTCCTCGCCGCCGAGGAAGGTGTTGCCCGACGTGGCGAGCACCTCGTAGACGCCGTCGTTGATTTCGAGGATGGAGACGTCGAACGTGCCGCCGCCGAGGTCGTAGACGGCGATGCGCTCCGACTCGCCGCGTCCCAGGCCGTAGGCGAGCGCGGCGGCCGTCGGCTCGTTGATGATGCGCTCGACGCGGAGGCCCGCGATCTTGCCGGCGTCCTTGGTGGCCTGCCGCTGCGTGTCGTCGAAGTAGGCGGGCACCGTGATGATGGCCTCGGTGACGGGCTCGCCGAGGAAGTCTTCGGCGGCGGCCTTGAGGCGCTGCAAGACGATGCCGGAAATCTCCTGCGGGCTGTAGACGCGCCCCTGCACCTGGATGCGCGCGTCGCCGTTCGACGCCTCGACGATCTCGAAGGGCGAGGTCTCGCGCGCTCGCCCGACCTCGTCCTCCTTGTGCTTGCGGCCGATGAGCCGCTTGACGGCGTAGATGGTGTTGGCGGCGTTGGTGACGGCCTGGCGCTTGGCGATCTGGCCGACGAGGCGCTCGCCCTTGTCGGTGAAGCCGACGACGGTGGGCGTCGTGCGCCCGCCCTCCTTGTTCGGCACGATCTGCACCGCGCCGCCTTCGAGCACGGCCACGCAACAGTTGGTCGTTCCTAAATCGATTCCGACTACTTTGCCCATAACTTTTTTCTCTCGCGACGAGGGGAGACAGGGTTAACCGCGCGCGGTTAACGTCTGGAAGGGGGTTGGACTGAAAGGCGGCGGGGGTCGGGAAGTCCCGCCGCGGTTGGTTACTGGCGGCTCACCCTCTGGTGGCCACTTTGACCATCGCCGGGCGCAGGAGCTTGTCGCCGAGGCGGTAGCCCCGCTGCATCTCCTGCGTGATGGTGTCGGGCTCGACCCCGTCCGTCTCCTCGGTGGCGACGGCCTCGTGGACGTGCGGGTCGAACAGCTCGCCCACGGTCGGCACGGCCTCGACCCCGAGGCTCTCGAGCACGCCGCCGAGCTGGCGGTTGATCAGCTCGACGCCCTCGAGGAAGTGTCGGAACTCCGCCGACTCTTTGACCTCGACGACGCGCTCGGCGTCGAGCGCGCGCTGGAGGTTGTCGAGCACGGGGAGCAGGCGGCGCACGACCTCGGCGAGCGCGCGCTGGTAGGTCTCGGAGCGCTCGCGCTCGATGCGCTTGCGGAAGTTGTCGAACTCGGCCTGGCGGCGGGCGAGCCTGTCGTTAAACTCCTGCCGCTCGTCCGCGAGCCTCTTCAGCTCGCCCTCGACCCGCTTCAGCTCGGCGCGCGTCGCGAGCAGCTCGGCCACCTCGGGCCCGGCCGGCGCGCCCGGCGTCGCGGAGGCGTCGGCGCGGCGCGCGGGCTCGGTCGAGGTGCCGGAGGCGCCGCCGCCGCCCTCGCCCTCGGGGTCCGAGTGCGAGACGGTCGTGTCCTGGTCGTTGCGGCTGCGCGGCTGCTCGGAGATGTCCGTGCTGCCCGTCGCGCCCGACTCGCCCGAGCCGGACTCCTGCGCCTCGCCGCCCTCGATGCGGCGGCCCATCTCGGTCGCGTCGTCGTAGGACGACTCGCGCCCCAACTCCTCGGGCGTGAGCCCGCTGTCGTCCCCCGCCCCGGCCTCGGGCTTCTCGCCCTCGTCGTCGAAGCGGACGGGAATGCGGTTCGGCTTCTGCCTGCCCTTGTCTGCCATGTTCGATTGAGTCATCCCTCTTGCAGCCCTTCCACGGAGCCGAAACACGCTCCCCGCGCGCCCTCGGTCAGGCGCGCGCCTCCTCGCGCAGCACGCGCTCGACGAGCCGCGCGACGTAGTTGACCGCGGCCATCGTGCGCGCGTACTCCAGACGCATCGGCCCGACGACGCCCACGGTGCCCGCGACGAAGCCGTCGCCCAGACGGTAGGGCGCGGTGATGAGCGCGCACGAGCGTAGCTGCGGCGCGGTGTGCTCGCGCCCGATACAGACGTGCACGTCGCCGAAGACCGGCTCGCGCGCGATGCACTCGCCGAGAATCTTGACGAGGCGCGACTTGGCCTCGAAGGTGCGGAACAGCTCGCGCAGCCGCTCGACGTCCGAGAAGTCCGGCTTGGCGAGGATGTTCGACGCGCCGTCGATGTAGACGTCGCCGGTCTCGTCGCCGCCGTCCTCCACCCCGCGCTCGAAGAGCAGCGCGGCGTTGCGGAGCAGGCGGTCGTAGAGCGCCTTCTCCTCGCCCATCAGCGCCAGGACCTCGGCGCGGATGGTCTGCAAGGTCTTGCCCGAGAACTCCGCGTTGAGGTAGCGCGCCGCGCCCTCCAGCTCCTCGGTCGTCAGCGGCTCGTCGATGCGGATGATCTTGTTCTGGACGACGTTCGAGGCCAGCACCAGCACGACCAGGATGCGGCCGTCGGCGAGCGGCAGAAACTCGATGTGTTCGAGCCGGCTGTCGGCCACCGGCGGCGAGACGACGATGCCGACGTTCTCCGACAGCTCCGAGAGGACGTGCGAGACCCTCTCCATCAGACGCGGTGTGGCCTGCGAGCCCGACTCGGCGGGAAGCCCGAGGCCGCGGTCGATGGCCGAGATGTCGGCGCGCGACAGGCGCGCGTCGCCGATGAAGTGGTCGACGTAGAACCTGTAGCCCTTGTCGGTCGGGACCCTCCCGGCCGAGGTGTGCGGCTGCTCGACCAGCCCGTGCTCTTCCAGCTCGGCCATCACGTTGCGGATGGTCGCCGAGCTCCACCCCGAGCCCCCCGCGAACTGCCCCGAGATAGAGCGCGAGGCCACGGGCTCGCCCGTCCGCAGGTGCTCCTTGATGACGGCGGCGAGCACGGCCTGGCCGCGCGCGTCGGGCGCCCGGTCGGCCTGCGTGGGTAATGTCGAGGCTCGGATTGCCATTGCTTCAGGGACGGCGAGCGGGGCTGCGAAAGGGGTTTCTACGGTCGGACGCCGGGATGTGCCGCGCGCAAGGGACGGCGCGGCCTCTCACGGCCATCTTTAAATTGTTAACCGCCCCCACCCCGCACTGTCAAGAACTAAATTCCCGGCCGAACGGACGTGGGGGCCGCGACCGTCCGCACCGCGGTCTTTTGGAGTATAACGGATTGCCGAAAACGGGCGCAAACCGCCGTCCGGGCGACGCCCGGCAACTTCCCGAGCGCCCGCCCTCGGTTCCTAACCTCTGAACCGGCACGACTTACAACCCCGTCTCGACAAGGCTCTCATCCCGACCGGGTTAAACCGTTGCAGCGCAAGAGATTGGGTTGGGGCTGTTTCGGCGGCTCGGCGGGACGCGCGCGGGCGCGCGCGGCCATTTGCCGGCAAGCAAACGGCTTAGCGGGGGTTCAAAAAGTCTAGTTTGACGCCCCACTCCGAAGCCTCTTAATATCGAGCCTCAAAGCTTCGGGTCACCGTTCCGACTACAGCCGCCCGGCTCCCGGCGGCTTCCAAGCAGTCAAAGCGGCGGTCTCCACGCAGGGTTATCAAATTATGCCCGACTCTCAGCCACTGCTCAGCGTGCTCTTCGCCGAGGCTTTCCGCACGCTCGCGCCCAAGCGCACGGTGCCCGAGGTGGACGTGCGCTACTACCCTTACGCGGGGCTCAACCACACCATACGGCTGCGCTCGGGACGCGTCTACGTCCGGCTCTCCGACGTCTTCAAAAGCGCGCCCGTACATGTCCACCGCGCGCTCGCCTTCATCCTCGTCTCGAAGCTGTTGCGCCGCCGCAGCGCGCCGCCCTTCTACGAGCGGGTCTACAGAGACTACGCCTTCTCGCCCGAGGTGCTGCGCGCCTCCGACCTGGCGCGCCGGCAGCGCGGGCGCAAGATGGTCTCGTCGGCGCAGGGCAGCGTCTACGATCTCGGACGGATGTTCCAGCGTTTGAACCAGCGCTACTTCGGCGGGGGGCTGGAGCAGCCGACGCTGACCTGGTCGCAGCGGCGCACGCGCACCATCCTCGGCCACCACGACGGCGTCCACGACACCATCGTCATCAGCAAGACGCTCGACTCGCGCGACGTGCCCGAGTGGTTCGTCGAGTACATCCTCTACCACGAGATGCTCCACATCAAGCACCCGGCCCGCCTCATCAACGGCCGCCGCTACTACCACACCAAGGCGTTCCGCACCGACGAGCAGCGCTTCCCCCACTACCAGGAGGCGCAGCTCTGGCTCGACCAGGTCGCGCGCCAACGCCGCACGCTCCGCGCCCGCGCCGCATGAACGAATATCCACGCGGCGGGACGTTTCGGCCCGAACTTTTTACCTTCCACGCGCCGAAAATTTTCGGAAACTTTAAAGCGGGGTGGTCGTTTAATCGCTCAGGAAGGTGGGCTCCTCCGGAAGAGCGGGCGGGCGGCGGTAGAAGACATCACTCCCTCCGATGTCTCTCCCGTCTCCCGCCCGCTCTGAGGTTTTGCGCCGTCCAACTCTTCTCACGCGCGTCCTCCGGCTCGTACTTCTTGACTCGCACACACACGCGTGTTAGCGTCCGCCCTGCTTTCAAACGCAGACAAACCGAACGAGATTTATAACCTCGAATCCAGCATCACGCACACCGGAGGACTGTTCGCATGAGCGAGAAGGTTTTCAAGGCGGTCGAGATCGTCGGCACCTCGGAGCAGAGCTTCAGCCACGCCATCGAGGTCGCCGTCGGCCGCGCGCGCCAGACGCTGCGCGAGCTGTCGTGGTTCGTCGTCGAGGAGATGCGCGGCGGGCTCCAGGCTGGGAGGCTCGAATACCAGGTGACGCTCCGCGTCTTCTTCAAGCTGGAGTCGCAGGACTCGGCCGACTCCGACGGCACGCTCGTCTGACGCCGCCCGCCCGGCCCGCTGGACAAAGCGGCGAGGCCGTAGCTAGACTACGGGGTTTGCGAAAGGCCCGCGGAAGTCTCCTGTGGGGGCGGCGCGCGGCTTTCGCCCCGAAGGATAGAAATCCCAAACGTTTCGGAGTCAGACAATTTTATGGCAATATCCGCGACCCAAATCCGGAAGGGCATGGTCATCGTCTTCGAGGGCAAGCCCTGCAAGGTCATCGAAGCGCGCCACCACACGCCCGGCAACCTGCGCGCGATGATGCAGACCAAGCTGCGCGACCTGCGCACGGGCTCCAGCTTCGAGCACCGCTTCCGCTCGGCCGACACGGTCGAGCGCGCCCACCTCGAACAGCACGAGATGGAGTTCATGTACGCCGACGGCTCGCACTACCACTTCATGAACACCGAGAGCTACGAGCAGACGGCGCTGTCGGACGAAGACCTCGGCGACATGGCGCAGTGGCTCCTGCCGGGCATGAAGATTCAGGCCGAGTACTACGAGGGCTCGCCCATCGGCATCGACCTCCCGCCCTCCATCGAGCTGACCGTCGTCTCGACCGAGCCGACGATGAAGGGCGCGACCGTCTCGAACGTCAACAAGCCGGCCAAGCTCGAGAACGGCGTCACCATCTCCGTCCCCCCCTTCGTCAACGAGGGCGACCGCATCCGCGTCGACCCCGTCGAAGGGCGCTACATGGAGCGGGCGAAGTAAGAAGCGTAAGAGCGTGAACCGTAAACCGTAAACCGTGACAAGAAGAGAGCCTGACTTCCTCTTGTCACGGTTTACGGTTTACGGTTCACGTCTTTTCAAGATGTACTTCTTCTACAGCATCCTCCTCGGCATCGGCGTCTTAGCGCTGCTGCCGAGGTTTCTTTTGGACGCGGCGCGGCACGGGAAGTACGCGGCGGGGCTGGCGGAGCGCGCCGGCTCCCTGCCGCAGTTCGACGCGGGCGGCCGGCGCGTGGTGTGGCTCCACTGCGTCTCGGTCGGCGAGACGCAGGCGGCGCGGCCGCTCGTGAGCGCGCTTCTGGAAGGGCACCCGCGCCTGGCGCTCGTCGTCTCGACGACGACGCTGACGGGGCAGCGCGTCGCGCGCGAGGTCTTCGGGGGGCGGGCCGAGCGCGTCTTCTACTTCCCTTTCGACTGGGCCTGGAGCGTGCGGCGCGCGCTGCGGGCCGTCAACCCCTGGGCGGTGCTCGTGATGGAGACCGAACTGTGGCCGCGCTTCTTCCGCGAGTGTGCGCGGCGCGGCGTCCCCGTCGCGCTCGTCAACGGCCGCGTCTCCGAGAAGTCTTTCGGGCGTTACAAACTCGTCCGCCCCTTCATCCGGCGCGTGCTCGCGGACCTCTCGCTCGCGGCGGCGCAAACGGAGGCGGACGCGGCGCGGCTGGTCGCGCTCGGGCTCGCTCCCGCGCGCGCGCGCGTCACGGGCAACGTCAAGTTCGACATCGAGGAGCCGGAGTCGCGGCCCCTGACCGAAGAGCTGCGCCGCCGCTTCGACGCCGACGGGGGCCGCCCGCTCGTCGTCGCCGCGAGCACGCACGCGCCGGAGGAGCGCGTCCTGCTCGAAGCCTTCAACCTCTTGACCGACGCGGCGAGGCGGCCGCGCCTGCTCGTCGCGCCCAGACACCCGGAGCGATTTAAGGAGGTGGCGGCGCTCGTCGAGGCTTCGGGCTTTAGCTGGGCGCGGCGGGGCGACGTGCCCCGCGAGCGGGACGCCGAATGCGACGTCGTCCTGCTCGACAGCATCGGCGAGCTGCGCGCGGTCTACGCGCTGGCCGATGTCGTCTTCGTCGGCGGGAGCATCGCGCCCGTCGGCGGCCACAACGTGCTTGAGCCCGCGCTCGAAGCGCGCGCGGTCGTCACGGGCCCGCACACCTCGAACTTTAAGGCCATCGTCGCCACGCTCGTCGAACGCGGCGCGCTCGTCCAGCTCCCGCACACCTCCGACGAAGCGGGGGCGGCGCGCGAACTCGCGCGGGCCCTCCGCGAACTGCTCGACGACGACGGGAAGCGCCGCCGTCTGGGCGAGAGCGCGCGCGCCGTCCTCGAACAGAACCGGGGCGCCACCGCGCGCACCGTCGAGCTGCTCGCCCCGCTCCTGAATGAGACGTCGGATGCCGGATGTCAGATGCTAGTTACAGAGAAGACACCGGCGTCCGACATCTAGCGTCCGCCGTCTCCCTTTATGTCGCTCGCACTGGCACCGCTCGGCTGGCTCTACGGCGCAGTGACGCGTGCGCGCCTGCGCCTCTACCGCTCGGGCCTACTTAAGACCGAGGAGGTGGGGGCGCCGGTCGTCAGCGTCGGGAATTTGACGGCGGGCGGGACGGGCAAGACGCCGCTGGTCGAGTGGGTCGCACGGGCGCTCGCGCGCGAGGGGTTGCGCGCGTGCGTGCTGACGCGCGGGTACGGGCGCGCAGACGAGTCGCGGCGCGTGTTGGCGTCCGACGGCGCGCGCGTGCTGGCCGGGGTCGAGGAGTGCGGCGACGAGCCGAGGCTGCTGGCGGAGAGGCTGCTGGGCGCGGCGTCGGTCGTCTGCGACCGCGACCGCGTGGCGGCGGCGCGTTGGGCGCGCGCGGAGCTGGGGGCGGAGGTCTTCGTCCTCGACGACGGCTTCCAGCACCTGCGCATCGCGCGCGACCTGGACATCGTGACGCTCGACGCGACAGACCCGTGGGGCGGCGGCCACCTCCTCCCGCGCGGCCGCCTGCGCGAGCCGGCGTCGGCGCTCGCGCGCGCCGACTGCGTCGTCATCACGCGCGCCGGGCTGGCCGAAGACCTCGAAGGCTTACGCGCGGAGGTCGAGCGTCTGTGCGGCGGCCGCGCCGCGGTCGTCACGTCACGCGTGCGCACGCGCGGGCTCGTGCCGCTCAAGGAGTTCGGTCGGCCGGCGCATGAAGTCGTCGCCGTCGGAGCGTCGGCGCACGCGGGCGTCGCCGCCGGCTCGGCGGTCGCGGCGTTCTGCGCGGTCGGCAACCCGCGCGCGTTCTTCGAGCACCTGCGGCGCGAGGGCTTCGGGCTGAGCTACACGCGCGCCTTCGCGGACCACCACGCGTACACGGCCGCCGACGCGGACGCGGTCTCGCGCGAGGCCGCACGCGCCGGCGCCCGCGCGCTGCTGACGACGGCGAAGGACGCGGTCAAGCTGCGCGGGCTCGGCTTCGCGCTCCCCTGTCACGTCGTCGAAATCGGGTTGGAGTTTGACGAAGAGGCGCGGCTGCTCGAACTCCTTCGGGGGGCGTCGGCGTCGGCGCGTTCTTAAAGTTGAACGGGGGGCGGCTGACAGAAAATAAGGGCGCCGTGACGGTCGAGTCACGGCGCCCTTATTTTCTGTCGTAGAAGTTTACACGGGCTTGACGGGCGGGGGCGGCGCGTCATCGAGTGCGGGCGGCTTGTCGGGCGGCTTGTCCTCTTTGGGCTTGTCCTCCCTGGGCGGAGGCGGCGGCTCGACGTTGGCGTTGATGTCCGGCAGTCGCTTGTTGCGCCTGGGCCGGCCTGCCCCGTCGGCGGCGTGATGGGCTGGACGGCCTGGCCGTTCGGGTCGGCCTGGAGCGGCGGCTCCCCGGTCTGCTCGGACGAGACGCCGCGCCGCTGGAAGGTGAAGAAGATCGCGAAGATGATGGCGACGACGGCGACGGCCGGCACCGCGATGCGCCACGGGTTAAAGGCCGGCTCGGGGAGCGGCAGCGGCGCGACCGGCGGCGGCAGGGCGGCCCCCTCGCCCGTCGTCGTCGCGACCGCGTCGGCGCCCGTGTGGCGGCGGCCGACGACCGTCGCGTCGTCTTCTTCGCCGTCGCCGGCCGCGACGACGGTCGTGCGCGCGGGCTCGTTCGGCGAAGTCGGCGAGCCGATGCGGTCGGTATCGAGGACGGCGGCCCCGGCGGCCGAGCCGCCGAGCGGAGCCTCCTCGGCGGCGGAGGCGAGCGCGGCCGACAGCTCGCCCGCGCTCTGGAAGCGGTCTTCGGGGCGCTTGGCGAGCGCGCGCGCGATGACGCGGCCGACCTCGGCCGGCAGGTCCCCGCGCTCTTCGAGAATCGAGGGCGCAGGCTCCTGGATGTGCTTCATCATGATGGCGGTCGGCGAGTCGCCCGTGAAGGGGACGTGGCCGGCCAGCATCTCGTAGACGATGACGCCGAAGCTGTAGAGGTCGGAGCGCGCGTCGATGTCGGAAGCCTGCGAGCACTGCTCGGGCGACATGTACTGCGGCGTGCCGATGATGAGGTTGGGCGCGGTCAGCCCCGGGTCGGTCTCGTGGATTGAGCGCTCGGTCTGCTGAATCTTGGCGATGCCGAAGTCGAGCACCTTGGCCCAGTCGCCGCCGGTCGCCTCTTCGAGCATGATGTTGTCGCTCTTGAGGTCGCGGTGGACGACGCCCTCGTGGTGCGCGGCTTCCAAGGCGCCGGCGACCTGCCGGACGATCTCGACCGTGCGCCGGAGCGTCATCGGCCCGCCCGAGCGCACCACGTCCTTGAGCGTGCGCCCCCGGAGGTACTCCATGACGAGGTAGACGATGCCGTTGTCCGACTCGCCGAAGTCGGTGACGTTGATGGCGTGCGGGTGCGAGATGCGCGAGGCGGCCTTGGCCTCGCGCGTGAAGCGGTGGACGATCTTTTCGTCGGCGGCGAGCGCGGGGTGGAGCACCTTGACGGCGATGACCTTCTCCATCAGGACGTGCGTCGCGCGGTAGACGCAGCCCATGCCGCCCTCGTCGATCTTGTCGTCGATGCGGTACTTGCCGGCGAGCACCTGTCCGATGAGGCGGTCTTCGCCCTCCCCGCGCCTCAGCACCGAGCCGTCCGCCGGGCACAGCGTCGTCGTCTCGCCGTACTGCCTACCGCATGTCGGGCATGTCTTCATTTGAAAGGATACGGCCCCGCCTTTAGGCTCAGGTTTTCAGGGGAGACCCGAGCGTATCACACCGCTTTCGCGCGGCGCAACGCATACGCGCCGGGGCGTTTAGCGCGCCCGAAATTCGCCGCCGGTTCGGGGCGATTGGTGATACAATGCGCGCCCCTCGCGGCAACCTCGCGCGCGTCCGCACGTCTCACCAGGAGGAACAACGATGAAAGCCACGCCGTCTACACGCACCCACCCCTTATCCGCGTGCGCCGCCCCCTTTCTGGCCGCCGCCGTTCTCATGCTCGCGCCGGACAACTGCGGGCCGGTCTTTAGCGCCGCGAAGGGGAAGACTTCCAACATGACCTGGGCGAAGACCACCCGCATCGTCAACGGCGAGTTCGACGCGGGACTCGAAGTCAAGGTGACCGTCACGAACGTCGGCGAAGAAGGCTTCCTCTACATTCGATCCGAATGTACCACCTCCGAAGGGGAGTGGAGCCGGAAACAGGACCTGCTCTTCGACAAGGGTGAGACGAGGGCGCTCACCTACTTCTTACACGAGCCGACGATCAACGCCGAAAACATCGAATGCCGCGTCGGGGTCAGACCCAAGGCCGACTGACCGGGGCGCGACGCCGCGCTCGCGCGGCCTTCTGGCCTCGCGCTCACCCGTTCTGTTAAATTGCCGGGCATGACAGTGGCGCTGCGCGTCGAGGACGTGTCGAAGCAGTACCGCATCTACGCGCGGCCGGGCGACCGTCTGAAGGAGACGCTGACGCGGGGCCGCCTGAAGCGGCACCGCGAGTTCTGGGCCTTGAAGGACGTGAGCTTCGAGGTCGAGGCCGGGACGACGACCGGCATCATCGGCCCGAACGGCTGCGGCAAGTCAACGCTCCTGCAGATCATCGCCGGGACGCTTGAGCCGACCGTCGGGAGCGTCTGGCGCGAGGGGCGCGTGGCGGCGCTCCTGGAGCTGGGCGCGGGCTTCGACCCCGAGGGGACGGGCGTCGAGAACGTCTACATGAACGCGGCGCTGATGGGGCTCTCAAGGCGCGAGACCGAGCGGCTCTTCCCCGACATCGAGCGCTTCGCGGAGATAGGCCAGTTCATACACCAGCCGGTGAAGACCTACTCGTCGGGCATGTTCGTCCGCCTCGCCTTCGCCGTCGCCGCCAACGTCGAGCCCGACATCCTCGTCATCGACGAGGCGCTCGCGGTCGGCGACGCGGTCTTCCAGCACCGCTGCCTCCGGCGCATCAAGGAGATTCAGGAGAGCGGCGCGACCGTCCTCTTCGTCTCGCACGACGCGGCGGCGGTGCGCGCGCTCTGCACGCGCGCCATCCTGATGAGCGCCGGCCGCGTGCTCTCCGACGGCGCGCCCATCGAAGTCCTCAACCACTACCAGAAGACGGTCATGGAGCGCGAGCAGGAGTACGAGGAGGAGGCCGAGGCGGCGGCCGACGGCGCGCGGGCGGAAGACGGCGCGCGGGCCGGGGAGAGCTTCGCGCCGCTGCGCTACACGTACCGGCACGGCGACGGGACGGCGGAGATTGTGAGCGCCGAGCTGCTCGACGCCGCGCGCCGCCCCGTCGCCGTGGTCGAGACGGGGTCGCCCGTCCAGGTGCGCGTGCGCGCGCGCTTCCTGCGCGAGGTGGACGACGCGGTCTTCGGCTTCCTCGTCAACGACAGCCGCGGCGTCCACGCCTACGGCACCAACACGAAGGAGCAGCAGGTAGACCTCGGGGTGCTCCGGCGCGGCGAGCTGGTCGAGGCGGTCTTCGCCTTCGACTGCTGGCTCGGGCTCGACCAGTTCTCCGTCTCGCTCGCCGTCCACAGCCGCGACGGCGTCAGCTACGACTGGCTCGACGGCGTGCTCTTCTTCCGCGTCACGAGCCCCGTCCTCGTCGAAGGCATCGCCAACCTCAACGCCAGCGCGACGGCGCGGCGGCTGGGGGCGCGCGCCGCCCCCGTGGCCACCCTGGAGGAGTCATGCCCGACTTAGAAGTCGAAAACACTCTGCGCGAGATACGCGAGCGCGTGCTGGCCGAGGGTCGGGCGCGCGCGCCGGAGGCGGCCGCCGCGCAGGCGCTCCCGGCGCGGGGCGCGGCGGCGGGCGCCGAGCCGGGCGGCGCGGGCGCGCACGCGTCCGAGGCGCTGGCGCGCATGGACGCGAACCTCGCCACCACCGGGCGCGCATGGCCGCGCCTGCCGCCGATTCTCAGTTACCGGCGCGGCGCGGCGGCGGGGCTCGAACTCTGGCTCAAGCGCCTGATGGCGCGCGCCGCGCACTGGTTCACGTGGGAGCAAGTCAACTTCAACTCGGCCGTCCACCACGCGCTCGGCGACGCGCGCGCCGCGCTCAGCGCGCACGAGCAGGCGCTCGCGCGGCTCCGGACCGAAATCCGTTCCGAAATCCTGACCACGCTGCGCGCCGAGGCCGAGGCCGACCGCGCGCGCGTGGGCGAGTTGCAGACGCGGCTCGCGCGGGCCGAGGCGCGCTTCGAGTCGCAGGGCGCGCAGCTGCGGCAGGCTTTCGCCGCCGGCCTTGAGCGTCTGGCCGAGGCGCAGCGCGCCGCCCACGCCGAGCAGCGTGACGCCGCCGCGCTCCGCGCCGAGCTACACGAGGCGCGGAGCGCCGAGGTCGCCGCGCGCGCCGAGGAGCTGCACGCCGAGATGCGCCAGCGCGTGGACGGCCTGCTCGAAGAGCAGCGCGTCTGCTTCAAACAGCTCTCGCTCGAGGCCGGCGAGGCCGCCGTCATGCACGACCGCGCGCGCCGCCAGCTCGAAGCGCGCCTCGAAGCCCTCGAACAGCGAGCGGGCCGTGTCGCGGGGGAATGAATTAACATGGATGGACAGGATGGACAGGATAAGGATTCAAGTTTTCAAATCTGAAATCTCAAACCCTTCCTTCTCTTATCCCGTCAATCCTGTCCATCCATGTAATTTTTCCTGCGATAAACGGCCCCGCTGATGTTTATGACGGAAGACCTTTACAAGCGCGCGGGCGTGGAAGACCTCTCGGAGTTCTACCGCACGAAGTTCGTGTCGGACGAGGTGCTCGACGCGCGCTACTTCCGCGCGCTCGACCGCTTCGACATGCGCTTCGCGCGGACGATGTGGGTCTACGACAACGTGCGCCCCGGCTCCGCGGTGCTCGACCTCGGCTGCGGCGCAGGGATGCTCGCGCTCCTCAAGCGCAAGGGCGTCACGCTCACGGGCTGCGACCTCTCCGAAGAGTGCGCGCTCGCCTCGCGCCGCAACGGCTACGACCTCACCTGCGCGGCCCGGCTGACGCGCCTCCCCTTCGCCGACGACTCCTTCGACTACGTCGCCAGCCTCGACGTGCTCGGCCACGTCGAGTTCAAAGACAAGGACGCGGTGCTCCGCGAGGTCGCGCGCGTGCTGCGGCCGGGCGGCGTGACGCTGCACGGCATCGAATGCACCGACCGCCGCGCGCTGAAGTCTTACGGGGAGATGTCGGAGGAGGAGCTGCGCCGCTTCGTCGCGGTGGACGGCCACGTCGGGCTCGAAGAGGAGCACGAGCACGCCGCGCGCTTCCGCCGCTTCTTCCCGCACGTCGCCTGGGAGCCGCGCTACGCGCTCTGCCTGTCGTCCGAGGAGTTCGTCAAGCAGCGAGACGAGTACGGGCTGCCCTTCGAGCCGGACTTCGTCGATTACCTGCGCGGCCTCTCGCACTCGGAGCGGCGCGCCTTCGACATGGCGATGGGCTACGTCTTCGGCAAAATCTCAGACCTCCACGTCCGCCTCCCGAAGAGCGGCCTCTACGTGCTCGTCAAGGCTTCCGACGCGCCGCTCGGCCCCTTCTACAACGAGCACCGCGACCGCTCCGCGCTCTTCAACGAAGCGGCGGCCCCTGCCCTTGACGACGCGCCCCGCCCGCTCAGCCTCGACCGCACCGCCGAATACGACGACGGCTGGTACGAGCCCAACGTCCTGCCGCCGGTCGCGCGCTGGATGAGGCGGCGGGGCGTGGTGGTCTTCCAGGCTTCCGCCGCACTCTCGAAGCTGCGGCTCGACCTGACGACCCACATGCCGGACATCGCAGACCGCCCGCTCGGGCTGAAAGTGTTTCTGAACGGCGTGCCCCTGTGCGACTTCTCTCTGTTCCGACACGGCTGGCTGGAACTGGAGCTTCCCGTCCCCGACGAAGCGCGGTCGGGCACTGACGCGTCCGGCGGCCGCTGCGTGCTGGAGATTCACGCCGACCGCACCTGGCGCCCCCGCCCCGACGACCCCGACAACCGCGACGACCGCGAACTCTCCATCGCCGTCTGCAACATCGAGGCGCTCGGGTGATGCGAGGGAATAATTAACAGGGATGGACAGGATGGGAAGAATTTCAAATCTGAAATTGCTTTATCCTGTCTATCCTGTCCATCCCTGTGAATTATTCCTTACATCATCTACACGTCCGCGGGCGGGAGGCCGAGGCGCGCGTCGAGGAGTTGGCGTAAGTTTCGGAAGTGGTCTTCGGGGACGGAGCCGATGGAGCGTTGGAGGCGCGCGACGACGGGCTCCAGCTCGCGCTCCTCATCGGGCTCGACGCGCTCGACGGCGGCCGCCACCTCGTCGGGGCGCGCGGGCGCGCGGCGCAGGCTCCCCGCGAGCAGCGCCGCCGCGCCGCGCAGCACGCCTTTGGACTTGCGGAAGGTGGAGCCGACGGCCGTCTCAAGCGGCTTGATGGGCGCCTCGCGGCAGACGGCCTCGATGGCCTCGCCGACGGCGCGCGCGCCGCGCAGGTCTAGGGGGCTCGCGCCGTCGGCGCGCGGGCGCAGCGCGTGGCCGACGAGGTAGCCGAAGTGGTACGTGCGGCTCGTCGTGTCGACCGCGCGCTTCCATTCGAGGAAGTAGAAGAGCTTGCGGAAGACCGCCTTCAAGGGGTAGACGAGCACGGACACCGCGCACCCGCGCAGACACCCGCCCTCGCGCTCGGCCGTCAGCCCGCCTAGCTCCTCTTCGCTCAAGCTCCGACCGGCCGACGCCGCGAGGCTCCGCACCAGCCGCTTGCGGAAGTAGCTCTTGACGAGGTCGACGGGCTTGCCGTTCGACTCGGTCACGTCGAGCAGGCGCCACGCGAGCGCGCCGCGCATGATCTCCGACGGCGGGTACCACTTGAAGGGCAGCGCCGCCACCTCGGCGTTGTA
>JAIVJI010000017.1 GCA_020200135.1 Acidobacteriota bacterium | reverse complement strand
GGCCGAAGTCAGCTAGAGTAAAGCTGACTTCGGCCCGCGCCTCTGTGTCTGCGTTGCTTAGCTGTCCCGTCTTTGGTCGCCCTCGGGCAAGTCACTCACGCGCCACTCGGGGAGTGCGCCCGCGCGGCGGACGTAGATGGATGCGCCGCGCAGGCTCTCGACGACGACGCGGTCGCCGGCTTCGAGCGGCTGCTCGCCCTCCGCCGGGTAGGCCGTCCAGACCGAGCCGAAGACCTTGACCGCGCCCTCGTTCAGAGCCCCCTGGCTCGAACCGACGACCGTCCCCACCTGGCCGGGCAGCGCATCGGCGCCCGACTTCAGGCCCGCGGCGCCGTCGCGCCCGGAGAAGTAGTTGACGAAGATCGTGCGCGAGAGCGCGGTCAGCGCCGTCGAGACCGCGATGAAGAGGATGAACTGCGCGGCCAGCCCCGCGCCGAGGAAGCTCGCCAGCGCGGCCGCCAGCGCGCCGACGCCGAACCAGAGAAGCACGAAGCCGGGCGTGAAGACCTCGGCGATGACGAGGACGACCCCGAGCATCGTCCACAGAATCCAGCTCCAGTCTTCGCTCATCTTCCTCGGCCCTCAGCCTTTCAGAAAGTTCTTCATCACGAACCAGACGTTGGCGGGGCGCTCGGCGAGCCGGCGCATGAAGTACGGGTACCAGGTCTTCCCGTACGGCACGTAGACGCGCACGTTGTAGCCCTCGCGCGCGAGCCCCTCCTGCAGGTCGCGCCGCACGCCGTAGAGCATCTGGAACTCGAACTTGTCGCGCCCGATGCCCTCGGCGGCGGCGAACTCCTTCGTCGCCCGAATCATGTTCTCGTCGTGCGTCGCGATGCCGTGGTAGACGCCACTCTTGAGGAGCAGCTTCATGCAGCGCACGTAGTTCTCGTCCACGTCCCGCTTGTCGGGGAAGGCGACCTCGGGCGGCTCGTTGTACGCGCCCTTGCAGAGCCGGATGCGCGCGGGGACGGCGAGCATGTCGCGCAAATCCGCCTCGGTGCGGCGCAGGTAGGACTGGAGGACGATGCCGACGGTGTTCAGGTCGAACTCGGAGCGCAGCCGACGGAAGATGTCGAGCGTGACCTGCGTCACGGGCGAGTCCTCCATGTCCACGCGGACGAAGTTACCGCGCCGCGCCGCCTCCTCGACTATCGCGCGCGCGTTGCGGTAGGCCAGCCCCGGGTCGAAGGCGAGGCCGAACTGCGTGAGCTTTATCGAGACGTTCGACTTGATGCCGGACTCGTCGATGGCGGCGAGTATGCGCTTGTACTCCCGCACCTCCCCTTCGGTCTCGGGCGCGCTCGTCACGCCCTCGTTGAGGTGGTCGAAGGTGGCCGTGCAGCCCAGGGCGTTCAGGTCGCGGATGGCGCGGACGGTCGTCTCGATGTCCTCGCCCGCGACGAAGCGCGCGGTCATCTTCCGGAAGGGCTTGAAGCGCGTGGCGAAGTCCTTCAGGCCCTCCCGCCGCGCGAGGTAAAGTAGTGCGCTCCTGGCTACCATTCGCGTTTTCCCGCTCGCACCGCCGCCGACGCAACAAATCCGGAGACCCGACGAAGTTTGCGCTGGAAGCTGCTCATCGCCGCCTCGCTGCTCGCCGCCCTCGCGGGAGCCGGGGTCTGCTACGCGGCCGCGCGGCTCATTCTGGAGGGCGCCGGCCCGGGCTCAAGGGGCTGGTACAGCGCGCTGACTCTGCTCGCCCCGCTGGGCGCTATCACATACGCGGCAATTTTCGTCTACCGCCACACCTCGCGCCGGCGGGCGCTACAGGCGGCGGCCACCGCGCTCCTGGCCTCGCTGCTCACGCTGACGGCGCTCACCTTCGCCTCCGTCCTCACCGGCCGCGCCGCGCCCGACCTCTCCCCCGCCCCGCCGTCGAAAAACGTCTGAAGGAACCCGCGCCCCAGCATAAGTAACCCGCCGCGCGCGCGCAAGCGTCACTCTCCGGTCCCGCCTTTGAGCCCGATGCGTTCCTGGACGGGCTTGAGGGCTTCGATACAGAAGCGGACGTGCTCGTCCAGCTCGACGCCCAGCTCCTCGACGCCCTGTCGGATGTCGTCGCGGTTGACCGTCCGCGCGAACGCCTTGTCCTTGAGCTTCTTCCTGACCGACGAGACTTCGAGGTCGTCGAGGCTCTTCGACGGGCGCACGAGCGCGCAGGCGACGAGGAAGCCGCACAGCTCGTCGGTGGCGAACAGGGCGCGCGCCATCGCCGTGTCGCGCGGGACGCCGGTGTAGGTGGCGTGCCCCATGATGGCGCGTATGACGCGGTCGGGGTAGCCGCGCCCGCACATGATGTTCGCGCCCTTGTAGGGGTGCTCGTCGGCCGTGGGGAACATCTCGTAGTCGAAGTCGTGCAGCATCCCCGTGACGCCCCACTCGTCGATGTCCGCGTCGGGGTCGCCGTACCGGACTGCGGCCGCGCGCATCGCCGCCTCGACGGCCAGCGCGTGCTGCCTCAAACTCTTGCCCTTCGTGTACTCGCAGAGCAGCTCCCACGCCTCCTCACGAGTCGGCATGTTTGTCGGCGCCTCCTGAAACTTTTTCGTCTTCGCTTACTCCCGCGCGGGCTAGTGTCTCACGCCCCGCCGGGGCATTCAAAGCGGCGGCCGGCCGCCGCGCCGGGGGGTTGCTTGCCGCCCCCCGAGCCTTCAATTACAATGGCGCGTGCGCCCCTTACGCCGCCCATTTAAGCG
The DNA here is from genome assembly GCA_020200135.1 of Acidobacteriota bacterium. Lineage (GTDB taxonomy): Bacteria > Acidobacteriota > Blastocatellia > Pyrinomonadales > Pyrinomonadaceae > QHXN01. The sequence continues at coordinate 23,113 of JAIVJI010000017.1, read as the reverse complement.
ATGAAACCATTTCTCTACGCGGCGCTGGCCGGTTACGTCATCGCCGCCACCCACGCCGTTCTTTCGTTCGTCAACAAGCGCCGCGCCTCCGAGCGGCTCACGCTCTACGCGGCCGCCTTCGGGTTCGCGGCGCACACCGGCTCGATCATCTTCGACTGGGCGCGCGACGGCCACTACCCGCTCTTCAGCACCACCGACGCGCTCTCGTTCCTGGCCTGGACGCTCGTGGTCGCCTACTTCCTGGTGACTTTCCGCTACCCCCTGCGCGCGCTCGGCGCGTTCCTGCTGCCGGCGGTCGCGCTCGTCGTCCTCGGGTCGCAGCTCGTCTCGCCCGACCCGGGCAAGGTGCCGAGCAGCGTCACGGGAGGCAGCGGCTCGTGGCTCTTCCCCGTCCACGTCACGCTGCTGCTGTTCGGCTACGCCTCTTTCTTCGTCGCCTTCGCGGCGAGCGTGATGTACCTGTGGCAGGAGCGCGAGCTGCGCCTGAAGAAGTTCAGCGCCGTCTTCCACCGGCTGCCGTCTTTGACGACCGTGGACGACGTGGCCTCGACGGCGGCGAGCGTCGGCTTCACGCTGCTCACGCTCGGCATCGTCACCGGCGTCATCTGGTCGCGCGCGCGCAGCGTCCGCATGTTCCACAACGACCCGACCGAGTTCTTCGCGCTGCTGACGTGGGTCGTCTATCTCGCCCTGCTCCACTTCCGCGTCCAGTGGCGCGGGCGCAAGGCCGCGTGGCTCGGCGTCGGCGGCTTCACGCTCGTCCTCTGCACCTTCGCCGGCGCCATCGCGCTCGGCGGCTTCCACGTCTTCCGTTAAAGCCCTATGCGCCTGCCCTCAACGCTGCCCGTTTTGCTCAACCGGAAAGGAGCCAGGAAATGACCAACGATGAGATGGAACGGGCGATGGACTTTATCCTCAAGAGCCAGGCGCGCGCCGAGGCGCGCATAGGGCAGGCCGAAGAGCGGCAGGCCCGGACAGACGAGCAACTTGCTCTGACGGACGAGCAGCTCAGGCAACTGTCATTTCGGTTGGAGTCGTTGTCCGACCTGCATCGAACTCTCGTGCAGGTGGCGACACAAACATTTGAGGCACAGGCACGGATTAATGAGTCATCTCGTGCTGACGTCAAGCGGACGGAAGAGGCGCTTGCGAGCTTGGCGGAACAAGCCATGCGCACTGAACGGAGGCTGGAGGCGCTGATTAGGATTGTGGAGGAGGGGCGCGGGGGCGGCGGGTAGGTGATGTCGATTTTTCTCGTCGGACTCAACCACAAGACCGCGCCCGTCGAGGTGCGCGAGCGCCTCGCCTTCAGCGACGCGGCGTGCGGCGAGAGTCTGCGCGCGCTCGTCGACGGCGAGCTGGTGCGGGAGGGGTTGATCGTCTCGACCTGCAACCGCGTCGAGGTGCTGGCCGCGTCCGCGGGGCCGCAGGCGCCGGACGCCGTGGGGCGCCTCAGCGACTTCCTCAGCCGCGTGCGCTCCGTCCCCGTCGAGCTTTTCAGCGGCCACCTCTACACGCACGCCGACGAGGCCGCCGTCCGCCACGTCTTCCGCGTCGCCTCCTCGCTCGACTCGATGGTCGTCGGCGAGCCGCAGGTCCTCGGCCAGGTGCGGCACGCCTACTCGCTCGCGGTCGAGGCCGGGACGGCCGGCCGCGTCCTGCATAAGCTCGTCCACCACGCGCTGCGCGTCGCCAAGCGCGTCCGCACCGAGACCGGCATCGCGGCCTCGGCCGTCTCGGTCAGCTACACGGCGGTCGAGCTGGGGCGGAAGATTTTCGGCTCGCTCAAAGGCGCGACCGTGCTGCTCGTCGGCGCGGGCGAGATGGCCGAGCTGGCGGCGCAGCACCTCGCGGGCGCGGGCGCGTCGCGCCTGCTCGTCACCAACCGCACCTACGAGACCGCGCAGCGGCTCGCGCTCGCCTTCGGCGGCGAGGCGCTGGAGTTCCCCGCGCTCGAAGAGGCGCTGGCGCAGGCCGACGTCGTCATCTGCTCGACGGGCGCGCGCGACTTTCTCATCACGCCCGAGATGGCCGAGCGCGCCCGCGCGGCGCGCCGCAACCGCCCGGCCTTCTACATCGACATCAGCGTCCCGCGCAACGTAGACCCGGCGGTGGCGAAGATCGGCAACCTCTTCGTCTTCGACGTCGACGACCTCGAAGCGGTCGTCGCCTCGAACCTGCGCGAGCGCGAGCGCGAGGCCGAGCGCGCCGAGCTGATAGTCGAGGCCGAGGTGACGCAGTTCCAGCAGGCGCTGCGCGACCTGGACATCGGCCCCACGGTCGGCGCGCTCAAGGAGAAGCTCCAACGCATCGCGCGCGACGAGTTCGAGCGCCAGCGCGCCCGGCTCGGGCCGCTCACGCCCGAGCAGGAGCGGGCCATCGAGGCGCTGCTCATGTCGACCGTCAACAAGATTTCGCACCCGGTCATCCACCGCATGCGCCGCTCCTACGACGCCGGCGAGGAGGGCGAGGTGCAGGCGTGGCGCGACGTCTTCGGCCTCGAAGAGCGTGGCGGTGACAGATAACCGGCGACTTCTGACATGAAAGTCATCATCATCGGTTCGCGCGGGTCGAAGCTCGCGCTGTGGCAGGCGGAGTGGGTGAAGGCGCGGCTCGAACCGCTGGAGCCGGGCGTCGCGGTGCGAATCGAAATCTTCAAGACGACGGGCGACGTTCGTCTGGACGTACCGCTCTCGACCATCGGCGGGCAGGGCGCGTTCACGAAGGAGCTGGAGGTCGCGCTGCTCGACCGCCGTGTGGACGTGGCCGTCCACTCGCTCAAAGACCTGCCGACCGTCACGCCCGACGGCCTCGCCATCACGGCCACGCCCGAGCGCGAAGACCCGCGCGACGCGCTCGTGCTGCGCGCGGGCGCGGTCACGGGCAGCGCCTCGCTCGGGAACCTCGCGGCCGGCGCGGTCGTCGGCACTTCTTCCTTGCGGCGCATCGCGCAGCTCAAGCACCTGCGGCCGGACGTTCAAATCAAAGACCTGCGCGGCAACGTGGACACGCGCCTGCGCAAGCTCGACTCGGGCGAGTACGACGCCCTGATTCTGGCGGCGGCGGGTCTGCGCCGGCTCGGCCTCGGCGGGCGCATCAGCGCGGCCATCGAGCCCGAGGAGATGCTGCCGGCCGTCGGCCAGGGCGCGCTCGGCGTCGAGACGCGCGCCGACGACGCGGCGACCAACGCGCTCGTCTCCCGGCTCGACGACAGGCGGACGCGTTCTGCCGTCCACGCCGAGCGCGCGCTGCTGCGCTGCCTCGGCGGCGGCTGCCAGGTGCCCATCGCCGCGCACGCGACCGTGCAGGGCGGCCGCCTCAAACTTTACGGCCTCGTCGCGACGCTCGAAGGCTCGGAAGTCCTGCGCGACAGCGTCGAGGGCGACGCGGCAGACGCCGCGGGGCTGGGGGAACAACTGGCGGCGCGCCTGATTGAGCGCGGGGCGGCGCGCCTGCTCGGCGCGACGCCCGCGCAGATTCGCGAATCCTGATGAGCCCTGCGGAATCAAAGCCGCTGGACGGGCGCACGGTGATGATAACGCGCGCGCGCGCGCAGGCCCCGGAGTTCGCGGCCGAGCTTGAAAGTTACGGCGCGCGCGTCGTCGCCTGCCCGACCATCGAGATCGTCCCGCCCGCCTCCTACGCCCGGCTCGACGAGGCGATCGACAATCTCTTCGGCTACGACTGGCTCATCCTCACCAGCACGAACGCCGTCGAGCACTTCCTCGCGCGCCTCTCGGCACTCGGCAAAGACGTGGATGAGCTGGACGGCCTGCGCGTCTGCGCCATCGGCGAGGCCACCACCGAACGGCTCGTCGAGGCGCACGTCCACGTCGACCTCGTGCCCGAGAGGGCGCGCGCCGAGGGCGTCTTCGCCGCGCTCGAAACGTTCCTCGGCGGGCGCGAGCACTTCGAGGGGCTCAACGTCCTCATGCCGCGCGCGGCGGTCGCGCGCGACTTCCTGCCGCGCGCGCTCGAAGCGGCCGGGGCGCGCGTGGACGTGGTCGAGGCGTACCGCACCGTCCGCCCCGCTGAACTGCCGGCCGGCCGTTCCCCTCCCGCCTCACCCTTTTTCCTTTCGCCTTAACTTGCTAAACTCGCTGCCATGCCGAAAGGGCGCATCCTCATCGTCGACGACGAACCCGTGATAGCCGACACGCTCCGCGAGTTGCTGGAGGGCTGGGGCTACGAGACCGCCGTCGCCTCGGACGGCCTGCTCGGCCTCGCCGCGGTCGAGGAGTTCCGCCCGTCGGTCGTCGTCTCGGACGTTTACATGCCCAACCTCGACGGCTTCGGCCTGCTGCGCGAGATGCGCGGGCTGCACCCGGAGACGGCCGTCATCCTCCTCACCGGCCAGGGCACGGTCGAGATGGCGCTGCGCGCCATTCAGGAGGAGGGCGCGTTCCACTACCTCGAAAAGCCCATCGACTTCGCCAAGCTGCGGCTCGTCGTCGAGCGCGCGGTCGAGTACGCCGAGGCGCGGCGCGAGAACCTCGCGCTCCGCTTGCAGCTCCGCGACCGCGGCGCGTTCGGCGAGCTGGTCGGCGCGAGCGAGCCGATGCGGCAGGTCTACGCGCTCATCGAGCAGGTCGCGCCCTCGTCGGCCTCGGTGCTCCTGACCGGCGAGTCGGGCACGGGGAAGGAGCTTTGCGCGCGCACGATTCACGGCCTGAGCCCGCGCAAGAACAACGCCTTCGTCGCCATCAACTGCTCGGCCATCCCCGAGACGCTGATGGAGTCCGAGCTGTTCGGCCACGAGCGCGGCGCCTTCACCGGCGCGGCCGCGCGCCGCCTGGGGTGCTTCGAGCTGGCGAACGCCGGCACCCTGCTCCTGGACGAAATCTCGGAGATGCCCGTCTCGCTCCAGGCGAAGCTGCTGCGCGTGCTCGAAGACAGGAAGATTCGGCGGCTCGGCGGCTCGGCGGAGCTGTCGGTGGACGTGAGGGTGCTGGCGGCGACGAACCGAGACCCGGAGGAGGCCGTGCGGCGCGGCACCTTCCGCGAGGACCTGCTCTACCGCCTCAACGTCATCACGGTCGAGCTGCCGCCGCTCCGCCGGCGCCGGGAGGACATCCCGCTGCTCGCGCAGCACCTCGTCGCGCAGCTCGCCGAGCGACACGTGCGCCCGGCAAAGCTTCTCAGCCCTTCGGCGGTCGAGGCGCTCCAGTCGCACCGCTGGCCGGGGAACGTGCGGGAGCTGCGTAACGTCATCGAGCGCGCCGTCATCATCTGCTCGGGTGAGGTCATCGAGCGCCACCACCTCGCGCCCTACCCGCTCGAACAGCGCGCGCAGAGCCGCGGCGAGGACACGCTCACGCTCCCCGTCGGCACGCCCATCGAGGAGGTCGAGCGGCGGATGATCCTGCGCACGCTCCAGAAGACCGACAACAACAAGACGCGCGCCGCCGAACTGCTCCAGATAAGCCTCAAGACGCTGCACAACAAACTCCGCCTCTACCGCGAGCAGGGGCTCATCTCCGAACAGGACACGGCCCCGCGCCCCGCGCGCCAGCACGAGCCCATCGACGAGGACGCCGACGCCCTCAGCGCGGCCCGCCGCGGGCAGTAGTTACGAGACGGCCCTTTCACGCGACGAAACTGAAGGAGCTTTCCCGCGCGCGCACGGCCGCCTCGCCTCCTTCGCCGTCGGCGTCGAGAAGAGTGCGGGACTGGCCGCGAGGCCGGGTTGTGAAAAGGAGTGGGGCGCGACACGGTGTCGCGCCCCATTCCTTTTCAGGTCGAGACTGCCGCCCGGCGCCCCTCAGTGTGGCGGCGGGTTGTTGTTTATCTGGACGCCGTTCTGGACGGGGCCGTCGAGGGTGCAGTTGCTGGCGATGAGCGCCGTGCTGTAGTCCGCCCAACTCCCGCCGACGCAGCTCGCCGTGAGGTTGGCGACCGCAGAGTTGCTCGCCCCGACGATGGTCTCGCGGTTGGGGAACTTGTCCTGGGAGACCGGTGGCCGCCCCCTTCACTTTCTCCCCAGAAGCTCGCGCACGGCGGCGTCGAGCTGCGAGTCCTTGCCGGTGTAGCTCTCGCCGACGGGGCGGCGGACGGGGATGTCCACGGGGCGCGGGTTGCGCTCCATGTTGACGCCGTCGGCCGTCTCGATGCGGATGAAGGGCAGGCGGATGACCGTCCCGTCGATGAGCGAAATGTTCGAGGTGTAGATGATCCAGCCAGAGGTCGGCTCGCCCACCACCTTGCCGAGCCGCAGCGAGCGGTACCCCTCCGTGAAGTCCTCGGCGTCCGAGAGCGAGTACTGGTCCGTGACGAGCACCGTCGGGAGTTCGAGCGCGCGCTGGCCGAGCACCGTGCGCGCCGGGGCGGCGTTAAAGCCGCGCGGCGTCATCTTCAAATAACTCCTGCGCGCGAGCACGTCGATGGCGTAGACGTTGACGAAGCCGCCGTCGTTGTGGCGCACGTCCACGACCACGCCCTCCTTCGCCTGGTTCTCCGCGTCGAGGTCGACGTAGAGCTGCGCGAGCGAAGCCGAGGACATGTCGTACATGTGGACATAGCCGAGACGGCCGCCGCTCGCGCGCTCGACGTACTCGCGCCGCTCCTCGACCCACTTGCGGTAGCGCAGCCCCTTCTCGGTCGCCGTGTTGACCGGACGCACGTCCACCTCGCGGCGCCCCGCGCCTTCGGCCGACTCGGCGACCGTCAGCGTGACGCGGCGACCCGTCTTGTAGTTGAGCAGCTCGTCGAGGTTCGTCCGCGCGCCGACCGTCTGGCCGTCCACGGCGAGCAGGTACTCGCCCGCCTTCAGGGGTCGCGCCCTGTCCGGGGCAGACACGTCGCGCGCGAGCGCCGCCGGCCCGAGCGGGACGACCTCGCTCACGCGGAGGCGCCCCGTGCGCTCGTACTCGGCGCGGTCGAAGTCGAGCCCGAGCCGCCCTGTGTGCGTCACCGCCGCGCCGAACGGGGCCGACACGCCGAGGTGCGACGCGTTCAGCTCGCCGACCATCAGGCGCATCAGCCTCCGCACCTCGTCGGTCGTGCGCGCGCCCGCGATGTAGGGCAGAAGCTCCGCGCGAATCGCCTGCCAGTCCGCGCCGTGGAACTGCGGGTCGTAGAAGTTGTCGCGCATGTACTCCCAGCCCTGCTCGAAGACCTCCATCTTCTCGCGCGCGAAGTCCACGTCCATCTCGGCCGCGACCGCGAGCGCGCGGGACGGCTGGCGCTGGTCGAGCGGCGTGACCTGTATGCGGCCGTTCTCGATGTAGAAGACCTGCTGGCTGTCGGGCGAGAAGTGCGCGTCGGTCTTAAAGCCCTGCGTCGAAGTGAGCTGGCGCGTGACCGCCGGGGCGGGTTGCAGCTCGTCGAGCGGATAGAGGTAGAGGTTCGCCTGGCCGATGGCGCCCGCCAACATCAACACGTACTTACCGTCCGGGCTCACGGTCTGGTAGAACACGTCCACGCCCACGGGGAGCAGACTCAGGCGGCGGCGTATGCCGTCGAAGACGACCTCGACCGGCTTCTTCTCAGACGACATCGGCACGATTTTCGAGGAGCCGCCCTGCGGCGTGGGGGTCGGCGAGGGGGTCGGACTGGCGCCCGGCTCAGCCGGTGTGGGCGTCGGCGTCGGCGTGCTGGGCGGCACCTGCGTCGGCGAGCTTGGGCTCTGCGGGTTGTTCTCCTGACGGCGGAGCGTGGGCGCGACGTTCCGGGGCGTCTCCTCCTTGAAGAGGTCGCGGAACTGGTCTTCGCGGAAGCGCGGCGTGCGCGGGATGAGCTCAACGCGCGCGAGCTGCGCCGTCTCGCTGCGCTGCCCCGTGTCGAAGAGGATGAAGGTGCCGTCCGGGCTCCAAGAGACGGTGTTGCTCCCGCCGTTGGCGAGGAAGCTGACGGGGCGGCCGCCGTCGCCGCCCTCGACCTGCGCGACGAAGACGTTGCGGAAGAGCTTCTGCCCGACCAGCATGTAGGCTATCCACTTGCTGTCGGGCGACCACGTGAACGGGCGGTCGGGGCTGAGGGGCGGGCGCTGCAAGGCGCCGGTGGCGACCACGCGCTCCTGCTTCGACTCAAGGTTGAGCGCGCGTATCTCGCGCCCCGCGCGCTGGAAAGCGAGCCACTTGCCGTCGGGCGAGAAGCGCGGCGTGTCGTCCGGCTCGGCCGAGTTCGTCAACTGCGTCTCGGTGTTCGTGCCGAAGTCGTAGGCGAAAAGCTTCCCCGGCCCCTGACGCTCTGAGACGTAGGCGAGCCGACGGCTGTCGTGCGACCAGACGGGCTGCGACTCGGGCGAGGGGCTGTGCGTCACGCGCACGGCGTCGCCGCCGTCGGTGGCCGAAGCGGCGAAGATTTCGCCGCGCGCCACGAACGCCACCTTCTTGCCGTCGGGCGAGAGCGCCAGGTCCTGCAACTGTTCGGTCTGCCTCACGCGCTCGACCGCCGGCCCGGCCGGCGCGCCGCGCCGCGCCAGCCGCACCTCGCTCGCGCGCCCCGACTCGGTGTCGAGCCGCCAGATTCCGTAGCCGCGCTCGAAGACGATGGCGCGCCCGTCGTAAGAGATGCTCGGCCACAGCACGCGCCCGTCGGTGAACCTGGTCACCTGCGTGGGGCGTCCGCCGATTTGGAGCCGCCAGATGTTCTCCGCGCCGCCGCGGTCGGACATGAAGTAGAGGCTGCGGCCGCCCTCGCCCCACATCGGCCACACGTCCTTCGCGCCGGCCGGGGTCAACTCCTCGTAACGCGAAGTCGAGTGGTCGCGCATCAGCGTGATGACCGACTCGTCGATGTGCGAGCGCCCGTGGCGCCACCACTGCGGGAAGCCGCGCCCGACGAGGGCGAGCGTAGAGCCGTCCGGCGCGGGCGCCGCCGACCACTCGTTCGCGTAGCGGTCGGCCGAGACCCGCAAAGGCGTCCCGCCCGCCGCCGCGACGCGGTACACGTCGCTGCTCCCGCCCACGTCGCGCGCCGTCGAAGAGAAGTAGAGCCACTCGCCGTCGTGCGACCAGGCGTCGAGCTGTTCGACTGCGTCCTCGAAGGTGAGCCGCCGCAAATCGCCCGAGGCGAAGTCGAGCACGTAGAGGTCGCCGTTGCCCGTCCGCGTCGAGACGAAGGCGAGCGAGCGGCCGTCGGGCGCGTAGAGCGGGCGCGACTCGGTCGAAGGGTGCGAGACGAGCAAGCGCGCCTCGCCGCCCTCCGACGGCGCCGTCCACACGTCGCCGCCCGAGACGAAGGCGATCTCCCTGCGGTCGGGCGAGATGGCCGGCTCGTAGAAGTACGGCCGCGACTCTGGCGCCTGCGTCGCGGGCGCGATGACCTGTGCCGGGGCGACCTTCAGTCCCGAGAAAAGGAGCAGCGCGACGAGCGGGCAGACGAGCGGGTTCCTGGCGTTGGACATTCTTCCTCCGAAGTTTTGACGAAAACCGAAGTGCTGGACGAGCGGTTATCAGCCGGAGTTGAATATACGTTCAATTCATCTTTGAGTTCAAAGACGCCGGCGCACGCCCGCGGGTTGCGCCGAACGCGCTTGCCCCGCACCCGACGCGAATGCTACTTATCCTTCCGATGTCGGTTCTTCTAATTTTCGTGGACGGCCTCGGCGTCGGCACGCGCGGGGCGCACAACCCGCTCCACCCGCTGGGCGAGGAGGCCGAGCCGCTCGCCGTCTTCGAGGGCGAGGAGCCGCGCCTGCCCTTCGGCGGGCTGCTCGCGCTGACGGACGCGCGGCTCGGCGTCGAGGGACGGCCGCAGAGCGCTTCGGGGCAGACGACCATCCTGACCGGCGTCAACGCGCCCGCCGCGCTCGGGCACCACAAGCAGGGCTTCCCCAACGAGCGGCTGCGCGAGATTCTGCGGGAGCACTCCGTCTTCCTGCGTCTCGCGCGGCTCGGCGTCGGCCCCAACCTCTTCGCCAACGCCTACGCCTCGCACTTCTTCGGACAGCGCCCGCGCTGGGTCTCGGCCACCACGGTCGCCGTCGAGGCTGCCGGGCTTCCCTTCCGCTCCGTCGGAGACGTGAGGGCGGGCCGCGCTCTCTACCACGACTTCACCAACCGCGCGCTCCACGCGCTGGGCGACGAAACCCCGTTGCGCACGCCCGAAGAGGCGGCGGACGTTCTGGCGTCGCTCGCCGCCGCGCACCGCTTCACGCTCTACGAGCACTTCATCGCCGACCGCGCGGGTCACGAACAGGATTTCCGCCTGGCAAGCGCGGTGCTCGGCGAGCTCGCGCGCTTCGTCCGCGCCTTGCTCGCGCGCGTCGAACTCGCGCGCACGACCGTCATCCTGACGAGCGACCACGGCAACGTCGAAGACCTCTCGACGCGCAACCACACGCTCAACCCCGTCCCCACGCTCGCCTGGGGCCACGCGCGCGAGCGGGTCGCGCGCCGCGTCCGCACGCTCGCCGACATCACGCCCGCCGTCGTCGAAACCCTGACCGCACGAGAGGCCGCAGCTTGAGCAGAGACGAGACGCCCGCCCACGAACACGACGCGCGCGACGCCGGAACGCCCGCGGCCCCGGTCAACGACCGCCGCGAGATTTTCGGCTGGATGCTCTACGACTGGGCCAACTCGGCCTTCTACACGACGGTCGTCGGCGCACTGCTCGGCCCGTACCTCATCGCCCTCGCGCAAGCGGACGTGGGGCGCACCGGCGTCGTCCTCGACCTCGGGTTCCTCGGTTCGGTGACGGCGCAGTCCTTCTACCAGCTCTTCGTCGCCGTCGCCGTCGGCTCGCAGGTCCTGCTGCTGCCCGTAGTCGGGGCCATCGCCGACTACTCGAACCTGAAGAAGAGGCTGATGGCCGCCTTCTGCTACACGGGCGTGACGGCCACGTGCCTGATGTTCTTCGTGACGGGGAAGCTGTACCTGCTGGGCGGCGCACTCTTCGTCGTCGCCAACCTCTGCTACGGCGGCGCCATCGTCCTCTACAACTCATTCCTGCCGGAGATTGTCACGGAAGACCGGCGCGACCGGGTTTCGAGCCGCGGGTTCGCGCTCGGCTACCTCGGCGGCGGAATCCTGCTCGCGCTCAACTTCCTCTTCGTCGGCGCCGCCCCCGCGCTGCTCGCGCCTTACGGCTTCACCGAGGGCGCCGCGCGCGGCCTCGCCGTGCGCGTCTCGCTCTTGTCGGCGGGCGTCTGGTGGGGCGTCTTCGCCTTCTTCTCGTTCAGGCGCCTGAGGTCGCGCGCGCCGTCGAAACAACTGCCGGCCGGCGAGAGCTATCTGACCAGGGGTTTCGCGCAGCTCGCCGGCACGTTCCGCGAGTTGCGGCGTCTGCCGCACACGCTCAAATACCTCGCCGCGTATCTGCTTTATAACGACGGCATCCAGACCGTCATCGGCTCGGCCTCGGTCTTCATCGCCGCCGAGCTGTTCGAGGGCGGGCTCGACAACCCCGGGGCGCCGACCTTCGTCCTCAGCATCTTCCTCTTCGTGCAGTTCATGGGCATCGGCGGGGCGCTGCTCTTCGAGCGCATCGCGCGACTGCTCGGCACGAAGCGTGCGATTCTCGTCTCGCTCGTCATCTGGTCGGGGATAGTCGTCTACGCCTTCTGGTTCTTCGAGACGCGCGCGCAGGCGTGGGTGATGGCGGGCGTCATCGCCGTCGTGCTCGGCGGTTCGCAGGCGCTCTCGCGCTCGCTCTTCTCGCGGATGATTCCCGCCGGGCGTGAGGCTTCCTTCTTCGGCATCTACGAAGTCTCGGAGCGAGGCACGTCCTGGCTCGGGCCGCTCGTCTTCAGCATCGTCGTCGCGCGCACGGGCTCTTTCCGCTACGCCCTGCTCTCGCTCATCGTCTTCTTCGTCTCCGGCACGCTGCTCCTTCTCTTCACCGACACCGCCCGCGCCATCCACGACGCGGGCAACCGGCTCCCCGAAGAGGTGCCGGCAGAAACAGGAACGAATTGACGGCTTATGAAGCGGACTTGCGCGCCCGGCGGGGCGAGTCGGCGGCGCGTTCGAGGCAGGCGTGTGAGCAGTAGGTCGTGCCCGCGCCGAGCCGGACGGCGTGCGAGGCGGGCGTCCAGGTGCCGCAGGCGGCGCAGCGCACGAGTCGCTCGTTCGCGGCGGCCGCCGGCTTTGACTTCTCCGGCGCGTGTGAAGGCCGCGCGGCCTCCTGCATCCGTCTGACTTCGCGCAGGGTGGCGAAGACCCGGCGCGCGCCGCGTATGTATGGGCGCAGACGCCAGTAGGCGTAGGCGATGACGGCGGCGAACAGGGCGAGGACGACGAGGTACTTCACTGCTTCTCCTTCGCAGCGTTCCTCTTCTGTTCGAGCTGCGCGCGCAGGCCGCCCAGCTCAGCGTTCGAGGGGTTCAGCTTCTCAAGCTCGTCGAGGCGCCGCGCCGCCTCGTCAAAGCCGCCCGTCTCGATGAGCGCGGCCGCGAGGCTCTGCACCGATGTCTCCTGCTTCGGGTCCGACTGGAGCGCGCGCCTGTACTCGCGCACCGCGCGCTGCGGGTCGGGGGGCTTGTCGTAGAAGTACGTGCGCCCGAGGTTCGTGCGCACCTGCGCGTCCTCGGGCTTGAGGGCGAGCGCGGCCTCGTAGAACTTGCGCGCCTCGGCGAGCGTCTTTGTGTCGCCGCCGCTGCTCGCGATGAGGAAGTGCGCGTCGCCGGCGAGCACCACCGTCCGGTAGTTCTGCGGGTCGAGCGTGTGCGCGCGCTTCAGGATGCGCGCCACGTCCGGGAGAATCTGCGCGTGGCCCTTCTCCCAGGCGTAGAAGTAGAGCGCCTGCCCGACCTTGCTCTGCAACTCCGCGTCCGAGGGGCTCGCGTCCGCCTGCTTCACGGCGTTACTCAACTGCTCGTCGGTGAGCGTCGGGAACGAGCCGTCGCCCGCGTCCGAGGTCTGACGGCCGCCGGACGGTGTGGTCGTCTTCCCGCCGCCGCCCGCCCCGGCCGCACGCAGCGACGCTACCTCCGCGTTGAGCTTCTGCTGCTCCGCGCGGTTGATGCCGTTGGCGAGGAAGAAGCCGGCGAGGAACCCAACGACGAGGCACGCCGCGCCGACGGCGAGTGTCCTGGTGTTGATGGTGGGGTTGTCCGGCATCGTCTGAGAAACGCCCGATGGCCGCGAAAGTTTAGCAGAAAGGGTTTACGTTGGCGACGCGGGCGGGTGCAGGAAAGACAGATGCCCCCGGGCCGCCGCGCCTCTTCGGCGGCGGCCCCGGGGGCATCGAATTTTTTCGCCCGCGCCAGCGCCGTGGCGGCGGCGTCACTCCTCGCCGCGACCGCCAGCCCCCCTGAAGGGGAGGTCATCGCGGCGTCGGCGCGGCATCGGGTCCGAGTCGCGCCGGCGCGGGCGCTGACCCGGCGCGCGCCGTTCGACAAAGTTGGGCGGGAGTCGCGGCCCCTTGACCGCCTCTTCGAGTATGCGCGTGATCTCCTGCGAGAGCGTGCGGTGTTCGCTGGTGGCGCGGTCCTGAAGCGCGCGCTTCAGCTCAGCGGGAACGTATGCGCCGATGAAGACGCCTTTACGGTTCGCCATTCTGGGGTTCTCCTGTCGCCTTTGGAACGACGCCGCACCCCGTGAGGCTGCGGCCCTACTTCCGAGGTGAAAGAGCTTTGGGGTGCCGCGGATTTGAGAACAGGTCTGTAAGCCGAATTCTGTCCACCGCGAACCGCGGACGGTTCGCGGATGGGCGATCATTCCTCTAGGCCGTACGTTGCCGGACGGCTCAAGCGACCTACCCGGAGGCGTGGCGCGCCGAAGCGCGCGTTCGGACGGGCCGCCCTTTGCCCGCCTCCCTATTTGGTCTTGCACCGCGAGGAGTTTGCCTGGCCGCGCGTGTCACCACGCGCGCCGGTGCGCTCTTACTTTAAGCCCCGAGGGGCCGCACCGTTTCACCCATCACCCGCTGCCCTGCGGCCGAAGCCGCTGGGGCCCGCTGGCTGGTCTGTTCTCTGTTGCACTTGTCGTCGCCCGACGGTCAAGCGTCTGCTCTCGCAGCCTTTAACCGGCGGGCGCCCCGCCGTTAGCGGGCTCGCTGCCCTGCGGTGTTCGGACTTTCCTCTCCCGCGCCTTTTAAGGGGCGCGGCAGCGACCGCCCGACCTGTTCTCAAATCCGCGGCGCGCGGATTATAGCAAAGCACCGTTGAACACGTACAGTCCCACGGCGCTTACTGTTCAACCTTTGATGAATTATTGGTCGAATCGATTGTATGGCGTGCCCGGCCGGCAAGACTTTGAAGGCTCTCAGCCAAAATATTTGTACCCGACGCGCAGGTTATGGAGCGCGGCGGGCGGCACGGACGAGATGAGCACCCACGTCATCAACCCGTGGCTTAAGCCCACGGCGAGCAGGTTCGGCGCGCGCTGGTAGACCCACGCCCAGTAGAGCCCTGCCATGAAGGTCGCCAGCGTCAGCCAGGGGTTCGGCAGGTGGAAGAGTGCGAAGAGGAGCCCGACCAGCAGCACGCTCGGGGCCCCGCGCCCGAGCACGACCTGTGCGCGCCGGTTGATGAAGCCCTGGAGCGCGTACTGTTGAAGCGGCCCCCAGAGAATGCTCAGGGCCGGCACGCCGAGAATCGACTGCCCCCCCTCCCAACGCCCGAAGTCGAGCGTGCCCGCGTACCAGCCGACCGAGACGAGGACGGCCGAGACGCCGAGCATCGGCGGCAGGAGCAGCCGCGCCGCCGGCCGGAAGTTGTCGAGCCGCCAGCCGACATCGCGCGCCGTCTCGCCGCGCGCGTGGTGAGAGAGGAGCATGAAGGCGACTGCCGTCGCCACGGGGAACAACAGCGGCAGCGTCCCGCCGCCCGCGAGCGCGTAGACGACCCACTCGGCGACGAGCGCGGAGGTCGAGGCCGCCACTATTTCCCAACCCGCCAGCGCGCGGTCTTCGGCCGTGAAGCTCTCGGTCATTTCCATGCGGAGTGGAGCGGTTCGCCGAACTGTTGAATCGTCCGGCGCGCGCCGCCGCGCCCGGCGCGGACGCCGTAGACGCGAAGCTCGTGCTCGCCGTAGAGCGGTCGCACGAATTTGAAGGAGAAGCCGCGACGCGCGCCGGCGCCCGAAGGCGCTCCCGCCCTCCCATCGTCGGGACGTGGCTCGTCCGCAACGACCGACGCGACGAAACGCCCGTTCTCGAAGAGCTGCACCTCGACCGGCTCGCCCGGCCGTTCGAGGTCTTCGACCCAGCCGCGCGCGCCGCGCCCGTCGGCGTGTTCGAGCGCGCCGTCAAAGCGTCGGCTGAATGTGACGGCGTGCGTGTAGAGCGCGAAGGCGGCGACGAACAGAAGGTCGAGCGCGAGCTTGGCGGCGATGAGCTTCGCGATTCGTCCGCGCGAAGCGGGCCGGCGCGGGCCCCCGCCGACGGAAGTGCCCGCGGACTCGTCGCCGGAAAAAGGAACACGGAGACCGTGCCCAGTGGCATCGGTCTCCGTGTTTGCTTGCTCGCGCGGGGCGGCGTCCTTCATTGCCCGCGGTACGCGTTCGAGTTCGAGTCCTGATAGGTGAGCGTGTGTCGCGGCGTGATGACGGCGTCGGCCGCGAGGTTGGGTCTCAGGCGGACCGTCACCTGCAAGACCTGCGTGTCGCCGGGCGAGAGCTCGGCCACGCGCCACGCGAACCCGCGCCCGCCGCCGGGCCAGTCCTGAAGCGTCAGCTCGGGCGACGACGAGACGAACACGAGGGCGTCGGGCAGGTACTCGGTCACCTGAAGGTTCTTGGCGAGGCCGCCGCCGTCGTTGACGAGCACGAGGCGGTAGAAGAGCGTGTCGCCCGGCTTGACCTCGGTGTTCGGCAGCTCAGCCCTCACGCGCACGCGCGGCGTCGCCACGGTGAGCACGGTCGAGTCCTCGCCCGCGACGCGGCCGCCGGAGTTCATGGCGCGTGTGACGAGGTTGTAGGCGAACTGCGTGCGGTCGGGCGTCGAGCGCGGGATGTCCACGCCGAGCAGCACGGGGTACTGCCCGCCGCGCGGGTCGAGCGAGGCGGTCTGCGTGACGGCGGGCTCGCCCGACTGGTGGCGGCCGTCGCCGTTCGTGTCGGCGTAGACGGTCGCCTGCGGCGCGCCCGGCGCGACGATGCGCAGCTCGAAGCTCTCGGGGTAGTTGCTGGGGTTGCGGACGATGAACGGGACGTACATCGTGTCGCCCGGCGTCGCGGTCAGCCCCTTCGAGACGGCCTCGACGCGCGCGCCGGCGACGCGGCCGACCGAGATCGAAGGCCCCTCGAAGTTCGAGGGGATGAAGAGGCTCTGCGTGCGCATCGTGCCGCGCCCGACCGGCTTGCCGTTGCCGGCGAGCGCCTCGGGGACGGCGCGCAGCGTGACGGTTATCTCGCGGTTGTCGCGCGACTCGAGGTCGCCCAGAGACCAGATGGCCGTGCGCGACGGCCGGTCGTAGGAGATGGGCGACGGCGTCGCGCTCACCAGCTCGAAGTCGGGGTTGAAGACGAAGTCGGCGCGCGTCTGGCGCGCGGCGGCGCTGCCGGCGTTGCGGACGCTGATGCGCTGCGTGAAGGTGTCGCCCGGCTGCACCGACTCCTGAAGCGCGTTCGACGCGGCGGCGAGCGCGGCGGCGACGACCGTCAGGGACGCGTCGGTCACTTTCATCACGAGCGCGTCGGCCTGCGAGGCGGCGCGGACGAGGAAGCGCTGCTGCTGGTTGTCGGGCGCGTTCTCGGGGACGCGCGCGTTGAGGATGACTTCGATGGTCGCGCCGCGCTGCAACTGCGGCGTGACGAAGACGGGCAGCCCCTGGTCGTTGCCGCTCTGGCTGAAGGACGGCTGGTACTCGGCGGGCAGGTCGGTCTCAAGGCGGAACTGGTCCTCCTTGTTACCCGTGTTCGTGATGGCGAGCGGGAGTTGGATGGTCTGACCCGGCTGCGCGGCCAGGGCGGAACGCCTGAGCGCGAGTTGCAGGTCGGGCACCTGCCTGACCGTGATGCTGAAGCCGCCGCCGGTCTGTGCGTCGGGCGGCGCCGGCGCGGGCGAGGCGATTGGCGGAGCCGGAGTCTCGACGGGGCGCGGCACGGGCGTCGGGGTGAAGGCGGGCGGCGTGCGGTTGACCGAAGGGGCGGACGCGGTCTCCGTGCGCGTCGGCCTGCTCGCGGGCGTCGGCTGCGGGGTCGGCGAGGCGGCGGGCTGCGCGGCGTTGCGCGCCGCGGCGTTGTCGCGCGCGCTCCTGCCGCGTCGGCCGCCGGCCGTGCGCGGGCGCTCGGCCTCACCGCCGCCCCTGACCGCGAGCCCCGGCGTCGACGGGGGCGTCGTGCGCGTCGTCGCGACTTCGGCCGGCGTCGGCGTCGGGCGCGGCGTGGCGCGCGGGCGCGGGGGCGCGGGCGTAGGGGTCGCGCGAGCCACGACCGTCGCGGGCGTCGCGCGCGGGGAGGGGTTCGCGGGGGGGCGGCTGGCGGCCTCGGTGCGCGCGGTCTGAAGCTCGGTCTCGAAGATGTCCGTGAAGGGCGTGTCCTTGACGGCGCGCAGGCGCTGCGCGACCTGTTCGGCTTCGTCGAACCTGCCGAGCTCGATGTAAGAGCGGCCCATCCAGAGCAGCATCAGGTCGGCGATGAAGCTGTCGGGGTTCGCCTTCAGGAAGTCGCGGAAGGTGTTCGCGGCCTGTTCGTACTGCCCCCTTGCGAAGAGCGCGCGCCCGCGGTTGAAGACGTCCTGTTCGGCCTGCGAGGGGGCGTCTTCCTGCTGCGCGGCGGGCGCGGGCGACGCCGCGCGGGCCGACGCCGCAAAGGGGGAGAGGACGAGCGCGGCGGCGAGCGCGGCCGCGCCGATTCGATTCCACTTACTCAAGTTAATGTTCCTCCGACGGGCAGGTGCGAGTATTAGAGTCATCCGATCCGGCGCGTATCGCCGAGAGACGCACGGGCGTCGCGCTCGTGGTGTGAAACTTCGTCCGGTCGCGCAGGATAATACAGCCTCGCGGGCGCGGCGGACAAGGCGCTCGAAAGCCGCGGCTTCCAAACGTCCTTTCAAAAAGAGGGCGGCCGGCTCACTTGCGCCTGGCCGCCGTTGATACTTCGACGCGGTCGCCGGGGCGGAGCGCGGGGTCGGGCGCGATGCCGTTCTCGATCTCGCGCAGATTGTACTCGGTCGAGACGAGCCGCCCGTCCGGCCCCTGCCGCGAGACCTTGACGCGGTCGCCCGCGGTCTTCGTCACGCCGCCCGAGGCGAGGAGCGCCTGCGTCAGCGTCAGCCCCGCGTGAAAGTCCTTCTGTCCGGGCGAGCCTATCTCGCCGCCGACGTAGAAGAACTCGGGGGGGCGGGCGGTCAGAGTCACCACGTCGCCCGACTGGACGAGCGTGTTGAGCGAGGCCGGGTCGTTGAGGTCTACGGTGACGGTCTTGCCGGTCGCGCGCGAGAAGATGACGGCGCGCCCGGCCTCTGGCTTGGGCTGCGACTCGGCGACGACGACGTAGAGCGGGATGGCCTCGCGGCGGAGAATCTTGGTGCCGGGGTCGTTGACGAGTCCGCTGACGAGCACGGCGTGGCTCGCGTACTCGCGCACGCTGACGCGCACCTGCGGCCGCTCGTAGAGACCGCGGTGGCGGAACTCGGCGACGAGTTGCGCGGCCAGCTCGTCGGTCGTCATGCCGGCGACCGTCAGCGGGTCGCGCAGCAGCGGGTAGTCGAGCACGCCGCCGGCGACCACCGAGTAGAGCGTGTTCTGGCGCGGGTCTTTTCCGTTGAGCAGTCGTATGTCGAGCACGTCGCCGATGCCGATGCGGTAGACCTCGGTCGGCGGGACGGCGGGCGGCGGGTTCGCGGGCTTCGCGGTCGGGGCGGCGGGCGCGTTGGGGTCGCCGGCCGGGGGGACGCCCGCGGTCGCGGCCTGCGCGGGCTTGTTCGCCTCGGGCGCGCCCTCCGCGCCGGAAGTGTTCCGCACCGGCGCGCCGACGGGAACACCAGTCGGCGCGCCGGGTCTGGCGGGCGCGTCGCTGGTGGACTTGCTGTCGTCGGAGGTCTTGGGCGCGGAGGCGGCGGCGGTCGAGTTCGAGAGCGGCGCCGGCTCGGGTCTCCTGGCGGACTCCTGCGGCTTGGCGGCGCCGGCCTGCTTGTCGTTCTTCCTGTCGTCTTTCTTCGGCGGCGGGGCGTGCGCCGGTTCGGGCGCCGCGTCTTCGGCCGCCGGGCCGACGCGGACGCTGCCCGACTGCGGGAGCGAGGCGCGCGCGTCCCACCCGCAGAGCGCGAGCGCGACGGCCGCCGAGTAGAACAACTTCTTCATACGGGCACTCATCCTTGCTTGTCAGTCTCGGCCCGCAGCGGCCGGGCACGGCCGCCCTTGCGGGCTTCGACTCGGAAACACTTCCCTCTTGTTCTTCTGCGGGCCTCCGGCGCGCCGTCCGGGCAATGGACGCCTGCGCGGCCCTCTGTGGAATAAACGACTAAACCGGCGCGTTTCTCAGATAACCACTCGAACGACAACCCGCGCGACGCCTTTCAACTTGTCCGGGCTTTTTTCGCTTGCGGTCTACCGGGTCGGGCGTCGGGGGAAGGGTTCAAGGTGGCCGGTCAAAGAGTCTGTACTGCGCGGGACGCCGGGCACCCCGGCCCCGTTTCGATTCTACCCTCTGCTTTTCCGGGGTGGCAAGATTTCAGGCGGAAAAAGATTCGGCCAGCGCCCCCCGAGCCCCTCGCGCACTATCTCCTCGACCGCGTCGGCGTCGGCGCACTCCAGACACGCGGCGGCGATCTCGGCGGCGGCGCCCTCCTCGATTCCCTGGATGGAGCGGCGGACGCGCGGGATGGAGCCCGGCGCCATGCTCAGCTCGCGCGCGCCGAGGCCCACCAGCACGGCCGCGTAGGCGGGCGACCCCGCCATCTCGCCGCAGACGACCGAGGGGATGCCGGCCGCGAGCGCGGCGTCGAGGGCGCGCCTGACGCTCAGGAGCACGGCCGGGTGGAGCGAGCGGAACCAGCCGGCGACCTCGTCGTTGCCGCGGTCTACGGCGAGCGTGTACTGCACGAGGTCGTTGGTGCCGAGGCTGAAGAAGTCCACCTCGCGCGCGAGGCTGTCGGCGACCAGCACGGCCGACGGCACCTCTATCATCGCGCCGACGCGCAAAGGCCCCGCCTCCTTCCCCTCGGCTTCGAGCCGGTCGCGCTCCTCCTCGATGACCTCGCGCGCACGCCTCACGTCGGTCACGTCCGAGACCATCGGGAGCACCAGGTCGATGCGCCCGCGCGCGGCGGCGCGCAGCACGGCGCGCGCCTGCGTCCGCAGAATTTCCGGGTGTTGCAGGCAGAAGCGAATCGCGCGCAGGCCCAAAGCGGGGTTGCGCTCCTCGGCCGGGTCGAGCCGCGAGCCGGGCAGCTTGTCGCCGCCGAGGTCGAAGAGGCGGACGGTGACGCCCTCGTCGCCCGCGACGCGCGCCAGCTCCTCGTAGGCCGCGCGCTGCTCGTCCTCGTCCGGCATCGAGCCGCGGTGCGAGAGCAGAAACTCCGAGCGGAAAAGACCGATGCCGCGCGCGCCGTAGCGGTTCACCCACTCGTACTCCACCGGCAGCTCGACGTTGGCGCGCAGCGTCACCCCGACGCCGTCGCGCGTCCGCAGGGGCGCGCGCAGGTCTTCGGACGGCGCCGCGCGCGCCGCCGAGGCGCTCGCCGCGCGGCGCTCGTCGCCGAAGCGCTCGAGCGAGTCGGCGCCGGGGTGGAGGACGACCTCGCCGCGCCCCGCGTCGATGAGGGCCGTGTCGCCGGTGCGCGCCGTGCGGTAGAAGTCGCGCAGGCCGACGACGGCCGGGATGCCCAGGCCCCGCGCGATGATGGCCGTGTGCGAGGTCCACCCGCCCACGTCTGTCGCCACCGCCTTGACGTGCGTGAAGTCGAGCTCGGCGAGCGTCGAGGGCAACAGCTCCTCGGCGACGACGACGGCGTCCTCGGTCAGGCGCCGCCCGCCCATGCTCTCGCCCGAGAGCGCGACGATGAGGCGGCGCGTCACGTCCTCGATGTCCGAGCTGCGCTCGCGCAGGTAGTCGTCCTTGATCTCGTCGTAGACGGCGAGCAGGCGGTCGGTGACGACCTTGACGGCCCACTCGCTGTTGACCGACTCGGCGAGGATGACGGCCTCGACGTCCTCGTTGAGCTTGCGGTCTTCGAGCATGAGGAGGTGCGCGTCGAAGATGTAGGCGTGCTCTTCGCCGAGCGTGTGCGCGGCGCGCTTCTTGAGGGCCAGGAGCTGGCGGCGCGCGAGCCGGACGGCCGCGCGGTAGCGCCGCACCTCGCGCTCAAGCTCGCCGGGCTCCACCGCCGAGCGGAAGGTGCTGTGGCGGCCGCCGCTGTGGATGCGCAGCACGCGCCCCGAGGCCGCGCCGTCCGAGACGGCGATGCCCTGCCAGCGCTGCTCGGTTTTGTCCCTGCGCCTCGTCACTCTTCCTCTTCCCCGAACCCGCCGCCGATGAGCCGGCAGAGCGCGTCGAGCGCCGGCCCCTCGTCTGGCCCCTCGGCCGTGACGACCAGCTCTGTGCCGCGCGCGGCCGCGAGCATCAGCACGCTCAGTATCGACTTGGCGTCGGCCGCCGCGCTGCGGTCGAGCCGCACCAGCCTGAGCGTCGCGCGGAACGCGCCCGCCGCCCGCACGAGCTTCGCCGCCGCGCGCGCGTGCAGCCCGAGGCGGTTGACGATTTGGACGCGGCACTCGACCAAAGACTTCGGCCCTTCACTTCCCCCCGCCCGCGAGCAGCTCGCCCGCGAGGTAGATGCCCTGCCGCCCCTGGTCGCGCACGAGCCGCGCCACGTCTTCGAGCGACGCGCCCGGCGCCTGGCTCGCCAGCTTGATGACCATCGGCAGGTTGACGCCCGTCACCACCTCGACCTCGCCCTGCTGGAGGAACATCGAGGCGATGTTGGTCGGCGTGCCTCCGAACATGTCGGTCATCATCAGCACGCCCCCGCCGTCGCCGACGCGCTCGACCGCGCCGCGTATCTCGCTTTTGGCCGCCTCGACGTCGTCGTGCCAGCCGATGGAGACCGCCGTGATGTGCTTGATGGGGCCGATGATGGTCTCGGCCGCCGAGAGCAGCTCGTTGGCGACCTGCCCGTGCGACACGATGACGCCGGCCACGCGCCGCGCCCCCTCCTCTTTCGGTTTGTCAGGCATCTAAGCCCCTCCGCCCACAAGAATGTCCTGCCCCTGTCCGAACCGCTTACCGCTCACCGCCCGCCGCCTTCCGCCTTTTCGTCTTGCCCACGTCGCGGTGGACGGCCGTCGCCTCGTAGCCTTCGCGGCGGAGGTGCCGCGCGACGGCGTTGGCGGCCATCACCGAGCGGTGGCGGCCGCCCGTGCAGCCGATGCCGATGGTGACGTAGGACTTCCCCTCGCGCCGGTAGAGCGGGAGCAGGTAGTCGATCAGCTCGGTGAAGCGCCTCAAGGTCTCGCGCACCTCGTCGCTCCCGCGCAGGAAGCGCACGACGCGCGGGTCGTGACCCGAGAGGTCTCGCAGGCCGGGCACGAAGTGCGGGTTCGGCAGGTGGCGCACGTCGAAGAGCAGGTCGGCGTCGTGCGGGCTGCCGTGCTTGTAGCCGAAGCTGTAGACCTGCACGCGCATCCCCGCCGCCCCGCCGCCCTCAGCGCCGAAGCGTTCGACGAGCAGCCGCCGGAGCGTGTGGACGGTGTGCTCCGAGGTGTCGATGACCTGGTCGGCGAGCGCGCGTATCTCCGACATCGCCGCGCGCTCGCGCCGGATGGATTCGAGCACGCCCTGTCCCTGCTGGTCGGCCGGGTGCGGCCGCCGCGTCTCGCTGAAGCGCCGGACGAGCGACTCGTCCGACGCCTCGAAGAAGAGCACCGCGACGCGCAGCCCCGACGAGCGCAGCTCGCGCAGCCGCTCGGGGAACTCGGCGAGGAAGCGCCCCTCGCGGATGTCGATGACGAGCGCGGCGCGCTCGATGTGCGGCCGGTTGTGGTCTTCGGGGCGGACGAGCCGCGCGAAGGTCGGCAGGAGCATCAGCGGCAGGTTGTCCACGCAGAAGTAGCCGAGGTCTTCAAAGGCGTTCGTCGCCGAAGACATCCCCGACCCGCTCAGGCCCGTGATGATGACCACGTCGGGCGGGGCCGCCCCGGCCGCGCCGTCGCCCGCCGGCTTCTTATCTGTCATCCGCGCCCCCGCCGCCCCCGTCGGCCTTCCCGCCGAGCGCCTCCGCGTGGCGCGCGACGAAACTCACGGCGGCATTGTAACCGCGCAGACGCATCAGGTGAACGCGCACC
>JAIVJI010000016.1 GCA_020200135.1 Acidobacteriota bacterium | reverse complement strand
ACACCCACCCGGCCCGCCCAGACCGAGTTAACAACGCCCCACAGCCGAAGTTTTGACCTTCAGGCCATATTTATGACAGAGCATCTCTACCCCCGTGCTTCCGCGCGCGCAGCGCGTTGGCTCTGCGCCCTGGTGTATCTCTCGGCCGCGGCCGGCCCGGCGCCCGCGCAGACGATGCCCGCGGGCAGCCCCGTGCTGCTCACCGAAGGGACGGGCGCCACCACGCGCGCCGTCGCCTACGAGGCCGTCACCTTCCGCGCCGAGCCGTTCCCCGTCGTCTCGCCCGTCAACTGGCACGCCGACAAGTCGAACACGCGCGACCAGCAGACGCGCGTGACGGTCTTCGCGATGAACCTCGCGCTGCTCCCCGGCGAGTGCGGGCGCGACGAGACGGCCAACTGCTCTATCCCGCTGACGGCCGACGCGCAGGACGCCTCGGGTCGGCTCTACCCGCTCCGGGTCGAGGCCGTCACGCGCCCGAAGTACATGCAGCTTCTGCCCGTGCCGGGGAACCCGAGCAGGCAGGAGTGGACGGAAGTCTCGCAGGACTGGCTTTACGCCGTCACGCTCCGGCTCGACGAGGCGATGACCGAAAGTTTGGGCGACGTGCTCGTCCGCATCAACCTCCACGGCCTCGGCTCGAACCGCGTCCGCATCGCCGTCGGTCAGGCCGGCCCCGGCCCGGCCACCGACGCCGCCACCGAGTTCGTCTCGCCCGCCCCGGCCGTCGCGCCGCAGCCCACGCCCTACCCGACGCCGAAGGCTTACGGCCCCGCCGAGGCTTCGGCCGCGGACGCCAAGCGCCTGCTCGACCAGGCGACGTGGGGGCCGACCGTCGCCGAGATCGAGCGCGTCCGGCAGATGGGTCTGCGCGCCTTCCTGGACGAGCAGCTGGCCGCCCCCGTAACCAACCCCGCCAGGGGCTCGAACTATCCGGACCTGACGTTCCCGCCCGACGACACGGCGACGGGATGCCCCACCGGCAGCCCGCAGGAGTGTGTCCGCGACAACTACACCCTCTACCCGATACAGCGTACCTTCTACACCAACGCGCTCTACGGGCAGGACCAGCTCAGGCAGCGCGTGGCCTTCGCGCTCCACCAGATTCTGGTCGTGTCGGGTCTCAGCCCCCTGAATCGCGCGAGCTGGATGACGGTGTATTTGCAGGCGCTCGACCGCGGGGCCTTCGGCAACTACCGCACGCTTCTCCAGGAGGTGACGCTCAACCCCGCCATGGGCGAGTACCTCGACATGCGGCTGAGCACGAGGACCAACCCGAACGAGAACTTCGCCCGCGAAATCCTCCAGCTCTTCTCCATCGGTGTGAACGAGTTGAACCCGGACGGTACGCCCAGGCTCAATGCGCAGGGCGTCCCCATCCCTGCCTACACGCAGACGAACGTTGATGAGTTCACGCGCCTCTTCACGGGCTGGAACCTCGTGCCCGGCGGGCTCGCGCCGGGCGTCACCAATTGGCGCGACCCGATGACGCCCCGCGGCGGCACGACCCACGACACCGGCACGAAAACGCTGTTGAACGGCGTGACCGTGCCGGCCTGTGTCGCCCCGAATACGAACGCGCAGTGCGCACAGTCCGACCTGACCGCCGGCCTCAACAACATCTTCAACCACCCGAACGTCGGCCCATTCATCGGTAGGCAGCTCATCCAGCACCTAGTGACGAGCAACCCCTCGCCGGCCTACGTCTCGCGCGTCGCCCGCGTCTTCAACAATGATTGTGACGCGCTCTACCCGGAAGGCTGCACGGGCGCACGGGGCAACATGAGGGCGGTCGTGCAGGCCATCCTCCTCGATCCCGAGGCGCGTGGCGACGTGAAGACTGACCTTAACTACGGGAAGCTGCGTGAGCCCGCGCAGTACATCGCGGGCGTTCTGCGCGCCTTCAACGTCAAGTCGTTCGACAGGACTTCGACGAGCGACGGAGTGCTGGCCGGCAGGTCGTCCGTCGATTTCGCGGGCACGCTGGACCAGCCAGTCTTCCAGCCGGCGACCGTCTTCAGTTACTACCAGCCGGATTACGAGGTGCCCGGGGCAAAGATTCTCGGCCCGGCCTTCGGAATCCTCTCGACCTCTACGACGCTCCGGCGCGCCAACAACATCAACACGCTCGCCTACACCGGGGTCGCGCCGACGACGACTTCGACCGACCGGCCGCGCGGCACCTCGCTCGACCTGTCCAACCTCGAAGCGCTGGCGGGCGAGGCGAACAAGACCGACGACGAGCGCGCGACAAACCTCGTCAACGCGCTCGACACGCTTCTGCTCCACGGCACGATGTCGGGGCAGATGCGGACCTCCGTCACCGCCGCCGTCAAGGCGATCCCGACCACCGACGCCGCGTTCGCGCGCAAGCGGGCGCAGGTGGCCGTCTACCTCGTAGCGACCTCTTCGCAGTACGACATCCAGAGATAAAGGCAATGACACCTTCCCGCAGAGACTTCCTCCGGACAACGGCGTGCGCCCTCGGCGGCCTGGCGCTTGCCTCAAGCGTCGAGAGCTTCCAAGCCGTCAGCGCGCTCACGCCGCAGGCGTCCCCCGACTATAGGGCGCTCGTCTGCGTCTTCATGAATGGCGGCAACGACGGCAACAACATGGTCGTCTCGCTCGACCAATACCCAGCCTACTCCGCCGCGCGCGGCGCCGCCGGCCTCGCCATCCCGCAGGCGAGCCTGCTGCCGGTCTCGCCCGCGAACGGCGGCTCCTACGGCTTCCACCCGAGCATGACGGAGATGCAGTCGCTCTTCAATCAGGGCCGCCTCGCCGTGCTCTGCAACAGCGGGACACTCGTCGAGCCGCTGACGCGGGCGGCCTACCAGAGCGGAGCGGGCAAGCGGCCACTCCAACTTTTCTCCCACTCCGACCAGGTCGCGCTGTTCCAAACGGCCATCGCCGACAGCGTCAGCCAGACGGGCTGGGGCGGCCGCGTGGCCGACCGTACCGTCGGGCTCAACGGCGCGGCGACCTTCCCGCAGAACGTCTCAATCGCGGGCATCAACCTCTTCCTGACAGGCGGCAACACCCGCCAGCTCGCCATTGCCGACTCAAACACCACTCTCGCCAATGTGCTCCCGCTGACGATGACGGGTTCGACGGGCGAGGTGAATTCGCGCCTCGCCTCGTTCAACGAGTTGCGCACGCTTGACAACGGGCACAAGCTCGTCAAGGCCGCGAGCGACACGAGGTCGAGCGCGATGCAGACGCGGGTGGCGCTCGCGAGCGTCGGGAACCCGACCTTCGCCACTACCTTCCCGAACACGACGCTCGGCCGCCAGCTCCAGCAGATCGCACGCCTCATCGCCCTGAGGGACACGCTCGGCATCAAGCGGCAGATATTCTTCGCCCAGCTCGGCGGCTTCGACACGCACTCAGGCCAGCGCGCCGTGGTCAACAACCAGCCCGGGGGGCAGGACGGACTGCTGTTGCAGGTCAGCCAGGCGATGAACGCCCTCTACGCCGCGACTGTCGAGATGGGAATTCAGAACAACGTCACGACCTTCACGCTCTCGGACTTCAGTCGCACGCTCAACCCGGCTGGCTCGGGGCAGAATCAGGTCGGCAGCGATCACGCCTGGGGCAACCACCACCTCATCCTGGGTGGCGCGGTGCGCGGGGGCAGCTTCTACGGGACCTACCCGACGCTGGCGGCGGGCGGTCCCGATGACACGGACGGCGGCTCGACCCCCCGCGGGCGCTGGATTCCGACGACCTCCGTCGAGCAGTACGCCGCGACGCTCGCCAGTTGGTACGGGCTTTCGCAGAGCGACTTCCCGGCGGTCTTCCCTCTGCTCGACCGCTTCCCCACGGCGAACATGGGTTTCATGTCCTGAAGGGCGTCTTTAACTTTTGAGGGCGTAAATTTCACGCGCGGCGCGCCGGGAGGAGTCCCGCGGGCTTCGCGCGTGAGCACGCGCCCCCGGAGTGAATTTTGAAGACCCCGCGCCGCCGACGCCTCGGAAATGACAAAGCTCAAAATCCTCGTCGTCCTGCTCTTCGCCGCGGGCTCCGCCGCGCTGCTCTTCACGAATAACTTCGCCAACCCGCACGCGCGCGCCTACTCTGCGGGGCCGCCCGCCGGCTTCACGCACGCGCCGGGCGAGCTCGACTGCGCGGACTGCCACACCGTCCCCGCCGAGAGCACCGGGACGCTCACGCTCAACGCGCCGCAGAGCTACACGCCGGGGCAGACCTACGACATCTCGGTCGCGCACTCCACCGCCGACCCGACGCGCGTCCGCTGGGGCTTCGAGATGACCGCGCTCGACGCGTCCGACGAGCGCGCCGGCTCGTTCGCGCCCGCCGACGACCTGACGCGCGTCATCAGCGGCGAGGGGCCGTTCCCCGGCCGCGAGTACGTCGAGCACACGTCGAACGGGACTTTCCCCGGCCAGCAGGACGGCGCGTCGTGGACGTTCCGCTGGACCGCGCCGACCGAGGACGTAGGCCCCGTCACCTTCTACGTCGCCGGCAACCAGGCGGACGGCGACGGCAGCAGCGCGGGCGACAACATCTATTTCACCTTCGCCTCGGCGAACTTCGCGCCGCCCGCCCCCGACTTCCTCCTGACGGTCGCGCCCTCCTCCCGCACCGCCGTGCGCGGCGCGGCCACGACCTACGACGTGACAGTCACGCCCCTCGGCGGCTTCACCGGCACGGTCAACCTCGGCGTCACGGGGCTGCCCTCGGGCGCGACCGCCGCGTTCGAGCCGGCCTCCGTCAACCTGAGCGGCGGGACGCCGCAGGCCGCCGTCCTGACCGTGACGACCTCGGGCTCGACGCCCGCTGGCGCGAGCACGCTCGACGTGAGCGCGACGAGCGGCGCGGCCACCCGCAACGCTCAGGCGACTTTGAACGTCGTCCTCGCGTCAGACGCCGACCTCGCCCTCACGCAGACAGTCTCGCCCAACCCCGCGCAGACCGACACAGACATACGCTTCACCATCACCGTCACCAACAACGGCCCGGCGACGGCGTCCGCCATCGATCTCTTCGTGACGCTGCCGTTCGCCTTCCACACCTTCACCGAGGGGACGCTCGGCGAAAGGTGCGGGCTCAGCCCGGCCACGAACGGCAACATCTACGCCTGCCGCCTGGCGGACATCCCCGCGGGGCAGAGCACCACGCTGGACTTCACCGTCCGCACCTCGACGCAGGGCGTTCTTCAGACGACCACCACGGTCAGGGGGATTCAGAACGACCCGTTCCCGGCGAACAACCGCATCGTCCTCGCGCTCCCCGTCGCGCGCCAGGCGGCAGGGCCCTCGATGACCGTGCCCGGCCTCGGCGTCCGAACGGTCGTCGCCGGGCTCGACCAGCCGACCTCTCTGGCCTTCCTCGGCCCCAACGACTTCCTGATTCTTGAGAAGGCCACGGGGCGCGTCGTCCGCATCCGAAACGGCGTCTCGCTCGGCGCGGTGCTCGACCTGCCCGTCAACAGCGCCTCCGAGCGCGGGCTGCTCGGGGTCGCTCTCCACCCGAACTTCGGCACCAACGGCTTCGCGTACCTCTACTGGACGGAAAGCTCGACCGGCGCCGACACGACCGCCGTGGACGAAGTGCCGCTCCTGGGCAACCGCGTCGACCGCTTCGTCTGGAACGGCTCGTCGCTCGCCTACGACCGCACGCTGAAGCGTCTGCGCGCGCTCCAGCAGGACGCGGGCCAGCCCTCGCGCGGCAACCACAACGCCGGCGTCCTGCGCTTCGGCCCCGACGGCAAGCTCTACGTGCTGGTCGGCGACGTGGGGCGGCGCGGCGCGATGCAGAACCTCCCGTGCGGCCCCATCCCCGCGTGCGGCGACCCCATCATGGCCGACGACCAGTACGGCGGCCCCGGGCCCGACGACCCGCACTACACCGGCGTCATCCTCCGCCTCAACGACGACGGCACGACGCCGCCGGACAACCCCTTCGCGAGCTACGTGAGCGCGCAGCCCAGCCCCGAGCTGGACAACATCCGGCGGACGTTCGCCTACGGCATCCGCAACGGCTTCGGGATGGACTTCGACCCCGTGGGCGGCCACCTCTGGACGCAGGAGAACGGCGACGACGCCTTCGACGAGATCAACCGCGTCGAGGCGGGCTTCAACGGCGGCTGGATTCAGTTGATGGGCCCCAGCTCGCGCGTCGCCGAGTACAAGGCCATCGAGGTCGCGCGCGGCAACAGCCTCCAGCAGAACCGCTGGCCGCCGACCTACCTCGCCGACACGCCCGAGGAGGCGCTCGCGCGCATCTTCCAGTTCAAGCTGGTCGGGTCTGAGTACACCGAGCCCGAGTTCAGTTGGAAGTACGCGGTCGCGCCCTCGCCCGTCGGCTTCGCGGGCGCGGGGCTTGGCCTCCAGTACGGCGGCGACCTCTTCGTCGGCGCGTCGCGCACGACGCTGCTCGGCGGCTATCTCATGCGCTTCCGTTTGAGCGCCGACCGCAAGCATCTCGTCGTCAACGACTCGCGCCTCGCCGACAAGGTCGCCGACAACGACGACAAGTTCGACCTCTCGGAGAGCGAGAGCCTCGTCGTCGGCCGCGACTTCGGCGTGACGACCGACATCCGCAACGACCCGTTCGGCGGCAACCTCTACGTCGTCTCGCTCTCGAACGGCGCGGTCTACGAGGTCTACGCGCGCCCGACGCTCTTCGTCGCCAACCTCGACGGCAATCAGGAAGTCCCCTCGCGCGCCACGAACGCGCGCGGCACGGCCACGCTGCTCCTCGACAAGAACGAGACGACGGCGCGCGTCTCCCTGCGCTTCCGCGACCTGTCTGGCGCGCAGACCGCGGCGGAAATCCACGCCCCCGCGCCCGCCGGCCAGAACGCGCCGCCAGTCTTCACGCTGCCGAACGGCAACTTCAACGACTTCGAGATAGCGCTCACGCCGCAGCAGGCCGCATACCTCAAGGCCGGACTCTTTTACGTCAACGTCCACAGCACGGCCTTCCCGACGGGCGAGATACGCGGCCAGTTCGGCGCGGCGGACGAGGCTTCTGTCTTCCAGTTCGACGTGGCCGAGCAGGAGATACCCGAGTCGGCGCAGGTCAAGACCGTCAACGTCATCCGCCTCGGCGACACCTCGACGGCCGCCTCGGTTGACTACGCGACTGCTGACGGC
The DNA here is from genome assembly GCA_020200135.1 of Acidobacteriota bacterium. Taxonomy (GTDB): domain Bacteria; phylum Acidobacteriota; class Blastocatellia; order Pyrinomonadales; family Pyrinomonadaceae; genus QHXN01. Next base: position 16,119 of record JAIVJI010000016.1, on the reverse strand, counting down.
ATAGCGACCGAACGCTCGGACTACACGACCGCGCGCGGCACGCTCAACTTCGCGCCGGGCGAGACGCAGAAGTCCTTCGACATCCTCATCACAGACGACGGCATCAGCGAGCCGGCCGAAGGCTTCACCGTGGGACTCTCGAACCCGACCGGCCCGGTGGCGCTCAACTCGCCGGGCGGCACGGTCGTGCTCGCCATCCTCGACAACGACCAGGCGCCGCCGGCGACGAACCCGATTGACGACTCGGCCTTCTTCGTCCGCCAGCACTATCACGACTTCCTCAACCGCGAGCCCGACGCGTCGGGGCTCGCCCACTGGACGGGCGAGATAGAGTCGTGCGGCGCGAACGCCGCGTGCCGCGAGGTCAAGCGGGTCAACGTCTCGGCCGCCTTCTTCCTGTCGATAGAATTTCAGGAGACCGGCTTCCTCGTCTACAGGCTCTACACGGAGTCGTTCGCGCGCCGGCCGCGCTTCGCGGAGTTCATGGCCGACACGCAGGAGATCGGGCGCGGCATCATCGTCGGACAGCCGGGCTGGGAGGCGCAGCTCGCGGCCCGGCGGCAGGCGTTCGCAAACGCGTGGGTCACGCGCCCGGCCTTCCGCGCCGACTTCGGCCACCTCTCAAACCGCAACTTCGTTGACCTCCTCCTCTTCCGCGCGGGAGTCAACCTGACGCCCGCCGAGCGCGACGCGCTCATCGCCGCGCTCGACGCGGGCGCCAGGACACGCGCGCGCGTGCTGCTCGAAGTGGCCGAAAACGCCGCCTTCAAGAGTCAGGAGTTCAACCGCGCCTTCGTGCTGATGGAGTACTTCGGCTACCTGAGACGCAACCCGGACGACCCGCCGGACTCCGACCTCTCCGGCTACAACTTCTGGCTCGCGAAGCTCTCGGAGTTTAACGGCGACTACATCCGCGCCGAGATGGTCAAAGCCTTCATCTCGTCGGCCGAGTACCGCGGGCGCTTCGGCCGGCCCTGAAGCCGGGAGCTGGACGGGGGTTTAACCACAGTAAGGCGGGGGATGGAATCTCGAATGTGAAATTCCATCCCCCGCGCCACTGTGGTTAACTCTTTCCGCGCCGCCGCCATCTTATGTGTAGGCCGACGGAACGTGTGCGCGGCTCGTATGCCGGGGAAGTTTGAGAGGAGGGTTTCGGCTGATGTCGAGAACGATTCTGTTGTGCGTCACGCTCGCGTGCTTCGCGCCGGCGGCCGGCGGGTGGCCGCGACCGCCCGCGAATCAGGCGGCCGCGCCGGCCGCGCAGGCCCCGCCCGTGACGAGGAAGGTCAAGGGGCTGACGCTCACCTCGGACGACACGCCGCGCGTCCGCATCAAGTTCGGCAGGGGGCTCAAGTACGCCGGCGGCCAGAGCTTCGTCCTCTACGACGTGGCCAGCGCCGAGCAGCACTTCTTCGTGGACGCCGACGCGGAGGGGCGCGTCCGCCGGCTCTACTGGGTGCAGTTCGAGGGGTATCTTCCGAGCAACACGCACAAGTACAACTACAAGTCGCCGAAGACGGTCAACATCGGCGGGCTCGACTTCTTCGCCGACTCGCAGGCGCGGCAAATCCCCGCGCCCGACCCTTCGGCGGCCGCGAAGCCAGCGAACAAAATCTCCGACGGCGACCACGCGCGCTCGTTCCTCGCCTCGAAGGGCTACCGGCTGGCGTCGGGCGAGGCGCTCTGGCAGAGGCTCGTCCACATGACCGACGCCTCGAACCGGAGCGAGCTGATGGTCATCTACCTCGAAGACCTTTCGGGGATGGGGCTGAGGGCGGCCGACCTGAACGACGGCGGGAAGGCGGCGGCGCGCTGGGAGGCGGTCTCGAAGGAGCTGCTCGAACGCGCGCAAAAGGGGATGACCATCACGCGCCGCTAGAGCCGCCGGGTCTTCAGCGCATCCCGAGCATGAGGAGCAGGGAACGGTCGTGGGCGCGGCCGCCCTCCACGCGCCAGCGGCGCAGCGCTTCGAGTTCCTCGACGGCGACGGGGCGGTTGGACAGTCGTGCGGCAGGCGTCTTCTCGAAGGCGTGTGTGGTGAGCGCGAGGTGCGGCTCGCGCACTTCGAGCGCGCGGCCCGACGCGAGCGCGGCCTCGGCCGACTCCACGTCCGGGTAGAACTCGTGATAGACCAGCACGTGCCAGACGGCGTCCGCCCCCCCTCCCTCCGACCCGAGCACGCGCACCAGCCCGAAGCCGCTCTCCATCTGGAAGATGAGGTCGTCGCCCGCCTCAAAACTCAGCGCCATAAACTCTCACGCGTCCCTTCGGAAGTTTTCGGAAAAGCTTAACACAACGCCGCCGCCGGTTTACTATCGGGGGGCTTTGCGATTCGTGCGGTGCGGTGTGCGCGGGATGAGCGGCGAGAGGGATCACTATTCGACGCTGGGCGCGAGGCAGGGGGAGGCGCGCGCGGAGATAGAGCGCCGCTACAAGCGGCTGGCGCGTCGGCACCACCCCGACCGGGGCGGCGACGAGGAGGAGATGAAGGCGCTCAACGAGGCTTGGCGCGTCCTCGGCGACGAGGGCGCGCGGCGCGACTACGACGCGCGGCGCGAACGCGAGGCCGGGCGCGCCGCCGCCCGCCGCCCCTACGCCGCACACCGACACGTCGTCTCGCCCGGCGCGAAGGCCGACCCGTTGAGCGGCCGCATCGTCGGCGCGCTGCTCTGCCTCTTCGCCGGGCTCGTCCTGATGCTGCTCGTCAAGGCGCACTACGTCGTCTTCCTCTGGCCGCTCGCGCTGCTCGGGTTCGGGGTCGTCGCCTTCGGCGTGCTGATGGCGCACGGCGCGCTCACGTTCGCGCGCGGACAGGTCGGCCCGCGCCACCCGGCGCGGCGTCTGGTCTGGGCGCAGGAGGTCTTCTTCTGGTCGTGCGTCGTGGGCGGCGGCTACGGCTTCTACCTGCTGCTGAGGGCTGTCTGAAACGAGATGCGCGTCAAGGGATTAGAACTGCTCTTTCTCGAAGTCAACAGCCTCGAAGAGTCGCTCGACTTTTACCGCGCGGGGCTCGGCTTCGAGCTCGAGGCGCACACGCCCGAGGCCGAGCCGCCGCTGGCGACGCTGCGCGCGGGCTCTTTGCGCCTGATGCTGGCGCAGGTGCCGCTCACGATGGCGCGCCGCGGGCGCGGCGTACACTTCTTCCTCACGGTCGGGGACGTGGACGAGTTCTACGAGTTCGCGCGCGCGGGCGGGCTCGAAGTGGAGCCGCCGTCGGACGAGGGCTGGGGCGGCCGCTTCGTCACGCTCGAAGACCCCGACCGCTACCGCCTCTTTTTCGTCGCCTGGCACGACGAGGGCGCGGGGTCGGGCGGCGGCGCGCCCGGCTTGTGAAAGTGTGCGGCGCCTCCGTAAAATAGCCGCAGACTTTCTCCCGACGACCTGCGCCCCGCGAACGCTCCCGGGCGGCGCGCATCCGTCAAAAGTTATGCGGTAGAGGACGGCCGCGCGCCGAGCCGTCGGGGAGCAGCCATGCGTTACGTCGAAAACCCGCCGAACCCCTGGCTCTCGACCAGCGTCGAGTGGATAGGCGAGCCGCCCGAGTCGCGCGTCGAGGTCTTCGAGGAGACCGAGACGCGCAGCATCATCACGCACAACAAAAGCCCCGACGTGGGCTTCGACTACTCGGTCAATCCCTACCGCGGCTGCACGCACGCGTGCAGCTACTGCTTCAGCCGCCCGACGCACGAGTACCTCGGCTTCGGCGCGGGGACGGACTTCGAGACGAAGATCGTCGCCAAGGTGCGCGCCCCTGAGCTGCTGCGCCAGGAGTTCATGCGCCCGTCGTGGCGCGGCCAGACGGTCGTCTTCTCCTTCACCTCCGACCCGTACATCCCGCTGGAGTTCAACTACAAACTCACGCGCCGGTGCCTCGAAGTCTGCCTTGAGTTCCGCAACCCCGTCGGCGTCGTCACCAAGTCGGCGCTCGTGCGCCGCGACAAGGATTTGCTCGCGGCACTCGCGCGCGAGGCCGTCGCCACCGTCTACTTCTCCATCCCTTTCGCGGACGACGAGACGGCGAAGGCGCTGGAGCCGACGGCGCCGCTGCCGGCGGCGCGCTTTCGCGCGATGGCCGAGCTGGCGGAGGCGGGCGTCCCCGTCGGCCTCGCCATCGCGCCGGTCATCCCGGGCCTCAGCGACTCGCACATCCCCGAGCTGCTCAAGCGCGCGAAGGAGGCCGGCGCGCGCTCCGCGTTCATCAACCTGCTCAGGCTGCCCGGCAGCGTCGCGCCCTACTTCGAGCAGCGCCTGCGCGAGCGCCTGCCGACGAAGGCCGACCGCGTGCTCTCGCGCCAGCGCGAGGTGCGCGGCGGGCGCCTCAACACGGCCGAGTTCGGCGAGAGGATGCGCGGCCGCGGCGTCTACTGGCAGCTCATCGAGAAGAGCTTCCGCGTCCACTGCGCGCGCCTCGGCTTCAACCGGGACGAACAAAAGCACTCTTACGACGAGCGCCCGAACACCTTCCGCCGCCCCACGGCGCAGGGCTCGCTCTTCGACTAAAATCCTCACCCGCGCACGCGTGAGGCCGTGGCTGAAGATGCCGGCCTGGCGCGAAGTTTCGTGTTAGAATTCGCGCGTCCGAGCCGTCCCTCGCCCGCCCTCGCCCATCCCTCGCCCCAACGATCAAGCTGCCTCTGACGGCCGCGTCGCGTGCGGCCCGCGACCTCGCGCCCAACATCCTCGCCCATCTTAACCAGACCGCTCACACCGAAAGGAGTCCCTTCATGAACAGAAGGTTGCACACGGCATCCATCATCGTCCTCGCCGCCGCGTCCCTGTTTCTCGTCGCGGCCTGCGGCGGCGGGGCCGCCCCCGACAACACGAAGGCCGGCGCGGAGGAACAGAAGACAGGTGAGCAGGCAAAGGGCGGCGGCAAGCCGGACTGCGGACAGGGGAAGGTTCTGGGGGAGGCGTCGAAAACTTACGATAACCAGACGGCCTGCGGTAACGACCGGAACAACCTGCAAGACGGCGCCAAGCAGGACGCGAACGCCAAATGTAAAAGCCTCTGCACGAGCCTGAGCGAGATGTGCGAGCCCAAGCCGGTTCAGGCCGCGCCGGTGGTGGAAGGTCCCGACTGCAACAAGGTTCAGGACAACAATAAAGTCCGCGCGAGGGCCACGGCCCTCCTGGATTGCGTCTGCCAGCCGAAGTGACGGGACCGGACTCAGCCGCGCGGCGCGTGCGACGGCGTTTCGCGCCGCGCGAACCTCCCCCCAGGTGGAGGATGGGAAAAGTTGGACAAACGCCCGCGCACAAAACTCTTCAAACGGCGGCGCGCGTGCCGGTATAATGGGCGCGCTCTGGCACCACGAACCGCAGGAGGGATTTGAGGCGTATGCTTACCATCAGACACGTGGTCTGCGACCGCGAAGCGTACTTCGTCCCCGACACGGCGACGGCGCTCGACGCCGCCGACTACATGGCCGGCCGCCAGATCGGGGCCGTCTGCGTCCTCGACTCCGGCGAGAAGCTCTGCGGCATCTTCTCCGAGCGCGACCTGCTCAACCGCGTCGTCGCGCGCCGGCTCGACCCGGCGCAGGTGCCCATCCGCGAGGTGATGAGCGAGCCGCGCGCCGTCATCGAGTGCGGCGACACCCCGCACGAAGCCCTGGAGCGGATGGAGCGCGTCGGCAGCCGCCACCTGCCCGTCGTCGACGGCGACAAGTTCATCGGCATGCTCTCGATGCGCGACATCATGCGCGTCGAGATCAGCGAGCAGGGCGCGGAGCTGCAACTGCTCCACGAATACATCTCGCACTGAACACCCGACACACTTTGAAGAGACACACGCGGACGCACAAGACCGGGGCGCTCGCCTGCGCCCTCGCCATCCTCGCCGCCTGCGGAACCACGCGCACGGGCGGCGACGGCTCGAACGCGACGCCGCCCGCCGGCCAGTCAACTCCCTCGGCCGCCGGCCCCCAAACGCCCGCCGGCGACGCGCTCGCGGGCCTGCGCGTCGAGACCGTCGCCGCCGGCCTCGAAGTCCCCTGGTCAATCGTCTTCGCGCCCGACGGCCGGATGCTCTTCACCGAGCGGCCGGGGCGCGTGCGCGTCTACGAGCAGGGGCGTCTGAGGCCCGAGCCGCTCGCGGTCATCCCGGACGTAGAGCGCGGGAGCGAGAGCGGCCTGATGGGGCTCGCGCTCCACCCCGACTTCGCGCGCAACCGCCTGCTCTACATCGCGTACGCCTACAGCCAGGACGGCGTCCGCGTCCGCGTCGTTTGCTTCCGCGAGACCGGCGAGGGTCTCGCCGACCGCAGGCTCATCATCGAGGGCATCCCGGCCGCGCGCTTCCACGCCGGCACGCGGCTGCGCTTCGGCCCCGACGGCAAGCTCTACGTCACGACGGGCGACGCGGCGGAGAAGGAGCTGGGTCAGAAGTTGGACACGCTCGCGGGGAAGACTCTGCGGCTGAACGACGACGGGACGGTGCCGGAGGATAACCCCTTCGTCGGCCGTGCGGGCGCGCGGCCGGAGATTTGGACGTACGGACACCGCAACTCTCAGGGTCTCGACTTCCAGCCCGGCACCGGCCTGATGTTTCAGACCGAGCACGGCCCCTCGGGCTTCGACGGCCCCGGCGGCGGCGACGAGGTCAACATCGTCGAGCGCGGCAAAAATTACGGCTGGGCCGCCATCCACCACCGAGAGACGCGCGCGGGGATGGAGCCGCCGCTCCTCGAATACACGCCCGCGTGCGCGCCCGCGAGCGCCGAGTTCTACGGCGGCTCGGCGCTCGCGCGGTTCAGGGGAGACTTCTTCTTCGGGTGTCTGAGGGGCGAAGGGCTGCAACGCGTGGTGCTCGACGGCCGCGTGGTTGTGAGCGAGGGGCGCCTCTTCGCAGGCGAGTACGGCCGCATCCGCGAAGTCGCCGAAGGTCCCGACGGCGCGCTCTACTTCTCGACCTCGAACCGCGACGGGCGCGGCCGACCCGCCGCGGACGACGACCGCATCCTGCGCATCGTCCCCGCGAAGTGAACACGCCCCGACTCTACGCTAACCATTACCCTGAAGCTGCCGCGCTCGCCTGCCACGCCGCGAGCACCTCGCGTTCGCGCTCGCGCGCGAGCCCGGCGCGGCGCTCCGTGTCGGCGGGCCGCGTCAAGTCCCACGCGAGCGTGTCGCGCACGGTCTCGGCGAGGGGGCCGAAGCTGAGCCCCGCGGCGACGGCCCGCTCGACGCTCACCTCCTGAAAGTAGCGGTTGACCTCGTCCGCCGAATCCAGCCAGAGCGGCACCTCCATCCACGGCTGAACCCCCGCTTCGAGCAGAAACTTCTCTCCCGCCCAGATGAAGCGTGCGTCGCTCTCGGTCGCCGCCCTGCATTCTTCGAGGAAGCGCCCGAACGCCAGAGGGTAGCCCGTCGCGTTGAAGGTGCCCGTCACGCGACGTCCGGCCGCGTGCAGAATCCACGCCGCGAGGTCGCGCACGTCGATGAACTGCACGGCGCGCTCGGGGTCGCCGGGCGCGAGCACGTCGCCGCCCTCCGAAACGCGGCGCGGCCAGTAGGTGAAGCGGTCGCTGTAGTCGTGCGGCCCGACGATGAGGCCGGCGCGGACGCCCAGCACGCGGCCGGGCATGGCGTCTTCCGCCGCGCGCTCGCACAGAGCCTTGAGCGGCCCGTACCTCTCGCCGAAGAACGGCGCGCCTGTCAGCTCCGACTGCGGGAGCGCCTCGGCCTCGCGCAGCTCTTCGTCGGTAACGGTGCCGACCGGATGGCCCTCGTCCACGCCCGGCACGCTCGTGTCCTTGTAGACCGAGACGCTTGAGACGAACGTGTAATGCTCGGACGCGTCGGCCAGCCGCCGCGCCGAGTCGCTGACGACTCGCGGCGAGAAGCCGCAGGTGTCGACGACCGCGTCCCAGCGGCGCCCCTTCAAAGCGTCGAGCCCGCCGTCGCGGTCGCCGCGCAGGTGTTCCGCCTCGGGGAACAGCTCCGGGTTGAGCCGGCCGCGGTTGAACAGCGTCACCTCGTGGCCGCCCGCGAGCGCGAGTTCGACGAGGTGGCGGCCGAGGAATTTTGTCCCGCCGAGTACGAGCAGTTTCATAGCTCACTCCGTTCGCCGTGAACCGTAAACCGTGAACCGTGACGAGAAAGAACTGCCTACCTCTTGTCACGGTTTACGGTTCACGGTTCACGTCTCAAAGCGTGCGCGTCACCTTCGCCAGCGAGCGCGGCGCGTCGGGGTCAAGCCCCTTGGCGTCGGCGAGCAGCGCGGCGAAAAGCTGCGCGGGGATGATGTAGGGGATGACGGCCAGCATCTCGTTAATCTCCTCGGGCAGCCGCACGGCGCGCGTGGCGAGCGCGGCGACCTCGCGGTCGGAGGTGAAGGCGAGCGTGTCGGCGCGCAGCTCCTTCAGCCGCCCCAGCAGCTCGCGCACGCCCCCGAGCGTCACGCCCGGCGGGGCGAAGGCGAAGATGGGGAAGTGGCGCTCGACCACCGCGAGCGGGCCGTGGAGGAAGTCGGCCGACGAGAAGCGCTCGGCCACGACGTAGCAGGTCTCCATCAGCTTCAAGGCCATCTCGAAGGCGTTGGCGTAGACCAGTCCGCGCCCGACGACGACGCAGTTCTCCATGAAGACGTAGCGCTCGACCATCTCCTCGATGCGCGGCCGCAGGTCGAGCGCGTCGGCGGCGAACTCGGGGATGGCCTCGAAGCCGAGCGGCGCGCCGCCGTCGGCCAGCGCCTCGGCCAGCATGTAGAAGTGCAGGAGCTGCCCCGTGTAGGTCTTGGTCGCGGCCACCGAGCGCTCGCGCCCGCCGTGCGTCAAAAGCGTCTCGTGGACCACCCCGGTCATCGCCGAGTCGGGCTCGTTGGTGATGCCGACGGTGCAGAGCGCGCCGCCCTCGCGCGCCTCGGCCAGCACGCGGTTGATGTCCTCGCCCTCGCCCGACTGCGAGACGCCGATGACGGCCGCGCGTTTGAGACGGAGCCGCGCGTTGTAGAGCGTGACGACCGAGGGCGCGGAGAGCGCGACGGGGATGCCGGTCGTGACTTCGAGCAGGTAGCGGCCGAAGAGCGCGGCGTTGTCGGACGAACCGCGCGCGACGAGCACGATCAGGTCCACGTCCTGCTCGCGGAGGCGCCGGCCGAGCCGCTTCACCTTCTCACGCTCCCGGTCGATGGTGCGCGCCAGCGCCTCGGGCTGCTGCGCGATCTCTTCGAGCATCAGTGACACGGCTTTGAATGTCTCTCCTCGCGAAAGTTGGCCGAGCGCGCGCTCGTTCGGGCGGGAGCGCGTTGACTCTCTTTTGCCATCATGTTAATTGTCGGCGCAAGTGCCCGTGAGCCAAGTCCCTTTTTTTATTCGCAGACACGCCTGATGAGAACGACGCCGACGACGAAACAGCGCGCGCTCCGCGCCGCGCGCCCGACGCTGCTCGCCTGCCTCTTGGCGGCGACATTCTCCACGGCCGCGTCCGCACGGCAGGCCGCGGCGGGCGGCGCGCAGTCGCCGTCGAAGGCAGCCGTGCCGCCCCACCAGATCATCCCCGCGCCCAAATCCGTCCTCGGAACCGACGGAAATTTTCTCTTCAAGCGGGGCGCGCGCGTCGCCCTCGCCGACCCTAAGTCGGAGGACGACCGCTTCGCCGCGCAGGACTTCGCCGACGACCTGCGCGAGACGGCCGGCGTCGCGCTCCGCGTCGGCGCGGGGGGAGGGGACGGCAGGGTTTTAGTCGGGCCGCTCGACAACGCGCGCATCCGTAAGGAGGTCGAGAGGGCGGGCGTGAGCGTCCCCGCCGACCTCAACGAAGAGGGGTACGTGCTCGTCGTCAGCCCGAGGGGGATAGTCGCGGCGGGGCGGACGGCCGCCGGGACGTTCTACGCGCTCCAGACGCTCAAGCAGCTCGTGCGCGGCGAGGGCGAGGGCGCGTACGCGCCGGGCGTGGCGGTCGTCGACTGGCCGTCGATGCGCTGGCGCGGGCTCTCCGACGACGTGAGCCGCGGCCCCGTCCCGACGCTCGAATACTTCAAGCGCCAGATACGCAACGAGGCCATGTTCAAGATGAACATGCACAGCCTCTACATGGAGCACGTCTTCGGCTCGCGCTCTCACCCGCTCATCGCGCCCGAGGGCGGCGCGCTCACCGCCGAAGAGATACGCGAGATGGTCGCGTACGCACGCCGCTACCACGTCGAGCTGGTCCCGCAGCAGCAGACCTTCGGCCACCTGCACAAGGCGCTCCGGTTAGAGAAGTACAACGAGCTGGCCGAAGTCCCCTACGGCGACGTGCTCTCGCCGCAGGCCGAGGGCACGTACGAGCTCATCGCCGACTGGTACGAGGAGCTTGACGAACTCTTCCCCGGCCGCTTCTTCCACATCGGCGCGGACGAGACCGTCGAGCTGGGGCGCGGCCGGAGCGCCGAGGCGGTGAAGGCGAGGGGGCTCGGCACAGTCTACTTCGACCACCTCAAGCGCGTGCGCGAGCTGCTGCTCCCGCACAAGCGCCGGCTGATGTTCTGGGGCGACATCGCGCTCAACCACCCCGACCTGCTGCCGGGCGTCCCGCGCGACATGATCGCGATGAACTGGGACTACATGCCGCGCCAGAGCTACGAGGCGCGCATCGGCCTCTTCAAGAAGGCGGGGCTCGAACAGTTCGTCTGCCCCGGCGTCTGGAGCTGGAACCAGATTTTCCCGAACACCGAGGCGGCGTCGGTCAACATCACGAACTTCGTCCGCGACGGCCAGCGCGCGGGCGTCCTCGGCGTGATGAACACCCAGTGGGACGACGACGGCGAGGCGCTGTTCGAGAACACCTGGTACGGCGTCGTGCTCGGCGCGGCCGCCGGCTGGCAGGCCGCGCCGCTCGACCTCGCGGCCTTCGAGCGCGACTTCGACTGGGCCTTCTTCCGCCGCGACGGCGACGAGCTGTTGAAGGCGACGCGCACGCTCGGCGGCGCTGGCCCGGCGCTCGGCGCGGGCTCGACCGACGAGCTTTTCTGGCGCGACCCGTTTACGGAAGACTTTCAGGTGGCTATCGCGCGCAAGCTCGACGAGAAGTCGCGCGAGCTGCGTCTCGACGCCGAGGAGGTGCAGGAGACGCTCATACGCGCGCGCCCCGGCGTGCGCCGGAATCGCGGGGCGCTCGACTCGATGCGTCTGGCGGCGCGGCGTTTCGACCACCTGGGTCGGCGCGCGCAGGTCGTCTCGCAGCTCAGCCGAGACTACTGGGACGCCTACCTCAACCTCGGCGACCGGAGGCGCGTGCGCCGCCTGCGCGCGTACTTCGGCCCGGTCTACAACTCCCTGCGCGAGATGGCCGAGGAGCTGACCGAGCTGCGCGAGGCGTACCGCGAGCGCTGGCTCGCAGAGAACCGCCCGTACTGGCTCGCGAGCGTGCTGGCGCGATATGATCTCGCGGCCGCGCGCTGGCTCACGCGCTCGAAACAGTTGGAGGAGGCGCTGCGCGTGTACGACCGCACCTCGACGCTGCCCGCGCCTACGGAGTTCGGCCTCGGGCCGCGACCCACGCAGGAAGACCGACCCGAAGGAGGTGTCGCTAGATGAGCATGACCGTCGGCGAGTACGAGTCCGGGGTGCGCGAGGAGGCCGAAGGCGCGCGCGCGCGCGCGGGCAAGGCCGGCGGCGGCCACAGACGCGCGACGGGGGCGACGCGCCTTCTCTCGCTCGACGCCTTCCGCGGCCTGACCGTGGCCGGGATGATTCTGGTCAACAACCCCGGCACGTGGGGCGCCATCTACAGCCCGCTTCAGCATCCTCGCCGGCTTCCCCTCGTTCGACCTCTCGACCATCCGCATCCCCGGCGTGCTCCAGCGCATCGCGGTCTGCTACCTCGTCGCCTCGGTCATCTTCCTCAACACCGACTGGCGCAGGCAGGGGTACATCGTGGCGGGGTTGCTCTTGGCCTACTGCGCTGTGTTGACGCTGGTGCCGGTGCCGGGTTACGGGCCGGGCGACCTGGCAAGCAAGGAGTGGAACCTCGCGGCCTACGTCGACCGCGCGGTCTTCGGCAATCACGTCTGGCGGCAGGCGAAGGTCTACGACCCCGAAGGCATCCTGAGCACGCTCGGGGCGCTGGCGACGACGCTCGCGGGGGTGCTGACGGGGCACCTGCTGCGCTCGCGGCGTGGAGATTTTGAGAAGGTCGCGTTGATGTTCGTCGCTGGTTTGGCCGCCGTCGTGGCGGGGTGGGCGTGGAACTTCTGGCTGCCGGCGAACAAGGCCCTGTGGACCAGCTCCTACGTGCTGCTGACGGCGGGGATGGCGCTGCAACTGCTCGCGGTCTGTTATTGGCTGATAGACCTGAAGGGCTACAGGCGCTGGGCCATCCCGTTCGTCGTCTTCGGCACCAACGCGCTCGCGGCCTTCTTCCTGACGGGGTTGTGCGCGAAGCTGCTCGGCCTCGTCAAGCTGGCGGGTGCGGACGGCCGTGCGGTCGCGCTCCAAAGCGTCATCTACAGAAACTTCTTCGCCTCGTGGCTCGCGCCAGTCAACGCGTCGCTCGCCTTCGCCGTCTGCTTCGTGCTCGTCTGGTTCGGGCTGATGTGGCTGCTCTACCGTCGCGGCGTCTTTATCAAGGTCTGATGAGAAGAGGACTGACAGCGTCGCTCGTCTTGACGGCCGTCGTGCTGGCGGCCGTCTGCCGGCACGACGGCGGGCATGCGGCCCCGCGCGGGCGCGTCCGTCTGAAGGTGATGAGCTACAACATCCACGTCGGCATCGGGATGGACAAGAAGCTTGACCTCGGGCGCATCGCGGACGTGATAAGGCGCTCCGGCTGCGACCTCGTCGGCTTGCAGGAGGTTGACCGGGGCGTCGAGCGGACGGGGCGCGTGGACGAGATAAAAGAGCTGGCGCGTCTGACGGGGATGGACTACGCCTTCGCGCACAACCTCGACTACCAGGGCGGCCAGTACGGCGTCGCGGTGCTCTCGCGCTACCCCATCCTCGCCATCGACCACCGCCGCTACGCCAACACGCGCGAGCGCGAGCGGCGCGGCTTCATACGCGTCGAGGTCGAGGTCAAAGGCCGCCGGCTCAACTTCGTCACGACGCACCTCGACTACCAGTACGCCGACGGCCGCCTGTTCGAGACGCGGCAACTGCTCGACGCGCTCAAGGACGTGCGCGGCCCTCTCATCGTGACCGGCGACTTTAACGAAGAGCCGCGGGGTCAGGTCTACGAGCTGATGCGCGCCGCGGGCTTCGCCGACGGCTGGCGGCGTGCCGGCGAGGGCGCGACCTACCCGGCCGACAAGCCGGCCAAGCGCATCGACTACGTCTTTTACCGCGGCCTCGGCGAAGGCCGCACGCCCCGTGACGACGAGGACGCCGCACAGTCCGTCCCCGACACACTCGCCTCCGACCACCGTCCCGTCGTCGTCGGCCTCTGGTTCTGAAAGCGCGAACTTACTTCCGACTGTAGCCCGGCCCGCGCAGGGGGCGGCCGGCGTTGACGGGCGTGCGGCGGCCTTCGTCCACTTCGAGCTGGCCGTTGACGACGACGTAATCGACGCCTTCGGGGTACTGGTTCGGCTCCTCGAAGGTCGCGCGGTCGCGGACGCGCGCGGGGTCGAAGACGGTGATGTCGGCGAAGGCCCCCTCGCGGAGCACGCCACGGTCGCGCAGCCCCGTGCGCGCGGCGGGGCGCCCCGTCATCTTGTGTACGGCCTGTTCGAGCGTGAGCAGCCGCTCGTCCCTCACGTAGCGCGAGAGAACGCGCGGGTAGGAGCCCCAGCCGCGCGGGTGCGACTTCGAGCCGGAGAGCGGGCCGTCCGTGGCCCGCGCGCCGCTGTCGGTGCAGATGCTGACGAACGGCTCGCGCAGCGCGGCACGCAGATCGGCCTCGCTCATCATGAAGTAGATGGCGCCGGTCTGCGCCCGGTCCGCGAGGATGATGTCGAAGAGCGCCTCCAGCTCGTCCTTGCCCTGCTCCTTTGCTATCTCCGAGACGCGCTTGCCCTGCAACCCTTCCAGGCTCCGGTTGACGACCGAGCCGACGAGCACGCCCTCCGCGCCTCCGCTCCCGAGGTAGATGTTCTCCCACTCGTTCGTCTCGCGGAGTATGTCGGTCCTGATGCGCGCACGCGTCGCCGGGTCGCGCAGGCGCGCGAGCATCTTCTCGACGCCGCCCTCGATGGCCCACGGCGGCAGGCAGGCGGCGAGTCCCGTCGAGGCGGCGGCGTAAGGATAGACGTCGGCCGTCACGTCGAGGCCGCGCGCCCGCGCCGCGCGAATACGCGCGAGCACCGACGGCATGCGCCCCCAGTTCTTTCGGTACGCGGTCTTGAGGTGCCAGATTTCGACGGGGATGCGTGCGCGCCGCGCTATCTCGAAGACCTCGGCGAGCGAGGTGTCGAGCGCGTTGGCCTCGCTCCGCTGGTGCGTGGCGTAGATGCCGCCGTACCGCCGGGCGACCTTCGCCAGCTCGACTATCTCGTCCGTGTCGGCGAAGCGCGCCGGGACGTACTGGAGTGAGGTCGAGAGTCCGAGCGCGCCGTCCTCCATCGCGTCGGCGACGAGCGCCTTCATCTTCTCCATCTCTTCGCGAGTCGGCGCGCGGTTGTCGAAGCCGACGACGTAGGCGCGCACCTGCGTCGCCCCGACGAAGCTGGCGAGGTTGACGCCCGAGCCCTGCAAGGCGAGCCGGCGGAAGTACTCGTGGAGCGTGCGCCAGTCAACCGTCAGGTTGTAGCGCTTGTAGTAAGCCTCGTCCTCCTTGACGAGCCGGTCGTTCATCGGCGCGATTGAGCCGCCCTCGCCCGTGACCTCGGTCGTCACGCCCTGCATCACCTTGCTCATCGCGCGCGGGTCGATGAGGACGTTCTGCTCCGACTGCCCGAGCATGTCTATAAAGCCGGGCGCGACGACGAGGCCGCGCGCCTCTATCGTCCGCCGCGCGCGCGCCGACGCGGGCACGCGCCCCACGCGCACGACGCGGTCGCCGCGCACGGCCACGTCGGCCTCGAAGGCGCGCCGCCCCGTCCCGTCCACGACGCGGCCGCCGCGTATGACGAGGTCGTAGTCTGACTCGGCCGCGGGCGACGGCGCTCGCCTCCTCCGCTGCGCGCTGGAGGGGGCGGACGCGGCGAGCGCGGCGGCGAGAAGTGCGACGACGAGTGCGGCGCTGACGAAAGTCTTGCGCGGGGCGAAGGGCATGGGCTGGTTCTCCGGGGAAGTTGCTGAGACGGCGTCGGCGATTATAATCAGCGCGTAAGTTTTCCGAGAGATAAAATTTCGACCCCGCGGGGGAAGAGGACTTTTCTTGACGAGAGAAGAGGCAGTCACGCTCGGCGCCGTGGCGCGCGCGGCGGACGGCGAGCTTGAGGGCGACCCGGCCGCGCCGGTCTACGACGTGACACACGACTCGCGCCGGGTGGCCGGGGGCTGGCTCTTCGTCGCCATACGCGGCGAGAAGTCGGACGGCAACCGCTTCGCCGGCGAGGTGGACGGGAGGGGCGCCGCCGGCGTCGTCTCCGAGCTTGAGCGGCCGGCCGACTTTCGCGGCGGCTGGATTCGCGTCCCCGAAGCGCGCCGCGCGCTAGCGCTCGCCGCCGCGGAAGTTCACGGCCACCCCTCGCGTGAGCTAAAGCTGGTCGGAGTGACGGGGACGAACGGGAAAACGACCACGGCCTATCTCGTCTCGGCGGTCGTCGAGGCCGCGGGGGAGACGACGGCGCTCGTCAGCACGGTCGAGTACCGCGTCGCGGGCGAGCGTCAGGCGGCGCTCCACACGACGCCGGAGGCGAGCGACCTTCAGCGCATCCTGCGCCGCGCGGTCGGCGCGGGCTGCCGCGTCGCGGTGATGGAGGCGTCGTCTCAGGCTTTGGACCTCAGACGCTGCGACGCGCTGCGGTTCGAGGTCGCGTCCTTCACCAACCTGACGCAGGACCACCTCGACTATCACGGCACGATGGGGGAGTACTTCGACGCCAAGCGACGCCTCTTCGACGGGCGTGTGGGCGAGCCGCCGCGCGCCTCGGTCGTCAACGTGGACGACGAGTACGGCGCGCGACTTTATGAAGAACTAAGGCGCGGCGGGCGCGACGTGCTCCGCTACGCGCTGGACGGCGGGGCGGAGGTGTCGGCGCGAGGCGTCGAGTCTACGCTCGGCGGGACGCGTCTCCTGCTGCGGACGCCCGAAGGC
>JAIVJI010000015.1 GCA_020200135.1 Acidobacteriota bacterium | reverse complement strand
GGTGCGACCTCGATGCTCCAACGGTCGCTTTCCTGATCACGCGCCCAATCTCGAACGTTGAGCGAGATTCGTTCGCCAGTAGTACCAGGGAATAAAGACTTCACCGCTTCAGGATCCTGCGCAAGGCGACCGAGCGCATTATCCCCAAGCATGTGCGCGACCCGTTCCGACCGCTTATCTCCGAGCCCCGGAATATTGGCGGCTAAATACCGGACCAGTGCTTTTCGCTCTCGCGGTAGTTCGGATCGACGACAAGATTCCACCGAGAGCTGAACGCCATACTCAGGATGCTTTGTCCAGAATCCTTCAACATCTACGAAGTGGCCAACCTGTAATCCACCTATGCCTTTTGCCGTAAAGGGGATGAGTTGACTGCTAGATTCCACAGTAAGCGCGCCGACAGTCCAAGAACCATCGATGATTGAAGTTCGGTAGATTGATCGGACTTCTCCAGAAACGCTATATCGGCCAGCGCGTAGGTCAACTACCTGTCCGAGCCCCTTTGTTGCGCTTAGACTAAGAAGCTTAGATGGGTGGGACTTCTTCATCCGTCTAACCCTTTTGATTGACTAAATGAGGTCTTATTCTTTCAACTGTATCGGGAATGAGATCATCCTCACTAGCTTCTGAATCATCTCCGCTTATTAGAGCCGTCGCGAGCGCTACAAGTCGGCCTTCAATAAGCATCGCTGATTCAATATTATTCTCGGTTATAAAAGCCAAGAGGGTGCTGAGCATTCCACGTAGCGTGGACTTCTCAGCCTGTAAAATAGTTTTTTCTTGTTCAAGAATAGCTGCCTTGCCTTCCAAGATGGGGATCCTTTTAAGTTCTTCTTCGCGCCGGCCCAGTTCACGACCAAGCCGTTCAACTTGCACCTCCAGAGACCGAACGCTTGAGGTTCGACCGCGAGCGCCGGCATGGGGTGTGAACTGCTCAACATAGTCGGCAAGCTCTTTTTTGAGAATTGGGAAGTGTCTAAGCGCAGATTTGTTGGCGTAGCCAGCTTCTAGTGCGAATCCCGTAATTGTGATGCGTTCCCGAGTTCGGCGCTTAACCTCAAGCATATTCAACAACTCCTGCTCGCGGGGCGTCACGGCATAGTGCATTCCAGGTTTCATGTGCCCTCAATCGAACGCTGGAGCGATTCGGCCATCTCGAGTTGTAACTGCCAGACTTGAATCTTGAACAGAATATGACCTCTCCAAAATGCCCACTCGTCGCCCGGCATTGCGTCTAGCTGAGCACGCATAGTCCTAAGATCTTCTTCTAGCTGATCGGCAGAGTGCGGCATGATGACTTGATACTTGCATCCACATCCTCTGTTCACCCCTGCGGCATTCGCATCAATGCCGACCGGACACGCGTTCGCCGTCGGGCATGGGCCACTTGTAGCAGGCAACAAGCATCCGCCATAACGCGTAATGTTGATAACGATCTTCTGTTTCAGCAAACGGACTGCTTCATCAGGATTAGCCGGCACCTCTTCCAGAATGTCCCCCGTAAGTATTCGACGCTTTGCTTCTTCAAAGGAGAGTTGATTTGATGGGACATCGACTAACCGTGCTTGATCGCTCATTGATTCGATCTTTAGGCGAGCTATTGCATCAAATTGCTGGCCCGACGCGGCTCCGCGCCGGATCGCCTCAACAGCTTGTTTCCTCATCGCCCCTGTTCCCCCAGCTACATACCACACACTCGCCATGCTCGTATTCCCGGCTACTACATTGTGTCCTAGGTAGCGTGCAACATCTTGTACCGAGCCGCCCTCTTCAACGATGTGCGTTGCATGAGTTTGCCGTATATGATGGAATTCAAAACCTGCTAAATCTTCAAAGTCATATCGTTGAAGCAATCCCTTATACCTACCTTCTGAATTCTCGAAAATGAATGCCTGCAAAACCTTCGGCGACAAATCAGTTACATGATGAAAAGACCGATTCGGTATCAGGAACAACTTGTCTCTTAGATTCTCGGGCGCGATTGCGCGCAAATCTCGAGTCAACTCCTGAGTAGTATGAATAGCCTCCTCAGCGATTTCTCCAAACATACCAACGAAAGGGACGGTATCGAGCATCCCCTCATCACCCCATGTCTTTCGAACGTGAAAATCAATTTCGATGACACGTCTACCTTCAAAATTGTGCATACGGATTGCGGGCTGGGCAGGTAATTGTAGAAGGGCGTTAATGCGTCTGGCAGCCCCAAGTTGCAACCGGACTGCTTGAGCTTTGACAGCACGCATTAGATATCTTACAAGGCTCTCACGAACAGCGAAAATGCGCTCACCTGTACGCTCCCCAAAGAGTTGTTTCAGACCAGAGTGAATTTTAAGACGGGTTCCTCTTTCAGTCTCAAATCCAATCTTTTTACCGACCATCACTATTGAATGCGCATGATGTCCGTTGAGGCCAAAATAAAGTTCGAGGTATAGACGGTTTGGGTTGGTCCATACAAGGTATGCTGTCTTTAAGCACTTTTGGATATACTCACGCGCTCTTTCAAGTTCTGACCAACGTTCTTGCTGTTTGAACAAGCGATATCTCTTTCGGAGTGCCATCATCTCATTGGCATTGGCATCGCCCAGTCTTTCCGTGAGGAACCGTTTTATTGATCTACCAACATTGCAATACGCTGTAGGTGAAATACCGCGCATTGCTGCGATTTCTTGTTGTGAATGCTCCCGGTGTCCGTTAATGCCAAAGTAGCGATCCAAATCAATGGTGGGATCGTATGCCATTCCCGTCAAAGTGTTTAGATCAACGTGTGAAAAGGCTTTAGCGATGAGTTTGCGGGCCTTAAAATAGCGTTGTGCATCTCGACATAATGCCCTATCGAGTTTGGCTATCTGGTCGGGAGTCAAAACCTTACGTACATCCGCAGATCCAATATTTGGTGAGGATTCGAGATTTGTTCCTGCATATGGATCACTGATGGAGCAACTGACAGTCTGACCGTCTATCTCGTGGATGAGTACAGCCGCAATATTGAATACTGCTACTATCCTGCTTCTAACTTTTGCCCCGAACCCAGACGCAATGATTACTTGTCTTCTTTCGCGCTGATTTAGCGCCTGCCCTTTTAGACTAGCCGCTTTTTCAAGTGCTTTATCCTGTAATGCCTGTTGAACAGCAACATATTCTTGCACCTGCATAGCGTGCGTTGCTGTCAGTTTCGTAATAGAACTTTCGGTGAATTCGCTTAATGCATCTGCGAGTCGCCTGAAAGCGGACATACTCGACAAGAGCCAACTTGGTGACTTTCCCTCTTCCAGCCATGAACGCGCCATAACAAGTTTGGCTGGACGCTGGAGCCATCCCGGTAAGCTACCAAAATTGATGGTTATCTGCCTATTCTTTGATTTTGACACTATGAGCCAGCGGGACTCGTCGAAATGAACCACTTCTCCGCTGGTATGAACATATTCATGCCCTTGAATAAAGTTCAGCGTACCAGACGCCACATCATCGTAAGCGGCATTGCTTATTAGTTCTTTTGTCAAAGTACTACTCCTAATCATTTGGCATCCATGTATTCGTCAATACGATCAATTATGGCCTGGTTCAAGGCA
Source organism: Acidobacteriota bacterium (assembly GCA_020200135.1). Taxonomy (GTDB): domain Bacteria; phylum Acidobacteriota; class Blastocatellia; order Pyrinomonadales; family Pyrinomonadaceae; genus QHXN01. The sequence goes on along the minus strand of JAIVJI010000015.1, from coordinate 22,136 downwards.
GCGCATTCGCGCAGGTTCTGTGCGTCACGTAGGAGACCGTGAGCTTGAGCTGTTTCTGCCTCTTTGAGGGAAGTTTCTCTATCAATGACAAAGACTTGCCGACGACCTGGATGAATCCGGAAGTACGTGCACAATCGACAGTCATTCGCCCGAGCACAAGAAGTGTCACCCACTAAGACGCGGTCGCAATGGCCACCAGGCACTAAGGCACCTTGCTCCTTAGCACGACCCTCATCTAATTTGCCTGAAACCTTATTCTGGATTGCAATCCGTAGCATCTCGGCAGATGGTGCAAGATTCAGGGATATGTTTTTCATCCATTGAAGGTGGGTTTCACGTACGTAATATTTATAGGTATTTGCTACGTACTTATGGCGGGCAAATAATCTCAGCTTTTCTGGATTACGTTCATGCCGCGCCGCTTCTGTAATTGCAGCGCTACGAAATTCTGAGAAGGGCAAGCTAAAGGGAATAAGCGTTTCTTGATCTTCGCTGGACACTGAATAGAGAATGGGCTTTCCATCTTTACCAGAAAGGCTGAAATACTTTTTATAAAAGCGCGTTAGCGCATCCCGCAGTACAATTGTGTCAAAGCGTACGCACTCGCCTTTCCGCTTTCCATAGGCTAGAGGAACTATTAGAAGGGGGTCGTCAGATTCGTTGGTCGTGCGATAGCGTGCCATCCATGTTTGCGCTAATTCAAGTGCAGCCCTCACGCTTGGCGGCAGCCATAATTCTGCTGGTCGTTTGTTTGGTGCATGTACTCGAAGTCGATCAGATACTAGGTCTCCAACGAATAAATAATTCAGTTCTACTGAACGAATCGCTAATGCGACGCCTAACTGCAAGACAAATGGAAGCAGTGGGAATGTAGGTTCATATTCGTCTTGCTTTTCATTAGGTTGATTAAGCAACTTCACACAATACTCATACTCCAGCCGTATGGCGCGCAATAGCCGGAGGTATTCTTCGGGCCCAATTGCCTTCGTTCGAAACGATTCCTTTGCTCTACTATTAAAGCCCCGAAAAGCCTTCCTATACCGACGTCGGGCGACCACGACTTCTGAAGGATTCATCCGGCCAGTTTCGACTAGCCATTCCATAAGCGTGAGAATTATTGAGGCGCTTGCGCGACGAGACCCCTCTGCTAACGGCGTTCCTCCACGGCGTCTACGTACGTCCTTCAACCAAACCACATAGCCAGCAAACGCCTCTGAATTAAGAGTTGAGAAGTCTCGCAGGGTAAGGTATTCAAGTAATCTTTCTAACGTTGAAGTGTAATTTGCCAGAGTGCTTGCTGGTAGATTAGGTCCTCTTACGTTTAGGAACTCACAAAGTAGATTAGAGAGTGGATGCCCGCCAAGATTAGTAACTGTTTCGCAAACTCGTCCAGCGATTAAATAATTCACTCGAACGCTAGACTTCGTAAAATCAATGTCAACGTTTCGAGAATCATTACTTGTGAAACTCACTATCTGCATGGTTAATCCATAACACTTGAGAGTTTTGAATTTCGCGCGTCTATTTCCGATAGATATCTGATATAGGTTTTGCGGTACACCTTACCGTAAAGGTCAGTAGTTTCCGGCTTCTTGTGGCCTAAGTGCCGCTGTCTGACATGGTGCGGGACTCCCCATTCTCGGAAAAGCGATTCAACGGTATGTCGCACTGCATGGGGATGGATATGAAACTGATCTTCAATAAATTCTCCGCCAAAGTACCTAAACTTCGTATTCAACATGTCAAACAGACTTTGGACTCCGCGTGTTGTGAGGGGGCCACCATCTCGGTTTGTTAAAAACATTCCGTGGTCAGGTTGCCCGGTTAGACTCATCCGCTTATCTACCAAAACTTGTCGACTGCGCCCCCAGTTCTGCCAAGCAGTTACTATCCGATGGTCCCATCCTATGAAAATCGTTCTTGGTCCTGTCTTTGCCTTACCAAGGTGATTAGTGCAAGCTCGTTCTCGGAGAGCGACCCATAGATCATCACCATAAAAATTAACGTCCACAGCCATTAGCAATGGTACCTCGCCAAGACGCATAGCCGAGCCAATCATTAATGCCCAGAGCATTTGTTGTCTGTGGAACCACGCAAGTTTTGTTCGATATTCATCATAGGTCTTCTGCCAAGCCAGCTTCCGACGCTGCGGCCAATCTGAGCATGGCCGTTGAACATGTTGCTTCAACATAGAGGGCCTCGCTGGACGAGATTCCACCGTTAGAACCTCCCAAATTGCCGAGACATCACTTATCTCTAACACATGATTCGTTCGGTATTTCTCATTGGCCGGTACGACGATTGTGAATGCGGACGATAAAATGATTCCATTCCTTCGGGACTTACCTAATCCTTTCTTGCTGTTATCAAAGCCCCCACGGATGATCGGTATCTCACCTGCTTGACGCCACCACTCACAGAGTAATCCCACCTCAGTTAAGATTGACTTCGCAACGGAGTGAGTGATTGCGCATGGCTCTTTAGTTTGTTGGCTTAAAGCCTGCACTGATGGATCATCTTGTTTTTTCGGAATTCGAGCGCGCAGAAGAAGTTCATTGCGGAATTGTTGGATTACAGGACCTGAGGATCTGGCCCGAACAGTCCAGAAGCTTAGAGAATTTCGTTTGAGGAATCGGAACAAGTGAATGAGCTGATAAGCCTTCGAGGCAAGGGTGCTCGTACTCCAGGCGGGATATGCTCGGAGAAAATTATTGGCTGGAACAACGGGCATGACATCATTCCACAGTTCGTACATGTACCTATTCTGGTAAGGACAAAATGTGCGTAGCACTTTGAGACTGTGGGACATACGCTGCTCAATTACGATGATTTGTGTGAACGTTGTCTTCCCTAGTAGCGGTGTGTCAATGAACCATCGGCCTAGAGGAATCTCTTATAAAGTTGCCCATACCGATTTGGTCGTAAAGCCGAAAATTGTCTGCGCATGCGACTCAACTCCGCACGCGCTTTGCGTCGCGATGTGATGCGCCGCAACTGCTCTTGCAAGCGTGGGCCGTCTGCCAGCAGGCCACAGCCGACTCCGACCAGCACCAGCAGTGCGATGGCGACGAGCGTGAACATCCGCGCCCACGCCTTGAGGCATTTGATGTGTGCTTGCGAGAACCCCAGCATCCACTTCGCATCACGAAAGCCTTCTTCGCACCCGAAGCGTCGCGCGTACTCGCGCGCCACCGTCACAGCCGAGAGTGGGCGATTACTGACCAGATGCCAGATGCCCCATCGCCCCTCTCGACCACGCGCTCGGGCTTGCGCCACGTACTGCCGGCGCGGATCGCTCTCGCAGTAGAAGAGCCGACCCAAACTGCGCCGTCGAGAGTTCCCCTTGAGGCGGACAGTGTGCGGTTTGCGCCATCTGCCTTCGATCAGCACCTTGACGCTCGATTTACCGCGGATGACGAACCAGACGCCCAAATCATTGAGCAAATCAAAGAACTCGACATCCGCAAAAGCGCGGTCCGCCGTCATGATGAGACGGCGCGACGAGACTCCGCACAAGACTTCACGGACGAGCGTGGCGACAAACTCGCGCTCATAACCGCTACGACGATCTTTCAACTCGCTCTCGGCGTAAGCGCGCCAGAACAGCGGGACTCCACGCCGCCCGACCATCAACGAAGCCACCAGCAAGTGCTGCTCAGCCTCGATCGTCCAATCAATGGCGAGGCGCACCGGCCCGACAAGCGGCAACTGTGCGACGACGATGCGCGCGCTCGAAAGTGCCAACTCCCGCACATCAAGGCGCTCATTGCGCAGGAAGCGGGCGAGCCGCTTGAGTGCCGCTTCCTGATTGCCGAAAAAGCGCGCCAGTTTGGCCTGACAGCAACTTTGCACCGCGACGAGCGCGGTGACAAAATCAAAGATCGCTTTGCGTTGATGACCATGCGCCGAAGGCAACATGGCGTTGATATACTCTCGGAGGCGAGTGGGACAGGAGCTTTGAGTCATGGTAAACCCAATGCTCTCACGAGCAGCTAACTCGTGCCCACTCGCTCATTTACAAAATATGTCCCGACATCAGCTGCGCATGCTACTTAAATCAACCATTACCGTCAAGCATTATTCTACTCAAAGCTAGAAATATATTTATCAAACTGAATGATAACCTTGCCTCATGCAGAGAGATGAGAAACGTAGAGCACTACGAAATGAGTTGGTTCTTCAAAGTATCGTCCCCAAGCGGGAAACACTCAGCGACTATGTAAGGCTGAAGCTGATTCAAAACGAGCTCACGACGAGGGAGGTACAGGAGAGAAGTAATTCCGGCGGCGAGAAGATTACCCAGAGCTACGTTAGCCAAATCGTAAGCGGAACAGCCAAGAACCTTACACTTACTAAGCTCCGCGCACTGGCACGTGGCCTCGGAGTGCCAATCGAAGAAGTTATCTCAAGAGCTTACGGTGAGACTTATCAAGATGACCTAGCATTTGCAGAAAGCCGATTTGCCGATGTTTATTACAAGTTTGAAGAATTGAGTGATGAGCATAAACAGAACGTTCTTTATCTCTTAGACATTCTAGAGCGCGAGGTCGAACGCCTTCGCAAGAAGGAGCGCACAAAAAAAAGAAAGGGATAATGAGATTAATGATCAGAGCCTCACAGTATTCCTGCCACTTCTCAGCTTAACTCATACCGGTAATTGGCTGAAGTCTCAAAAAAATTGAAGGAGAAATAACATCAGGCTCCTGAGCGTTTTGCTCAGAAGCCTGATGTATACCTCAATTTCCCGTATCCGCCTTATCCTCTACTACTTATACCGCAGAGGGGATACAGTTTTGTAAAACCGTCACCGGCACTTCGAGTAGCCGCAGTCGCGGCAGAAGTCGCAGCCCGAGGCGTGTTCGAGCTGGCCGTGGCACTCGGGGCACTCGCCGATGAGCGAGTAGTTGCGGCTCGTCTCGACGCTGTCGGGGACGCTCACCTGTATCTTCGGCTGCGCCTGCTGCTGGTAGGCGAGCGCGCGCGCCGAGTCGGGCTGGCTCTGGAGCCGGCGGCTGGTGAGCATGACGCACTCCGCGACCGCCTGCTCGGGGCTCGTCAACAGGCGCTCGTTGAACCAGACCGAGTGCGTGCCCGTCACCTTGTTCAGGGAGCGCGCCACCTCGCGCGCGTCGAAGCCGCCGCGCAGCATCTTCGAGGCGAGCAAGCCCACACCGCCCGAGATGGGGCCGGTGGCGAAGACTTCGAGGATGTCAACGCCGTCGTGGTTGACCGTGACGTAGAGGTTCTGCCCGTCGAACGGAATCTGCCACGTCGCGCCGACCAGCTCGCGCGGCCGCTCGATGCGCACCACGTCGCCCGACTCGGTGCGGCGGACGGCCGGCGCGGGCGCGGCCAGCGACAGCACGTCGGCCGTAGTCCCAGCCGTCGCGGGCGCCGGCGCGGTCTCGGTCGTGATGGCGTCGGCCACGATGGGCGCGTCGCACGCGACCTCGCCCTTCGCCTCGGCGCCCTTCACCGCCGAGAGCACCTGCGAGTCGCGGCTGCCGTCGCGGTAGTAGCTGACGGCCTTGCAGCCCAGCTCGCGCGCGAGCCGGTAGAGCCTGTTCACCGATTCGAGCGTGTCGTCGCGCGAGCCGTTGCACGTCTTCGACACGCCGTTATCGACGTTGCGCTGCGCGGCGGCCAGCACGTAGACGTGCTGCTCGGCCGTGATCGACATCGCCGAGATGAAGTAGTCGGGCAGCTCGGCCTCGTGCGCGCAGACGTGCTCGGCCGCGCGGTCGATGGACTCCTGGTCGGTCTGGTCGACCGTGATGCCGAGCGCCTCGGCGGCGAGCGTGTGGACGTAGGTGCGCTTGCCCAGCGTGTCCTGCCGGACGTAGGCCCAGGAGAAGTTCGGCTCGACGCCCGAAGAGGTCTCGGCGACGAGCGAGATGGTGCCGGTCGGCGCGATCGTCGTCGTCTCGTAGTTGCGCGGCGTCAGCTCTATCTCCTCGGGGACGCCGATCTCCTCGCGCAGGAAGCGGTCGTACGCCTCCTTGTTCGGCTTGTACTCGGGGAAGACGCCCTTCTCCGCGCCGAGGCGGCACGACTCGACCCACGCCTCGCGCCGCACGAAGCCCATCGCCTCGTGCATCAAGTCGATCGAGGTGTTCGAGCCGTACTTGATCTTGAGCTGCAAGCACAAGTCCGCGAAGCCCATGATGCCGAGGCCCACGGGGCGCGTGCGCTTGACCACGTCGTCTATCTCGGGGAGCGGCCACGCGCAGGTGTCGATGACGTTGTCGAGGAAGCGGACGCACCAGTGGACGGCGTCGGCGAGCCGGTCCCAGTCGAGCCGCGTCTCGGGGTCGTAGAACTTGGCGAGGTCAATCGAGCCGAGGTTGCACGAGTTGTTGAAGTGCAGCGCCTGCTCCGCGCACGGGTTCGTCGCGTAGATGGGGCCCATCGACTTCATCATGTGGTTGTTGCGGTTGACCTCGTCGATGAAGATGACGCCCGGCTCGGCGTAGCGGTGCGCGCTGGCGACGATGCGGTTCCAGACGTCGGGCGCGTAGACCATGCCGGGGCGCGGCGGCTCCTCGCGCGCGCACTGGTCGAGGAGTCCCGACTCCTTCGCTTCGATGAAGGCGGCGCGGTCGCGGAACGTCACCGTGTCGCCGTCGGAGAGCCGGTAGACGGCGTAAGCGTCCCCCTGCACCGCGTCGTAGACGGCCTCCTCCCACGGCTCGCCGTCGAAGGAGAGCTGGTACCACTGCTTGGAGTCCACGGCCTCGAAGAACTCGTCGGTCACCGTCACCGAGATGTTGAAGTTGGTCAAGGAGTGCTGGTCGTTCTTAGCGTGGATGAAGCGGAGCACGTCCGGGTGGTCGACGCGCATGATGCCCATGTTCGCGCCGCGGCGCACGCCGCCCTGCTTCACCGTGTCGGTCGTCGTGTTGAAGATGTTCATGAACGACACGGGGCCCGAGGCCACGCCGTGCGTCGAGCTCACCATCGCCCCGGCGGGGCGGAGCTTCTCGAAGGTGAAGCCGGTGCCGCCGCCCGTCTGGTGGATGATGGCGGCGTCGGTCGCGGTCTTCATGATGCCGGCGATGGAGTCGGGGACGTCGAGGACGAAGCACGCGGCGAGCTGACCCGAGGGCTTGCCCGCGTTGACGAGGCAGGGCGTGTTCGGCACGAACTCGCGGCGGAGCATGATGCCGGCCATCGTCTGGTAGAACTCGTCGCGCTTGACGATGTCCGCCTCGGCCTGCGAGACGTGGCCGACGACGCGGCGCACGATGTCGGGCCACTCCTCGACGGGCTCGCCCTGGGGGTCCTTCAGGCTGTAGCGCTTGGCGATGACGCGGCGGGCGTTGAGCCCGATTACTTCGGCGGCGGCGGGCGTGGCACCCGTGATCTCAAAGGCGGAGGGACTTCCCTGCGGTGCGTTCGGCTCGATAACGGTGCTCATCTTCTCTTGTTGCCTTTCCCGCGCTCGTGGGGGGCGCGAGGCGACGATTCTCCTTGGCAGTCGAAAAAATTGCGGCGCGAACTGCGCGCCGTCATGTTTGTTGCTCGGGTACTTCGTGGCTGGTCTGGCCGGGAGGCGAGCGGGTCCCCGTGCCAGGGAAGCCCCGGGGTCTCCAGGCACTCGGAACGGCTCATTCCAAACGGCGCGAAGAATACACCCGGCCGATTTGCTTGTCAAGAAGAATAGCACAAGATATTGTGCTATGTCCTGTAGAGGGCTCCAATAGAGCGGGCAGGCTGAGGTTTTACCTGAGGAACGGCGGCGGACACTTTCCCCTTCCCACGGGCGTAGAATCGCCGCGCCCCCGCGCCGCCGCGTCCGGGGCGCGGAGGCAGTAGGCGGCGGCGGTTTTTCATCTAACGCGCCGGGGATTTTCGACGGCAAAACAAGAGGGGAAAAGATTTTGAGCGATACGACGAACGGACACCGCGATTCGCTCGTCCGCGCGACGGCCGCCGACGGGCTCATCCGCTGCATGGCCGCCGTGACCACCGGGACGGTGGCCGAGGCGGCGCGCCGCCACGGGACTTCGGGCACGGTCACGGCGGCGCTGGGGCGGACGCTGACGGGCGCCCTGCTGCTGGGCGCGGGGCAGAAGGAGTTTGACCGCCTGACCGTGCAGGTCGAGTGCGACGGCCCCGTCCGCGGCATCACCGCCGAGACGAACGCGCGGGGCCGGGTGCGCGGCTACGTCCGCGAGCCGTCGGCGGACGTCCCGCTCAACGCACAGGGCAAGTTCGACGTGGGCGCGGTCGTCGGCGGCGGGATGCTCTACGTCACCTACGAGTCCGGGTTCGACATCGGCCTCTACCGCGAGCCGTACCGCGGCGCGGTGCCCATCGTCTCGGGCGAGATCGGCGAGGACTTCGCCTACTACCTCGCCAAGTCGGAGCAGATACCCTCGGCGGTGATGCTCGGCGTGCTGGTGCGAGCCCGGGAACCGGGCGAGAAGTTCGTCGAGGCCGCGGGCGGGCTGATGATACAGGTGATGCCGGGCGCGGACTCCGCGACGGTCGCGGCCGTCGAGTCGGCCGTGAGCCGCACGCCGCACACGACGGCGCTCATACGCGAGGGCGCGCGCCCGCCCGACCTCCTGCGCGCGGCGCTCGGCGGTGTGCCGTTCGAGCTGCTTGAAGAGCGCGAGGTGGGCTTCGGCTGCACCTGTTCCTACGAGCGCGCGGCGTCGCTCGTCTCTTCGATAGGCGGGGCGGAGCTGGAGTCTATGCTGCGCGACGACAAGGGCGCGGCGCTCACCTGCCACTTCTGCAACGAGACCTATCGCATTGACGAGTCCGCCCTGGCCGAGATGGTCGCGAGGAGCAGGGACGGCGCCGGCGCGTAAGGCGGCGCGGCCGAAGAAGGTTGACGCGAGGAAGCCCGGAGGGCCTGCTCTTCCACAGACCTTCCGGGCTTCCTCTACTTGCGCGCCGCAGTTAGCTCGCCAGCAGGGCTTCGAGCCTGGCCGCCAGCTGTTTCTTCTTCAACCGGCGCAGCGTAAGAATCTTCGCGCGCGCGTCGTCTCCCCTCCCGAGCCGGTGGTACAGCGCGCCCAGCTTGTACTGCCACTCCGCGCGCTTGGGCTTGAGGTCGACGGCCTGCTCGAAGGCGCGGGCCGCCTCTCCATACATCCCCTGCGCCTCGTAGGTATCGCCGAGGCCTTCGAAGGCTCGCGGCTCCCTCGGGTTGACCCGCGCGGCGCTGTTGAACCACCTCTCCGCGCGCGCGTGGTCGGGGGGGGTCCCCCTCAACGCGCTTCTGCCCCTACTAAGCATCAGGCCTCCCTGAAGCTGCGCGTCGGTCGTCCAGTCGCCGCCGGCGATGGCTCGATGATCCCTTGGCGAGTGGGCGGGCTGGCTAAGGGCGACGCGCGGGTCGCCGTTTCTGTCTCCGCCCGGCACGGGCCGGAGCTGGGCGCCGGCGTCGCCGGCACAGAGCAGCAGCAGGATGACGGCGAAGAGTGTGTGGGGGGACACGAGTGATTTATACAATGCTCACTTCCTTGAGGGCGGGGTTGGGGGAAATAGTCGGCGCGCTCGGGGGAGCGGCCCCACCGCCTGCCGACTTGAGCGCTCTCCTACTTCGCGGAAGTGGTCCCCGAGGAGGGGAGCAGGTCGAAGTTGCCTATCTCGCGGTTGTGGCTGTCGAGCACGCCCATCACGTCCGAGGTCTCTTCGAGCATCTGCTTGGTCATCTGGATCGAGTCGGAGAGCTGCTCGAAGTCGAGCGACGAGACGCGCTCGGGCGTCGGGAGCGTGACCACCTGGTCGTTGACCAGGCCGAAGAAGTTCTCGATAGACTGGAGCTGCCCCTCGACGAGCTTGACCGAGCGCTCGAGTTCGGAGAACTGCGCGAGGCGGCGCTTGAGTATCTCGGCGTTGGCCTGCTGGATGCGCCGCGAGCGGTCGTCGGGCGCGCCCTCGACGGAGCGCTCGGCCTGCGCGAGCTGGTTCTGCACGGCCTGCCGGTTGATGGAGCGCAGGTGGTGCTTGCGCCGGCGGTACACGTCCAGGAGGTCGACGAAGTCCTCCCAGCGCTGCTCCAGGCTGCGGATGTTTAAGGGCAGCTCCTTCGCGCCGGTGAACTTGGTGTAGTTGTCGAAAATCTTGTTCTTGAGCCACTTCAGGTAGAGCACGGCCTCGCGCTCGCGCGGGTCGAAGCTCTCGATGAGGCGCTCGCGCTGCTTGCCGCGCAGCTCGGCCAGTCGCGTGCGGTTGCGCCGGTCAACGAGGCGGCGGTAGAGCGAGCTGGCGGGCACCGTCGCCAGGTACGCGCCCTCGGCGACGAGCGCCGCCGCCAGCGGGATGGGCGACCACGTGTACGCCGCGGCGACGGCGAAGCCGGCCATGCCCCAGAAGTTGGCGGGCTCCATCAACGCCTCTTTCAGATATTCGAGACTGAGCTTCTTCTCCGCCATAAACCTCTTACTTTTTTTCGCCCACCTTACGCTTTAAGACCAGACTCAGGAGTTCGCCTCGCCCGACCCGGCGCCGAGCGCCGGCGCGCTCTTCTGCCCCTCGCCCAGGAGCCCCATGCCGCGCTTGTATTCGGCCAGCTTGTCCTGCAGCTGCATGTCCATCGCCTCGCGCTCGATCTCCTGCATCTGCGTGTCCACGCCCGAGGTGCCGAGCTGGAGCTTGGCCTCCGCGGTCGCGGCGCGGCGGTCGATCTTGTCGCGCATCTCGTCGAAGGTCGAGGCGTCGTCGCCGATCTGGAACGACGACATCGTCTGCGCGAGCTGCTCCTGAAGCTTGGCCTGCTTCGACTGGTTCACGAGCTGCATCGCCTCGGCGGTGCGCCGCTTCATCTGGAGGATGTAGTTGTCGAGGGCCTTCTTCGCCTGCTCGGATGCGCGCGAGGCGTGGTCGAGTTGCTGGCCGGTCTTCGAGAGATCGAGCTGCGCCTGCTGGAGCTGCCCGATGTAGGCCGTCGCGATGTCGTCGCGGTTCATCTTGATGGCGGCCTTGATCTTCGAGTCGAGGTCGACGACCTGCGTTTCCAGCCGCTCCTTGTTCTTCGCCAGCAGCCGCTCGGTCGCCATCACCTGCGCCACAGAGTTGTTCAGGTCCGGCACGCGGTCGCGCATGTCGCGGATGGTCTGCTGGAGAATCAGCTCGGGGTCTTCGGTCTTCTCGATGATGCCGCCGAACATCGCGCGCAAACTGCGCTTCAGCCTGGCCCACACTCCCATCTTCTTCAAGCCCTCCGGACCCTCGCGGCCGACGCCGCGAGGGGTGCTCGCAAATCTTTCCGCCCCGAAACTTTAAGCCGACGACGGGGCCGCAGACATTGTACGTAAGCCCGCGCCGCCGGGTTCACCTTCCCTCGAACGTCCCAACCCTCTCTCGGACGCGAGTATAACAGGACTCCCGCGCCGCTCGCCAGAGCGCGCAGAAGCAGGCGGCAGGCAGTCGGCGGCAGCCGGTCTATTCCCATTGTCCGGCGTCGGCGATCGGACTTACCACCGGCGTCCGGGAGGCCGCCCCTTTTCTTTACCGCCCTCCGCCTTCCGTCTACTTACATCTTCCGATGTCGCGGCGGTAGTGCAGGCCGTCCCAGCGGACGCGCGCGGCGGAGTCGTAACAGCGCGTGAGGGCTTCGTCGAGCGTCGGGCCGGTGGCGGTGACGCCGAGGACGCGGCCGCCCGCCGTGACGAGCGAGCCGTCGGCCGCGCGCGCCGTGCCGGCGTGGAAGATTTCGACGCCGGGGACGCGCGCCGCCTCTCCGAGCCCCTCGATGCGCGCGCCCGTCTCGGGGCGCTCGGGGTAGCCGCGGGCGGCGAGCACGACGCAGGCCGAAGGCTCTCCGCCCCACTCGACCGGCACGGAGCCGAGGCCGCCGCGCGCGACCGCGCCGAAAATCTCGGAGAGGTCGGAGCGCAGCCGGACGAGGATGGCCTGCGTTTCGGGGTCGCCGAAGCGGACGTTGTATTCGAGCACGCGCGGGCCGTCGGGGGTGAGCATCAGGCCGACGAAGAGTATGCCGCGGAAGTCGAGCCCGTCAGAGCGCGCGCCTTCGAGCGTCGGCTCGACGACCTCGCGGACGCAGCGCGCGAGCGTCTCTTCGTCCAAAACGTCGGGCGCGGTGACGGCGCCCATGCCGCCGGTGTTGGGGCCCGTGTCGCCCTCGCCGACGCGCTTGTGGTCGCGCGCGGGCGGCATCAGACGGTAGTCGCGCCCGTCCGTCCAGAGCAGCAGCGAAGCCTCGCGCCCGGTGAGAGCCTCCTCGATGAGGACGCGCCCCGCCGCCTCGGCGGCGACGCGCCCGCCCTCCATCATCTCGACGACGGCGCGCTCGGCCTCCTCGTGCGTGCTCGCGACGACGACGCCCTTCCCGGCCGCGAGCCCGTCGGCCTTGACGACCACGGCCGCTTCCCCGCCGCCGAACTCTCCGCCGCGCAGAATCTCGCGCGCCTCCGCCGACGAAGAGGCGACGCGGTAACGCGCGGTCGGCACCCCGTGGCGCAGCATGAAGTCCTTCGCGAACGCCTTGCTCGATTCGAGCCGCGCCGCCTCGCGCGACGGGCCGGCGACGGCGAGCCCGCGACGCGCGAACTCGTCCGCGAGCCCGGCGGCGAGCGTGGACTCGCCGCCGGGGATGGTCAGTTCTATGCCCTCGCGCTCGGCGAAGCCTGCGAGAGCCGCCACGTCCGTCGCGCCGACGGGCACGCAGACGGCCGCGTCGGCGATGCCGGCGTTGCCGGGCGCGCAGAAGATTCGCGCCGCCGCGACGCCCGCGCCGCGACGCCCGAGCGTCCGGCAGAGCGCGTGCTCGCGCCCGCCCGAGCCGATGACAAGCACCTTCATGGCCTCCGTCAACTCTCCGTTCCGTGTCCTTATTTATAAGTTGAAGATTGCGCCGCGATGCTGTCACGCGCCGCCGGGGCTGTCAAGAGTGTGGGTGAAGGATGAGGGAACGCCCTCCTTAAATTGGGGGACGCCCTTCTCACTTACCCGGTGAGACTTTCCTTTCGCTCTTGACACATATTTGTGATACATGTACCGTGCTGAGTCACAGGCGGGCGGGGAGCGTCAGGACCTTGTAGTTGGGCCGCGCTCCGCGTTCAACTTTGACCCCTCGCTCGAAGCCCGCCGCCCCCTTCGCGGGGCTACGCTCGAACGCGGTTCCCACGTAGCACCCGTTATGTTCCAGACCTACGGACGGCCGTTCCCGCGCGGCGCGTGCGGGGGTTCATTCACAAGGGATGGGCAACAATGTCACAGGTTCAAACAGCAGAGATTTCGCCCGCCGACGCCAAGGGAGACTGGGCCGTGGTGGAGACTGAGTTCGAGGACCGCTCGATTCTTTGCGTCGACTGCGGCCAGGACTTCATCTGGACGGGGGGCGAGCAGCTCTTCTTCCACGACAAGGGGTTGAAAAACGAGCCCAAGCGCTGCAAGCCCTGCAAGCAGGCGAAGAACGAGCGCCTCGCCGCCATCGCCGCCGCGCAGGCCACGGGCGTCCGCCAGCGGATAGAGGTCTCGGTGCAGTGCGCGCAGTGCGGGCAGCAGACGACCGTCCCCTTCTATCCTTCGCAGGGCCGCCCCGTCTACTGCCGCTCATGCTTCCTCGGCGGCCGCCAACCCGACGGCGGCGAAGACTAGCCCGCCGCCAACAGACACGCCCCGGCAAGATTTCCCTTAGAGCGCCCTCACGGCGCGCACGCCGCGTCGGGACATCCCTGTCTGAAAGCAGTAGTCAGTAGTCAGTAGTTAAGAAGGCGGCGCGTCTTCGGCCATCAGCCGGGACGCGCCGCCTTATGTTTTTCTACTGTCTACTGTCTACTGTCTACTGACTTCCGTCTTCATCCCCCGACGTGGACGGCCGGCCGGCGCTCGGGGTCGTCCTCGACCTGGCGCAGAATCTCGCGCGTGACCGGCGCGGTGTCGCCCTCGCCGAAGGCGATGTAGCGGAGCAGGTACATCAAAGGATTCCCCTCGCTCCAGCCGAAGTAGATGTGCGGGAGCTTGCCCGTCATGTCGCGCAGGTGGAGCATGAAGGCCGCGATGGCGTTGGGCACCGCCGGGCTCTCGGCGCGCAGAACCTTGTAGCCGTCCACGTCGCAGCCGCGCACCTTGAGCGCGCCCGCGAACTCGGAGGCGTCGCCGGGCGTGACCTCGAAGAAGAGGACGGGGTCGCGCGTCGGGATGTGGTTGTCCTGCCGCTTCTCGCGCTCCTTCCACTGGTACTCGGCGGCGTCGCCGGTGTCGCGGCGGTTGGCGACGATGCGTATCTCGGTGCCGCGCTCGATGAGGTCGTCGATGAAGGCGCGCGCCACGTCGTCGAGCTCGATGCGCTCGACGCGCAGCTCGGTCGTCCGCCAGACCCTCGAGATGAGCGACGCGAAGATGATGGCGCCGATGAAGAACGAGGCGATCTTGATGCCCTCGGGCTGCTCGACGACGTTGACCACGGTCGTGTAGGCGAAGATGAGCGAGATCAAGATGAACGCCCAGCGCATCGACTCGCCGCGCCGCCACATCGCCAGCGCCACCGCCACCGCGGCCGAGCCCATCAGGACGAGCACGCCCGTGGCGTACGCGCCGGCCTGCGCGTCCACGTCCGCCTTGAAGAGGACGGTGACGGCGAAGGCGATGGCGGTGAAGACGAGCACGAGCGGGCGTGTGGCCTTGGCCCAGTCGGGCGCCATGCCGTAGCGCGGCAGGTAGCGCGGCACGATGTTCAAAAGGCCGGCGAGCGCCGACGCCCCGGCGAACCAGAGGATCAGGATGGTGCTCAGGTCGTAGGCCGTGCCGAAGATATCTCCGAGGTGCGTGTGCGCGAGGTACGCGAGCGCGCGGCCGTTGGCCTTGCCCGGCTCGTTACCGGGCACGCCCTCCTCGCCGGGGCGGAACTCCTCGGCCGGGATGAGCAGGGTGGTGACGAGGCTGCTCAGGATGAGCATGACGCTCATGATGGCGGCCGCGCCGAGCAGCAGCTTGCGCGTGTTGCGGATGCGACCCTGCGGGTTCTCGGGCGTGTCGCCGGGGTCGCCCTTGACGAGCGGCATGACGACGACGCCCGTCTCGAAGCCCGAGAGCCCGAGCGCCAGCTTCGGGAAGAGGAAGAGCGCGACGACCGCGATCATGACGACGCTCCCCTGCACCTTCGGGTGCGCGAAGAGCGCCTCCTGCCACGCCGAGAGCACCTGCGGGTTGAGGAAAATCTGGTAGAAGCCGACGGCGATGACCACCAGGTTCAGGAGCAGGTAGACGATGACGATGATGACCGCGAGCCCGATGGCCTCCTTGAACCCCTTGAGGAAGACCCCGCCGAGGAGCGCGATGAGGATGAGCGTGAGCGCCACGGGGTGTTTGAGCGAGGGCAGGTTGTCGTGGACGTATGGGTTTTCGAGGACGTGCGCGGTGGCGTCGGCGGCCGAGAGCGTGATGGTGATGATGAAACCCGTGGCGGCGAACCCCAGCAGCGCGAGGACGAAGAGCTTGCCCTTCCACCGCGACAGAAGGTTCTCCAGCATCGAGATGGAGCCGTCGCCGTGCGGGCTCGCCGCCGCGACCCGGTTGTACATGGGGAGCGCGCCGAAGAGGGTGAGCAGGACGAGGATGAGCGTCGCGATCGGCGAGAGCGCGCCCGCGGCGAGGAACGCGATGCCCGGCTGGTAGCCTAGAGTCGAGAAGTAATCGACGCCCGTCAGGCACATCACCATCCACCACGGGTGCTGGTGGTGCTGCCCCTCGCGCTCGTGCGGCCCCTCCATCTCTTCGAGCCGCCCCTTGAGCAGCCAGCGTTTGAGCCTGCCGATCTCCCTCTTCCCGGCAGGCCGGACCGCCGTCGTCTCGGCCATCTAAGCCTCCTGTCGCGAGCGGTAACAAGCGGCGCGCGCGGCCGCGCGCGGGGCAGACCCAAGCGGCGCCCCGTCCTGTACCCTGCAATACGAGTCCGACTGATTGCAGCCCTGATTTGTACCAAACCGGCCCCCGCCTGACAACTCCAGACCGTGACTCTCAAGCCGCGTGCCCCGGTGGGAGTAGGCGGCAGGCTCCCGCCCGGCGGGAGGTGCGACGGAAGGACGCCGCGCACGGGAAGCGGGGCGCCGACGTTTACTGTCTAACGGTAACTGTCTGCTTCCTACTGCCCACTCTCTTATGCTAAAGTCTGGAATCGACAAGCCTTTGGCATTGTTCTGAGGGGTGCAGTTCGGGAAAGTAAAGACACCCTTCTTCCAGCCGCCTAATCTACAACTGCAAAGAGCGCCGACACGACTCTTCGCCTGGAGCGGGCAACGCGGGCCGCATGACTTCACGCTTGCATCAAGGGGACGCTGAGCGGGGCGGGCGTTCGTCCAAGAACGCCCAAGGCTCGCCCGTCGTTCACATCACGGACGCCCGCCGCGCGGCGGGCGCCGCGCTGCCGCTCGAAAATCAGCTCGAAGAGACGCGCGAGATGCTCGACCAGGGGCTGCCGAGCAGCGCCGAGGCGCGCCTGCGCCACATCATCTCGCAGTCTCGACGCGACGCGGCGCTCTGCGCGCGCGCGCGACACCTCCACTCCGTCGCGCTCCAGGCCTTGGGTCGCAACCGCGACGCGCTCGAAGCCGTCGAGATGTACGAGGCGCCCGACTCCGGGCGCGGGCTCGACGCCGAGACCTTCGCCAACGTGCGCGTCCAGCTCGGGCTCTCGCACAACTACACGGGCGACCACCCGAAGGCCATCGCCATCCTCCAGGCCGAGCTGCGCGCGGCGACCGAGCAGGGGGGGACGGACGCGCGGACGGGAAACGTCTACACGGCGCTGGCGCGCGTCTACCGCTCGATCAACGAGTACTCCATCGCGCGCGACCACAACAACAAGGCGCTCGAACACTTCCGCCGCGCGGGCGACTGGCGCGGGATGGCCGAGTGCTACTTCGGCCTCGGGATGGCCGACGCGCACGAGGGGCAGTGGGAGAAGACGCTGGAGAACTTCGAGCAGGCCGTCCAGCTCATCGGCGAACGCGCGGCGCCCTTCCTGCTGGGGAAGATTTACACCAACGCCGCGGCCGCCTACTGGTGGCTCCAGCGGCCGCAGGAGGGCATCCGCGCGCTGGAGAAGGCCGTCGCCTACAACGAGCGCACCGAGCACAAGGACAACGCCGTCAACGCCTACAACAACCTCGGCATCAACCTGATGATGATCGGCGAGTGGGACAGGTCGCAGGCGGCCTTGAAGCGCGCGCTCGAACTCGTCATGGAGTTGGACGAGCACTCGGGCTCGGCGGCGGTCGTCTTCGACTCGCTCGGCGAGCTGCGGATGCTGCGCGGCGATTTGGCGGAGGCGCGCGAGTACCTTGAGCGTGCGGTCAAGACCGCCGCCGAGAGCGGCAAGAAGTGGAACCTGACGCAGATCATGCGGACGCTGATGCGCTGCTACATCCTGCTCGGGCTGACCGAAGAGGCGCTCGACGTCGGCTCCCGGCTGCTCACGCTGGCCGAGTCCATCGGCGACCACCGCGGCATCTGCGACGCGCGCACCCTGCTCGCCGAGACGCGTCTGCTGCGCGGCGAGACCGAAGAGAGCGCGCAGCTCATCGCGCGCGTCTCCGAACAGGCGGAGACGACGACCTCCGACCTCGCCATCTTGGGCGAGCTGCAGCGCGTGCAGGGGCTGCTGGCGCTCGCGCGCGAGGACGCGCCGCTCGCCGTACACCACTTCGGCCGCTGCCTCTCCATCTCCGACATGCTCGGCGACCGCTACCGCACGGCGCGCGCGCACCACCTGCTCGGGCGCGCCTACGCCGCCGCCTCGCAGCCCGAGCGCGCGCGCGAGCACCTCGGCCTCGCCGTCCACACCTTCGCCGAGCTGGGCGCGAAGCTCGACCTCGCGCTCGCGGAGGAGTCGGTGGACGAGCTGGAGAGCCGCGCCCCGGAGGAGCAGCACGTCGAGCCGCCGGCGCCCGCGCAGCTCCTGACGCTGCGTCTGGCCGAGGCGGTGGCCTCGCGCGAGCTGCTGCTGCGCGAGCTGGCGGCGGTCGTCCACCAGGAGACGCGCGACGCGCGCATCCTCGTCGCGGAGGCCGGGGAGGACGGGCACACCAAGGTCCTCGTCGCGCACGGCTACGACGCTTCGGAGGCGGCCGGCATCGCGGCCGCGCTCGACCGCGCGGCGGGCGAAGAGGGGCGCGAGCGCTACGCCGCGGGGCGGGACGCGCGCCTCTACACGCTCAAGCCTTCGAGCGCGCCGCCGGCCACGCTCCTCGTCGCGCCGCGCGCCATCGCGGTGCTGCCCGGCGGGACGCCCTTCGAGCCCCTGCTCAAGGTCGTCGAGCTGGGGATGGACGTGTGCGCCCTGCGCGCGCGCGCGCGCACCGGCGGCGGGGCGCAGGCGCCCGACTCGCTCGCCGGGGCGAGCCTCATGCCCGGCTTCATCCATTCGAGCCCGGCGATGACGCGACTCGTCGAAGAGGTTCACAAGATTCGCTCGTCCGACGTGACCGTGCTCATCACGGGCGAGTCGGGGACGGGCAAGGAGCTGGTGGCGCGCGCCATCCACGCGCTCTCTTCGCGGCGCGGCAAAGTTTTCATCCCCTTCAACTGCACGGCCGTCCCGAAGGAGCTTTCCGAAGGCTACCTCTTCGGCTACAGGCGCGGCGCGTTCACGGGCGCGGTCTCGGACTCGGCCGGCGTCATACGCTCGGCCGTGGGCGGCACGCTCTTCCTCGACGAGATAGGCGACCTGCCGCTGGACGTGCAGCCGAAGCTCCTGAGGTTTTTGCAGGAGGGGGAGATTCAGCCGCTCGGCGAGCAGAGGCCGCAGAAGGTTGACGTGCGCATCATCACCGCCACCAACACCGACCTCGAAGGGATGGTCGCCGACGGGCGCTTCCGCGAAGACCTCTACTACCGGCTCAACGTCATACGCCTGCGCGTGCCCCCGCTGCGCGAGCGCCGGTCGGAGATACCGACCATCGTCAGCTACTACATCAACCACTACTCGGCGAAGTTCGGCCGCCGCGACGTGCAGGTCACGCCGCAGACGCTCGACCTCCTGATGGTCTGCGACTGGCCGGGCAACGTCCGCCAGCTCACCAACGAGATTCAGCGCATCGTCGCGCGCGCCGAAGACGGGACGGTGATTACCCCCGACCACCTCTCGCCCGAGCTGCGCCGCACGTCCGCCCCGGCGGCCGGCGCGCACACGCTGATGGCGCCGGGCTCGGGGCTCGCCGCCGCCGCCGCCACGCAGGCCATCTCGCAGGGACTGACGCTCGCCGACGCGATGGCCGAGCTCGAGCGGCGCATGATCGCCGAGGCGCTCCGCAAGCACAACGGCAACATCTCGCGCGCCGCGCGCGAGCTGGGGCTGACGCGGCGCGGCCTCTATCTCAAACTCGGCCGGCACGACCTGAGCGCCAGCGCCTGAGTGTGGTAGGTCTTCGCAGCAGGCACGTCGCAGACGGAAACCGTCCACAGCCCGACCCGGCGGCGTCCGCACAAAGGGGGTTTTAAGAACTCTTGCTGGACATCACCACCATCGTCTTCGTGCTCAGCATTGTAGTCGTCGGGGTGCTCCTCACCATCAACATCCGCCGCGACTTCGTCAAGCGCAGGCGTCTCCGCCGCGACTTCCAACGCCAGACAGACCACCTGCGCGCACGCCGCCGCCAACAGGCCGAGCGCCCCTGACCCTTCCGCGCGCCGCCGGCGCCTTCCCCCCGGCGTCTGACGACAACCCCGAAACTGTCGAGGGGTTAATCAAACCCCCTCTGACGTTCATCCGAACAGCCGCGAGGTACCCCGAAACAGCAAACGGGTACCCCGATGCTGCCGCGAGGTACCCGAACGCTCTCACGGGGTACCAAAACACTGTTGCGAGGTACCCAAACGCTCTTCCGAGGTACCCGAACGCCGGCGGGAGGAACCCCGCGACAGTTGCGGAGTTCCCGAACGCTGCCCGTGGGTACACATAAATTGCTTGAACTGTCCCGCGAAAAGCATATACTGACGCGGCCCAAACCTCACACCTTTAGACGGCTCACGCGAGACTTCACATCGGAGGAAAAAACCATGCCGAGACTCAAGCGCGGCTCCACCGTCCTGGAGACCGCACGGCAAAGACTGGCCGGCCTCAAGTCCATCACGCCCCGGCCCAACTTCGGCCCCGCCCTCGACCTCGAACAGTATGAGCTGGAGGTCAACGCGCACGGCGCGAACCTCGACAAGTACAACGAGACGCTCTCACTCCTCGACCGCCTGCAAAACGACCTCGCCGCCAGCGAGGCGCAACTGCGCGAAAAGAACCGGCGGATGCTCGCCGCCACCGCGGCGCACTACGGCCCCGACAGCAACGAATACGAGACCGCCGGCGGCACCCGCACCTCCGACCGCAAACGCACCACCACCCGGAAGAAACCCGGCGCCCCCTAAACCCCACGCCTAAACTTCAACCACACACCACGGGCGGCGACAGGCTCTCCACTACCTGCCGCCGCCCGTCATCCTTCCCCCACCACTCCGACCGGTTCATGCAGCGTTACACCGGCGCTCTAACGTCGAGACGACGTTCAGCATGATTAAGGGCAAGTTCCGTGAACGACTCCGCAGCAAGGCCGCGACGGGGCAAGTCAACGAAGTGCTTTGTAAGGTTCTCTGTCACAACGTGTGCTGTCTCATTCAGTCTATTTATGAGTTAGGCGTTGAGCCAACTTTCTGGAATGAACCTTGAGTCAGTGCAAGCGCCCATCCTTGTCTATGCCGCGAAACTTCTCAAAACGAAGCGGCTTCGGTTCTATAACGGTAACGCCGGAGCCGCCACGCACGGTGACGGCCATCTGCTCAAAGTCAAAGAATCTATCTTCCGGCCGTGACAAGTCGCCAGCGATAAATTCAGCCTCTTCCTTAGTGAGCCATTGTTGAATCTCAAAGCGCATAATGTAGTGACGTTGGCAATTCCCCACAGGCCACTTCGCTGACATTGCCAACTCTCCGGTAAGCCTTCGATTGCCGTAACGGATAAAACCACCGACTTTTGTTTCAAGCCCTATGGGGTAAAGAGCGGCGTTAAAGATGGTGAATTGGAAATGAACATGTGGAGTCTCGGAACCAAGTTCCATCTTCTGTATCGAACAATCTTCCACACGCACTGCGCGGCTAATCTCCTGCGAATCCCTTTCCGCCAAAGTTCGCAGGTTCTTGTACTGTGCGTCCTTGATGCTCGCTTCTAACCGTACTTCCGAAATCCTAGATTCGCACTCCGCTTCAAGCCCCGCAGCCTTAAGTCGTACCGCGTGAAGTTCGTCCTCTAGTTCCCCCTTTTCAACGTTCGCATCGGATAGCTCTTTTGCATATTGGCCGAGTGTGAACCTTTCAGCCATGAACTTCCTATTAACGCGCCTCCTTCTGCGTATGTACTTTCTCTTCAGCCCTTGAACTATCGCTATGTGAGAGCGATATCCGCCCTCAAGGATGGCAGCGAGGGCGACAAGAAGAAGGACGGTGACCACCCACCACGGAACTTGCGGGAACAGAACAGGCAAGCGCCACTTATCTTGGTCAGTGGCAGATATGAAATCACTTCGGATATTTCCGAAGAGTCCCCACATAAACAGGACGGCGGCAGTTATCATGCGCCACCCCCCGAATGCAGGTTTCCAGAACGTGAATCGTCGGCGCAAACAGTTCGGCATAGTGGCGCAAATCTAGCACAAGACTTTATATGCAGACCGCCGACTTTATGTGCAAGTCGGCCTTTATGTGCAAAGCCCCATGGGCTGGCTTTGACCCAAATCTCGATTTTGACTCAAAAGTCTGTTAGTTGACCCAAAAGTCGGGCCGACGCCGAGGCGAAAGATCGTGCTACGCTTACAGCATGTCGCACGATAAGGAGCCTGATACGCTACTGCCCATTCCCTCAGAATCCGGCGAGTCATTTTCGCCGCCCAGCAAGAGATTTCTCTCGCGCTTCAGAATCTTCCAGTGGCTTTTTGAGCACCCCAAGTTTTCGCAAGGGGGTGGCTTAATAATGTCATTCTGGATTACGTGGGAGGCCATAGGAGGAGACGGTGATGTTACGCGAGCGGTACGAACACAGAGGGTCGAACGGGTCGGGCGGCTATGCCCAGACCTCAAGGCGGAGGAGTCTTCTGACGAATGCAGCGGGCGGATACCTTACCCTTCTATCCCACCGTCGCACCGCCCCGAACGGCGGGAAGGTCGAGGTGTGTGCC
>JAIVJI010000126.1 GCA_020200135.1 Acidobacteriota bacterium | reverse complement strand
GTCGAAAGCGAAGTTGAAGAGAACCACGCCCGCCGCCAGCCACGAGAGCGTGGCTAACGACAACGACAGCCACAGCGTGAACGAAGTCTTCGGCGGCACCGTGATGCGGAATGAAGGGCGCGAGAGGGCGGGCCACGGGAACCGCCGCGTGGTCGCGGTCGCGCCGCACGCCGCCCGATGAAAGTCCTCGTAGAGCTGCCGGGCGGATTGCTGCCGCTCGTCCGGGTCTCTGCTGAGGGCCCGTTTGACCACGCGCTCGACCGCCGGCGGCACGTCAGGGCGCACGCCGCGTATCGCCGGCAGCGGCGGCAGTTGGTCGCCGTGCATCTTGGCGTAGATGTAACTGGTGCCGAACGGGACGAGTCCGGTGAGCAGGTGGTAGAGCGTCGCGCCGAGGCCGTAGATGTCGCTCCGGCCGCTGACCTTGCCGCCGAACTGTTCCGGCGCGCAGTACTGGATGGTGCCGCCGAACTTCGTCACCGTCGTCCCGCTGTCGCGCGTCAACACGCGTGACATGCCGAAGTCGATAACCTTGACGAAGTCGTCCGGCCGGCCGTCGCTCAGTAGGAAGATGTTGCCTGGCTTCAGGTCAAGGTGGATGATTCGCTCGGCGTGCGCCGCCTCCAGCGCGTCGCAGACCTGCGCGAGGATGCGGTCAACCCTCTCCAGCGAGAGCCGACCGACCGACACCACCTCTTCGAGCGTCTGCCCGTCGAGCCACTCCATCACCATGAACGAGATGCCTTGGTCGTTGCCGCTGTCGAACAGTCTGACGATGTTCGGGTGTTCGAGGCACCGCACCGCCTCAACCTCCTGCTCGAAGAGGGGCGCGCAATCGCGGTCGTTCGCGACGACGTCGGGCTTGAGTATCTTGACGGCGACCCGCCGCCCCGAGTCTGTCACGAGCGCGCGGTAGACGGCACCCATGCCGCCGCTGCCGACGTACCCGACGAGGCGGTACTTGCCGGTGAGCGTCAGACCCACCAGGCGGTAAGGGTCTTGCGCGGGCCCGGGCGTGATCATCGCTTCGTCCATCGCCGCAATTATATGGCCGCGCGGGCGCGCGAAACAACGTCGAGGGCGCGGCTCGCGGAAACTGATTTTCGTTTGACAACCGCGGCCGGGCGGTAGTAAAAGACGCTGCCCGCAACAGTTCTTAAAAATCTGATCCTTTAAAGCGAAGCCCCGAATCTCACTTCCGACAGAGTGTGTGGGAGGCGCGCGTTCGGCCCGCGCCCGTCAAGGTAAAAAATGAAAATTCAAAGACCTCGCAACCCCGCGCGCCGCCGCGCGCTCGCGCTCGTCGCGCTGCTGCTGCTGGCGGCCGCCGCGCCCGCGACTTCGAGCGCCCGGACGCGCACCGAGTACCGCGCCTTCTGGGTGGACACCTTCAACACCCTGCTCGACAACCACACGCAGGTGCTCGACGTCATCTCGCGCGCCAAGCAGGCGAAGGCCAACGCCATCTTCGTCCAGGTCAGGCGGCGCGGCGACTCGTGGTACCTCGACTCGCTCGAGCCGCTCGGCGACCGGCGGACGTTCACGCCGGTGGGTTTCGACCCGCTGCGCGACCTCATCACCGAGGCGCACAAGCCGGAGAACAACCTGGAGGTGCACGCCTTCGTCATCGTCGGCGCGCTCTGGAACCGCGACCCGCGCTGCGCGACCCTGCAACCCCCGGCCGGCCACGCCTTCATCTCGCACGGCGGCTTCGACCCCGTCACGAAGAACGTGGACCCGAACCGCGATGACAACTGGCTCACGCGCACGCTGCTGCCCGACACCGGGCCGCACCAGCTCACCTGCCAGACCGCCACGCCGAACATCAGCTTCAACGGCCAGCGCTTCGGCGCCGAGTTCTGGATCGACCTCGGCCACCCCGATGCGGCCGAGTACACGCACAACGTGCTGATGCACCTCGTCAGGAAATACGACATCGACGGCCTGCACCTCGACCGCATCCGCTACCCGGAGTTCGCGGCCACCGGCCAGACCCCGACCAACGGCACGAACATCGGCTACAACAAGACGAGCGTGCGGCGCTTCAACGAGCGCTACGGCAGGACGGGGAACCCGCTCCCGAGCGACGCCGCCTGGAAGCAGTGGCGGCGCGACCAGGTGACGAACTTCGTCCGCCGCATCTACCTGAGCGCCATCGACGAGAAGCCCCACCTCAAAGTCTCGGCCGCGCTCATCGCCTTCGGCGGCATCGGCTCGACCGAGGCGGCGTGGAACTCGGCCGAGGCCTACTGGCGCGTCTACCAGGACTGGCGCGCGTGGACCGAGGAGGGCATCCTCGACATCGCCATCCCGATGGCCTACAAGCGCGAGCACAACGCGGAGGCCGCGACCTACGACCAGTGGGACGCGTGGCTGCGCGCGCACCTCTACGACCGCGCCGGGCTGATGGGGCAGGGCGGACTGTTGAACGCCGTCGAGGGGACGCTCCGCCAGACGCGGCGGACGCTCACGCCCGCGGGCGGGACGAACCTCTCCGGCATCATCTTCTACTCGATGGCGACGAGCAACGTCGCCGTCCCGACGCCTCCCGCTGCCGGCACCAACCCGTTCGCCCTCCCCGCGCCGACGCCCACCGGCGTGCGCTCGTTCCCCGAGTACGCCTCGGGGCTGACGACGGGCAAGTCCGTCAACGGCCTGACGCTCTACGAGCCGGCGGGGCAGACGCCCATCTTCGACCTGCCGGCCGAGAGACCGACCCTCTCCTGGAAGCTCGCGCCGACGGTCGGCCACCTGAAGGGGGAGTTCTTCGGCGCGGACGGCAAGCCGCTCGACACGGCGGCCGTCACCGTCGAGAACATGGACACGCACGCGACGCGTTCGACCGCGACTGACGGCAACGGCTTCTTCGGCTCGGTCGACCTGACGCCCGGCCCCTACGCGGCGCGCGCGGGCGGCTCTTACCAGTGCTTCAACGTCGTCGCCGGCGCCGTCGCAGACGCCGTGCCCGACACCCTCGCGCCCGTGACGACCGCCGCGCCCGCGCCCGCCACGCCCGACGGCCAGAACGGCTGGTACACGACGGACGTGGGCGTGACGCTCTCGACTTCGGACAACTGCTCGGGCGTCGCCTCGACCGAGTACTCGACCGACGGCGGGCAGACCTGGCACCCCTACGCGGGCGCCTTCACCGTCAGCACCGAAGGGACGAACTTCGTCCTCTACCGCTCGACCGACGTCGCCGGCAACGCCGAGACGGCCGGGAGCCTCGTCGTCAAGATAGACAAGACCGCGCCGGCCCTGAGCTTGACGGCCACGCCCGGTGTCATCTGGCCGGCCAACAACCAGCCGTTCGAGGTGAGCCTCGCCGGCGCCGGCTCGGACGCGGCCTCGGGTCTCGCGTCGGTCACATACGTCGTGACGGACGAGTACGGCACGCCGCTCTCGATTCCGGCGCGCGCCCTCTCGGGCGCGTCCGCCGAGTGGGCCGAGGCCGGGCCGCGCCTCTGTTAAGATGCCGCGCCGTTCGCCGCAAGCTCAGACAGGAGGCCCGCCGCATGTCACAGGAGACCCCGCTACCTTCGCCGGAAAGATTCTTCCAGATAGCCAACGCCTATCAGCTCTCGGCCGCGCTCAAGGCCGCCGTCGAGCTGGAACTATTCACCGCCGTCGGGGAAGGGAACCGCGACCCGCGCGCCCTGGCCGCGCGCTGCGGGGCGTCGGAGCGCGGCGTGCGCACGCTCTCCGACTACCTCGTCATCGCCGGGCTGTTGACGAAGGGCGAGGACGGGTACGGGCTGACGCAGGACTCGGCGGTCTTCCTCGACCGGCGCTCGCCGGCCTACATGGGCGGGACGCTGGAGTTCCTGCACGCGCCGACGCTCACCGACAGCTTTGAAGATTTGGCCGGCGTCGTGCGCAAGGGCGGGACGATGATTCCGCGGGGCGGGACGGTCGCCGCCGAGAACCCGCTCTGGGTCAAGTTCGCGCGCGCGATGGCGCCGATGGCGGCGATGCCCGCCGACGCGATTGCGGGTCTCGTCATGGGCGACAGGCGCGGCCCCCTGAAGGTGCTCGACATCGCGGCCGGCCACGGCCTCTACGGCATCGCCTTCGCGCGACAGAACCCGGGGGCCGAGGTCGTCGCTCTCGACTGGCCGGCGGTGCTCGAAGTCGCGCGCGAGAACGCGCGAGCGGCCGGCGTCGCCGCGCGGCACTCCGGGATAGAGGGCGACGCCTTCGGCGCCGACTTCGGCGGGCCTTACGACATCGTCCTGCTGACGAACTTCCTGCACCACTTCGACCCGCCGACCAACGTGCGGCTTTTGAAAAAGGTGCGCGCGGCGCTCGCCGACGGGGGCGTCGCCGTCACGCTCGAATTCGTCCCCAACGAAGACCGCGTCTCGCCGCCCGTCTCGGCCGCCTTCAGCCTGATGATGCTCGCCGGCACAGAGGGCGGCGACGCCTACACCTTCCCCGAGCTTGAGCGGATGTTCGCCGAGGCCGGCTTCTCGCACAGCGAGCCGCACCAGCTCCCGGCCTCGCCGCAGCAGGTCATCATCTCCAGACGCTGACTCCCTGCGCCCGCGGGTTGCGCGTTACGGTTCGGGCGCCGTTTCGGCGCCAAGCTCGCCGCCGTGGGCGAGGCGAAGCGCGCAGAGCGCCGCGCGGCGGTGCTGCCCGAGGTTCTGAAGGGCGCGCGCGCCGCGCGGCGGCGGCGAAGGTTTGGGGGCGCGCGGGCTTGCTCGCGCCCCTCTTCTGCCTCCTGCTCGCGCCCGCGCGCGCGCAGGCGCCGAAGACCGTGAAGACCTTCAGGCTCGGCGAGACGGCGGTCAACGTCAACGTCTACGAGCGCGCGGGCGCGGCCGTCACCTTCTTCGCGCCGCACCACAACGAGCGCGGCGGGCGCGAGGCGGCGAAGGAGGCCGTAGCCACGCGCGGCGGGCGCGTCGTCGAGGTCGAGGCGCTCGACGACGCGGGCGCCCCCGCGCGCCGCCTCCGCTTCAGGGCCGGCGGCAAGCCCTACAGCGTTGACCCCAACCGCGTCTTCACCGAGCAGGGGCGTCGCTGCCTGAATCTGCCGGCCGACGCCGAGGCGGCGGTCAAAGCCTTCGCCGAAGAGCTGCTGGCGCTGCTGTTCGCCCCCGGCGGGGGGCGCCTGCGCGCGGGCGAGAGCGTCTTCGTCGCCGTCCACAACAACGTGGACGTGGAGGCGAGCGCACCGGCCGAGCGCGACCGCGACCTGACGGCGGTCGGCTTCCTGCGACCCCTGAGGTCGCGCGCGGCCTTCCGCGGCGAGTTCGCCGAGTCGGCCGCCGGCGTCTACCTCTCGAACGCGGAAGAGGACGAGGACAACTTCGTCCTCGTCACCGAGGCGCGGCTGGTCGCGCCCTTCGCCGCGCGCGGCTTCAACGTCGTCCTGCAGAAGCCGGCGGCGCAGCTCCGCGACGGGAGGTGCTCGATGGACGACGGCTCGCTCTCCGTCCACGCCGCCTACAGCGGCATCCCCTACGTCAACCTCGAAGCCGACGCGCTGGGCGGCGCCGCGCGCCAGCGGCAGATGCTCCAGGCCGTCTACGAAATCCTCTCAAAGCCGCTTTAAGTTTTAAGCCCGCGCGGGCGCGAGGGGGCGGCGCGAGGAACGTTCAAGTTTCCTCGCGCCGCCCCCTCGCGTGCGTCCGCGCCCGCCCGTCTCCCTGAGCCTTCCGCTGATCCTTTTGCCTCTCACGCCACGCGTTACAAGTGGGCGCGGGTGAGTTCGTTCCCGCGTGTGTGTGAGGCCATGAGAGCGGCGAAAGACAGACTGTTGAAGCTCATCTGCGCGACCCTTCTGGTCGGCGCGGCGGGCGGGCGCGCCCCCGCGGCCGAAGGCGGCAACCCTAAGACTTCCGAACCCGCCACGGCGCGGGAGACGACAAACAGCATGAAGGTGGCCGGGTTCGACGAGGCTCTGCTGACGGCGCTCGCGCGGCGCGGCTACGCCGACACCGTCCGGCTCTGGAACTCGCGGCTGCTCCCCGCGCTCGAATACTGGCGCGGGCAGGGCAGGCTCACCCCCGAGGAGGCCGACCGCGTGAGGGCGCTGCCCGTGCGCGAGCAGGTCGGCGCCGTGCTCGGGCTTGAGCGCCGCGGCATCTACTTCAGCAAAGACTTCTCGAAGTCGATACTTTACTCGGTCGCCGCGCCCGGCGCGTCGCAGCACCTCTCGCTGCTCGCCTTCGACGTGAGCGAGTACGCCGACGCGCGCGTGCGCGCCACGCTCGCGCGCCACGGCTGGTTCCGCACCGTGCGCAACGACCACCCGCACTTCACCTACCTCGGGCTCGGAGAAACTCAGCTCCCCTCGCGCGGCCTGAGGAAGCTCAACACCCCCGACGGCGAGTTCTGGGTGCCGAACAGCCCGCCCCTCTGAGCCGCCCGGGCCGGGTGTGGGGCGTCGAAGCCCGATCACTACATGTATTACAACTTCGCGCACATCCATTAAGACGCTCAGACGCTCGCCAGCCGTGGAGGCGGGCGTGTCAAAGACGCTATGGTCTATCAGCGATATAGTTGCGCTGGCGGATAATCCGAAGTGTGCGGGACGTGATGAGGACTAGCATGAACTACATACAATCAATCTTCTATTTTCTCCTGGCCGGGCTGTGCGAGATAGGCGGCGGCTATCTCGTCTGGCTCTGGCTGCGTGAGAATAAAAGCCTCTGGTACGCCTTGACAGGCGCGCTCGCCCTCATCCTCTACGGCGTCATCCCGACCTTGCAGCCCGCGAACTTCGGCAGAGTGTATGCCGCATACGGGGGCGTCTTCGTCGTGCTTTCGATTCTGTGGGGCTGGAAAGTTGATAAGGTCGCGCCGGATAGGTTCGACGTTATCGGTGGCACGGTCGCGGTCGCCGGTGTATTCATCATCATGTATTGGCCTAGAAAGTGAGGAATAAAGATGAACGATGCGGAGACGGAAAAAGTGTCGCCCTTCGCTTGCGATATGAACGCGATTGAGGCGAGCCAGAGAGGACAGCACATAGCCACGATTGACGGGTTGTTCAGGGCAGTCGAAGAGATTAGAGAACTGTCGAACGGTTATGCCTTCCGACTACCCAATGAGTCAGACGTGTTAATCAAAGCGGCGAAGTTCATCGCGCTCGAAAGGCTTTGTTGCCCCTTTTTCGGATTCACTCTTGAGGCTGAGCCGGAAGTCGGCTCGCTCTGGCTAAGTCTGATAGGACGCGAGGGCGTCAAGCCGTTCATAGTGGCGGAAATCGGCGACCACTTAATCAAATCCCTGGCAGTCTCGATCTCGGATGTTCAACAATGAAAATGACCCGCCGCCCGGCTTCTTTATTCGTTAACCGTGCGGCGCGTCGGATGATGACCTCCGCCCACTCTCGCCGTCGCCGCCGCCGAAACGGGTTGAATCTCCGACCCACGCGCGAGCGTGTGAAGTCAGTAATCCGCTCTTCAGCACCCGACCAAAAGGCCCTGAAAGTTTGTGACAGACGAAGACTCCCGACTGCCGCGCCTGCGGACGTCCTCCGCCTGAATGCGGAAGCTCGACCGTCTGGGCTGGACGGCAGGACTCACCTTCAGGAGTTACGGCGTGTGCTTCGGCGTGCGCACTGACGAACGGGAGCCGGCTGCCGCTCTTCGTGATGATGACGTGCCTGAACGGCTTCTACGCGGGGACGGGTCTCGACAGTCTCGCCGAGTCTATGCTGAAGGCGGAGGGCGGCGGCGCCTACGCGGTGTGGGCCTCGACGGGAATGACCGAGCCGTTCGCGCAGGCGGCCGCCAACCGCGAGCTGTACCGCATCATCTTCTCGGAGGGCGAGGTGCGGGATGACCGTGACGCGCCCCGCCGTCGTGTGTCGAGTTGTCGCGTGGCCGCGCGCGGCGCACGGCGTCAGGGCCACTGGATGACGGTCTTCGATTTGGCGGAGGGCGGCGGCGCTGAGACCAGGAGCTGTCGCCCCGAGACTGTGGCTCTGGTCGGGCGCCGCTCTGCGGTCGTCTCGGCGCGGCGCGTGGGCGTCTCGTTGCGCACGGGTCTCGGGGCGGGCGCGGAACGTTCGACGCGCGGGCGCGCGGGCGTCGCCTCGCGGGTCGCCGACTCCGCCGCCGGCGGCGTCGTCTTTGCGGCGCGCGGCGCGGATTCCGTCGCCCTCTCGGGTTTCGAGTCCGTCTCGCGCGCGGGCGCTGCGGGCGCGACCGGCGCGGCCTCTTCGACAGGGGCGGCGGCAATCTCTTCTCCGCCGGGGTGCGGCGCGGAGGTTTCGGCGGGCGGCGCTTCGGGCGCGGCTTTGGGGACTTCGGCCGCGGTCTCTTGCACGTTCGGGTTGACGACCGCCGCAGGGCGTTTCGACCAGACGAGGTAGGAGCCGGCGGCGACACCCGCGAGGACGGAGAGGAGGACGGCGGCCGCGGTGACGGGCCAGGGCTTCCGACCCGCGACGCGACGCGAGCCGACTCGCTCGTTGCGCCTTGTACGCGCTCGCGCGGGGACGAGCGTCTCTTCCTCTTCGCGCGCCGCGCGCCGGTCTTCGCGCGCCCATTCGGCTTCGGACGGGCGGCCGTCGTCCGCGGTTCTCGCGGCCGTGAAGGGCGCCGGGCCGATCTGCGACAGGGGCACGACGTCGAGAGTCGGCCGTCGTCGCCCTGCCGCGTGACCGAGACCGCGACCGCGCGCCCGCCCTGCGGCTGCACGCCGCCGGCGGCGAGGAGCGCCTGCGTCAGCGTCAGCCCCGCGTGGAAATCCTTCTGGCCGGGACGGCTGACCGCGCCGCCGACGTAGACAAAACGTTTGGGCAGCTCGCGCACCGTGACGACGTCGCCCGGGCGCACCAGCGTCTTCATCGCGGCCGCGTCCGAGAGGTCGGCCTCAATCGTCCTGGCGGTCGCGCGCGAGACGACCACGGCCTGCCCGGCCCCCGCGAGCGGCTGCGCGTGCGCGACGACGACGTAGAGCGGCACGGCCTCGCGCTGGATGATCTTCGTCCCCGGCTCCTTCACCATGCCGCCGACGATGATGGCGTGGCTCGCGTACTCGCGCACGCCGACGGCCGCCTCGCCCGCGCGCAGCCTGAGCGCCGCGCCGAGCCGTGCGGCCGCCTCGTCGGTCGTCAGACCCGCGACCGCCAGCGGCTCGCGCAGCGCGGGGTGGTCGAGCAGCCCCGTCGGCGTGACCTTGTAGGAGGTCGTGCGCGGGTCGGCCCCCCTGAGCAGACGCACGTCGAGCACGTCGCCCGCGCCTATGCGGTAGACGGCCGTCGGGTCCGCGTCCGGTTCGGCGGGCGGCGCGGCGTCGGCCCGCGCCGCCGTGGCCGCGTCGGCCGTCGTCGCGCCCCCGGCCGCGGCCGTCTCGCGCAACTTCGTGTAAGAGCGGCCGAGCTTCTGGTAGGTCTCCGCGTCGTCGGGCGCGAGGCGCGCGGCCTGCTCGTAGGCGTCTACGGACTCGCGCCACTCGCCGAGCGCGGCGTAGGCGTCGCCGAGCGCGCGGTAGGCGGCGGCGTTGCCGCGCTCGATGAGGACGGCCTGCCGGAAGGCCGCGACCGCCTCGCGGTGGCGACCGGCGCGCGCCTCCCTCATCCCCGTCTCGTAAGGCGTGGCGTTCGCGGCGGCGGCGGGCCGCACGGTCGGGGCCGGAGCGTTCGCGGCGCGCGGCGGGTCGGCGCGCGGCGGGGCCGAGCGCGCGGTGTCCGCGTCGGCGTCCGGGGCCGGCGCGGCGGGAGCGGCGGCGCGTGTGCCGTTGCCGGCCGCCGCGCCGTCGGCGGGCGTCGAAGATTTGGCGGCACTGTCGGGCGCGCCGCCGAGCCCGACGGCGCCCATCGCCTTCAGAATCTGGCCGGGGGGCGGCGCGGCGGGGCCTATCTTCGCGGCGGCGTTGGCGAACGGCCGGGGCGGGCGCGCGGCGTAGTCGGGACGCAGACGCAGCGCGCGCTCGTAAGCCTCGCGCGCCTCCTTCTCCTGCCCGAGCGCGCGCCTCTCGACGCTCAGGTGATAGTGCGGCTCGGCCCACTTGGGATAGATTTTGATGGCCCTCTCGAACGCGGCCGCGGCCTGCGCGTGCTGGCCGCGCATCCCGAGCGCCACGCCGAGGTTGTTGAGCGCCTCTACGTCCTCCCGGTTGAGGCTCAGGGCCAGGTGGTAGGCCCTGACGGCGTCGGGCCAGCGGCCCAACTCGGCGTAGACGTTGCCGAGGGCGTAGTGCGCGTTGCCGTTCGAGGGGTCGAGCGCGACGGCCTGCTCGAGAGCATTCACCGCCTCCGACAGGCGGCCTTCGAGCGCGAAGCGCGCGCCGTCGCGGTAGTAGATGTCGGCCGGCGCGCCGTCCTGCGGCGGCGCGACGCGCGCTGACGCAGTGGTCACGCCCGCCAAACAGACGACGAGGCCGAGCAGCAGAATCTTCTTCATAGTTCGTTCCGTGAAAAGTCGCGGGGGGGGCGGAAAGCTCGTGTGAGCGCCGGGGCGCGGGGTCAGACAACGGGCGGCGCGGGAGTAGCCGCGCGGGCTTCTCCGTGATCTGGCGATGACGGCGCGAGGGTAGTGCATCCGTTCTTTCGCATCCGTCTCCGACGGGCTTCCTAAAAATGGGGGTCGTTACGACTTTAGCGGGAGAGAGTCGTCGAGCCGAACTGAGGGTAGCCGGATTATATTTCAGCCGCGCCGCGTTGTCCAAGAAGCCGGGGGTCGAGATTAGGACTACCGGAAATCATTCGGGTGTTATAAATTGCTTTCCCGCGGACGACCCTTCTCCGAGTCAGGAAACTTCGAGTGGAAAACATCGACATCGAGCGCACACAGTTCGTGGTCCTGACCGGCCACCTCGACGAACAGCCCCTCGCCGACCTCGTCAGGCGTCTGCGCGCGCAGCGCAAGTCGGGGCGGCTTCAAGTTGAATACCCCGACGGGCCCGGCTCCTTCTTCTTCGAGGACGGGCAGATGGTCGACGCGCAGCTGGGCGAGCTGCGCGGGGTCGAGGCGCTCTACGCCGCGCTCTCGCTCGGCGGCGCGTCCTTCAACTTCAACCCGCTCGTCCGCCCGCCCGAGCGGAACATTGACCGTCAGGGGCAGCAGTTCATACGCGACCTCGTCGAGTCGAAGCGGCGCGAGGGGCCGGCCGAGATACGAATCGCGGGCGCGCCGGGGGACGCGCAGGGCGGGGACTACGCGACGCTGCCGCAGCGGCAGGCGCCGCTCCAACTCGGGCCCGCGCCCGAAGAGCTGCTGGCGCCGCTCGAGGAGCGGCTCTCGGCGGTCGAGGGCGCGATAGACACGGCCTCGCGCCGCTTCTCGCGCGAGCGGCTGGCCTACGCGGTCGTCATCGGCTTCCTCGTCGGCCTCAGTCTCATCACCACGCTCAACATGCTCTACGGCCCCTTCTTTAACGGGCGTGACGCCGCCGCCGCGGCCGCTCCCCCGGCCACGGCGGCCGACGAGCCGCAGGCCGTCGCAAACACTCAGAACACGAACACGAACCCGGCGAACGTCGGAGTCCGACAGGACGCGAACCCGGCCGCGGGCGCGGACTCGCGGAACACGAACGCGGCGGCGCGCGCCGGCGAGAACGAGAACGCGGAGCCGCCGCCCGCCGTGGCATCGGCCGCGGCCGTCGTGGGCTCGCGCAGGTTCGAGGGCGTCCCGGCGCCGCGCCGCGAGTACGTCGTCGAGGTGCTCGTCGAGGTCAAGGCCGGGCGGGTCGCGGACGCGCGCGTCTGGAACCCGCGCCCCGGCGCGAGCGCCTACGAGGCGGTCGCGCTCCGGATGGCGCGCGAGCGCCGCTACCCCGAAAGCTTCACCGGCGGCGAGAGGCTTCGGATAAGGGTCAAGCCGTAACGAAGATGCTGTTCATCCAGAGCAACACACGGGCGCTCTCGCTGGCGGCGGGCGAACGCCTGCGCCTGCTCGACGCGCTGGCGGCGGCGGGGCGCAGACCCCTCATGCTCGGCGCGCGGCGTCGCCTCTTCCGCACGCTCGTCGAGCCGGCCGCCGTGGGCGTCGGGGTCGAGGCGGCGGCGTCCGAGCTGGAGCGCGTGTGCGCGGCGCGCGTCGGCGCGGAAGGCGAGGCCCCTTACGCGCCCGGCGAACTCTTCTGCGAAGCAGACTGCGTGCTCTCCCTCGTCTTCGAGGGGGGCGAGGCGGGCGGGTCTCTGACCGCGAGTGTCGTCTACGACCGCGACACGGCGGAGCCGCTGCCCCGACTCCAACGCTTCTGCGCGGACGTGCAGGCGGCTCTGGACTCGATGAGGGTTGAAGCGCCCGCCGGGGACGCGCCGCGGCCGGGGTCGCCGCCGTGGCGTCCGCGCGGCGGGAGTGTGCCGCGGGGGCTCGCGCGTTTCATCTCGGCGCAGCCGCCCGACTTCGTGCGCGCGGCGGCGGCGCTGCGCGGGAGGCGCGAGCTGGCGCGCGCGTCGGAGCTGTTGGAGGAGCGCGGCGTGCGCGAGTTCCTGCGGCGCGTCGAGGAGCTGCGCCGCGAGGGCTACACGCCGCGCCGACTGCTGGCCGAAGCCGGCGCGCTCGGCGAGGTCTCGGTCGAGAGTATGTTGGAGGCGGGGCTGCTCGAACGCGAGCTGCGCGTGAGCTGCCGCAAGTCGGGGCACGCGCTCTTCGACCTGCCGTCGCCCGACTCGCTCGCCGCCGTCACCATCAGCCGCGCGCGGTGCAGCCTGTGCGCCGCGCCCGTCGCCGACGAGGTCGTCGAGGAGACCTTCAGCCCGTCGCGCCTGGCCGTCGCCCTGCTCGAAGACGGCGGGTGGCTGGCGAACCGCGTCTACCGCATCGTCCGCTCGCTCGGCGTCCCCGAGAGCGACATCTCTACGGGGCCGCCCACGCCGCACGGCGAGTCCTACCTCGCGGCCGACGTGTCGGGCAACACCTTCATCGTCGTCACGCGCGACGGCGACCTGACGCCGGCCTTCGCGCGCCGCGTCGCCGAGATTGTCGAGGGGGCGGACGCCACGCACCTCGTCGCCGTCGTCACGGGCGCGGCCGACGACGAGGGGCGCTTGAGGCTCTACGAGTTCGCGTGGCGGCGGGCGCGCGGCGGGAGGGACTTGCACACGACCGTCGTCGAGGGGCTCGGCGGCGCGCGCGAGCAGATGGGGCGCGCCTTCGAGACGGCCGTCCGCCGCGAGCTGTCGCGCGCGCTCTTCCCGCTCGACGCCGCGCTCGGGTTCCCGGCCGTCGGCTTCGTGCTCGAATGGTTCAGGTCGGCCGGGTCGGAGGCCGGGCGGGCGCGGCGCGAAGACCTGCACGCGCCCGCCCGGCTCGCCGCCGGCTAACGATGGCGGAAGCCCTACCGAGAGGGGACAGCTTGGGCGAAGACAAAGAGAGCGCCGGGGAACGCGCGCGCGCGGACGCGCGCTGGTACCCCGTCTACCTCGCGGTGCTCGTCGTCACCGCGCTGGTCATCGCGGCGCTGTGGGCCTTCTCTCGCGCGTACTCATCCTGAGCGAGCAAGGGGACTGAGAAGAAACGTAGATGGGGCTACTGGACTGGATCGTCGTCGTCGCCTACCTCGCCTACATCATCTGGAGCGGGTTGAAGCTGAACAGGCAGAGCCAGGGGGCCGAGGCGTACTTCCTCGCCGACCGCAGCCTGCCGTGGTGGGCCGTCGGGCTCTCGGTGATGGCGACGCAGCTCTCGGCCATCACGCTCGTCGGGACGACGGGTCAGGCGTACTCCGACGGGATGCGGTTCATACAGTTCTACTACGGGCTGCCGCTCGCGATGGTCATCCTCTGCGT
>JAIVJI010000125.1 GCA_020200135.1 Acidobacteriota bacterium | reverse complement strand
ACGTAAGACGGCGCGATTAGACTACAGGATGACGAGCTTAGGGCTTAACCGGCGGCGATTACGGCGTAAGGGGAGGGGCAGGGGACGTGGGCGGCGCGTCTCAAAACCTCATCCGGCGCGCCGCGGCTCAGTGGTTCTTCTGCGGCTTGTAGAACGGGTCGTGGCCCGCGCCTGACTTCCACGCCGAGGAGTTTCGGTCGAGGCGGCGGTGCATGTCGCGTAGCGCCTCGACCTGCTCCGACGTCAACCTCACGCTGTCGCGCCCGAGGGTGATGGTGACCTTTTCGGCGGCGAGCATGTTGTAGAAGACCTCGTAGGGTATCTCGTGGCCGATGGTCTCGACCACGCCGCCCCTTTCGTCGAGCGAGGCCGAGTGGAGCACCTTCGCCCTCGAAGGAGTTGAGTCCGCCTCGCTGTCCGCGCCGTAGCGCCACAGCTTTACGTCGTCGGCCGTGATGAGCACCGGGGTGTCGTTGGCGAAGAACTGTCGGGTCGAGAAGGAGACGAAGCGCAGCAGGGCCGTGCGCGGCGCTTCGGGGCGACTCAGCCTGGTGGCGAAGGTGGGCGAAAGCAGTAGCTTGTGCCCGAGCTCGTTGACCAGCGTGAGGTCTTGCTTCAGGTACACCTCCAGCTGGTCGGCCTCCCGCACCTGGCTGGTCTCGACCTTCGACTCGCCCCTGGCCCTCGGGAGCGGCGGGTAGGCGGGCGGCGTCAAGGCGCGCGGCGGGGCCGGCGCTGCGTAGTCTCCGGCCCGCTCCCTGTAGGTGCGTGCGTACGGCCGGCCGCCGACCTGCGCGGGCGACGGCAGGATGAGGCTGAGCAGGTACAGCCCGTTGACGAGCAGCCCCACGCGCACCTTCGAGCTCGACAGCCAGTACCACATAAACGTCTCCCCGCGTGACAGCTTAGCCGCGGACGCCTCCGCGATTCAACCCCGCCGCTAACTCTTCGACTCCGCCGGCAGCGCCTCGTCCTCGACCTCGCCGCCGCGGCTGATGGGGACTTCGATGGGGCGCCGGTAGCCCGCGCCGCGCTCCTCGCTGTCGAACTCCGGGCGCGGCAGCGGCGTCTGGCCGGGGTCGAGCGAGGGCGGGTTGAAGCCGGGGTAGTCGATGCGCGCGTGGTAGATGGCGACGAGCGAGGCGGTGATGGCCTCGCGTATCTTCGTCAGCTCGCGCAGGGAGAGGTCGCACTCGTCGAGCTGGCCGTCGCTGACGATGGCGTCGAAGATTTTGTTGACGATGGTGCGGACGTTCTCAGGGTCGGGGCGGGCGAGGGAGCGCGCGGCGGCCTCGCACGAGTCGGCGAGCATCATGATGGCCGCCTCTTTGAACTGCGGCTTGGGACCTAGGTAGCGGAACTCCTTCTCGTCGACGACCTCGCCCTCGGGTGCCTCGGCCTGCGCTTTGCGCAGAAAGAAGTGGAGCGTGCGCGTGCCGTGGTGCTGCGGGATGAAGTCGGCTATCTGCCTGGGCAGGCCGATCTCGCGCGCGAGCTTGAGGCCGTAGGTGACGTGGCTCGTGATGATGCGCGCGCTCTGCGTCGGCCGCAGGCGGTCGTGCGGGTTGTCGCCGGTCTGGTTCTCGACGAAGTAGTCGGGCGAGGCCAGC
The DNA here is from genome assembly GCA_020200135.1 of Acidobacteriota bacterium. Classification (GTDB taxonomy): domain Bacteria; phylum Acidobacteriota; class Blastocatellia; order Pyrinomonadales; family Pyrinomonadaceae; genus QHXN01. The sequence goes on along the minus strand of JAIVJI010000125.1, from coordinate 3,602 downwards.
TTGCCGATGTCGTGGTAGAGCGCGCCGATGCGCGTGAGGAGGGAGTTCGCGCCGACGGCGCGCGCGGCGTCCTCGGCGAGCCGGCCGACGGCGTGCGAGTGCTGGTTCGTCCCCGGCGCGCGCAGGGCGAGTTGACCGAGCACCGGCAGGTCCGCGTTCGACAGCTCAAGCAGGCGCACGTCGGTGAGTATCCCGAACATGGACTCGCCGACGGGGAGCAGCCCGGCCGTGAAGATGGCCGTCAGGAGTCCCCCGGCCAGCCCGCACGCGGCCGCCAGCAGAATCGCGTTGAGCGTCAGGGGCTTCTGCGACGAGAGCATGACGGCGAGCGCGAGCCCGACGTTGACCGCGCCGACCATCAGCCCCGCCTTCGTCACCGACTGGCGCTCGCGGTAGCGCCCGATGCCGTAGATGGCCGACGACGACGAGACGAGCGCGAAGCACGATGTGAGCATCCCGTTCGGCGCGAGCAGGCCGGCGAAGACCGCGGTCAGCACCGCCGTGATGAGCGCGAGCTGTGTGTCCACGAGCATCGTCACCAGCAGCGCCGACGCTGCGAAGGGGATGGCGAACGCCCAGAGGCTGACGTCGTTAGTGGGCGCGTGCGTGGACTGCGAGGCGATGCCCTCGGCGAGCGCGAAGCCGGCGCGCATCAGCGCCAGACCCGCCAGCACCGAGAGCCCGACGAGCGCGAAGCCGCGCGGCGCCGAGAGCGGCAGCGCCGTGATGGTCGCGCGGTACTCGGTGAAGCGCCACGCGCCCCAGTAGAGCGCGCAGGCGATGATGAAGAGTCCGATGTAGAGCTGCGGGCGGCGCTCGGTGTGGCCGTAGAAGCGTATGGCCGCGAACTGGCCGAGCATCTGCGGCGTGACGGTGTCGCCCTCGCGCGCGACCGTCTGGTTGCGCTTGAGGACGACGAGCGCGGGCGCGACCGCGCGCGCCGCCTCGTCGCGTGCGGCGCTGGTCGCCTCGGGGTTGAACGAGAGCGTGGGGCCGATCAGCGGCGTCGCGGCCGAGGCGAGCAGCTCCAGCTCGGCGGGCTTCCAGCCCGGAAGCCGCATGACCTGTTCGAGGAGCTTCTCGCGCGCTTGCACCACGTCGTGGAGCGGCGTCTGCAAAACGTTGACGGTGGCCTGCGTGCCCGTGCGCCTGTCGGTCACGCGCACGTCGCGCACGAATGGCTCCTCGCGCAGGCGTTCGAGCTCCGAGGAGTCGTAGACGTAGCCGCCGCCCGCGTCGCGCATCATGTGCGTGAGGAGTTCGAGCGCGCCCGCGTCGAAGTTGTGCGCGGCGACCGCGCGCGCGAGCGCCTGTTTGTCGGCGGCCTCGCCGGGCCAGGCCAGCTCGGCGCGCTCGCGCTGCGCGTTGGCGTTCGAAGAGGTGTGGTCGGCGGCCCCGCGCGCGTCCGTTTGCCGTCTGAGCGCGGCCCACGACGCGCGGAACCTCTCGACGGCCGATTCTATCCGCGCCGGGTCGTAGTCCCACACGGGCGGCGTCTCGCGCCGCGCGGCCTCGCGCCGCGCCTCTGTCTGGCGGGCGTCTTCGGCGGTGAGGTCGGCGGGCGCGACGACGTCCGCGCGGACGATGTCGCCCTCCTGGTAGACCTCGGCGGACGTGAGCGCCGAGCGCGTGCGCGCGAGCAGGAGGGTGGAGAGCACGGCCAGCGCGAAGAAGCCTACAAGGAAGCGAGTCGTCGGGCGCAGCGCGCGCATCGGGCGCATGAGCAAAGCCAGTGCTCTGTCGCGCGCTGCGGAGAGCGGGGTGGTGAAGCGGGGGCGGCGTCCGTGTCTGTTCATAAGGGGGACGATTCCGTTCGTCTCAGCGCGCGACGGCCTCCTCCGCGCGCTCGGGGTCGTCGGAACGCGGCTGTTCGTCTTCCCGCGGTCGTGACTCCGCGCCGTGCGGGCGCCTCTCGCCGGGCGCGAGGTCGCGCGCTAGGATGGCGCCGGCGTATTCCAGGAGCGGCCGCAAGCTGTCGGGCCTGAGCGCGGAGACGGAGATGCACTCGCGCTGGCCGACCTGACAGGCCTGACGCATGAGCACGTCCAGCTCTTCGCCCGAGAGGAGGTCGGCCTTGTTGAAGGCGACGACGCGCGGGATGTCCGTGTGACCCAGCTCGCCGAGGATGCGCTCGACCGATTCGAGCTGCTGCTGCCAGCGCGGGTTCGAGGCGTCGATGAGGTGGATGAGGAGGTCGCTGTCGTCTATCTCTTCGAGCGTCGCGCGGAAGGCGGCGATGAGGTCGGGCGGCAGGTCGCGTATGAAGCCGACCGTGTCGTTGACGATGACCTCCTGCTCGCGCGGCAGGCGCAGGCGGCGCGAGGTCGGGTCGAGCGTGGCGAACATGCGCTTCTCGGCCAGCACCTCGGACGAGGTGAGCGTGTTCAGCAGCGTCGACTTGCCGGCGTTGGTGTAACCGACGATGGAGATGATGGGGAGCCCGCGCCGCGTGCGCTCCTTGCGCCGCTGCTGGCGCCGCAGGCGCTGGTGCTCGATCTCCTTTTCGAGACGGTTGATGCGGTCGCGCACGCGGCGCCGGTCGGTCTCGAGCTTGGTCTCGCCGGGGCCGCGCCCGCCGATGCCGCCCGCCAGGCGCGAGAACGCCGAGTCGTGGCCGGCGATGAGGCGCGGCAGCATGTAGCGGAGCTGCGCCAGCTCGACCTGTATCTTGCCCTCACTGGTCTGCGCGCGCTGCGCGAAGATGTCGAGGATGAGCTGGGCGCGGTCGATGACCTTAAGGTCGGTGGCCTCGGAGACGGCGCGCACCTGCGCCGGCGTCAGCTCGCGGTCGAAGATGAGGAGGTCGGCGCCGAGGCGGAGCGCGCGGACGATAAGCTCGTCGAGCTTGCCGCGCCCGAGCACGGTGCGCGGGTCGATGGCCTGCCGGCGCTGGATGGTCTCGTTCATGACGACGAGCCCGGCCGAGGCCGCCAGCTCGCGCATCTCGGCCATCGACTCTTCGGCCTCGTCGGCCGAGCCGGTGGTGACGCCGACGAGGATGGCGCGTTCGCGCGAGGAGGCGCGGCGGCCGGCGCTGCGGTTGCGCGCGATCTCCTCTTCGAGCGAGCCGATGAGTTCGAGAAAGTCCACGTCGAGCTGCGACGCGGCCGGAGCCTCGAAGAAGGAGTAGGCGCCTTCGTGAACCTCCGCGGCATCGTCCTCGCTGACCTGCTCGGACGTGGTCGGCAGGAGGTGCGCGCCGCGCACCTTGCCCGGCAGGCCCGTGCGGTCGTCAACGTCCACCGCGACCATCAGGTCGAGCCGGAGGAGCGCGAGGTCGTTCAAGTCGTCCTGCGTCAGCTCCTCGCCCCGCAGGTGCGTGTGGACGGCGCGCAGGCCGCGGAAGCGCCCCTCGCCGACGCGCGTGCGCTTGAGGTCGGGCCACTCGATGCGGCGCGCGTCGCCGACGACGACCGACTCGACGTAGCCCTTGCGGTCGATGAGCGCGCCGATCTGCCGCCGCGTCTCGTGCGAAAGCTCGGAGAGCTGGCGCGCGAACTCGGGCGTGACGACCTGCTGCGGCGGGATGCGGCGCGAGTAGAGTTTCTCGATGCGCCGGAGCTGGTTCGGCTTTAAGCCCTGCGTGTTGCCCCGTACGTTGC
>JAIVJI010000081.1 GCA_020200135.1 Acidobacteriota bacterium | reverse complement strand
TTGATATTCTGCGGGCGCTCGACGACCGAGAGCGCCTGCTGCGCGGCCGGCGTCGGCGAGGCGGCGCCCGCGTTCGCATTAGCGTTGGCGTTCGCCCCCGTGTTCGCGTTCATGTCGGACGAGCAGCCCGCGAGCCCGGCGCTTGAGAGCGCGAGCGCGCAGGCGACGAGCACGAGTCGAGAGAGTTTCATCGGTGCCTCCGGTTGGTTGGTTTTCGCGGGCGGGCGCGGCTATTCGCCTTTGGTCGCGGCGGCGGCCGCCGGGCGCGAGCCGACGCCCTGTTGCAGCCGCTGCTCGCAGGACGCCCAGTCGATGTTCGAGAAGAAAGCCTCGATGTACTTGGGCCGCTCGGCCGGCTTGTAGTCGAGGAGGTAGGCGTGCTCCCACACGTCCATCACCAGCACGGGGACGAACCCCGAGACGTTCCCGACCTCGTGGAGCGTGATCCAGTGGTTCGAGAGCGTGTCGTGGACGGGGTCCTGGTAGCAGACCGCCCAGCCCACGCCGCGCATCTTCCCGACCGAGACGAAGTCGGCCTTCCAGATGTCGTAAGAGCCGAACGACTCCTCGGCCAGCCGGCGGAAGTTCGAGCTCGGCTCGGGGTCGGTCGTCGTCGAGCCCTTCTTCATGTTGCCGAAGTACCACTCGTGCAGCACCATGCCGTTGTACTCGAAGCCCATGCGGCGGGTCAGCTCGGAGTAGGCGGGCATCTCCTCCTGGTCTACTTTCCCGTCCCTGAGAAACTCGGCGATCTTGGTCGTCAGCGTGTTGGTGTTGGTGACGTAGCCCTCGTAGAGCTTGAAGTGCATCTCAAGCGTCTGGTCGGAAATCCCGTTCAGCCCCGAGAGGTCGAACTGCTTCGCCTTGTACTCCTTGATCTTGGCCATCACTTCCTCCTCGTTACTCGGTCAGTGCGGGACTCTCGCGCCGGGGCGCGCGCGGGCTTCGGCCCGCGTCGGGCCTTTCGCTCCCGTCTCGGTCGCTCGGCTGAGTCTTTGGCGGGATTATAAAACAGTACGGCGGGCGTAAGCGAGCGGGTCGGCGCCCCGATAAAGACTTTCTTATCAGGGCGCCGACCCGGTCGACTGCCGTTCGAGATTCCGACCCGGCCTACTTGCCGAGGATGATGTAGTCGCCGTGCGAGGTGCCCATGAAGAAGAGCATCGGGAGCGAGAGCCAGGCGTTGGTGCGCGAGGCGAGGAAGGCGCGGCGCGCGAGCGCGGCGTCGGGCGGCGTGCCCTCGGCCGTGGCGGCGATGATGCGCTTCTGCGCGGGCCAGATGATGCCCCACACGTTCAGAAGCATGATGACGCCCAGCGCGCCGCCGATGCCGATGGAGAGCGTCTTGTTGCTGGCCCAGTGGTCGCGCCGCCCCGTCAGGTGCGAGTCGAGGAACCAGATGAGCGCCACCGACATCGCGATGACGAGGCCCGCGGTCGCCGCCGCCAGAATCTTCCCGTCCTTGTTCAGGTTCGGCAGCAGCACGAAGTTGTAGACGGCCCACGCCGCCGCCGAGATGAGGAGCCAGACGAGGAGCGCGAGCCAGGTGTTCGCGTCGCCGCCGTCGTTGTCGGCGAGGATGACGTCGGGGCGCAGGATGTACATCGCGTAGTAGCCGAGCCCCGCCACGACGGTCACGACCGCGCCCCAGCGGAAGTACCAGAGCGCCTTCGGCATCAGCGCGGGGACGACGATCTTCTTGGTCGGCGCGTCGAGCGCCTTCATGAAGTTGACGTTGACGAGGTTGAAGAAGTAGAGCATCCCGATCCAGGTGATGCCCGCGACGAAGTGCGCCCAGCGCATGAGGATGCGCACGATCTCCGACGGGTCGGGCGCGTGGAAGATGTCCTGGAACATCGCGAGGCTGACGGGAAGATGCAGGCTTAAGTCGAACATCTCGCTCCTCCAAATTTTCTCTGGATGCTTTTTCGGATTGCGGGCGCGAGATTAGCACAAAACGGCCCCGCGCGGCGCAAGATTCTTAAATCACTCGGGGACGCGGCTCTGCTCCGGCACGGGCTCGGACGCCTCGGGGTTGAGCGTGAGCTGGCGGTAGGCTTCGCGCAGCCGGAGCGCGGGGCTGCCGACGGGGACGGTGTAGCGCCGGAAGTCGAAGGCCGTGACGAGCGCGACGCCGAGCGCGGCCGAGGTGAGAAAGAGCTCCTCGGCGTCGGCCATGTCGTGGAGCGTGTGCGCGCCCTCGGAGAGCGGGACGGCCAGCCCCGAGGCCAGCTCGATGACGCGCGCCCGCGTCGTCCCCGCCACCGCGCCCGTGGCGAGCGCGGGCGTGAAGACCGTCCCGTGCTTCACCCAGAAGAGGTTGGCCGTCGTCGCGCAGGCGACCTCGCCGCGCTCGTTGCACACGACCGCCTCGTCGAAGTCGCGCGCGCGCGCCTCCTCCCACGCCATGACCTGTTCGAGCCGGCCCGTGGTCTTCACCCCGACGAGCGGCGAGCAGGTGTTGACGCGGTAGGGCGAGACGGTGAGCGCCAGCGTCTCGGGCGGCGCCCAGGCGTCGGCCGTCATCATCAGGAGGTCGGAGGCGCGCCCCTCGTGCCCGAGCTTCCAGCGGCCGCGCACCGCGCGCGCCAGCAGGTGGACGCGCGCGCGCCCCTCGACGACGCCGTTGGCCTCGACGAGGCGCGTCAGCATCAGCGCCGCCTCGTTGTCGCCGAAGTCGCACTCGACGCCGGCCCTCTCGGCGTGCGCGAGCAGCCGCGCCCAGTGCGCGTCCCAGAGGAAGGGTCTTCCTAAGTGGACGGCGACCGTCGTGAAGACGCCGCGGCCGTAGAGCGCGGCGGCCGTGACGGCGCGGAGCCGCGCCCGCCCGGTCTCAAGCAGCCTGCTGTTAAGGATGACGTGTTCGTGCATCTCGGGAGTGATGCTCTACGCGAGCGCCGGACGAGGGACGCGGCGCGGGCCGAGGCAGCATACACGAACGGCCGGAGCTTTGGCCAACTTTTTAAGGCGCGCCGCGTGTTGTATCCTCGCCGCCGAGAACGTATGACGCAGGCAGAGAACGCCCCCGTTAAAAAATCCAAGCCGCCGCTGCGCGTCCGCGTCGCGGTCGTTCTGGCGAGCGTCGTCTTCGCGCTCGTCGTCTTCGAGGTCTTCCTGCGCGCGGCGGGCTACTCGTACCAGACCTTCTACAGGCCCGACGACGCGCTCGGCTACGCGCTTGAGCCCGGCGCCGAGGGCTGGCACAAGAAGGAGGGGCGCTCCTACGTCCGCGTCAACTCGGACGGCCTGCGCGACCGCGAGTACGCTAGACGGAAACCGCCGAACACGCTCCGCATCGCCGTACTCGGCGACTCGTACGCGGAGGCTTTGCAGGTGTCGGAGGAGGACGGCTTCACGTCCGTCGTCGAGCGCCGGCTCGGGGAGTGCCCGGCGCTCGGGGGGCGCGCGGTCGAGGTCATCAACTTCGGCGTCTCGGGCTACAGCACGGCGCAGGAGCTTTTGACGCTGCGCCGGAAGGTCTGGGCTTACGAGCCCGACGTGGTGCTGCTGATGGTCACGACCAACAACGACGTGACCGACAACGTCCGCGCCTTCAAGGAGGCCGACGACATCCCCTACATGACCTTGAGCGGCGACGGGCTGGCGCTCGACAACTCTTTCCGCGAAAGCACGAAGTTCCGCTTCCGCACTTCGGTGCTGGCGCGCGCGGGGCGCTGGCTCTACTCGAACCTGCGCTTCGGCGCGAGCGGCGCGAGGCGGCCGCGCGCGGGGCGCGTGAAGGTCAGACGCCGGCCGCGCCACCCGGCGGGGCGCCCGCGCAAGCCGAGCAGCCGGCCATCGCGCGCTCCGACCTCGCCAACATGGTCTACGTCGAGCCGCCGGACGAAGGCTGGCGCGGGGCGTGGCGTCTGATGGAGCGTCTGCTCGTCGAGATGCGGCGCGAGGTCGAGGCGCGCGGGGCGCGGTTCGTCGTCGCCACTGGGAGCAACCCCATACAGGTCTACCCCGACCCGGCCGCGCGCGCGGCCTTCCTCGCGCGGCTGGGCCCCGGCGCGGACCTGCTCTACCCCGATCGGCGCTTCGCGGAGTTCGGACGGCGCGAGGGGCTGACCGTCTTCGGCCTCGCCCCCGAGCTACAGGCCCACGCCGACCGCGAGAGGGTCTTCCTCCACGGCTGGGCGGGCGACCTCGGCAACGGCCACTGGAACGAGCAGGGCCACCGCCTCGCGGGCGAGCTGCTCACGCAGAAGCTCTGCGGGCTCCTGTCGCCGCACGGCGGCGCGAACGCGGAAGGAGACACAACGCGATGAGACTTCGGAAGCTTTCGACACTTGCGCTCTCGTCTTCGCTCGCCGCCGCGCTCGTCGTCGGGCTCGCGACGGGCGCGGCCGCGAGACAGTCAACGCCGGCGGTCGTCTACAAACTCGACGCGGCGCGGAGCAAGTTCGTCGTGCGCGCGTTCGCGGGCGGCGTGCTCTGGTTCAAGGGGCACGACCACCTCGTCGCGGCGCGCGACTTCACCGGCGAGGCGCGCCTGACGCCGGGCGCAGTCAGCCCCGCCTCGCTCACGCTCACGGTGCGCGCCGCCTCGCTCGCCGAGACCCGCGAGGTCTTCAACGAGCAGCAGAAGAGAATCATCGACGGCGAGCTGCGCGACATCGTCCTCGAACCCGACAAGTACCCCGAGATAACCTTCCGCAGCACCGAGGTCACGGCCGAGCCGGCGGGCGGCGGCCTCTTCAGAATCAAGCTCGGCGGCGACCTCACGCTGCGCGGCGTGACGCGCCACGTCGTTATCCCCGTCGAGGTCACGCTGCGCGGCGACGAGATGCGCGCGCGCGGCGAGTTCGACCTCAAGCGGAGCGACTTCAAAGTCCCCGCCACCTCCGCCTTCCACGGCACCGTCCGCGTCCGCGACCGCCTCAAAATCTCCTTCGACATCGTCGCGCGACGGGCTTAACGCCGAACGCGGAACGCCGGACCGAAAGCATCATGCTTTCGGTCCGGCGTTCCTCGTTCCTTGTTCGGCGTTTCCGTCTACTCGGCGGCGGCGGCGATGACCTCGGCTTGCAGGCGCGCGCCGAGCGAGCCGCGCCAGAGGGCTTCGAGTTCGGAGACTTCGTGCGAGACGCAGTCGCGGCCGCCGGCCCTGATGTGGAGGCGCGTGCCGCCCACGCGGCCGATGACCTTGAGCGGCGCGCCGGCCTGCGCGGCGATGCGTTCGAGCCGCGTGCGCTGCGCCTCCTCGAAGCTGACGACGACGCGCGACGGCGTCTCGCCGAAGAGCGCGGCCGTGACGGCCGTCCCTCCGCCCAGCTCGACCGTCACGCCTAAGGGCGTGCGCCCGTGCGAAGAGAAGCAGCTCTCGGCGAGCGCCACGGCGAGCCCGCCGTCCGAACAGTCGTGCGCCGACTGGAGCAGGCCCTCCTCGGCGGCGAGGAGCACGGCGCGCTGCACGGCGAGCTCGCGCGCGAGGTCGAGGCGGGGGACGCGCGCGCCCCCCTCTATCATCTGCTCGACGCTCCGGCCCAGGACGGCCGCCGCGTACTCGCTCGCGTCGAGGTCTTCCTCGCCCTCGGCCGGGCCGACGAGCGCGACGAGGTGTCCGGCGCGCTTGAACCCCTGCGTGACGACCCGCCGCACGTCCTCGACGAGCCCGACCATGCCGATGACCGGCGTCGGGTGGATGCCGCGCCCCTCGGTCTCGTTGTAGAACGAGACGTTGCCCGAGACGACCGGCGTCCCCAGCGCCTCGCACGCCTCGGCCATGCCGTCGATGACCTCGGAGAAGGCCCACATCACCTCGGGGCGCTCCGGAGAGGCGAAGTTCAGACAGTTGGTGATGGCCAGCGGGCGCGCGCCGACGCAGGCGACGTTGCGCGCCGACTCGGCGACGATGAGACGCGCGCCCTCGCGCGGGTCGATGCGGCAGTAGCGCCCGTTGCCGTCGAGCGACATCGCGAGCGCGCGCCGCGTCTCCTTGATGCGCACGACGGCCGCGTCCGCGCCGGGCAGCACCGCCGTGTTCGTCCGCACCATGTGGTCGTACTGCCGGTAGACCCACTCCTTCGACGCGAGGTTCGGCGAAGCGAGCAGCAGGCGCAGCGCCTCGTCATGATTCGCGTCGGCGCCCGAGACCACCGCGCTCGGCGCCGCGAGCACTTCGTCGAGCTCGTCCGAGTTGACGACCGAGGCGTTGGCCGGGGCGTCGTTGTCAGCGCCGCCCACGCCGTTCGCGCCCGGCACCTGGCTCTCGGCGCGCGCCGCCGCGGAGGGCGCGCGCATCGGCCGCTCGTAGCGCGGCGCCTCGTCGGTCAGGTACTTCGACGGGATGTCGGCGAGCTTCCGGCCCTCGTGGACGACGACGACGCTGCCGGCGTCTGTGACGCGGCCGATGACGACGGCGTCGAGGTCCCACTTGCGGAAGATGTCGATGACCTGCCGCTCGCGGCCGCTGTGCGCGACGATGAGCATCCGCTCCTGCGACTCGGAGAGCATGATCTCGTAGGCGGTCATCCCCACCTCGCGCTGCGGGACGAGCGAGAGGTCGAGCTCGATGCCGTTGCCCGCGCGCGCCGCCATCTCGCACGACGAGGAGGTGAGCCCGGCCGCGCCCATGTCCTGAATCCCCGCCACCGCGCCCGCGCGCATCGCTTCGAGACAGGCTTCCAAAAGCAGCTTTTCGAGAAACGGGTCGCCGACCTGCACGGTCGGACGTTTTTCGAGAGCCTCTTCGTCGAACTCGGCCGAGGCCATCGTCGCGCCGTGGATGCCGTCGCGGCCGGTCTTGGCGCCGACGTAGAGGACGGGGTTCCCTATCCCTGCGGCCTTGCCGAAAAATATCTGGTCGTGGCGGACGAGCCCCAGGGCGAAGGCGTTGACGAGCGGGTTGAAGCCGTAGGCGTCGTCGAAGACGACCTCGCCGCCGACGGTCGGGACTCCGAAGGCGTTGCCGTAGTGCGCGATGCCGGCGACGACCCCGGCGAGGAGCGCGCGGTTGCGCCGGCCGTGCTTCGGGTCTGAGAGCGTGCCGAAGCGCAAGCTATTCATCGCGGCGACGGGGCGCGCGCCCATCGTGAAGATGTCGCGCAGGATGCCGCCGACGCCGGTGGCCGCGCCCTGGAACGGCTCGATGAACGAGGGGTGGTTGTGCGACTCGACCTTGAAGGCGGCGCACCAGCCGTCGCCCACGTCCACTATCCCTGCGTTCTCGCCGGGCGGGACGATGACGCGCTCGCCCTTCGTCGGAAGCCTTTTCAGGTGCGTGCGCGAAGACTTGTACGAGCAGTGCTCCGACCACATCACGGAGAAGACGCCCAGCTCGACGAAGGTCGGCTCGCGCCCGAGCAGCTCGCGGATGCGCGCGAATTCTTCCGGGGTGAGGTTGTGTGCGGCGACTACTTCCGGGGTGATGGTTTCAGAGTTCATGGCGAGAAACGGTCGGCGCCCCTGTCTGGACTGTATGGCTGTCAGGAGGACAGCACAGGATAAAGGCTCGCGCCGTTTTCTCCAAACCGGCGGCGGCGGGCGCTTAGTTTTCTCTCGGAGGGGCGGGCGCGGGAGTCGGCGTCGGCGTGGCGGCGGGTGTCGGCGTCGGCGTCGGCGGGTCGTCGTAGCACCATTCGCTGGCGGCCTCTATCGCCTTGCGCAGCTCGGCCGGCTTGACGCGCCCGGTGTGCTTGTAGAAGACCTCGCCGCGGCGGCCGAAGAGGAAGGTGGCGGGCAGCTCGCCGCGCCAGTCGCGGCTGACGAGGTTGATGGCCGCCTCGGGCTCGGTCGTGTTGAGGAGGTAGGCGGGCATCCGCGTCGCGCGCATCCGCGAGAGGAAGTCGGGCACCGCCGTCTTGATCTCGGTGGCGTCGTCGAGCGAGACGGTGATGAACTCGAAACCGTCGGTCCCGGCGAACTCGCGCTCGATGCGGACGAGGTCGGGGAACTCCTCGCGGCAGGGCACGCACCACGTCGCCCAGAAGTTGACGAGCAGGATGCCGCCCCTCGCCGCCCTCTCCTCCAGCAGCGCCTTCAGCCCGTCCGCGTTTATCTCGCGCACCTCGGGCTTCGGCGCGGGCCGGGCGGCGCGCCGCTTCGGCTTCGCGGGGGCGCGGCGCGAGGCGGCGGCGCGCCCCTTTCGCGTCTGCGCGCCGGCGGCGTTCGCGCCCGCGCACGCGCCCGCGAGTGCGAGCGCGGCGCAGAGCAGCGTGGCGGCGTTGAAGGCTCTTCTCATCACGGCCGGGGCTTTAGCCGCGCTTGATGGAGCAGCCGAAGGCTTTGACCTCGGTCTTCTCGACGGGCCTGCCGGCGAGCACGGCCTCGACGGCGTCGCGCAGCTCGGACGAGGTGACCGAGTCGCCGTTGCGCGAGTTGTCGATGCGGCCGTGGTAGACGAGCTTGCCCGAGGCGTCGAGCAGGTAAGCCTCGGGCGTGACCTGCGCGTCGAAGCGGTCGGCGATCTGGTTGCCGGCGTCCTTCAGCATCGTGAAGGTGAGCCCCTTCTCGGCCGCGTGAGACTTGACCTCTGCGGCCGGCTCCGAGGCGTTCGAGTTGATGCCGACGACGTTGACGCCGCGCGCGCCGAAGTCGTCCGCGAGCTTCTGCATCCGCGCGTTGTAGGCGTTCGAGACCGGGCACTTCGTCGAGACGAAGATGATGACGGTGCCCGACTTGCCCTTGAGCGAAGCGAGCGAGTGCTGCTTACCGGTGGCGTCGGGCAGCGTGAAGTCCGGGGCGACGGCGCCGACCGCCAGCGTCGCCGCCTTCGCGTCGGCGGCGACCGGGGCCGGGGCGACGAAGGCCGCCGCGGCGAACAGTGAACAGAGCGCGAGGAGCGCGACCGCAAAAAACTTCTTCATACTCTTGCCTCAACTCCTTTTGATGTCAGAAGGCCGGGGAGTCCCGACAGCTTAACGAAATTGAGTTCAAAGTTCAAAAGTTCAAGGTTCAAAGTTGATTCCGCCTTCAACTTTGAACCTTGAACTTTTGAACTTTGAACTCTCTTAACGCGCGGCGGCGAGCGTGGCGGCGAGCGAGCGGAAGACGCCGCTGCCGTCGGCCGAGCCGAGCAGGTCTTCGCAGGCGCGCTCGGGGTGCGGCATCAGCCCGAGGACGTTGCGCTCGCGCGAGCAGATGCCCGCGATGTGGTCGCGCGAGCCGTTGAGGTTCGAGCCCTCGCCGAGGCCCCCCGCCGGGTCGCAGTAGCGGAAGACGATGCGGTCTTCGCGGACGAGTTCCTCGTACGTCTCGTCGTCGCAGACGTAGTTGCCCTCGGCGTGCGCGACGGGGAGGCTCAGCACCTGCCCGGCGCGCAGCTCGTGCGTGAAGGGCGTTTCGGTCGTCTCGACGCGGACGTTGACGTGCTGGCAGATGAAGTGCAGCTCGCGGTTGCGTATGAGCGCGCCGGGCAGCAGCCCCGACTCGCACAGGATTTGGAAGCCGTTGCAGATGCCTAAGACGACGCGGCCGCTCGCGGCGAACCCCTTGACCGAGGCCATCACGGGCGAGTGCGAGGCGAGCGCGCCCGCGCGCAGGTAGTCGCCGTAGGAGAAGCCGCCGGGGATGATGACGGCGTCGTAAGTGGAGAGGTCGGTCTCGCGGTGCCAGATGAAGTCTACGGGCTGGCCGACGTGTTTCGAGATGACGTGGTAAGCGTCGTGGTCGCAGTTCGAGCCGGGGAAGACGATGACGCCGAATTTCATTTTGGAGATTCCCGGTTACAGCCTTCGCGATTGATGTCGCTCAGCCCATCCCGTTTCGATAGCCCTGCTTGAAGTAACCCACACCGTTGGCGACTGAACCGGATGCGGGTGTGACTGCCGCCCGACGTAGTGGGTGGGCAGTAAGGCTTCAAGCCTCAGAGTTAAGCAAGTTAATTATTTCTTTAATTATTTCTCTTATCCACTGCTTGTTTGAAAACTGCCCCATGCTGTTACTCGTCCAGTTAAGGGGTATTTCTATTATTGAGTTGTCCTTGAGCTTTAGGGTAATGGTTTTGTCTTTAAGGATGCTTACTTGGTTCGTGAACGAATCTTTATTCAGTTGGCGGCCTTCATACAAATCGCATCTTTGTTTTACCTCTCTGAAAATCCCACTCATTATCTCAAAACCCATACTCTTTGTGAGAACGGAGGTCTTCTGGTCATCCCAAGCCTCATTGAATACTCCTCTAAATGCGTTGAAGTAAGAGTTGAAAATTTCGATCTGTTGAGCCGTCGTCTTATTATAAATAACTCCGCCATTACCGATATGAGGTTTCAGGAGGGCGAGCATATTTGTATTCTTAATCCACTTGCCCTTTTGCTCTGGAAGAAATTGAATCTTGTGATGAAGTGCTGATGACGGCTCTTCATCGAGCCCTTTTATAACCTCGTAAACCCTCTCATCATCGCTCGCTAAAATCCTTGTTCCCGCCATCAAGTCGAGCAGGAGTCTTTCGTCCACTTTTACCTGTTTTGAGTTAATGTCAATGAAGAGCTTTGCCCTTATACTTTCCGTCACGTTGTGAACTGCAACGACTGCTAAGTCGAACTCAATTCCTTCCGAGTGGTCGAAACCCTTCACCCGGTGTTGCCCGTCTAAAATGTAAGCGATTTTGCAATCGGTTGTTTCGTCCGGATTGGGAATTGAAATGGTGACTTGGTCTTGAATTCCTGTTGGCTCAATCTCTACATCTTGCTTTAGGTCAACGACGATTGCGTTGGGCAACAAAGAATTTTCATCCTGAAGCCACTTGCCTATCTCTTTAGCCCTCGTAACACTTACCACCCGTTGCAACTCGTCGGGGTTCTCCTCCGAGCGAGGCGTTACATAAGCAATCCTATTAAGCAAAGCCGAATTGATTTTAAAAAGATAGAGATTCTTGTCCTTTTGCTTTAGGACAGTCGCAGCGATTCTAATTTTAGCCATAGGTCTGTTTTTTGCAGTTTGTCTGATTTTCTTAGATTACAAGCTTCACAGAGAAACTGGAGATTTTCAAATTTGGATGGACCGCCCTTTGATGCGGGAAACCTGTGATCAATGTGAAGTTTAACTTCGGGTGGCGTTTTGTTACAAGCTGGATTAGCGCATTTTAACGGTGAATTTACAAGTAACCGTAGAAGTTCATCATAAGTGACAGGCTGTCGATAATGTTTTTCGGTTGCTGATTTTACCCGGTCATACAATATTGTAATGTTCTCATTATCCCACCTACAGTTAGTTCGTTCCTCAACTCTATCCTTGAATAAAGCAATTGCGTTAGGCTCTTTTTTAATTTTGCTTATCCATTCCTTATCTTGAGCAAAGTCTGTTACCAAATGTTCAAGTAATGACCAATTAAGATAATCCAACAAACTGTCTTGGTCTATGCCCAAGAGAGAAGTCAAGATTATAAAGTGGTTAATGTGAAGTTTATTTACTTTGAAGTTCATTAAATCGAAATGCTATCAATGATAGTTCTTCACACCACTACTGTAATGCCATTTCAACTCCTGCATTGCCTCGACTCCTACAGGAAGCACAAAAGAAATTGGCACTCCGGCCTTTTACAAGCGGCTCACTAACCTAAAAATCTTACGTGCCGCTTGAGCGCATACTGAGCTGCTGTCAACGAAGCGACGACGCTACTTTAAGCAGTAGAAATAAGCACGCCGAATTTCAAGCTTCCACCTCCACGCGGAAGTCCTCGATGACCGGGTTCGAGAGTACGTCGCGCGCCAGGCGCTCGGCGGTCTCGCGCGCGCGGGCTTCGTCAAGGCCCGAGTCGAGCGCGATCTCGAAGTACTTGCCCTGGCGAACGTCGGCGACGCCGTCGTAGCCGAGCAGCGCGACCGAGTGCTGGATGGCCTTGCCCTGCGGGTCGAGCACGCCCGACTTGAGTGTGACGTAGACTTTTGCTTTCACGGCGTCTCCGGAAGAGTTTAAAGTTTCAGGTTCGACGGTCAAAGTTAATTGAAGACGCGCCCGACATTCAAGCGCGGGCTCCTCACAGCTCCATCGTCATCTCGTGCTGGCGCGTGACCTCGGCGAAGCCGTGACGGAGGAGCGGCGCGGCGAAGGGGCTTTGCTCCGGCTCGTTGACGACGCGCAGCGCGCCGGGCGTGCGTGCGAGCGCGGCGCACAGCTCTTCGGCCTCCGCCGCGCCCGCGGCCGCGAGGTCGGAGACGTAGGTGTTGCCGTCGGGAGCGCGCCCCGTGAGCGCGTAGGCGCGCGGCCGCGCGCGCGGGCCGAAGTAGAGGCCGCGCAGGTCGGCCGCCAGCAGGCTCGCCAGCTCGCGCTGCCACGCGGGCGGCTCCGCGTGCAGCCGCCAGTAGTGCGCGAGCAGTTCCTCGGCCGACGCCTCTCCGGCCGCGCGCGCTCGCCGCGGAGTTATCGACGCGCCTCGCGCCGCCGCCTCATCGCCCGCGCGCGCGGCCGCGCGCTCCAGGACGAGCAGGTCGCGCGTGACGCTCATCCCGGCCCACTCGTAGAGCCGCCGCGCCGCGACGTTGGGCGCCATCACTTCGAGCGAGAGCCGCCGCAGCCCCGCCTCGCGCGCGCGCGCGACGAGGGCCGACATCAGCCCGCGCCCGCGCCCGCGGCCGCGCGACCCCGGCACGATGCCGAACCCCGCGCACCAGCCCCGCCGGCCGCGCACGGCGAGCGCCGCCACCCCCACGACCTCGCGCCCGTCGTAGGCGAGCAGGGAGTTCGCGAGGTCATACTGCTCGAGCCGCACGCGGCGCGCGAGCGACGCGCCGTCGTGCGAGACCGTGTGGTAGTAGCCCCGGAAGGCGTCGGTGAAGGCGGCGGCGAACGCTTCGAGCGAGACGGTCGCGGCGGGGACTATCTTCAGCGGCGCGCCCATGCTTTAAGTCTCGCCGAAGACGCGCGCGAAGACGGCGCCGACGTTGCGCATGTAGGCGGCGGGCGAGAGGGCGCGCTCGACCTCCTCGCGCGTCAGGCGCGCGGCGACCTCCGGGTCGGCGAGCAGGTGCTCGCGGAACTCGCCGCCCTCGTCCCACGTCTTCATCGCGTTGCGCTGCGTCCACTCGTACGCCTGCTCGCGCGACACCCCCGCGCGCGTCAGCGCCAGCAGGAGCTGCCCGCTGTAGACGAGCCCGCGCGTCGCGCCCAAGTTGGCGAGCATCCGCCCGGGGTAGACGACGAGCGTGTCGATGAGCGAGGCGGCCTTCGCCAGCATGTAGTCGAGCGAGGCGGAGGCGTCGGGCAGCACGACGCGCTCGGCCGACGAGTGCGAGATGTCGCGCTCGTGCCAGAGGGCGACGTTCTCAAGCCCGACGACCGCGTAGCCGCGCAGCAGACGCGCCATCCCGCACAGCCGCTCCGAGAGAATCGGGTTGCGCTTGTGCGGCATCGCCGACGAGCCCTTCTGACCCTTCTTGAAACGCTCCTCCGCCTCGCGCACCTCCGTGCGCTGCCAGTGGCGCACCTGCAGGGCGAACTTCTCTATCGAGGCGGCGACTATCGCGA
Organism: Acidobacteriota bacterium; assembly: GCA_020200135.1. Classification (GTDB taxonomy): domain Bacteria; phylum Acidobacteriota; class Blastocatellia; order Pyrinomonadales; family Pyrinomonadaceae; genus QHXN01. The sequence goes on along the minus strand of JAIVJI010000081.1, from coordinate 32,092 downwards.
GCGTCGTCAGGTATTCGGCGTACACGTCGCGCTGGATGACCTGCGTCGAGACGGGCGCGGCCTTCAAACCGAGGCGCTCGCAGACCCTCTCTTCCACCTCGGGGTCGAGGTGCGCGAACGCGCCGACCGCACCGCTTATCTTGCCGACGGCGACGGCCTCTTTGGCCCTCTCAAGTCTCACGCGGTTGCGGCGCGTCTCGTCGTACCAGAGCGCGAAGGTGAGGCCGAAGGAGGTCGGCTCGGCGTGGACGCCGTGCGTGCGCCCGACCTGCGGCGTGTCCTTGAACTCGAAGGCGCGGCGCTTGAGGACTTCGAGCAGCGCGTCGGTTTTGGCGATGAGCAGGTCGCAGGCGTCGCGCAGCAGCAGCGCGTTCGCCGTGTCCACCACGTCCGAGGAGGTGAGGCCGTAGTGTACGAAGCGCGCGGGCTCGCCGATGCTTTCGGCGAGCGCGGTGGTGAAGGCGATGACGTCGTGGTCGGTCGTCTTCTCTATCTCGCGGATGCGCTCGACGGTGAAGGAGGCGCGCGCCTTGATCTGCCCGACCGCCTCGGCGGGGATAGTCCCCATCTCGGCGTGCACCTCGCAGACGGCCGTCTCCACGTCGAGCCACTTCTGAAACTTGTTCCGCTCCGACCAGAGCGCGCCCATCTCGGGCAGCGTGTAGCGTTCTATCATTTTAGTAAGTCGGAAGTGACGGTGTAGCCGGCGAGGAGCCATTCGCCGCCGCGCTCCAACAGCGTGAAGCGCTCCATCGCGGAGCCGCGCTCGAAGCGCGTCTGGTAGACGAGTTCGAGCGTGTGCCCCGAGAGCGGCGCGGGGGCGCTCTGCTGCTCGCGCCCGGTGTGGAGCGCGCGGCTCTCGACGCGGCCGAGGCGTTCGCGCACGCGCGCCAGCGTCCGCGCGCTCTGCTCGGCAGAGACGTTCGCGCGCCACTCGGGGGCGGCCTCCTCGTAGACCTTCGCGTCGCGCCCGGCGGCCACGTCCTCGGTCACGCGGTCGACGGTCGCCTGCGCGCCCGAGGGCACGCCGCGCCGCTCGTCCACCGCGCAGGAGGGGAAAAGGAGTAGAAAGTAGACGGCGGACAGCAGACGGTAGAAGAACCTTCGTCGCTCGAACCTTACGGTCGTCATCTTCAACTTCCCCAAAGCGGAGCCTGCTGACTGCTGACCACTACCTTCCTCACAACTCTATCCAGGGCGTCGGTTCTTTGTAGTGCGAGAGCGTGATTTTGGTGGCCGGCTGGAAGAGGCCGCCGCGCTCGCGCAGCGCCGACTCGGCGGTGAACTTGGCGAGGTCGGGGTTGTTGGCGCGCTGCGAGAGGTGTGCGAGCACGACGTGCTCGGCGCACCCGTCGAAGCCGTCGCGCAGCCAGGCGGCCACGTCCTCGTTCGAGAGGTGGCCGGTGCGCGAAAGTATCCGCTGCTTCAGCTCCCACGGGTAGACCTCGCACGCCTTGAGCATGTCGCGGCTGTGGTTCGACTCGATGACGATGGCGGCGCAGCCCCGGAGGTGCTCCGAGACGAGCGTCGTCACGCAGCCGAAGTCCATCAGCGTCGCGGCGCGCACGCCGTCGCAGGTCGCCACGAAGCCGAAGTTGTCGGCGGCGTCGTGCGGGACGGTGAAGGGGTGAAAGTCTATCTCGCCTATCTGGAAGTCGTGGCTCGAAGAGATTTCGACCGTGCGGTCGCGCAGCGCCTCGGCGCGGCGCTTCGGCTCGTCGTCGGTGCGCGCCTTCTCGCGGATGTAGGCGTCGCGCGTCGCGCCCGAGATGTAGACCGGGCAGTCCAGGGATTTGAGGAGCACGCGCAGCCCGCCCGCGTGGTCCGAGTGCTCGTGCGTGATGACGACGCCGTCGAGGGCGTCGGCGTCCACGCCGACGAGCGCGAGCCGCCGCGCGGTCTCCTTCGCGGAGAGGCCCGCGTCGACGAGCACGCTCGTCCGCCCCGCGCAGATGAGCACGGCGTTGCCGGTCGAGCCGCTGCCTAAGACGGTCAGTCGCATCCCTTACACCAAGCCTGAGAATATGCCCCGCGCCGCACCCCGAACGCAAACGCCGGGGGCGGAAAAGAGCGCGCGTGCCGGCTCACCTGTCGAGCGCGAGCTTCGACACGCGGTGGCTGCCGGCGACGTAGAGGTCGCCGCGCGTGTCGAAGGCCATCGCCTCGACGGCGTGCGGAGTCTTGAGCGTGCGGAGGTAGCGGCCGTCCGGCTCGAAGACGTGAACCTTGTCGAACGCCTCGGAGACGTAGACGCGGCCCCCGGGGTCGGCCGCAATCGCCGACGGCGGGCCGTACTGCCCCGGCTCGCGCCCCTGCCCGCCGAAGCGCGCGAGGAGCTTGCCCTCGCGCGAGAGTTTGAAGACGGCGATGTCCTCGTCGTCGTACCAGTGCTCGCCCGCGACGCCGCCGATGCAGTAGAGCGCGTAAGCCTCGCCGCCGCTACCCGCGGCGACGCGCAGCGCGCGGACTTCCAGGCGCTTGTCGAGGTGTGAGCTGACGAAGCGGTGCGTGCGGCGCGCGGCGCGGCCGTCGCCGCCGATGAGCACCAGCTCGTCGTCGTCGCCCTTCTCGGAGACGACGAGCAGGCCGTGACCGGGCGAGAGCGCCGCGTCGTGTATGTAGTCGGAGCCGTGCGCCGCGCCGAGCACCTCGCCCGTCTCGCCGGCCAGTTTCAGGATGACGCCGGCCAGCACGGCGTAGACCTCGCCGCGCTCGTTGACGATGATTTTCGACGGGCCGCCGCGAGCCCTGGCGTACCACTTCGTCGCGGGCGGAATGTTCCAGGTGTTGAGGAAGCGCCCCGAGTCGTCGAACCGCTGCACGCGACGCGTCTCGTCCGAGACGTGGACGCGCCCCTCGGCGTCGAGCGCGAGCGCCATCCCGCCCTTGAAGAGACCGGGCCCAGTGCCCTCGCCGCCGAAGGTGTAGGCGACCTCGAAGCCGTCGGGCCTCGGCGTCGGCGTGGGCGTATGAAGGAGCCGCCGCGTGTCGGCCACGTTCGCGGCGCCGCGCCCGTTCCCGTTCGACGGGCGGTCGCGCGTGGCGACGAGCAGGCCGACGCCGCCCGCGACGAGCAGGAGCGCGACGACGGCGAACAAGACCTTCTTCGGCGACGATTCGCCGCCGCCGTAAGAGGTCTTCAACTCTTCGGGCTTGGGGGGCGCGGGCGGGCGCAGCTCGGCGGGGACGACGACCAGCGAGTTGCAGTAGTGACACCTGACCCAGGGCTTTTCTATCCGCTCGAATTCGAGCGTCGCGGCGCACTGTGGGCAGTTGAAAACTTTCAACTAGGAACCCCCGCTCAAGGCTTTCTCTCTTCCGTCCGTTCGGCGGTGCCAGACCGTGCCGCCGCCGCCGCCGCGCAGAGCATCAGCGTTGCCTTCAGCGTCGCCTTCATCCTCGTGTGGGTTCAGACTTCGAGGCGCGAGCGGTCTACTTTGAAGCCGTTGAGGTCGCCGAGCGCGCCGAGGGCGAGCGCCTCGGTCTTGAAGTTCTCCGTGGCGACGCGGAGCATGTCTTCGGGCGTGACCGACTCGATGCGCGCGATGACCCGCTCGGGGGTGATGCGGCGGCCGTGGACTATCTCCTGCCGCGCCAGCGTCCCGGCGCGCGCGCTCGTCGATTCGAGCCCGAGCAGGATGGACGAGACGGCCTGGTCCTTGACGAGCCGCAGCTCGTCCTCGCCGACCGACTCGCGCAGAACGCGCCGCATCTCCTGGAGTGAGATGTCGAGGACCTCGTCCAACTGCTCGGGCGAGGTGCCGGCGTAAATCTGGAAGACGCCCGCGTCCGTGTAGTGGCTCCCGACCGCGCCGACCGAGTAGGCGAGTCCGCGCTCCTCGCGCACGCGCTGCCAGAGGCGCGAGCTCGTCCCGCCGCCGACGACCGAACTCAGCAGGCTCGCGGCGTAGCGGTCTTCGTGGCGCGCCGAGGGGAAGGGCGCGGCGATGATGAGGTGCGCCTGCTCGAGCTCCTTCTTGCGCTGGACGAGGATCGGCGCGGCGGGCGTCGGCGCGTCGCCGTCGGAGTCTTCGACGCCGGACTCGGCCGCGTCCCCGCCCTCGAAGGCGCGCGCGGCCAGCTCGACCAACTGCCCGTGGCGGACGTTGCCGGCGGCGGCGACGACGAGGTTGCGCGGCGCGTAGGCGCGCGCGTGGAACTCCGCGGTGCGCTCGCGGCCGAAGGTCGCGACCGTCTCGGCCGTGCCCTCGATGGGCCGGCCCAAGGGGTGCCCGGGGAAGTATGCGGCGCTGAAGATTTCGGCGAGGAACTCGTCCGGAGTGTCCTCGACCATCTTCATCTCCTCGATGATGACGCGCTGCTCGCGGCGCAGCTCCTCCTCGTCGAAGCGGGGCCGGGCGAGCATGTCGGCCAGCAGGTCGAAGGCCTGGGGCAGCGCCGTGTCCACGACCTTCATCGCGAACCCGGTCATCTCGTGCGTCGTGTAGGCGTCGAAGTGCCCGCCGAGGCGGTCGCTCTCGACCGCGATGTCGAGCGCGGTGCGGCGGCGCGTCCCCTTGAAGACGGCGTGCTCGATGAAGTGGCAGACGCCGTTCCAGTCGGCGGGCTCGTGGCGCGAGCCGCGCCTGACCCAGATGCCGACCGTCGCGGAACGCAGTCCCGCCATCGGCTCGGTGAGGACGGTCAGCCCGTTAGGGAGTCTGGTCAGCTTGACTTGTTCGGTCATTACTTCGGAAAGCTTTAAGGGAGCCCCGCGGCCGGAAACTGCTTGAAACGTTGAACGCGCATCGTAGCACGCGCGCCGGGGGCGGGCAAACCAACCCGCCCTGAGCCCGCATCTGATGACTCAGACTACCGGAATTTAGAAGGCCCAACTGCTTGACACCCCCCACGAAGTTGGCGGAAAATGCAGGCTCCGCCTGAAGCGGGTTGGACACGAGTGAAGGGTTTAAGCCTGAATAGAGTGTCGCTCGTCGTGACGCCGGGATTGGAGCCGCACGCCCAGACAGCTCCCACCCTCGCCCGGACGCCGCCCTGGACACAGTAAAAGTTAAGGGTTCGCTTCCGCCGGCCGTGTCCGCAAGCGTCGGAGGTTGGTGCCGGCCGGGGTCGAGCCCGGAGGTTTTGCTGCGATGAGAAAATTTAACTGGCGCATCTTCCCGGTCCTGCTCGCGGCGTTCGCGCTCGCGGCCGGGTCGGCCGAAGGTGCCACGGCCGCGTCGGGCGCGGCGCGACGCGCCGGCAGTCTGGGCAAGATCAGCGGCGCCGTCCTCGACGCCCGCGGGAACCCGGTCTCGGGCGCGCTCGTCCGCGTGCTGCGCGACGGCTTCAACGAGGTCGTCAAGGAGATGAAGAGCGCCGCCGACGGCACCTTCGCCGCGCGCGTCACGCCGGGCCGGTACCTGATTCGGGCGGCGGCCGACGGCTTCACGCCGGCCACCTTCTCCGCCGTCCAGGTCACGCCCTCGACCGAGCTCGTCTACCGCTTCAACCTCCAGCCCGCCGGCTCGGGCAACACCGTGCCCGAGCGCCGCGCCGACCGCCAGGACCCCAAGTTCCGCATCCGCGCCGCGCACGCACGCCGCTCGGTCTTCAACGCGGGCGACGCCGAGGACGAGACCGTCCGGCAGGTGCTCGAAGAGCTTGAGGCCGACGAGCAGGAGAGCGCGGGCTGGCTGAGCGACGACGAGTTGGCCGCCACGGACGCGCCCGGGGATGAGGAGCGGACGAACCGCACCCGGACGCAGGGCTATGTCGAGACCTTCTTCTCAACGTCGGGCGTCCCCGGCCGGGGGCCTTACGCGGGCGTCAACTTCGCCGTGGCGACGCCGGTCAACCGGCAGGTGCAGCTCATCTTCGCGGGCCAGGCCGGCGAGTTCGAGCGTCTGGAAGCGACCGCGCGCATCCGCGTCGGCGCGCGCCACCGCCTGAGCGCCACGCTCGGCGGCGCGCGTCTGCCGACGCTGCCGGCGGCGGCCGGGGAGTCAACGGGCGAGAAGCTCGGCTTCGTGCGGGCGCGGGGCGACAAGCTCGAACAGGTCTCGGTGCGCGCCGTCGACGAGTGGGTCGTGCGCGACGGCGTCGTCGTGGTCGTCGGGCTCGACTACTCGCGCTTCATGGGCGCGGGCGGCGACTCGGCCTTTACGCCGCGCCTCGGCGTCGCCTTCGACGCCAACGCGCGCACGCGCTTCCACGCCGCGTTCGCGCCGGGCTCGGGCGCCGGCACGCGCGCCGACGGCGTCGAGTTCGAGGACGGGCAGGTCGTCTTCAAGGAGAACGCGGGGCAGGCCGTCGCCGTCATCGACGGGCGGGCCGTGCTCGAGCGCAGCCACCGACTCGAGTTCGGCGTCGAGCGCATCCTCGACGAGAACTCGACCGTCGAGGCCACGGCCTTCTTCGACACCTTCAGCGGCCGCGGCGTCGGGCTTTTGAGCGCGCCGCTCGAAGGCCTGACGGGCGAGGGCGGCGCGGCGCTCCTGGACATCGCGAACCAGCAGGGCGGGGCGCGCGGCGTCCGCGTCGTCTACACGCGGCGCGTCAGCAGCCGCCTGAGGGCTTCGGCCGGCTACGCCTTCGGGCGCGGCCAGCAGCTCTCGCCCGAGGGGTTGACGAGCCCCGAACAGCTCTTCCAGAACACCTTCTTCCAGACCGCCGCCGCGCAGCTCGACGCGAGCCTGCTCGACGGCGTCAACGTCCGCACCGTCCTGCGCTTCTCACCGCGCGCGGCCGTCTTCGCGGTCGACCCGTTCGCGGGCCGGCTCGCCGTCTACGACCCGTCTTTGAGCATCCTCGTCACGAAGGAGCTGCCGAGCTTCGGTCTGCCCGTGCGCGCGCAGGCGACCGTCGACGCGCGCAACCTCCTCGACGTGACGACCGGGGTTGACGACGGCGAGATGCAGCTCTCGCTCGGCGCGCTCCGCCGTAGTTTACGCGGCGGGATTTCGCTCAGGTTCTAGCGCACGCCTCGGCGGCCGCTTCAGGCCGCCGCGCTCGAAGCACGAGTCCCCGCGCCCGCGCGACACGCGTCAGAGGCGCGGGGCTTTTGCGTATCAACGGTTTATCCGAATTTTCGGAGGCGATACGAAATTCTGAATCGGCGCGGGCGGCCACGTAAACGTGCCGACTCGGGCGCGCACCGCGCGCCGCGCGGATAAGAGCGCGCAGGGACAGGGATTCGAGACGCGCGCGCCGGCCGCCCCGAAGGCTCGGGCGCGGCGGGGAAGCGGCGGCCAAAGCTGGAATACAGCTTGCTTCAGAACTTTTGATTTACCAGGGCCGAAGGCTGCGCAGTTGGCGAGAGGCACGGCCGGACGCGCTCCTCAAGCTCGAACCAAAAGTGACGCGTGTGAGACGATGAAGGATTCCGTGCTGACGACGAAGGGCTGGGCGCTGCTGATCGTGGCGGCGGTACTCGTCGCGGCCGGCACCATCAACTTCGCGCAGCGTCTCACGCACACGGCGCCCCCCACCGACGGCATCGACTGGGTGAAGACCGAGCGGGGCATCACGGCCTCGTCGGTCAAGGCCGACTCGCCCGCCGGGCGCAAAGGGGTCTTCGGCGTGATGCCGGGCGACCGGCTCGTCGCCGTCTCGGTCGGCGACAGCGAGCAGCGCGACGAGGTCACGACGACCTACGACGTGCAGGTCTTTCTCGAAGAGGCGGGCGTCGGCGGGCGCGTCGGCTACCTCGTCGAGCGGCCGTCGAACCCCGAGGACACGCGCTTCTACTGGGTCTACCTCGACGAGCTGACCCCGCAGCGGACGCTCACGGCGCGCGACCTCTACATCAACTTCATCGGCGTCGTCTCGCTGCTCGTCGGCCTCTTCGTCTTCTTCAAGCAGGGCGGGCGCGCGCCCTTCGCGCTCCACTTCGCGACGCTCTGCCTCATCGCCTTCGTCTTCCAGTTCTACAAGCCCTACGGCGGCCTCGAAGACCTCGACCTCGCCGTGGACTTTCTCGACAACGCGGCGCTCGCGCTCTTCGCGCCGGTCTTCCTGCACTTCTGCGCGATCTACCCCGTCCGCTACCGGCTCTCCGAGCGGCGGCCGCGGCTCGTCTACCTGCTCTACGCGCCGGCGGCGCTGCTCGTGGCGTGGGCGGCCTTCTTCGACTTCGCGCCGGCGCTGCACAACCGTTGGCCGGCCTCTTCGCCCTTCTCGGCACTCTTCTCGGCCTACGCGGCGCTGCCCGAGGACTTCCCCGCGCTGCTCGCGCGAGCGGGGACGGCCTTCCTGACGGCGTCGCTCCTCGGCGGCTCGTTCGTCCTCGTCCGCCGCTTCGTGCGGAACGAGTCGGCCATCGTCCGCCAGCAGTTGAAGTGGGTCGTGTGGGGCTCGGCGCTGGCGGTGACGCCGTTCACGCTGCTCTACGCCGCCGGCTACGTCTTCGGCGTAGGCCCCGGGTTCCTGAGCGAGACGACGCGGAAGTGGCTGACCGACGCGGCCGTCCTGCCGCTCGTGCTCATCCCGCTCACGTTCGGCAACTCGGTGGTGCGCTACCGCCTGATGGACGTGGACATGGTCGTGCGCCGCACGGCCGTCTACGCGCTGACGACCCTGACCATCGCGCTCCTCATCGGGTCGGTCGTCTACGTCGCGGGGCTCTACGCCTTCGGCGGCGAGGTCATCGCGCCGGGCGTCGTCACGATGCGCGTCATCATCTCGGTCGCGGCGATGGCGGTGATCGTGATGACGGCCGCGCCCCTGAAGAACTACCTGCAGGAGCGCACCGACCGCTTCTTCTACGGCGAGCGCTACGACATGCGTGCGGGCCTCCTCGACTTCGGGCGGACGCTCTCGGCGACCACCTCGCTCGACCCGCTCCTCGACGCCCTGGTCAGCCGGCTCCAGCAGGTCCTGGGCGTCGAGCGGGTGGCCATCTTCGTCGAGGACTCGCGCTCGGCGGGCGGCTACGCCGTGGCGCGCGTGGCGGGGCTGTCGGGCGAAGTGCTCGTGCCGCCCGACTTCCGCGAGATGATTCGCACGCGCTCGGCCGAGGACGGCGTCGTGCGCGCCGACGGCCTGGACCTCCCGCCCGAGCCGAGCGGGTTCGTCCGCCGCTCGCTCCACTACTACGTGCCGTGCGTCGTGCGCGGGCGGATGGTGGCGGTCATCGGGCTGGGCCGCTCGACGGGCGGCGCGCTGCTCTCGTCGGAAGACCTCGAAATCCTGCGCACCGTCTCGGGCTACGTCGCCGTCGCCATCGAGAACAGCCTGCTCTACCAGGAGCAGAAGGAGCGGGCCGAGGAGCTGGCGCTCCTCAAGGAGTTCAACGAGTCCATCGTCGAGTCGATCAACGTCGGGATACTGACGGCCGACGCCTCGGGGGAGGTCACGGCCTGCAACTCGGCGCTCGAAGAGATGCTGGGGCTCCGGCGCGACGAGGCGACGGGGGTGAGGGTCGAAGACCTCTTCGCCGAGGACTTCGCCGAGACGCTCCACCAGGCGCTCGGCGAGCGGCGGTGGGAGCTGACCGAGCTGCGCAACATCTACAAGCTGCACACGGCGACGCGGCGCGGCCGCACGCTGATACTCAACATCGCGCTCGCGCCCCTGAAGCGCGCCGACGCGGCCGTCCACGGCGGCGTGCTCGTCGTCCTCGAAGACGTGACGGGTCGCGTCCGCCTCGAAGAGCAGTTGCAGCAGCGCGAGAAGCTCTCCTCAATCGGCCTGCTCGCGGCGGGCGTCGCGCACGAGATCAACACGCCCCTGACGGGCGTCTCGTCCTACACGCAGATGCTTCTCGGGATGCTCGCCGACACCGACCCGAAGCACGCGCTGCTGCAGAAGATTCGGCGGCAGACCGACCGCGCCACCGGCATCGTCAACAACCTTCTCAACTTCTCGCGCACGGGCGGCGTCACCGAATTCGGTGAGGTCGCTGCGCGCCGCGCCCGCCGAGCGCGACGCCGTCAACGTCGAGGTCGCCGACACCGGCATCGGCATCGCCGCCGAGAACGTCGCGCGCATCTACGACCCGTTCTTCACGACCAAGGGCGTGGGGCGCGGGACGGGCCTCGGCCTCGCCGTCTCGTACGGCATCGTCCAGGAGCACGCCGGCCACATCGCGGTCGAGAGCGCGCCCGGCCGCGGCACGACCTTCCGCATCACGCTGCCGACCTCGGCCGCGCGCACGCGCCTCCAGGCCGCGAGCGACTAGAGCCGAAAACCCTCCCCGACGGGTGCCGCCCCGGCGTTGACTTCCGCGGCGGGGCGCGTATAACCTTCCGCGCAACTCGCGTCAGCCTTCCGCGCGGCGTTCTCCCCGGACGCCGCTTCAGCCGACCCGTTCCGCAGCGCAAGAGAGTTACCGCCATGAAGTCCCCCGGCCCCGCCCGCGCACGCCTCGTCAGGCGCCTCTTCGTCGTCGTCATCGCGGCCGCCGCCTGCGCGCTCTGGCTCGCCGGGCGCGCGGGCGCGCCGCACTCCTCGGCGCAGGCGCCCTTCAACGGCTTCCGCAACTTCGAGAGCCCGCAGATTCACCCGCTCGCCATGACGCCCGACGGCAAGCGGCTCCTCGCCGTCAACTCGCCCGAGAACCGACTCTCGGTCTTTCAACTGACCGGCGGCCAGCCGGTGCTGACCGCCGAGATACCCGTCGGGCTGGAGCCGGTGAGCGTCGCGGCGCGCAGCGACCGCGAGGCGTGGGTCGTCAACTGGCTCTCCGACAACGTCAGCGTGGTCGACCTCACCACCGGCAACGTCACGCGCACGTTGGAGGTGGGCGACGAGCCGACCGACGTTCTGTTCGCGGGGGCGAACAACGCGAGGGCGTTCGTCTGCGTGTCGGGCACGATGCAGGTCAAAATCTTCGACGCGGACGCGCCCGCCGCGAGCGCGCCGCGGGTCGTGCCGGTGCGCGGCAAGCAGCCGCGCTCGCTCGCGCGCGACGGTCTCCTCGGAGATTCGCCGCGTCGGCACGCTCATCGGGAACGCCGTCTACGACCCCGAAGCGTCGCGCCTGCTCGTCGCCAACACCGACTCGGGGAACATGATCCGCTTCGAGCCGAACCTGCGCGGCCGCTTCATGCTGACGAGGCTTTCGAACGTCGACCTGGCGACGGGCGCCTCGACGCCCTTCGACCTCAACCCGCACATCGACCTGGCGAACCCCGACGGCACGGACGCCGAGCGCGCGCTGAGCCTCGGCCTGCCCTCGGACGTGGCGCGCGCCTCCGACGGCACGCTCTACGTGGCGGCGCTCGGCTCCGCGAAGGTGGGCGTGCTCGACGCCTCGGGCACGGTCGTCTCGCGCGTCGGGGTCGGGCAGGGGCCGACGGGGCTTGCGCTCGACGAGGCGCGGCAGCGGCTCTACGTGCTGAACCGCTTCGAGCAGACGTTGAGCGTCGTTGACACGCAGGCGCGCGGCGAGACGGCGCGCGTCCCCGTCGGCTTCAACCCCGAGCCGACCGAGGTGCGCGAGGGGCGCCGCTTCCTCTACGACGCCTCGCTCTCGGCGCACGGCGACGTGTCGTGCGCGAGCTGCCACCCCGGCGGCCACCGCGACGGGCTGGTGTGGGATTTGGGGAACCCGCAGGGCAAGATCGACGCCATCACCAACCCCGTCGGGCTCGGGAGCCTCTTCATCCGGACCAACCCCGTCTCCAACTTCCACCCGATGAAGGGGCCAATGATGACCCAGTCTTTGCGCGGCATCTTCGACTCCCGCCTGATGCACTGGCGCGGCGACCGCAACAACCTCGGCGAGTTCAACCCGGCCTTCACGGGCCTCCTCGGCCGGCCGCAGCTGCTCTCGGACGCCGAGATGCAGTCGTTCCAGGCGTTCGTGCGCACGCTCGTCTACCCGCCGAACCCGCTCATGAACCTCGACGGCTCGATGTCCACCAACCTGCCCGGCCAGGGCGGTAACGCGCAGCGCGGCTTCGTCATCTTCAACGGCTCGAAGACCGTCCTCGGCGTCGAGCTGTGCGCCGCGTGCCACGAACTCCCCGTGGGCACGAACAGCTCGCTCATCCCCTCGTTGCTGCTGCGCGAGCCGCAGGACTTCAAGACGCCGCAACTGCGCGGCCTCTACCAGAAGCTCGGGATGGAGCTGACGCCGGGCGAGAAGCTGACGTCGTTCGGCTTCACGCACGACGGCGCGGTCGCCGACCTCGTCAACTTCCTGCGCAACCCGCTCTTCACCTTCCCCAACGACACCGACCGGCGCGACGTGGCCGCCTTCCTCCTGTCGTTCAACACGGGCGTGCCGCCCATCCTCGGCGTGCAGGCGACCGTCAACGCCGAGAACAGGAACTCGCCCGAGCTGACCGCGCGGCTCAACCTCCTCGCGGCGCAGGCGGCCGGCAACTGGTGCGAACTCGTCGTGCGCGGCATCTACGGGGGCGAGCACCGCGGCTTCCTCTACGACAGGCTGTCGCAGAAGTTCGACACCGACCGCGCGGGCGAGCCGCGCGTGTCGCGTCAGGAGTTGCTCGACGCCGTGGGCGCGGGCGGCGAGCTGACCTTCACCGCCGTGCTTCCGGGTCGCGGCCGGCGCATCGGGTTAGACACCGACGGCGACGGCGTGCTCAACGGCGACGCCCCGCGCACCTCGGTCAACGTGAGCGGGCGCGTCGTGGACGCGGCGGGCAACGGAGTGGCGGGCGTCGCCGTCGCGCTCTCGGGTTCGCAGAGCGCGACGGCCGTGACCGACGCCTCGGGGCGTTACCTCTTCGGCTACGTCTCGACCGCCGGCACGCACACCGTCACGCCCTTCAGGGACGGGATGAGCTTCGGCCCCGCGAGCCACACGTTCGGCAACCCCGGCGCGCACCAGACCGCAGACTTCGTCGCGACGGCGAGCGCCTTCGACGCCTCGCGGTTCTTCGTCTCGCAGCACTACCGAGACTTCCTCGCGCGCGAGCCGGACGCGGCCGGTCTGGACTTCTGGACGGGCGGGATAGATTCGTGCGGCGCGGACGCGGCGTGCCGCGAGGCGCGGCGGGTCGCCGTCTCGGCGGCGTTCTTCCTCTCGATAGAGTTTCAGGAGACGGGCTACCTCGTCTACCGCACGCACAAGGCTTCGTTCGGGAACCTCGCGGGCAAGCCCGTCCCCGTCACCTTCGGGCAGATGACGGCCGAGGCGCAGTTGATAAGTCAGGGCGTCGTCGTCAACCAGGGCGACTGGCGCGCGCTGCTCGAAGCGAACAAGCAGGCGTTCTTCCTCGCGTGGGTCGGGCGGCCGGACTTCGCCGCCGCGTTCCCCGCGGGGATGTCGGCCGCCGAGTTCGTCGGCGCGCTCGACCGGAACGCCGGCTCGCCGCTCTCGGCCGCGGGGCGCGACGCGCTCGCCGCACAGCTCGCCGCGAACAACACCGCGCAGGGGCGCGCGGCCGCGCTGCGCGCTGTGGCCGAGAACGCCGAGCTGGCGCGGCGCGAGTTCAACAAGGCGTTCGTGCTGATGCAGTACTTCGGGTATCTGAGGAGGAACCCGGATGACGCGCCCGACGGGAACTTCAACGGCTACAACTTCTGGCTGGACAAGCTCAACGAGTTCGGCGGCAACTACGTCGCGGCCGAGATGGTCAAGGCGTTCATCACCTCGGCCGAATACCGGCAGCGCTTCGGGCCGTGAGGACGTGCGCGGACGTTCGCGCCTAACGCCGTTTGAGCAGCGCCTCGGCCTGTTCGAGTCGTTTGCGGGCGTTGCCCCAGGTCGTGCCGAGCGCGTCGTTCGTCATCTTGCCGGCCTCTTCCGACGGCTTCGACTGGCTCGCCTGCTCCCAAATCTCCGAGGCCAGCTCGTAAGCCTTGAGCACGTCGCTGACCGCCTCCCTCAAATCGCCTTCGGGGATGAGCGGGAGCTGGTCGTCCACTATCGCCTTCACTTCGAGAAAGCGGTTTCTGTAGTCGCGTGCGGCGGCGGCCGTCTTGCCCGTCGGTGACAAAGACTTGAGGGCTTCGACGGCCCGGGCGGCGGGCGAGTCCGTCTCGGGCCGCGTGAAGTCGAGGCTGGCGACTTCGTCGAGGCTGAGTGTCAGCGGGTCGCCGTCCACCTCGACACAGACGGTCTTTCTGTTCGCGCTGACGAAAGCGCCGGACATCGTCCCGCCCTTCCTGAGGGTCACCGTGACGCGCCTGGCGGGGTCGGGGGCCGGCGCCGCCGTGGTTTGGGCCTGAACGACGGCCGCCGCGCAGAGAAGGAATAAAGGTAGAAGCAAGGCTCTCATCACGGCCTCCTGCGTCAACTTAAAAAGGGGCGCGCTCGCTCAGCGGAAGCGGGCTCGTGCCTTCGCCCTGGTCAGCGGCCCTGGAGTGACAGGCGGAACGCGGCCATCTCCTCGGCGTTGCGAACCAGCAGAACGTCGCCGGCCAGCACGGGGTGGTTCCACGTCTTGCCCTTGATGGCGGGGAACCGCGCCAGCTCCGCGAACCGGTCGGGGGTCGCCCCGACGAGCGCCAGGCTCCCTTTCTCCGACACCACCAACAGCACGTCCTGGTCGGACAGCAGGACGAGTTGGCCCGAGCCGTAGTCCCCGCCGTCCCACTTTTGCCCGCCGTCCTTAAGGTCGATGCAGGCGATCTTGCCGTTGTCGAACCCGTAGGCGTGCCCCTTGTGGACGACGAAGTCGCTGAAGTACGGCTTCAGCCCGTAGGACGACCAGCGCTCTTCGACCGTCCACCCACCGGCCCCTCGCGCGACCGCGACGCGGTACAGGTCGCTCCCCTCGCCCTGCGCGAGCAGCAGCTCGCCGTCCGCGGTCAGCGCCGGCTGCACGATGCGGCCGCCCGTCGGAAGCTGATGCTGCCAGAGCACCTTCCCGTCGGCCGGCGCGACGCCGACCGCCCCCGGCCCGTTCATCAGCACGACCTGCGTGACCCCGCCGAGCGTCGCGCGGTGCGGCGAGCTGTAACAGCAGCCGACCGTCGGGCCGACCCAGCGCGGCTCGCCCGTGGCGCGGTCGTAGGCTGCGAGCGTGCCGCCGGCGGCGATGACGACGGCGTCGTCGATCACCAGCGGCGAGCCGGAGAAGCCCCAGCCCGGAACCTTCGTCTTCGTGTCGGCCGCCGCGTTACGCGACCACACGACGGAGCCGTCGTCGGCGTCGAGCGCGTTGAGGATTCCGGTCGCGCCGAGCGTGTAGACGCGGCCGTCGCCGCCGAGGGTCGGCGTCCCGCGCGGGCCGGCGCCCCCGTTCGACTCGTAGAACCGCGCCGCGTCGCGGTGCGTCCACACGATCTTGCCGTCGCTCTTGTGGTAGCAGGTGACCAGCTCGTCCTCGCCGCGCTGCTCCTGCGTGTAGAAGAGGTCGCCCCGGACGGCGAAGGACGACCAGCCCGGCCCGACGGGGCGGCGCCACAGCTCGACCGGCGGCGACGCAGACCAGTCGGTCGCGATTCGCACGCCGCGGACGACGCCGTCGCGCTCGGGCCCGCGAAAGCCGGGCCAGTCGGCGCCGGTCTCGGCGGCCGCCGGGGCCGGCCGCGCCGCCGCGGGCTCGTCGCCGGCCTGTGCCAGGAGCCGCTCCTCGGGGGTCTGCGACCAACGCCACGCCAGGTCAGAATCGGCGGCGCCGGTGATGCCGCCGGTCCGGACGAGCGCCCACGCCCCGCACGCGAGCAGGACGGACGCGGCCAGTACGGCGCGCCGCGCTCGGACGGAAAGGCGACGGCCGGCCAACACCCCGAACACGAGCGCGACGCTCACGGACATGAGGCCGTAGAAGGGGAACATCATCCCCATCATGCCCCCCGCGACCGACTTGTGGAGGACGAACCAGGTCGCGAACATCGCGACGACCATCAGGGCGACGGCGCCCCAGCGCTCGGGCCGAGGCACCCTGCTGAAGAAGACCCACCACACGAGTATCGCCAGGGCGCAGACGACCCCGCCCAACATCCCGAAGACCAGCGCCCCGGGCACGACGGCGGGGAGAACAAAGATGCTCAGCAGTTGCAGCACCGCGAGGGCCACGCCGGGCCACAGCCGGGGCGGCCTCCGGGGAGTCGGGTTGTCGGTCTGTGTGTTGGTCATACCAGACTGATACGCCCCTCGACATGCCGTTTGTTCCCCTGCTGCATGACCGGGGCCGACTTCCGCGTGCACAGGGACGAGCGGTTCAAGGCTTATCCATCGCCGCGCGGGTGTCGGGTGGAAAAGTGTTGAAAGCGCCGGCGGGCGAGGGCATGATGCACGCGGATGCCGGCGGAACGATGGTCTATGATTACCCGAATCATAAAACTTGAATCGTTGACGGGCCCGCTGATCTTTGTCCTGATGTTGATCGTCTTCCTGCTGTCGCCCGTGCGTCAGGTGACGGACTCGCGGTACTCCATGCTCCTCACACAGAGTCTGCTGGAGCGCGGCAGCTTCCGGCTCGATCATTACGCGCTCCCGCGCCACGAGCCCGAATGGGATAAGGCCCACTTCAAGTACGGCGATTACCGGCTGGAAGCATCCCGCGGACACGTTTACTATTATTACCCGCCGGGCAGTTCCGTCCTCTCCGCGCCGTTCGTCGCCCTCCTGAATCCCTTCGGGCTCTCCGCGGTCGGCGATGACAACGCTTATGACCATCAGGGCGAAGTGAAGATTGAGGCGATCCTCGCGGCCTTTTTAATGGCCGCGCTGTCGTGCATCTTTTTTTATACGGCGCGGTTGATTCTGCCGACTAAGTGGAGCGTCCTTGTCGCCCTGGGCGGCGCGCTGGGGACGCAGGTTTACAGCACCGCGTCGCGCGCCCTGTGGTCGCACACGTGGGGAATTCTGCTGCTGGGAATCGTCGTCTTTCTACTCGCGCGGCGTGAGGCCCGACAGCGCGGCTTCAGCCCGGTGTTGCTGGCGAGCTTACTTTCGTGGCTGTACTTCATTCGCCCGACCTTCGCCGTCTCCATCCTTGCGGTCAGCGTTTATCTTTTTCTTTTTCGACGGAGCCTGTTCCCTCGCTACGCCGTCACCGGGGCGTTGTGGCTGTTGGTCTTCGTTCTTTATTCATGGACGCACTTCGGTCAACTACTTCCCAGCTATTACCGCCTCTTCAGTCGTCTCGAGCCCGACCACTTCCCCGAGGCGCTGGCGGCCAACCTCGTCAGCCCGTCGCGCGGCCTCCTGGTCTATGTCCCGGTACTTCTGTTCGTGGCCTTCTTACTCGTCCGGCACAGGCGTCAACTAGTCCACCGGCGACTCGTCTGGCTCTCGCTCATCGTCATCGCGGCGGACTTGGCGGCCGTCTCTCTTTTCCCGGTGTGGTGGGCCGGGCATAGTTTCGGGCCGCGCTTTATGACGGGTTCGGTCCCGTGGTTCGTGCTGCTCGGCGCGCTCGGCCTGCGCGCGAGCCTGACGTGGCGGGCCGGGCGCGCGGCCGACTCTCTCGCAGGTTGGCGCGCGCAGTCCGCGTTCGGTGTCGCGCTTTTGGTCCTGAGCGTTTTCATCAACGCGAACGGCGCGATTCAGCAGGCGACCTGGGAATGGAACGAGGGGCCTCCCCTCAACGTCGATCTGTACCCCGAGCGCGTCTGGGACTGGAGACAGCCACAGTTTCTCGCGGGGTATCTGCCGAGCCGGGGCGGCGCCGGCGCCGGCGGCCGCGATGTTAAGCACGACGACCCCTCGGCCGCCTTCTTCCTCTCGGTAGAGTTCCAGCAGACCGGCTACCTCGTCTACCTCATGCACAAAGCCGCCTACGGCGACATTCCCGGGGCCCCTGTGCCGGTGCGCCTCGCCGACTTCCTCCGGGACGCGAGCGAGGTCGGGCAGGGGGTGGTGTTCGGCCAGGACGGTTGGCAGCAGAAGCTGGAGGCGAACAAGCAGGCGTTGGCCTCCGGCTTCACCTCCCGGCCGAGGTTCGCTGCCCGCTACCCGCAGTCGGTAACGCCGGAGGCGTTCGTCGACGCGCTCAACGCCAACTCCAATGGTGCGCTCTCGCAAGCCGAGAGGGACGCGCTCGTCTCGGAGCTGAAGGACGGCGTGAAGACGAGGGCGCAGGCGCTGAGGGCGGTGGCCGAGGACCCGGACATGCGGCGGAAAGAGTTCAACCGGGCCTTCGTGCTGATGCAGTACTTCGCCTACCTTCGGCGGGACCCGGACTCGGGCCCGGATACAGATTTCAGCGGGTACAACTTCTGGCTGGGCAAGCTCGACGAGTCCGGCGGCGACTACCACCGCGCCGAGATGGTCAGAGCCTTCATCCAATCCGCCGAGTACAGGAAGAAGTTCGGACAGTAGGCTCGCCCGAAACTGACGAGCCGCAAAGCCCGCGAAATATCTCTTGCTTTTATCCCGGCCGGTGCTAATCTCGCACCCGCTTTCAAACAACACGCCGGACGGCAGGATGGGTCTCTCCCTTTTATGAGCAAGCGCAGACAGGTTCGTTGGGCGTGCGCCGCTGCGGCGGCGGTGGCGCTCGCAAACCTTTCGCACGGTGGCGCGGCCGAGGCCGGCGGCGGCGGCCGCGCCCGTCGCGGCCCCGCGAAGGCGGCGGCGCAGGCCGAGCGCGTTGACATACGTCTGCGCTCTTTGACGACGCGCGCGTCGGGGCAGTTGAGCGTCGAGGCGAGCGAGGGCGGCGGGCGCGCCCGCCTGACGGCGATGAATCTGCCCGACCCGCGGACGGTCGCCTCGGGCGCGCGCGTCTACGTCGTCTGGGCCGTGAGCGGCGGGCGCATCGTCCGCCTCGGCGAGCTGCGCCGGGGACTTCTACGCCGAGGTCGAGGACGCGCTCGTCTCGCGGGGCGGCGGCCGCGTTATCGAGCTCGAAGGCGACTCGGCCGCGCCGAACGCGCGCGGCGCGGCGCGCGCCACGCTCAGCTCCAACCGCGCCTACGTCCGCGCGAACTTCCGGGGCGTGCCGCTCCCCTCGTCGGTGGGCGCGGCCGTCTACGTGCTCTGGGGCGTCGTCCCCGACGGCCGCATCGTCTACATGGGGAGCCTCCCCCCGACCGAAGACCTCAACCGCGCCGAGGTCTACGTCCGCGTCGCCGGCTTCGATGCGGACGACTACACGCTCTTCGTCACCGCCGAGCGCGCGCGCCCCGCCGCCTCGCCCGAAGGCCGCCGCCTGCTCAAGCCCAAAGACTCCGCCTCCATCAAGTGAGCGCGGGCGTTCGCCGCCGCGCCGCCGCCCGTTATAAGATAAGCGGTCGGGTGACAGGTGATGAGTGATGAGTAGAAGACAACTTCTTCCCACTCGTCACTCATCACTTTTTACACATCACTTACGTCTGAGGTTCGGATGGCGAGAAAAGGTTCCGTCCTCGTCGTGGACGACGAGGAGATCATGCGCGACGTGCTGGAGACGCTGCTCTCGGCGGAGGGGTACCGCGTCGACCTGGCGAAGACCGGCGAGGAGGGGGTCGAGTGTTACGGCCGCCGCGCCTACGACGTGGTGCTGCTCGACGTCTCGATGCCCGGCATGGGCGGCCTGCGCGCGCTCGAAGAGGTTCTGAAGGCCGACCCCGAGGCCGTCGTCATCATCATCACCGCCTACGCCACCTTCGACACCGCCATCGGCGCGTGGGAGCGCGGCGCCTTCAACTGCGTCCGCAAGCCCTTCCAGAACGAGCAAATCCTGGAGACGGTGGCCGCCGGCATCAAGCGCCGCCGCAAGGAGGAGGAGCGCCAGAACCTCCGGCGCGCGATGAGCCGCAGCGTAGACCGCGGCTCTATCATCGGCCGCTCCGAGAAGATGCAGGTTATCTTCCAGCTCGTTGACCAGGTCGCGCCCGCGCGCTCGACCGTCCTTATCACCGGCGAGTCGGGCACGGGCAAAGAGCTCATCGCCCGCGCCATCCACATGCAGAGCCCGCGCGCCGCGAAGACCTTCGTCACGGTCAACTCGTCGAACATCCCGTCGGAGCTGCTGGAGTCGGAGCTGTTCGGCCACACGCGCGGGGCGTTCACCGGCGCGGTCGCCGCCAAGAAGGGTCTGTTCGAGGTGGCCGACGGCGGCTCGATCTTCCTCGACGAGATAGGCGACATCCCGCCCGAGACGCAGGCGCGGCTGCTGCGCGTGTTGCAGGAGCGCGAGTTCACGCCGCTGGGCGACACCGCGCCGCGCAAGGTCGACGTGCGCATCGTCGCCGCCACCAACATCGACCTCAAGGAGGCCGTCCGCCAGGGCGCCTTCCGCGAAGACCTCTACTACCGCCTCGCCGTCGTGCCCATCGAGCTGCCGCCCCTGCGCGAGCGGCGCGAGGACGTGCTCGCGCTCGCGCAGCACTTCATACGCAAGTACAACGAGGAGAACGGACGCCACGTCTCCGACCAGCCCGCGCCCGAGGTGCTGGCGCTGCTCGAGCAGTACAGCTGGCCGGGCAACGTGCGCGAGCTCGAGAACGTCATCGAGCGCGCCGTCGTCATCGCGCCCGGCCCCGAGGTGACGCGCGAGTGCCTGCCCGCAGAGATCGCCGACCCGTCGAAGGCCGTCGGCTCGGCGCCGCTCTCGTCGGGCACGGGCAGCCTCGACGTGAGCCGCGGCGTCAACTTCTACGACGAGGTGCGCCGCTTCGAGATCGACATCATCCGCCGCGCCCTCGACCAGACCGGCGGCCACCAGTCGCGCGCCGCGCGCCTCCTCGGCATGAACGCCACCACCCTCAACTCCAAGATCAAGACCTACAACATCCAGCTCCGCTCCTGACCAACCGTGGGGCGCGGGTTCATCCCGACCCCGCGCCGGCCCCGCACCATTGACATTTACCAGGCCCGGCAATATCTTTCCCGCGCTCCGCGCCCCACGCATCCCAGGCGGGGCCGGCCGCGAACTTTTCACTTCGTACTTGGCCTGCTTACTCCGAACAGGGGATTCTTCGGGTTACGTTCTTCGCCGCGATTGACGGCGCGGCGGGGGCTCGCATCCCCTCTCGGACGGCCGCAGGTCAAACGTTAGCGCCGCCGCCGCTCTTCCGGCGGCAGCGAAGGAGATACAGCATGAAGAAGATTCTCACGCTCACGGCAGCTTTTTTTGTGTTGAGTCTGGTGGCGGACGTGGCCCGGGGGCAGGCCAAAGAGGAGACCCCCTTGCCCGAATTCTACGGCCTGTATCTGGTCGTGGACGGTAAGCTGTGCGGCCTGGACGTGGAGGCGAACGTGTGCACGCTCGGCTCCGTGGAGGTTAAGGTCGGGTCGCGCACCGGGGTCGGGGACGCGCTCGACGGGAGGGCGCTCTCAACGTCCGTCCCCGTCAGGGCGACGGAGTTGAAGAGGGGCGTCCGCTTCCTGAGCTACCGGGAGAACCCGACCGCCTACCTCGGCGCCCTGCGCCTGGTGCCGATGATGTACGTGCGCAACATCGCGGTCGACACGGGCTGGCCCAAGAACGTCAAGCGGAGCGGGGTGGAGAACGCGTGGGACACCGGGAACCCCTCGGAGATGGGCGGCGAGTGGAACAAGCTGAACGAACTCGCCCAGCCCATCCGGCTGTTGATAAAGCCCCTGAAGGAGAACATGGTGCTCGGCGTCCCGTCGCGCGAGATGACCCCGGGCCTCTACCGTCTGTCGTTCGGCGAGCAGGTCATCGGCAACGAGCCGAGAATGTATTTCTGGGTCGGCAAAGCGGCGGAGGCCGAGAGCCTGAAGTGCGTGGACGCGTCCTACAAATACGCGATGATGATGTCCGAGGGTAAGTTTACGCCCTGCTCGGGGGCTGGGGCCTCGGATTCGACCGCCGGCTCGGGGGACGGCGCCGCGTCTGCCCCGGTGAACGGCCCGGAGAACGGTTCGGCGGCCGGCCCGGCGGCCGGCCCGACGGCGGCGGAGGTGATCGAGGTGCTGAAACGAGCGACGGAGGCCGGCCTCAACGGCGACAAGGCGGCCGTCGAGGCCATGCTCGACGAGTCTTTCACCTACACCAACCTCGGCAACCGTAAGACCTGGGACCGGGCCACGTTCCTCTCGAAGGTGAAGCGCGACAAGAGCATAAAATCTTATCAGTGCGGTGAGTACGACGTGAATTTCGAGGGCGAGGTCGCGGTCGCCAAGAGTGTCTGCGAGTTCCACGTGCAGAACTTTCTTATCAGCATGAACGTCAAGCAGCGGTTCGTCGACAGGCTGGTGAAAAAAGACGGGGGGTGGAAATTCTTATCCGAGGAGATGATCGTCCTGCCCAACCAGCAGCGGAACCGGCGTTAAGGGCCGGCCGCCGGTTCAGTTCCGGGGACGAAGTCGGCGCGGCCGCAGCGCCGCAGCGAGGCCGGCGAACTCTTCGACGCAAACCTCGGGTGATGGTTTAAACTCCGCGCATGGACTCGCAGACGGAAGCCGCCTCCGGTCGTCCCGTGGCGGTCGAACGCATCACCGAGGCCGAGGCGCGCTTCGAGCGCTGGCGCCGCGCGGCCGGGTTCGTCGTCGCGCCCGCCGTCTTCGTCACGCTGCTGCTGCTGCCGCTGCCGGGTCTCAAGCCCGAGGCGCACAGGCTCGCGGCCGTGATGGCGTCGGTCGTCGTGCTCTGGATAACGGAGGCGCTGCCGCTGCCCGCCACGGCGCTCCTGGGCGCGGCCGCGTGCGTCGTGTTGAGGGTGGCGCCGGCGCGCGAAGTGTTCGCGCCGTTCGCCGACCCGCTGATGTTCCTCTTCATCGGCTCGTTCATGATAGCGCGCGCCATCTTCCTCCACCGGCTCGACCGCCGGCTGGCCTTCGGCGTGCTGTCGATCAAGTGGGTGGGCGCGAGACCCTCGCGCATCCTCTTCGCCTTCGGCGCGGTGACGGCCTTCCTCTCGGCGTGGATCTCCAACACGGCGACGACCGCGATGATGTTCGCCATCGGGATGGCCATCCTCGCCTTCCTCTTCGAGCAGGAGAAGGAGGGCGGGCAAAAGATTAGCCGGCGTTACGCGACGGCGCTGATGCTGATGACCTCGTTCGCCGCCTCCGTCGGCGGACTCGCCACGCCCATCGGGACGCCGCCCAACGTCATCGGGCTCGGCTTCATACGCCAGCTCACGGGCGTCGAGTTCCCCTTCTTCAAGTGGGCGATGATCGGCGTGCCCGTGGTCGTCGTCCTCTTCCTCTGGCTCTTCTTCTACCTCAACTGGCTCTCGCCCGCGGGCGTGCGCGAGATAGAAGGGAGCCGCGAGATGCTCACGCGCGAGCGCGAGCGCCTGGGCGCGTGGACGCGCGCGCAGAAGTCCACGCTTCTGGCCTTCCTCGTGACGGTCGCGCTGTGGGTCGTGCCCGGCCTCATCGCGCTCTTCGCGGGCGACCAGAGCGCCGTCTACAAGAGCGTCAACGCCAGCGTGCCCGAGGCGGTGGCGGCGGTCGTCGGCGCGTCGCTCCTCTTCCTGCTCCCCGGCGACGGCGTCGGCGCGCGCGCCATCACGTGGGACGAGGCGGTCAAGATCGACTGGGGCGTCGTGCTGCTCTACGGCGGCGGGTTCGCCCTCGGCGTGCTCTCGTTCCAGACGGGTCTGGCCGAGGCGGTCGGGCGCGGTCTGACGGGGCTGCTCCCCGTCAGCGGGGGGACGGGGCTGCTGTTCGCGTCGGTCGTCGTGGCGGTCGTCACGTCGGAGGCGACGTCGAACACGGCCTCGGCCAACATGGTCGTCCCCGTCGTCATCGCCATCGCGAAGGCGCAGGGCGCAGACCCTCTGGAGCCCGCGCTGGGCGCGACGATGGGCGCGAGCCTCGGCTTCATGCTCCCGGTCTCGACGCCGTGCAACGCCATCGTCTACGGCTCGGGCTACGTCCCGCTCGCGCGGATGATCCGCTACGGCGTGCTGCTCGACATCGTCGGCGTCTTCGTCATCGTCGCGCTCGTCAAGCTCCTCGTCCCCTTCCTGCGCTAGTCGGCGGAGGTGAGCTTGAGGCCGACGAGTCCCGCGACGATGAGGACGATGCAGGCGAGGCGCGCGGCCGAAGCCGGCTCGCCGAAGAGGACGATGCCGAGGGCGGCGGTGCCGACCGCGCCGATGCCGGTCCAGACGGCGTAGGCCGTCCCCAGCGGGAGCGTGCGCACCGCCGCCGCCAGCAGGAGCATCGAGACGACGAGCGCCGCCCCCGTCCAGACGCTCGGCCACAGGCGCGTGAAGCCTTCGGTGTACTTCAGCCCGACCGCCCAAGCCACCTCCATCAAGCCCGCCACCAGCAGGTAAAGCCAAGCCATCTAACGCCCCTCCTCGCGAACGCGGATTTACGTGTGCGTGGCCTGAGTGTAACGCGGAGGGCGGCCCAACGGGGACTCAGAAATTCAAACTTGAACTATGAAGTTTAAGGAGTCACCAGCCGGTGGCGAAGAGGTTCTGCGCGGCGCGGAGGCCGCAGTTCTGATAGGCGTTGTAAGCCTTCGCGGCGCGCTGGCGGACCTGCTCGCCGTCCTCGCCCGCGAGCCAGCCGTCGAGCGCGGCCTTGAGGACGTAAGCCTCCGGCGCCATCAGGTTCGTCGTCCAGAGCAGCGGGTTGGCGCCCGTCTCGCGGAGCGCCGGCGCGAAGTAGCGCTTGCTCGCGCAGGCGAGGATGACCGCGTCGCGCCGCACGTCGTCGCGGCGCCGGGGCAGGGAAGGGAGTCGGAAGTCCATCAGCCCGTCGTGGCCGACGTAGGCGACGAGGTGCGCCGCCGCGCCGCGCCCGAGCCCGTAAGTCTTCCCGCCGTCCTCGAACGTCGGGTCGAGGTTGCCCGAGGCGACGCCCAGGAAGTCCGCGGTCGCCTGCGCTATCTCCGCGCCCCTGTAGGCGTCGGCCACGAGGTAGGCGTCCCGCGTCCGGTGTTTGTAGACGACGCGTTCGAGGACTTTCGGCGCGGGGTTCCGGGCGGCCGAGACCGCGCGCCACTCGCGGCTCGCGTTGAAGTGCGTCCTGACGCCGAAGCGAGCGCCCCAGTAGAGGTTGCGCGCGGGGTCTTCGCCGTCCCCCAGAGCGGCCGGGACGGGCACGATGCCCTGGTTGACGTTGTCGCACAGGGCGACGACGACGTAAGCCACGTGCCCCGCGTACGGCTCGGTCTTCAATTCGTCCGCCGCGGCGGCGCGCGCCTGTGGCGTGGAGACCTGCGCGACGCCCCCCTTCGGCTCCGTCCGCGCCGCGCCGCCGCACGCCGCGAGCACGACGAGCAGGCCGCGGGCCGTCAGCGACAGTTTGTGTCCGACCCTCTTCGCCCTCGTGCGGCTCACGTGTGACCCCCGCTCGAACAGTGCTAGGATGCCCTTCTAAATCTCTGTCAGGCGGACGCCGGCGGCGACGCGCGGCGGCGCGATAAACGTTTGACGCGCGGCCGCCGCGTCTTGTTCCGAAAGCTTATGGAGACCGTCGTCTTTCTCGAACGCGACACGCTGTGCGCTAGCTTGCGCCGTCCCGCGTTCGAGCACGTGTGGCGCGACTACGGCTCGACGCGACCCGAGGAGGCCGGGGCGAGGCTCGCGGGCGCGACCGTCGCCGTCGTCAACAAGCTGCCGCTCGGCGCGGACTTGCTCGCGCGGCTGCCCGCGCTCAGGCTCATCGCCGTCGCCGCGACGGGCACCGACAACATCGACCTCGAGTTCTGCCGCGGGCGCGGCATCGAGGTCAGGAACGTCCGCGGCTACGCGCGCGAGACGCTGCCCGAGCACGTCCTGATGTTGACGCTCGCGCTCGGCCGCGACCTCGTCGGCTACCGCGAGGACGTGCGCGCCGGCCTGTGGCAGCGCGCGGGGCAGTTCTGCCTGCACACGCGCGAGATACGCGACCTGCACGGCGCGTCGCTCGGGCTCGTCGGCTACGGCACGCTCGGGCGCGGCGTCGAGCGCCTCGCGCTGGCCTTCGGGATGGAGGTCTTGGTCTCGGAGCGCAGGGGCGCGGACCGCGTGAGGGAAGGGCGCACGCCGTTCGAGGAGGTGCTGCGGGGGAGCGACGTGTTGAGCCTTCACGTGCCGCTGTGCGAAGAGACGCGCGGGATGGTGGGCCGCCGTGAGCTGTCGCTGATGAAGCCGTCGGCGATTCTGATTAACTGCGCGCGCGGCGGGGTGGTGGACGAGGCGGCTCTGGCGGAGGCTTTGCGCGAGGGGCGGATAGCGGGCGCGGGCGTTGACGTTCTCTCGACCGAGCCGCCGGGCGACGACAACCCGCTGCTCGACCCGGGGCTGCCCAACCTCATCGTCACGCCCCACGTCGCCTGGGCCGGCCGCCGCGCACAGCAGAAGCTCGCCGACCAGCTCATCGACAACATTGAGGACTTCGTAAGGCGTAAACCGTGACAAGAAGAAGCAGCGACTTTCTCTTGTCACGGTTTACGGTTCACGGTTTACGCCTCTTATTCCCCGTGCTCGGCCGTGTAGAGGCGGAGTATCTCCAGCCCCTGGCGGGAGCGCGGGTCGATGGTGCGGAGGTGCTTGCGCCCCTGCATCTCCCAGATGGCCGTGACCTGCCCGTCCTTCTCGACGGCGTGGTAGGTGATCTCCTCGGGCGGGGCCTCCTCCCGCGGGGCTTCGTCCTGCGGGGCCTCGTCCTGCGGGGCCTCGTCCTGCGGCGCGACCGCCTCGCCCGCCGCCGCCGCCGGCTGCTCCTCCTCCTCCTGCGCGGGCGCGACCGCGTTCTCGTTCTCTGCCATGTTCCGTTCCTCTCGGTACTCTCTTCAGAATTTTGTGATTCGGTTTGTGCCGAAGGATTGTAATCAGGCGGGGATTAAAAGGCAAAGGAAGAGGCTAGAGGCTAGAGGCTGGTTAGGAGATTAACTCTTAACCAGCCTCTAGCCTCTTCTCATCACGCCGCCTCGCGCCGGGCGAGTCGGACGGCGGGCGCGGGCGCGACCTCGCGCTTGCACGCGAGGTCGCGCCGCCACAACTCGCGCTGCGTGCGGTAGGCGAGGACGCAGAGCGCGACGAAGCCGCAGGCGGCGACGTATGGCAGCGCCTTCGTCATCCTCCGCGTGCCGTAGAAGACGAGCAGCGAGTTGATGAGGACGAGCGCGAGGCGGAACTCGGTCGGCCCGAGCCTGCCGTGGCTGATGTGGAAGCGACCCGTCGCGGCGAAGGCGAGGAATGAGTTGACCATGAAGCCGCCGAAGACCGCCAGCACCATCAGGAGGCTCAGGTGCGCGGCCGCCGGGAGCACGAGGGCGTAGGAGCCGACGACCGCGCACAGGAACGCGTAGTCGAGCAGGTGGTCGGCGTAGAAGCCCCACTTGACCAGCCCCGTGTCGCGGTGCTTCCCGACCTTCCCGTCGAAGAAGTCGGTCACCCACTGGAGCGCGATCATCGCGGACGAGCCCCACAGCCAGCGCAAATCTCCCGCCGCCAGGTAGCCGAACAGCAACAGCCCGGCGCACCACGCGAGCGTCATCAGCGTCAGGTGGTGCGTGCCCAGCCACGCGGGGACGAGCGGCACGACCCGCCGGGCCAGGCGCCGTTCGAGGGGGGACAAAAGCGACGTGCTCGACTTTGTCGCCAGTGCTAAAGGTTCTCTCTGCATCACTCAAAAACTCCGCCCCGAAGATTCGGGAGAGCGACCCTACAAGTGCAAGGCGCGGGCCACTCGCGCGGGCGCGCGGCCGGCGCGCGGGTGGCCGACTTCCCCTTTGGCAAGACGTGGGCGGGCGGACGGGCCCTAGTTCGGACGCCGTAAAAATCCGTCAGATGAACTAATCGCCCCGCGGGCGTGGCGACTCCAGCGAACGGCGGAGCCGTATCAACGCCAGCGCGCCGAAGACGAGCAGGACGAGGTCGGAGACGAGCAGCAGGAGCAGCTTGACGTTGGTGAAGGCGCGCGAGACCTCAAGCGTCGTGAGCGGGGTCAGCGGGTCGGCGCGGTAGCTGCGGAGGAAGGAGAGCATCGTGAAGTTCTCCGCGTAGTCGAAGGCCATCGCCGCCAGCGGCAGGAGCACGAGCCAGCGCAAGCCCCCGCCCCGGCCGGGGAACAGGACGGGGAAGAAGTATGCGAGCACGAGCGCGCAGGGTATCGCGTAGAAGGGCGGGTAGACGAAGTCGTAGACGCGTACGAAGCTCTCGTGCGCGCTGTAGTGCTCGGGCCGGTACCGCCCGAGCATCTTCGTGACGGCGGAGGTCTCGTACAGGAAGGTGCTGTCGGTCGCGACGTAGTCAGCCCCGAGGTCTCTCTTAATCTCGTTCTTCGGGTTGACGAGGTAGAGCGCCAGCGTCGCGGCGACGAGAAGCGCGAAGGCGATGAGGGTGACTCGGCCGCCGGCGGCGGCGAAGAGCGCTTTGACCATGTTGTACTCCGCGCGCGGGCGTCAACCCTGCGGTCTGAGCGAGAGCGCCACCTCGACGGCGCGGCGCGGGGCGATGACGCCCCAGCCCTGCCGGTCCATCTCGACCTGCGGCAGACGCTCGGCCGTGTCGATGAGGATGCGCTTGACCTGCTGCGGCGAGAGGTGCGGGTTGGCCTCGAGCATACAGGCGACGGTCGAGGAGACGATGGGGGCGGCGAACGAGGTGCCGTCCACGAACTTGTAGTGCTCGGAGATGACGTCGGCCTCGTGGAGTTTGACCGAGACGAGCTGGCGGATGAGGTACTTGGGGAGCGTGCGCGCGTCGTAGATGTCGCGGTCTACCGTCCCGTGCTCCTCGATGAGCGGGAGCAGCTCGTCGTCCGCCGCGCGGTCGAGCCTGGCGTAGAGCTCGGCCTCGGCGGCGGTCGGCGTGTGCGGGAGGATGGGCGCGGGCACCCAGATGCCGGGCGCGATGACCTCGGGCTTCTGCAACCCGTCGGCGGTCGGGCCGTAGGAGGAGCGGTAGAGGCTGTGGCGCGCGCGGTCGAGCGAGTTCTGGTCGTTCAGGCCCCCGACCGCGATGGCCGACGGCGAGGAGGCGGGCGGGACGACGGGGTGGCCCGGCTCCCAGCCCGCGTTGCCGACGGCGCAGACGACCACGAGCCCCTCGCGCACGGCGCGCTCGACCGTCTGGCACAGCGTGTTGTCGAGGTAGGAGACCTCCTTGTCGCCGCCGGCCGAGATGTTGACGACCCGGATGCCGTACTTCTCCCGGTTCTCGACGACCCAGCGCAGGCCGCGCTCGATGTTCTTCTCGGGGATGTGGCCGGACTTGCTGACCTTGACGAGGACGACGTTGCAGTCGGGCGAGATGGAGCGGAAGAAGCCGCCCGAGAGCGCGCCGTTGCCGGCGGCGACGACCGAGGTCATCATGCCGTGCCAGCTCGCCGGGTCGACGGATTCGAGCGTGCCCGTGCCCTTCGGGACGACGTTGTGGTAGGCGAGGATGCGGCTGTGCGGCGTCGTCAAGTCCGGGTGCGGGTAGAAGCCCGAGTCGAGGAAGGCGATGGTGACGCCGCGCCCCGTGATGTGCTCGTGCGCGCCGAGCCGGAGCCACGTGGGCAGCACGTGGCGCCCCTGCTCGAAGACGGCGGCGTACTTCTCCAGCTGCGCGTGCGCGCGGCCGAACAGCTCGACGCAGCGGGCGCAGACTTCGCGCACGCCCTCGGGCGCGTTGGCCGAGATGAGGCGGAGCAGCTCCTCCGGGAGCTGCTCGAAAGGCGCCATCCCCTCGCCGGCCTCGCGCCAGCAGACCGGGCACGCGTGCCGCCCGGCGGGCACCTCGGTCGTCTGCGCGGGCTCCTCGATTATTTCAGACACTCTTGATAAACCCCTTGCCGATTTTCAGCCTATCATGCCGCCGCCGGCGCGGCGGCGCAACCCCGACGGGCGCTGCCGCTCGCGGCGGCGTCGGAAATGTTATAAATTACTCCCAAGCGTAAACCTTAAAAGTTGGAACGGAAGCGGCTGGGGAGGACCGATGGCGAAAGAACAGACCGGCGTGTCCGACATCTTCCGCCGCGCGCAGCAGCTGGCGCGCGAGAACGAGGGGATGTCGCTCAGGGACCTGAGGCGGAAGCTCTACGACGAGTTCAAGGATAGCCCGATGCCGCCGATGGAGAACCTGACCATCCCCGAGCAGGACGCGCGCGCCCCCGAGGAGGACTGGACGGCCGGGCTCTCGCTCGTCCGGCGCGGCATCCAGACCGAGGACTGGCGCGAGATCGTCAACGGCATCGCGCTGAGCCTCGACCAGACGCAGCGCTACGAGAGCGAGCGCGGCCGGATGGGGCAGGCGGACGACTGGCACGACCGCACGGTCGGCATCGAGGGCGCGCTCCAGAAGGGCGTCTCCAAGTGGATGCCCGAGGAGCTGATGCGCATGGCGGAGAACGCGGGGAGGAAAGAGTAGTCAGTAGACAGTAGACAGTAGTCAGTAGGGCTCCGCCCTGCCGACTTTGACGCTGGCACCCGGACGGCCCGGCCGCGAAGGTTTTTCTACTGGCTACTGGCTACTGACTACTGTCTACTGCTTTATGAGTTTTCTCGACACGCTTTTCAAAGACCCTTTCAGGCAGGAGGGCGAGCCGCGGCGGGCGGAGGAGTTCGAGGGCGGGGACGTCATCATCAGCCCCGACACCCGCAAGAATGACCGCGTCCCGCCCGGCCAGACCCGCACGCGTAAGTGGCCCGTGCTCGACGCGCACGGCACGCCGCGCGTAGACCTTGAGACGTGGCGGTTCGAGGTCGGGGGGCTGGTCGAGAGGCCGTCGAAGTGGTCGCTCGACGAGTTCCTGCAACTGCCCGCCGCGAAGGTCTACGCGGACTTCCACTGCGTGACGCGCTGGTCGCGGCTCGACAACCTCTGGGGCGGCGTCTCGACCCGGACGATAGCCGAGATGGTCGGCGTGCGTGCGGAGGCGCGCTTCGTCGTCGCCGAAGGCTACGACCACGGCTGGACGACGAACCTGCCCGTCGAATACTTCCTCGCCGAGGACGCGCTCTTCGCGTGGACGAACGACGGCCAGCCCATCCCGCCCGAACACGGCGGCCCCGTCCGCCTCGTCGTGCCTCAGCTCTACGCGTGGAAGTCGGCCAAGTGGGTCAAGGGCGTCCGCTTCCTCGCCGAAGACCGGGCCGGCTTCTGGGAGGAGGGCGGCTACCACATGCGCGGCAACCCCTGGGCGGGGCAGGACGGCGAGCGCTTCCGCGCGCAGGGCGACGACTGAGACGTGTCCACGCCTTTTAATTTCACTCTCCCGAACAACGAACGTGAGCGAAGCCATCACACTCCGGGACAAGCAGCGGTCTGAAGAGAGCGCGCCGCGCGAACAGCGGCCGGCGGTGCCGAAGGACGCGGCGGCCGTCGTGCTCGTGCGCGGCGAGGAGGGCGACCCGGAAATCTTCTGGGCGCGGCGCGGGCCTCGGTTGGCTTTTCAGCCGGGCTTCTACGCCTTCCCCGGCGGGCAGCGCGACGAGGCCGACGCCGAAGTCGAAGTCGAGAACGCGGACGGACGCGAGACCGCGACCATGATGGCGTGCGCGGCGCGCGAGCTGTTCGAGGAGTTGGGCGTGCTGGTCGCGCGCGGCGCCGAGCACCTGACGAAGGGGCAGCTCACGTCAGTCCGCGACGACCTGACCTCGGGGCGCATGACGTTCGCCGAACTGCTCAGGCACTACGGGCTGCGCCTCGACGCGCGCGACTTCACATACGCCGGCCGCTGGGTGACGCCGCCTTTCAGCCCGCGACGCTTCGACACGCTCTTCTTCGTCGTCCGCTGCCCGCGCAAGCAGGAGCCGCGCCTGCTCACGACCGAGTTCGACGAGGGCGGCTGGGAGCGCGCCCGCGGGGCTTACGCGCGCTGGCGCGGCTTCGAGCTGATGGCCGCCCCGCCGGTCGTCCACGCCGTCCGCACGCTCGCCGAAGGGCTCGGCGGAGACCCGACCGAACGTTTCCTCCGCGTGCCGCAGGCGCGGCGCGAGCCCGTCCGCCGGATAGAGTTTATGCCCGGCTTCGTCTGCGTGCCGCTGCGCACCCCGACCAAGCCGCCCGCGACGACGACCAACTGCTACGTCGTCGGCTGTCGAGACTTCGTCGTCTTCGACCCCGGCTCGCCCTACGAGGACGAGCAACGGGCGCTCGCCGAGTTCGTCGGAGAGCTGCTGGCCGAGGGCCGGCACTTGCGCGAAGTGATTCTGACGCACCACCACCCCGACCACGTCGGCGGAGCCGAGGCCCTGCGCGAACAGTTCGGCGCGAGCGTCGCGGCGCACCGCCTGACCGCCGAAGCTTTAGACGGCCACGTCCGCATCGACCGTTTTATCGAAGACGGCGAGACGATAGAGCTGGAAGGCGACCCCTCCATCTCGCTGCGCGCGATGCACACGCCCGGCCACACGCGCGGCCACCTCTCCTTCTACGACGGGCGCGCCGGCGCGCTGCTGACGGGTGACAACGTCGTCGGGATGGGCTCGGTGCTCATCGACCCCGAGGAGGGGAG
>JAIVJI010000080.1:13769-58698 GCA_020200135.1 Acidobacteriota bacterium | reverse complement strand
CCTCTGGCCGGCGGCTCAGGGACGCCGGGCGCGTCCGGCGGGGGCGGGGGCGGCGGCACGCGTGCGCGCATGCGGGTGCCCCACGTCGTGCCGTCCTCGAACTCGACCCAGACGACGCGCACCTTGACGTCGGCGAACGTGCCGGGGAAGAGGACGTTCCGGCGCCCCCACTCGGAGCGGAACGTCTTCGACTCGCCCGGCCTGAGCCCCGCCGCGTAGCCCGCGACGACGCCGACCCGTCCGCTCGTCTCAAAGCCGACGCCGATTTCGTGGGCGGCCTTCGCGGAGGTGTTCGACACCGTCACCGTCGGCAGCGTGAGGAGGTACCCGGACTCTTCGTCGCCGGACGAGTCGGCGCCCCGCCCGTCCGCGCGGCGCAGCTGCTCGCGCGCGACCATGCGCATGCGCGCCTCGGTGATCTGGACAGGCGCGTTCGGCGCCTGCTCGAACTGAACGCCGGACTCCGGCGACTGCTCGACCACCTCCCGGACGGCGGACTCCTGTTCGCGACTCTCGGCGCCGCGCTGCCCGCTGCGCGCGACGACGCGCCCGCCTTCCTGCGGCTCGCCGCCTGAGCCTTCGAGCATGCGCGCAGAGGTTGTCGTCCCGCGGCCGAAGAGCCCGGTTCCCACGGTCAGCGTGAGCGCGACGGCCGCCAGCCCCGAAAGCGTCGCGCGGTGCCAGGCGCGCACGCGCACGCCCTTCTCGCCAAGCATAATCATCTCGATCCTCCTCCGAAGGTTTGAGCCCGAGGCGACGCCCGCCACGCCCGCCACGCGCCAGCCCGAGCAGAAGCGCACGACCTTCAAAATCCCCGCGGCGTACGCGCCCGAGCCGCCGCCGGCTTCGAGCACGCGCTCGTCGCACGCGCTCTCGCGCTCGGCGAAGAGCTTGCGGCCGACGAGCCAGACGACGGGGTTGAACCAGAAG
This sequence comes from Acidobacteriota bacterium, assembly GCA_020200135.1. Classification (GTDB taxonomy): domain Bacteria; phylum Acidobacteriota; class Blastocatellia; order Pyrinomonadales; family Pyrinomonadaceae; genus QHXN01. Next base: position 57,768 of record JAIVJI010000080.1, on the reverse strand, counting down.
ACGCACGCGAGCGCCGTCAGTAGATTCGCGCAGAGGTTGTCGCGCCGCTCGACGTGCGCCAGCTCGTGCAGCACGACCGCCTCCAGCTCCTCGTCGTCCAACTGCGCCGCGACCTCCGACGGCAGCAGCAGAACGGGGCGCCGCGTGCGCCACACGCCCGGCTCCGTCCGCGCCTCTGAGAGCACGAGCAGCACCTCGCGCCGCAGCCCGAGCCGCGCCCGCGCGCGCGCGAGCGCCTCGAACTCGCGCCCCGCCCATGCCTCCCGGCCCGCGCACACCGAGCGCAGAAACTCGCGCCTCTTCCCGAACCAGACGAGCGCGAGCGCCGCGCAGCCCGCGAGCCAGACGAGCGTGAGCACGCACAACAGCTCTTCGTGACCGCGCGCGGCCGAGACGCCGACGACCAGGTCGGGCGAGTCTGTCGTGACGGGCTCGGCGATTCTCATGAAGAGGGGCGCGGCCGCCCCTTCGGAGTCGCGCCAGAGCGAGTCCAGTCCGAGCGCCGCGGCGAAGTAGGCGAAGAGCGCCGAGGGCGCCGCGAACTTCAACGCCGCGACGAGCCAGAGCGAGTAGCGCAGGCGCGCGGGCGCGCCGCGCCGCAGCAGCAGCGTCACGCCGAGGGCGAGCGCCGCGAACAGGGTCGCCTGCCAGAGGTGATTCGCCAGCGCCGGCCAGAGCCACGCGGACGCGCGCGCCAGTATTTCGTGAAGTGCGCTCAACGCCGTCCCCTCCCCTCGCCGGCCTTCCTCGAAGCCGCGGCCGAACCCTTCGACGCGTTTTTGTCGGCGGCGCCCTCGTCCGTCCCCGCGCCGGCCGCGCCCTTCCCGGCTTCGAGCCGCGCGAGCGCCTCCTCGCCCTCGCGCAGGTCTTCGAGCGTCAGGTGCCCGGCCTCGACGAGCTGCGCCATCATCGCGCGGGGCGAGCCGCCGAAGAACCCGAGCAGCTCGCCGAAGAGGCGGCGGACGGTCGCGCGCTTTGTGACGACCGGCTCGAAGACGTGCGCGTTCCCGACCTTCTTCACGCGCCGCACCGCGCCCTTCTCCTCGAGCCGGTAGACGATGGTCTGCACGGTCGTGTAGGCCGGGCGCTTGCCCTCGGGCAGGCGCTCCTGCAGCTCGCGGACGGACGCGCTCCCCAGCTCCCACAGCGCCCCCATCACCTCCAGCTCGAACCTCGTCAGCTTTACCTCCGACTCTTTCGCCACGCGCGAGCCTCCTCGGAAAAATTCGTTCCTACTACGGCTGAGGTTGAATCTACTACTTCTGTCGTAGGACAGTCAAGAGTTTTTTTTGACGGGACTCGGGCGGTGGGTGGGCGGGCCGCGTAGTCGAAAGCCTTGAGGACTTCAGCGGCGTGCTCGCCCACCCTGACCTTGTCGAAGACCTTGCGGGCGCGGCCGACCTCGCCGATGAGGAAGGTCTTGCGCGTGACGCCCACGTAGCCGCGCCCCATGAACTGCCTCTCGCCGTAGCGGGCTTCAGGGGTCGCGCGCCGGTTGCGTGCCGCCACAGCGCTGGAACTTGCGGAAGGGCTCGGGGATGAAGTTGGTCATGTGGAAGTGCGCGGTGTGGCCGTCGGCGAAGGTCTGGTAGAGGTCGAACTCGGGGAGCCGCAGGCAGGTGAGCGCGCAGGTCGGGTCGTAGCCGGTGTCGATGCCGATGGCGCTGTGCGAGACGTAGATGCCGTGGCGGCCGAGACGACCGAGCAGCGGCAGCAAAGGCGTCGGCGTGTGGCCGAAGACGCAGGGCTTGCCGTAGTAGTGCTTGTAAAAATCCGGGTTGCGCGACCAGAGGAGCTGGCGCGCGTCGGTCTCGCGGGGGTGCTTCTCGCCGTCGAGCCCGGCGTGGACGTAGAAGGCGTGGTCGTCCTCGTGAAAGAGCGGGAGCGCGCGGAAGAACGAGAGGTGCTCGGCGGGCAGCGAGTCGAGGAGGCGCCGCTGCGCCTCCTCCCACCACGAGCGAAGCTCGTCCGTCAGCTTGAGACCCGTGTACTGGCCGAAGGTGTGCTGGCCGCCGACGGCCGGGTGGAGCCAGAGCGGCGCCGCGTCGTCGAGGAAGTCGAGGAGCATCTGCTCGTGGTTGCCGCGCAGGACGACGACCGAGCCCGGCGGCGAGTCCCGCTGGAGTTCGAGCACGTCCGAGACGGTGCCGGGGATGTCCTCGCCGCGGTCGATGAGGTCGCCGAGGAGGACGAGGGTGTCCCGCCCCGCCTCGCGCGGGAGAAGTGAGAGCAGGTGTCCGAGCTGCTTGCGGCGGCCGTGGACGTCGCCGACGACGAAGGTGCTCAAGCGCGCTCCTCCGCGGGAAAGACTTGTTTGGCTACTGCTGTCGGGCTTCTTTAGCGCTCCCGGCCGGGTCGCCGACGCGCGCCATCAGCTCGGCGAAGCGGGGGTCTTCGCGCAAAGGTTCCCAGTTCGGGTCGGACTCGAACCAGGGCTTGTTCTCGTTGCCCACGCGGATGGCGGTCGCGAGCCACTCGAAGGCGGGGTCGCGCTCGCCGACGAGCGCGTAGGCGCTGGCGACCCAGTAGGCCACGTCGTGGTTGGCGCGCCCGACGCGCAGGGCGCCCTCGGTCAGCTCGCGCCGCGCGGCCGTGTGGTCGCCCGTGTGCGCGCGGAACTGCGCGAGCAGCGGCCGGACGCCGTCCATGTCGGGGTTGCGGCGCAGCACCTCGCCCATCACGCGCACCGCCCCGTCGAGGTCGCCGCTGTAGGCGCAGATGATGGCCTTGAAGGATTTGACGAGCGGGTGGTTGGGCTCCATCTGCGCGCCCAGCTCCAGCTCGGCCGCCGCGTCGTCGTGGCGGTGCTGGTAGAGGAAGACGCGCGCGCGGTTGTAGCTGACGACGACGCGCTCGGCCGGGTTGATCTTGAGCATCCGGCCGTAGGCGTCGAGCGCGTCCTGGTAGCGGCCGTCGAGCCGCGCCACGGTCGCGTAGGCGAAGTGCGCGCCCACGTCGTTGGGCGAGTCGCGCACGAGCTGCGCGGCCGTCTCGCGGGCGCGGGGTTTGTTGCCGCGCGCCATCTCGACGAAGACCATGTGGAGCCGCGCTTCGAGCAGACCCGGCTTGAGCGCGAGCGCGCGCTCCAGTGCCTCGGCGGCGCGCTCGTAGTCCTCGGGGCCGCCGATGATCTTGATGACGCGGTTGGCGTAGGCGCCGCCCAGGGCGCCCCACGCGAGCGCGAAGTTCGGGTCTAACTCGACGGCGCGCTTGAAGTGGGCGACCGCCTCCTCGGAGTCGACCCGCGCCAGCGTGTGATAGATGAAGCGCCCCGAGGCGTCGCGCCCCGCAAGATATTCTTCGTAAGCCTCGGGGTTGGTCGAGCCGCCGCCGTCGCCCGACTCGGTCTGGCTCTGCTCGCGCGGCGCGGACTGGAGGTGCGCGGCCTCGATGCGGCGCATCAGCGCGACGAAGCGCGGGTCCTCGCGCAAAGGCTCCCAGTTCGGGTCGGACTCGAACCAGGTGCGGTTCTCGTTGCCCAGCTCGACGGCGCGCTCGAGCCAGTGGAGCGCCTCCTCGCGGTCGCCGAGCATGACGTGCGCGGTCGCGAGCCAGTAGGCGATGTCGTGGTCGGCGTCGGCCGCCTCGCGCACGCGCTCGGTCAACTGGGCGCGCGCGGCCTCTGTGTCGCCCTGCTTGATGAGCTGCTGCGCGAGGAGCGGGCGGATGCCGTCCATCGTCGGGTGCTCTTCGAGGACTTCGCGCAGGATGCGGACGGCCTCGTCCCGGTCGCCGCTCCGCCCCAGCACGACCGCCTGGAAGGTGCGGATCAGCGGGTGGTGCGGCTCGACGCGCGCGCCCTGTTCCAGCTCCAGCAGCGCGTCGTCGAAGCGGTGCTGGTACATGAAGACGCGCGCGCGGTTGTAGCTGGCGACGACGCGCGCCGCCGGGTCCAGACGCGCGAGCTTGCCGAAGGCGCGCAGCGCCCGGTCGTACTCGCCGTCCAGGCGGTGGAGCGCGCCCTTGACGAAGTAGACGGCCGGCTCGTTCGGCGCCTGCTTGGCGAGGCGCGCGACCTCGGCGCGCGCCTTGCGCTTCTCGCCGCGCGAGAGGTAGATGAAGACCATCAGGATGCGCGCCTCGACCAGGTTGGGGTCGAGGTCGAGCGCGCGGCTGAAGGCGTTCTCGGCCAGCTCGTAGTCCTCGCCGCCGCCCAGACCCTTCAAGACCTTGTTGGCGAAGCAGGCGCCGAGCCCGCTGTGCGCGAGCGCGAACGTGTGGTCGAGGCGGATGGCGTGCTGGAAGTGCTCGACGGCCTCGTCGCAGTCCTCGGGGTCGAGCGTGTGGAAGAGGAACTTGGCGAACGAGGCGCGGCCGCGCAGGTACTCTTCGTAAGCCTGCGCGTTGTGCGTCGCGGGCGCGCTCCCGGCGGTCTGCGAGGCGTGCTGCTCGACGTTGAGCCCCTCGCTGATGCGGCGCGCGATGGTGTCCTGCAAGGCGATGAGGTCGTCGGCCGTGGCGTCGATGCGGTCGCTCCAGAGCATGTCGCCGGTGACGACATCGACGAGCTGCGCGTTGACCCGGAGCATCGCCCCCGCGCGGAGGAAGTTGGACGAGAGCACCGCGCTCACGTTCAGCTCGCGCCCGACCTCGCGCGGGTCGACGTCCTTGCCCTGATACTTGACGATCATCGAGGAGGGGCGGACGACGAGCGAGCGGTTGCGCGCCAGCTCGGTGATGACGGCGTCGGCGAGCGAGAACTCGTAGAAGCCGACCTCGGGGTCGTTCGAGAGGTTGCGGAAGGGGAGGATGGCGATGGACTTCTCTATCTCGAACTGGCTGACGTGCTGCTGGTGCTGCGCGGCCGGCGGCGCCGAAGACGACGGGCCGCGGCGCGAGGACGGCGGGAGCGAGGTGGCCTGCTTCTCCGAGCCGGTCAGGCCGCGCCACCAGCGCCGGAAGCTGCCCCCGAGGCCGCCGCCCGACGAGCCCGACTCGTGGCGCGGCGGGCGCGCGAACGGAACTATCTCGGCGGGCACGCCGCTCATCTGCGGGTCGTGGTCGCCGCGCGCGGCGGCCACCTCGCGCATCGCGGCGCGCAGCTCGTCGCGCATCTCCGCGACGTTCTGGTAGCGCTCCTCGGGCTTCTTGGCGAGCGCGCGGTCGAGAATGGCCTGGACGCTCGGCGGCGGCTCGTCCTTGCGCACGGCCTCGACGGGCTCGGGCGTGTCGTGCAGGACGGCGTAGCGCACCTCGACGGTCGTCTGCCCCTTGAAGGGCCAGACGCCGGCGAGCATCTCGTAGAAGAGGACGCCGGTCGAGAAGATGTCGGCGCGGTGGTCGACCTTCCGGCCCGCGGCCTGCTCGGGCGCGGCGTAGGTGGCGGTGCCGTAGGGGACGCCCAGCTCGGTGAGGTGTACGTCGCCGCCGCTCTTCTGATTCTCGTCGAGCAGCTTGGCCAGCCCGAAGTCTAAGACCTTGGCGAGCCCCGAGCCCGTCACCATCACGTTGCCGGCCTTGATGTCGCGGTGGATGATGCCCTTCGAGTGCGCGGCGGCCAGGGCGTCGGCGACCTGGTAGGCGATGGAGAGCGCGGTCTCCAGAGAGAGCGGGCGGCCGTTGACGAGCTGGCGGACGTTCTTGCCCTCGATGTACTGCATCGCGATGTAGTGCAGCCCGTCCGACTCGTGGAGCCCGTAGATGGTGCAGATGTTCGGGTGGTCTAAGGAGGAGGCGAGCTGCGCCTCGCGCTCGAAGCGCTTGAGGTTGACCTCGCGCGCGGTCAGCTCGGGGGAGAGGATTTTGATGACGACGGTGCGCCCGAGACGCTCGTCGACGGCCTTATAGACCGTGCCCTGCCCGCCCGCGCCGAGCTTCTCCGTGATGCGGTAATTGAGGAGCGTCCTGCCAACCATCGAGGGTTTCGGGAAGTTCCGGTCGTCAGAGTCTGGTCGGCGGTCTGGCCGCGCCGAAAACACCGAGGCCGCGCGGGGGATTGTAGACCCGCGGCGGCCCCAAATCAAAAAACTAAATCAAAAATCTGAAATCCTTCGTCCGGCTCACGGCCGGCGCTTCAGTCGTGCACCGTTCAACCGCGCGGCGGGTCGCCGAAGCCCGACTGGACGTAGCGCCCGCCCTCGACGATGCACGGCACCGTGGGGTCGCCGCCCGAATACTTGAACATCTCGGCGCGCCGCGCGCGGTCGTTCTGCGCGTCGTACTCGGTCCACTCGACGCCCTGAGATTTGTAATAGTCCCGCGCCTGCTGGCAGTACGGGCACCCCGGCTTGACGTACATCACGAGTCCCACTTTTTTCTCCGCCCTCCGTTTTGCTTTTGCCCAAGTGTAGCGCACGGCCGCCGCCGTTGAGAAGCCCCGGCCGCCGCCGCCCCCGTCCGTGTTATCATGCGCGGCGGCTTTTGACATCAATCGACCCCGAACGGAGGAGAAGACCCCCATGAAAAAATTTGCCGCCGCAGTCCTCACCTTAACGTTTCTGCTGGCGCCGTCCGTGCCGGCCAAGACCGTCAACGTCAAGTTCCCCAAAGGGCGCACGACCGTCGTGCTGAAGGGTCGCACCACGGGCGGCCCGAGCGAGAGCGGCGGGATGGACCCCATCACCTACCGCCTCCGCGCGAAGAGGGGGCAGACGATGACGCTGCACCTCACGTCGGCGAAGAAGAACGCCATCTTCGGCGTCTGGGCGCCGGGCATGGACCCGATGGACCTCGGCCAGAACCCGACCGACTGGTCGGGGAAACTCCCCAAGACCGGCGCCTACGAGATCAGCGTCTGGCCCGAGGACGAGGCGACCGACACGACCTTCACGCTGGAGATCACCATCCGCAACGCCCCCTGACGGGGCGTGCGCGCCCCACACGCCAAGCGGAAGAGGAGCGACCGATGGCCAAGTTCTTCCCCCGGCTCGACGACAGCTTACGCGACTTCATCGCCGGGCAGAAGATTTTCTTCACGGCGACGGCGCCCGCCGGCGGGCGCATCAACCTCTCGCCCAAGGGCATGGACACGCTGCGCTGCATAGACGACCGCACGGTCGCCTACCTCGACCTCACGGGCAGCGGCAACGAGACGGCCGCGCACCTCGCGGAGAACGGGCGGATGACCATCATGTTCTGCAGCTTCTCCGAGAGCCCTCTGATACTCCGGCTCTACGGGCGCGGGCGCGTCGTGCGCGAGGGCGACGCGGGGTGGGAGGCGCTCCGCGCGCACTTCCCCACCTACCCCGGCGAGCGGCAGATAGTCGTCCTCGAAATGGAGTCGGGGCAGACCTCGTGCGGGTTCGGCGTCCCCGTCTACGAGCTGAAGCAGGAGCGGCAGATGCTCGTCGAGTGGACTCTGAGGAAGGGCGAGGACGGCATCCGCGAGTACCGCCGCGAGAAGAACCGCGTCAGCATCGACGGGCTGCCGACGCACCGCGGAGGCGGGCGCGTCGCTCGGCCGCCTGCTCATCGACAAGCGCTTCGGCGGCGACCTCGAGGCGACGAGCAAGGGGCAGATGCTCGCCTTCCGCTCGGGCGTCGAGGGCTCGGCCGGCTACGTCGCGCTGGAGCACGTCGAGGGGACGCTCGCGGGACGCGCCGGCTCGTTCGTCCTCCAGCACAGCGGCACGATGGAGCGCGGCGCGCAGCAACTCTCGGTCACGGTCGTCCCCGACTCGGGCACCGGCGAGCTCTCGGGGCTCGCCGGCCGGATGAACATCGTCGTCGCCGAAGGCAAGCACTCCTACGAGTTCGACTACACGCTCGGCGGCGACGACCGAAGCGATGAACCCTCCCACGGCTGAGGACGCGATGGAAGACGAGGCCGAGACGGCGTTCGACCCCGAGCTGTTCGCACCCTACGAGCGGCTGGTCGAGATAGAAGTCCTCGGCCGCCGCGTCCTCGTGCCCGAGCGCAACCGGCTGCTGCGCTGCTTCCAGTTCCTCTCCGTCGAGACCATCTCCTACGGCGACTTCTGCTGGAACGGCGACTGCGCCAACTGCCAGGTCTGGTACCACGAGGAGGGCGAGTCGGAGGCGCAGGACAAGACCGCGCTCGCCTGCCGCTTCGACGTGCGCGAGCGGCTCGTCGTCACGCGCCTCAGCCCGCACATCCGCATCAGAGACGTCAACAAGTGAAAGGAGTACCCCCGTGAGATTCGAGTTCTACCACGACGGGCTGGCCGGGGCGCCGCTGCTCTCGGTGGACGGGACGGTGGACGACGCGCTGCACCTCTCGCACTGGGAGGGGAACACGACGCCCGAGGAGCTGCGCGCCGACACCTCGACCGAGATCGCGCTCAACTTCGTCGCGTGGCCCCGCCGCGGGGAGTGGGCGCGCGGCGTCCGAGTAGTCACCAACAACCACTTCGACGCCGACGGCGTGCTCTCGGTCTGGACGGTGCTCAACGGCGAGCGCGCTCTTGATTTGAGGGACGAGCTGGTGTCGGCGGCGGAGGCGGGCGACTTCTCCGAGTTCCCCAACGAGCGCGCGGTGCGCGTCTCCGTCCTGCTACAGGGCGGCGACAACCCCTTCGTCCCCGGCGTCAACTCGCCGCTCGTCGAACACCTCGCGGGCAGCGAGAGGGTTGACGAGCGGCGCGCATACGAACTTGTGCTGCCTGAAGTCGAGCGCGTGCTGACGCGCACGGACGAGTACGAGCCGCTGTGGCGCGAGGGCTGGGCGGAGATTGAGAGGGGACTCGATAGTTTTGCGCGCGGGAATTCGCGCGTCGAGGAGGACGCCGAGTCGCGCCTCTCGCTGGTGACGCTCGCGCCCGACCTCTACGGGGCGGGCGGGTTCGACCCCGCGCGGCACGCGACACCCTACACGGCCGTCGCGCACAACGCGCGCGGCGAAGTCTTTCTCGTCGCCACGCCCGCGGGCGGCGGCTGGAGCTACCGCATCGATTACCCGTACTACTGTTGGGCCGTCACCTACACGCGCCCACGCGTCGCGCGCCGCGACCTCGCGCCGCTCGTCGAGAGGCTGAACGAGCTGGAGGGCGCGGGCGGCGGCTCGTGGAAGCCCGACAGGAGCGAGCTGACCTCGGCGGTCAAGTTCCTCGACGCGGGCGGGCGGCCTTCCGCCTCGCGCCTGCGCCCCGGAGAGGTCGCCGCCGAGCTTCGCGAGACGCTCAGGGGGCAGGCGGCGGCGCTCACGGCCTAGCGCGTCGCGCGGCCACACCTTATGCACGACGTCATCATCATCGGCGCGGGGCCGGCGGGGCTCTCGGCGGCGCTGTGGTGCGACGAGTTGGGGCTGGACACGCTCGTCGTCGAGCAGGCGGCGGAGGTCGGCGGGCAGTTGCTGCGCGTCCACAACCCGGTCGAGAACTACCTCGGCGCGCGCGCGGCGAACGGGCGCGAGCTGCGCGACGTGTTCGCCGCGCAGGTTGAGGATAAAGAGTTCGACCTTTGGACCGAGGCCGAGATTGAGAGCGTCGACTTGAAGGCGAAGCGCGTCCGGCTGCGGAGCGGCGAGGAGTTGCAGTCGATCGCGCTCGTCATCGCGACGGGCGTGCGGCGCAGGCGCCTGGGCGTCCCCGGCGAGTCGGAGTTCGCCGGGCGCGGCGTGCTCGAATCGGGCCGGCTCGAACGCGAAAGCGTGGCGGGCGAGGACGTGCTCGTCGTCGGCGGCGGCGACGCGGCCGCCGAGAACGCGCTGCTGCTGGCGGATACTTGCGCGACCGTCACGCTCGTCCACCGCGGCCCGCGCCTCGGCGCGCGCCCCGAGTTCGCCGAGCGCCTGCGGGGCGAGCACCGCGTCACGGTCTTCACCGAGACGACGCTCGAAAGGATTCTCGGCGGCGAACGCGTCGAGTCGGCGGAGATACTGCGCGCGGGCGCCCTGAAGCCGATGAGGATGGCGGTGCGCGGCGTGCTGGTGCGCGTCGGCGTCGAACCGAACACCGAACTGTTCCGCGACCAACTGCACACGGACGAGCGCGGCTACGTCGTCGTGACGGGCGAGCAGGAGACGAGCGCCGAGATGGTCTTCGCCGTCGGCGACGTGTCGAACCCGCTCGCGCCGACCATCAGCGGCGCCTGCGGGGCGGGCGCGACCGCCGCCAAGGTCATCGCCTCGTGCCTCTCGTCTCGCGGGAGGTAGAGAGCGTGGGCGGGGCCGTCTGAGCGTTCGGGCCGTGCGGGGCTTCGCGCAGGAGGTTCGCGTGGACGGCCGACGCGGCGACGCGCTGCCCTTCGCCGTTCCAGTGCGTGTCGTCGCGCCACCAGAGCAGCGCGCCGGACTTCTCGTAGGCGGCGCGCGCGGCTTCCACGAGCGCCGGCCTCAGGTCGAGAAAACGGAAGCCGTGCCGCTCGCACAGACCGCGCAGCACGACGGATGCGCCCGACGGCCCCGCGCCCGAAGACCACGGGGGCGCGCCGTCGAGCACCCACGAGTAGGCCTCCTCCTTGCTCGGCACGAGCGCCACGGCCACACGCAGACGCCTCTGGCCGGCCAGCCTCTCCATCAAGCCCAGCGTCCGCTTCAGACTCTCAAAGTTCGGGTGTCGCAGTACGTCTTCCGCCGTGCGACCCCTGCGCCGCGCGTAGGTCTCGTCGAAAAGCACGGGGCGTCCGTCGGGGAGTTTCCTCTCGATGACCCGCCCGGCCCCGCCGCGCGAAAGGAGCGTGCGCACGGGCGAGCGCGACCTGAAATCGCCGACGCCGACGCCGAGTCTTGTCAGCAGTCCGGGCGCTTCGGGTCGCGGGTCTTCAAGCTCCGCGTGGTAGGGCTCGTCGAGGTCGTTGCCGGGGAAGATGAGCCAGAGGACGAGGGCGTCTTCGCGCGTGTTCAGCCTCCCCCCTTCGAGCAGGAGGTTGGCGTACTGCTGCCGCGGATTCTCCCTTGAGACGGAAAGGTTGTAGACGGCGAGGCCGTATTCGCGCGCGAGCACGCCGCCCAGCGTCTCCTCCTGGCTCGTCCCGGCGGCGACGCCGAACGAGTCGCCGAGCAAGACGAGGTCGAGCGGGCGGGCGTCGTCGCCGCGCGGCTCGTTCCTGAAGCCGTACTCGTCGGTGACGAACCTGATTCGACGCCGCTCGCGCCAGTCGCCGCGCCCCGAGACGGCCGCGAGGTCGCCGTAAGTCTCCCCCTCGAAATTCACACCGGCCTCGTAGCGCTGGAGCAGCGGCAGCGTCGGCCAGCGGCGTATGTAACGGTCAGCGGGTCTGACCCCGTAGAGGTGGAGGAGCGCGGGGCGCGCCGCGAGGTCGAAGAGCGTCACGCCCAAGCAGGCCGAGACCAGGACGAGCGAGACGCGTCTCGACGCGCGCCCGCCCGGGCGGCCGAAGGCGTAAGCGGCGAAGACGAGGAGCGCGATGCAGGCGGCGGCGTAAGCAAGGCCGTCGAAGGCGCCGGCGGCGAAGGGCGAGAGTATGACGACGGCGAGGGCTACGAACAGAAGTGCAGCTTTAGAGGATGCGCGCACGGCGTGAATCCGACGAGAGATTCGGGCGCTTCGTTCAGGAAGCCTTCTTCCTGCTCCGGCGCGGCTTCGGCGCGGCGCTCGCGGCCGTCGAGTTACCCGGCGGAGACTTCCCCGCCGGCCTCTTCGCCTCCGGGAGGTGCGAGGCGGCCGCGTCCGTGATGACGCAGAGGCCGCTCACGCGCTCGGCGCGCAGGCGCGCGACGAGGCGCGACGCGTCCTCGTAGCTCAGCCCCGACTCCTCGCGACCGTACTCGCTCAAAACGGCCCAGCGCCGCTCGTTCAGTTCGCTCGTCAAATGGCTCTTCCGTCGTCCGGGTGTGTTGAAAGTCGAGGCCAGTGTAGCGGATTGGCGAGAGGCCGAACAAGCGTCGGCGCTTCGCCTTGCGGCCGCCGCGCGCGCGGCGTTAAGCTCGGCGCGTAATCCGACCACACTCCCCGAACCGAGCTTTGAACCAGTCACACCCGAGAGACGAAGAGATGAAAAAAATACTCCTGCTCCTGGCCGCCCTTCTGGCCGGCGCGTGCGTGCAGCAGCAGACGCAGAACACCGCCCCGGCCGCGACGCCGGGCGGCGGCGGCGACGCCGCGTTCAAGACGGTCCACGACAGGTACGTCGTCGAGTTCCTGCGCCGCAACCCGACGGTCAACACGTACCTCGGCGGGTCGGGAATCGACCAGTCGCTGGGCGAAGTGGAGGGCCGGCTGCGCGACCACTCGCCGGCCGCGCTCGCCGAAGAAGACCGCTGGCTGGCCGACTCGCAGAAGGCTTTCCAGGCGGTAGACCCCGCCGGGCTCTCGCCCGCGCGCCGCATCGACCGCGACGTGGCGCTCGCGCAGATAGCCTTCCTCCTGCGCCAGCACCAGACGCGCCGGTATCACGAGCGCGCCGTCGACACGTACGTCTCAGACCCCTTCCGCGGCATCGACTGGCTGCTCCAGGGCATGACCAAGACCGGCGAGAAATCTTACGGCACGCCCGACGAGTGGCGTCTGCTGACGCGGCGCGTCGCGGACATCCCGCGCTTCCTCGACGTGGCGCGGCAGCAGCTCGAGGCGGGCGTCAAGTCGGGCAACACGGCCGACCACCGGATGCTCCTGCGCGACGGCGTGAAGAGCGCCGAGGCCAACGCCGCCTACTTCGGCGAGCCCGACCCCAAAAAGCCCGAGGCCCCGACGCTCCAGAAGGTCGCCGAGGAGCGGCTCGCGGCGGGCGAGGCCAGCGGGCAGATGCTCGCGCAGCTCAAACAGGCGTACCTTCTTCGACGCCGACCCCGCCGCGCCCGACGGGCTCAGGCCCAAGCAGCAGTTCGCCGCCGACCGCTACGCCTTCGGCGAGGAGGAGTACAACTGGGCCGTCAGGAACAACCTGCGCATGGACACGACCGCCGCCAAACTCTTCGACGAGTCCTGGCCGATAGTCGAGGACACGCGCCGGCAGATGGTCGAACTCGCCCGGCAGATAGGGCAGAAGCGCGGGGTGACGCTGCCCGCGGACGGGGCGCAGGCCGTCCGCGCCGTCTTCGACGAGCTGGGCAAGGACTCGCCGAAGACCGACGCCGAGATGGTCGAGTGGTACAGGCAGGCGGGCGTCCGCCTCGTGGAGTACGCGCGCAAGACCGGCGTCTTCGACGTGCCGGCCGACTACAAGCTCGACGTGGTCGAGACGCCGCCCCCCTTGCGCGCCTCCATCGACGGCGCGGCCTACTACCCCGCGCCGCCCTTCAAGCAGAGCGGGGTGGGGCGCTTCTACGTCACCACGTCGGGGACGAACGACCCGGCGGTCTTGAAGGAGAACAACCGCGCGGCGCTCGCGGACCTCGCGGCTCACGAAGGCTTCCCCGGCCACGACTGGCACTACAAGGTGATGACGCAGTTTCGCTCGGACATCGCGGGCGTGCGGTGGCTGACGCCCGGCGCGGTCGAAGACTCCTCGTCGATGTGGGAGGACTCGATGGCGGGCGAGGGTTGGGGGCTCTACTCGGAGGCGCTGATGGCCGAGGCCGCGCCGGGCGCGCCCGAGGGCTTCTACACGCCCGAGGAGCGACTCTACCAGTTGCAGGGCAAGCTCTACCGCGACCTGCGCGTGAGAGTCGACACGGGGATTCACACGGGCCGCATGACGTTCGACGAGGCCGTCGACCTCTTCTCCGAGGTCGTAGACTTCCAGCCCGGCAAGTGCGCCGACCCGGACAAGTCCGCCTCGAAGACCGCGAGCTGCGACGCGGCGTGGCGCGCCATCTACCGCTACTCGAAGTGGCCCACGCAGGCCATCACCTACCGCCTCGGCAAGGACCAAATCTTCGCGCTGCGCGCGGAGGCTTCCAAACTCCTCGGCGACAAGTTCTCGCCCAAAGAGTTCCACCTCCTCTTCATGCGCCAGGGCACCATCCCCGCCGGCTACTTCCGCGAGGAGCTGCTGCGCGCGATACAGAAGAAGTAGACAGTAGTCGGTAGTCGGTAGGAAAGGCGAAGGCGGCGCATCTCGGTTAGAAGCCGAACACGCCGCCTTTCTTTCTACTGGCTACTGTCTACTGTCTTCATCACTCGTACCGCAGGCACTCTATCGGGTCGAGGCGCGAAGCCTTGCGGGCGGGCAGGACGCCGAAGACGAGGCCGACGAAGACGGAGACGACGAGCCCGGCGATGACCGCCCAGGCGGGGACGGCCGCCGGGAGCGCGGGCAGCAGGAAGGCGATGAGCTTGCTGATGGCGACGGCGCCGATGACGCCGATGATGCCGCCCATCGCCGTCAAGGTCATCGCCTCGTAGAGGAACTGGCGGACGATGTCGCGGCGGCGCGCGCCGAGCGCCTTGCGGACGCCGATCTCCTGCGTCCGCTCGGTCACCGAGACGAGCATGATGTTCATCACGCCGATGCCGCCGACCAGCAGGCCGACCGAGGAGATGGCGATGCCGAAGATGCCGATCATCGCCGTGATGCTGTCGAACTGCGAGACCATGCGGTCGGCGGTGCCGAGGTCGAAGTTGTTCGGCTGGTCGAACTTGACGCCGCGGCGGCGGCGCAGCACCTCCTCGACCTGGTCGAGCGCCTCCCGGAGCTGCCCCGAGCGGGCGCGGATGACGAGCATCATGTACTCGCTGTTGGGCGAGACCTCGCGCGCCGTGCGGAAGGGGATGTAGATCGCGTTGTCCTCGTCGTTCTCGCCGAAGATGGCGTTCTTGCGCTTCTCCAGCACGCCGATGATCTCGAAGGGTCGGCCGCCGAGCTTGACCTCGGCGCCGACGGCCATCTCCTCGCGGCCGGGGAAGAGCGCCTCGACGACGTTGACGCCGATGACCATCACGTTGCGGCGCTCGCGGTCGTCGGCCTCCGAGAGGAAGCGGCCCGAGCGGACGGAGACGTTGGTGGCTTCGGCGTAGCCGGGCGTCACGCCCTCGACGCCGCCGCGCTTGTAGGTCGTCCCCTTGTAGGTGATGGTCGAATCCCTCCACGAGACGAAGAGGTCGGGCGCGACGATGTCGACGGCCGGGCACGAGCGCGCGACGGCCTCGCCGTCCTCGGCCGTCAGCGGCTTGCGCTGCCGCTCGGAGGCGTCGCGCGGGCCTAAGGAGGGCCCCGTCGAGAGGTGGAAGGCGTAGATGTTGTTGGTGCCGAACTCCTCGACGACCCGGACGATGGACTGGCGCACGCCCGTCAGCAGCGAGGCGATGACGATGACGACCGCCACGCCGATGACGATCCCCAAGACCGTCAGGAAGCTGCGGAACTTGTGCGCCCGCAAGCTGTCGAGCGCCATGCGGAAGATTTCGACGGGGACGAACTTCGGTACTCGTAACTTCATAGCTTTACTTCCTCGCCAGCGCGACGATGGGGTCGAGGCGCGCCGCCTTGAAGGCCGGGTAGATGCCCGCGACCATCCCGATGACGCCGGAGACGCCGACGGCGAGGATGACGTAGACGAACGTCACCGTCATCGTCCAGCCCGTGAGCACCGAGATGAGCCCGGTCAGCCCGACCGCCAGCAGGAAGCCGAGGATGCCGCCGCACGTCGTCAGGAACGACGACTCGATGAGGAACTGGAGGAGCATCTGCTTGCGCGTCGCGCCGAGCGCCTTGCGGAGCCCGATCTCGAAGGTGCGCTCGGTCACCGAGACGAGCATGATGTTCATGACGACGATGCCGCCGACGACGAGCGAGATGGCGGTGATGGGGACGACCACCGCCGCGATGCCGCTCGTCAGCGAGTCGACCTCGCCCGCGAGGTCGCCCGTGTTGACGAGCCCGAAGTCGTCCTCCTCGTTCCCCTTCAGCTTGTGCTTGTTCCTGAGCGCGGTGCGCGCGTCCTCGATGGCCGCCTGGAACTTCTCGCGCGACTCGGCCTTGCCGTGAATCTGGAGGCTCTGCCGGCCCCCGAAGATTTTGCGGTAGGCGGTGAGCGGCAGGTAGAGGTGCTTGTCGAGCGACTGGCCCATCATCGAGCCGCGCTTCTCCTCGACGCCGACGACCGTCATCGGGAGCCCGCGCACGCTGACCGTCTTGCCGATGGGGTCCTGTCCGGGGAAGAACTTCTCCTTCACCTCGTCGCCGATGACGACGACCATCGCGGCGGTCTCGTACTCCTGCTGGAGGAAGAAGCGGCCGTCGGCGATGGTCTTGTCCTCGATGGACTGCATGTTGGGGGTGCAGCCCTGGACGCCGACGCCGAACAGCTCCTCGCCGTTCTGCTTGAGGTCAACGCGGTTCTGGAGCTGCGCGCCGACCTCCTGGCAGGCCACGCAGTTGTCC
The DNA here is from genome assembly GCA_020200135.1 of Acidobacteriota bacterium. GTDB lineage: Bacteria > Acidobacteriota > Blastocatellia > Pyrinomonadales > Pyrinomonadaceae > QHXN01. The sequence continues at coordinate 41,646 of JAIVJI010000080.1, read as the reverse complement.
CGCACCCACTCGTAGTCCTCCAGCTCCAGATTCTTGTTGCGGCGGTTCATCTTCTCCCACTGATCCTCGGTGAGCTCGCCGTGGTGCGCCGTGCGCGCGATCATGAAGTGGTTCGTCCCCAGAATCGCCGTCACCTTCTCCATCACGTAGGTGTTGAGCCCCGAGATGGCCGCGCCGACGATGACCACCGAGGCGACGCCGATGATGATGCCGATGAGCGTGAGGAACGCCCGCAGCTTGTGCGCGAAGATGGACTGGAGCGCGATGCGCGCGGCGTCGGTGTAGAAGGTGTAAATCGTCTTCATAGAAAAGGCTCTTTTTGCTGATTAACGCGAACGAGGCGTGACCCGGCTCGCCTCTAATACGCCGCCGCCGCGCCTAATGTTTACGAGAAAATAGACGCCGCGACCCCGGCCGACGTTAGCCGGCGGGTGGAGGTTTTGGCCACACTCGCGCGACTCAGGCGTCTTCGGCGAGGCGGATGCCGGCGAAGGCGATGCGGAAGTGGCGGCGGAAGAAGTTGCGGAAGGATGTGCGGAGCACGGAGGCGCCGGTAGCCCACGAGCCGCCCTTGAGGACACGGTGGTCGCCGTCGAACCAGGTCTCTGAGTACTCCGGGTATGGGAAAGGCTCGAAGCCGGGGTAGCCCTCGAAGGGCGTGGAAGTCCACTCCCAGACGTTGCCCATCATGTCGTAGCAGCCGTAAGGGCTGGCCCCCTGCGGGAAGCTCCCGACGGGCGTCGTGCCCCAGAAGCGCAGGCCGTAGTTGCACAGCCCGGCGGAGGGCGCGTCGTCGCCCCACGCGAAGCGGCGCTTCGCGCCCGCCGACTCGTCCCAGGAGGCGGCCTTCTCCCACTCGGCCTCGGTCGGGAGGCGCGCGCCCCGGAAGCGCGCGAAGGCTTCGGCCTCGTACCAGCTCACGCCCGTCACGGGGAGGTACCACAAAAGCTCGCCCTCACCGAACATGCGCCGCTCGCGCCAGCCCGCGCCGTCGCGCCGCCAGTAGAGCGGGTGCGCCCACCCCTCGCGCTCGCGCCACGCCCAGCCCTCGTCGCTCCAGAACTCGCGCCGCTCGTAGCCGCCCTCGTTGACGAAGTGCTCGTAGCGCTCGTTGTTCGTCAGCAAGCGCTCTATCTTGAAGGCCGGGACGAAGACCTCGCGCGACGGCAGTTCGTTGTCGTAGGCGAAGCCGCCCGCGCCCGCGCCCGCGCGGAACGGCCCCGCGGGCACCTCCGCCATCCCGCCGGGCGGCCACAGCCCTGGGTCGGGCCAGAGGCTCTGCTCCGGCGCGTCGCCCTCCGGGGGCAGCCCCGCGGGCCGCGTCTTCTTCGACGGGTCGAGCAGTTGTAAGAGGTAGAGCAGGGTCTCCTGATGCTGGCGCTCGTGTTCGAGGACGAGTCGGAAGACGTAGCCGCCCGACTTGAGCGGGTCCGCGTCGCGGAAGTCGAAGCCCGCGAGGTATCCGAGCGAGGCGTCGCGGACGCGGGACAAGTAGTCTTGCATCTCGCGCCGCGTGGGCAGGTTCTTCGACTCCTCGCGCGGCGTGTGGATGGGGTCGAAGACGCGCTCGTAGGCGTCGTCGGTCGCGGGCAGCCCCTGAGCCTTTTGCAGCAGCCAGTACCCCTCGAAGACGCCGATGTGCGCGAGGTGCCAGATGACGGGGCGGTAGCCGAAGCCGGGGCTGCGTTGCAGCTCGGCCTCGTCAGCCAAATCGAAGATGCGGAGCGTGTCGGCGCGCGCCTCTGCCAACTGCGACGCGAGCTGTTCGGCCTGTTCGTTCATAGAAGTTCGGCGCGCGCCCCGGCCGCCGTCAACCGTGCGGCGTCGTACGCGATGGTTTATGATACAGACAATTTCACAGGAGACGAAGGGGACCCGACGATGCCTCATCAGGGGGGCGACGAGCGCCTGCGCATCCACAGGCTGACGGCCGAGGCGGCCGGCGACTTCGCCGAGGACGTGCGGCGGGGGCTGGGCGCGGAACGGAAGTCGCTCCCGCCGAAATATTTTTACGACGAGCTGGGCTCGCACCTCTTCGACGCCATCTGCCTGCTGCCGGAGTACTACCTGACGCGCGCCGAGGCCGAGATCTTCGCGCGCCACGCCGGCGAGATAGTCGCGGCGGCGCGCGAGGGCGCGCGGCGCGTCACGCTCTTCGAGCTCGGCTCGGGCTCGGCGTCGAAGACGCGCCGCATCATCGAGGCGCTGCTCGCCGGGCAGAAGACTCTCGCCTACGTCCCCGTCGACATCTCGCCGGCGGCGCTCGAAGCGAGCGCGCACGCGCTGCTCGGCGACTACGCGTCCTTGAGCGTCGAGGCCTACGCCGCCGACTACGACACGGCGCTCCCGCGCCTCGGCGAGAGCCGCGAGGAGGGGAGCCGCGCGCTCGTCCTCTTCCTCGGCTCGAACGTCGGCAACTTCGACCGGGCGGGGGCGCGCGACTTCCTGCGCCGGCTGCGCGGCGTGCTGCGCGCGGGCGACCTGGTGCTGCTCGGCGCCGACCTGAAGAAGGACACGGGCGTGCTCGAAGCCGCCTACGACGACGCGCTCGGCGTCACCGCCGCCTTCAACCTCAACCTCCTCGCGCGCGTCAACCGCGAGCTGGGCGCCGACTTTCGCCTGCGAGACTTCCGCCACGTCGCGCTCTACGACGCGCGCGAGGGGCGCGTCGAGATGCACCTGGAGAGCCTGCGCGACCAGACGGTGCGCGTGGGCGCGCTCGGCCTCGACCTTGACTTCCGGAAGGGCGAGCGCGTCCACACGGAGAACTCCTACAAGTATTCGCCCGGCGAGCTGTCGGCGCTCGCCGCCGAGACCGGCTTCGAGCGCGCGCACACCTGGCTCGACTCGGGCGAGCGCTTCAGCAGCAACCTCTTTGTGGCGACGGAGACGAAAGGCGAAAGAGGGTGATGTGTGACGAGTGATAGGTGATAAGAAAACAGTCCCGCCGTCTTCTCTTATCACTGGTCACCCGTCACCCGTCACTCACCCGAGATGTCGCAGCAACCGAGCAGAACGAGCCGCGAAGGCTTCCCGCTCCTGACCGACCCGGTCACGGGCGAGTCGGTGCCGCTCTTCGTCGAGAACCTGCTGCGCGGCGAGAAGCCGCGCGCCGAGTGGGTGTGCGGCGCCGAGTTCGAGCTGTTCGGCTACGACCGCGCGCGCGGGTTCGGGCGCCTCGGCCCCGCGCAGGTCGAGAGCGTGCTCGCGGGCTTCGCGCCCTCCTCGCGCGACCTCGTACACGAGGCGGGCGCGATCGTCGAGGTCAACGCCGGGCAGATGAACCGCCTGACGGTCGAGCCCGGCGGGCAGGTCGAGTTCTCGGGCGCGCCGCATCGCGACCTCGCCGGCGTCGAGCGCGAGCTGCGCCGCTACCTCGTGCGCCTCCACGAGGTGGCCGAAAGTAACGGCCTCGCCTTCCTCGCCGCCGGCTTCGACCCGCTGCGCTCGGCGTCGGAGCAGCGCTGGTTCCCCAAGCCGCGCTACGAGGTGATGCGCCCCTACCTCGGCGGGCGCGGCGGCCGCGCGTGGGACATGATGTGCCGCACCTGCTCGGTGCAGGCCAACCTCGACTACGGCTCGCGCGAAGACCTCTGCAAGAAGTTTCTGGTCGGCAACCGCCTCGCGCCCGTCGTCACCGCCGTCTTCGCCAACTCGCCCTTCGAGCGCGGGCGCCCCTCGGGCTACAAGTCCACGCGCGCCGCCGCGTGGCTCGACACAGACCCCGACCGCTGCGGCATGGCGCCGCCCGCGCTCCGCGACGACTTCGGGGCCGAGGACTACGTCGCCTACGCGCTCGGCGTGCCGATGATTTTCGCGCAGCGCGAGGGTCGCTACCTCGCCGACGTGACCGGCGTGCGCTTCGACGAGTTCCTCGCGCGCGGGCGCGGGGGCGTGACCCCGCTCTTCGGCGACTGGGCCGACCACCTGACGACCATCTTCACCGACGCGCGGCTCAAGCAGCACGTCGAGCTGCGCAGCGCCGACGCGGGCGACCTCGAGATGACGATGGCACTCCAGGCGCTCTGGAAGGGCCTGTTCTACGACGACGCCTCGCTCGACGCGGCTCTGCGGCTCGCGCCGCGGCTCGACGCGGGCGGCGCGCAGCTCTTGCGCGAGCGCGTGGCGCGCGACGGGCTCGCGGCGCGGCACGGCGGCGTGGACGTGCTCGGCATCGCGCGCGACGTGGTCGGTCTCGCGGTCGAAGGCTTGAAGAGGGTCGCGCCCGGCGAGGCAGGCTACCTCGACGTGCTCGTCGCGCGCGTCGTCGAAGAGGGCGTCTGCCCCGCCGACATCCTCCTGCGCAACTTCGAGGGCTCCTGGCACGGCTCCGTCGAACGCGCCTGCGAGCACCTCCGCGTCGCTTAGGCGGAAGAACACCCAAAAGGCGACGAACTTCGGGAGACGACCATGCTATTCTCGAACCGGATTATTCAGACGGCCGCCCTGCTCGTAGTTCTGGCCGCGGCGGCGGCGGCGCAGGAGCCGCCGGCGTCACACCCGATAAGAGACCGCCTCCCGCTGGACGACCTTCCCCTGAGGGTGTTGAGCCCGCTGTTCGATAACTTCGCCATCGAGTTAAAAAATTCGCCCGACGATAGACTCTTCCTCATCGTCTACGGCGGCCGACGCGGCTGTCGCGGTTACGCCGCGCGGCGCGGCCGCGTCTGGAAGGACTACTTCGTCAACAGGCGCGGCATCGCGCCCGAGCGTGTGTTGATAATCGACGGCGGCTACCGCGAGAATTTCTCGGCGGACTATTTTTTCGTGCCGCCGGGAGCGCCTGAGCCGGGGCCGTCGCCGACGGTAGACCCCGCGGAAGTTCACTTCTTCCGCAGCAACAGCCCCCGCTGCCGCGCGCGGCGGCGCTGAGTTAATGGCCGACTTACAAGCCGAACCCGTCGTCCAGTTCCGCCGCGTCACCTACGCGCCGGCCGGAGCGGCGGCGCCCGTCATCGACGCGCTCGACCTCGAAGTCGGGCGCGGCGAGACGCTGGTGCTCCTCGGCGAGTCGGGCTGCGGGAAGACGACGACGCTCAGGCTCGTCAACCGCCTGCTTGAGCCGACCGGCGGGCGGGTCTTCGTCGAGGGGCGCGACACGCGCGAGTGGGACGCCGCGCCAGCGCGTGGGTGTGGCGCGCGCGCTGGCCGCGGACCCGCCACTGCTCCTGTTGGACGAGCCGTTCGGCGCGCTCGACCCGCTGACGCGCGCGTCGCTCCAGCGCGAGTTCGCCGCGCTCCAGAGTCGGCTCGGCAAGACCGTCATCTTCGTCACGCACGACGTGCGCGAGGCGCTGCTGCTCGGCACGCGCGTCGCGCTGATGAGCGCCGGCCGCGTCCTCCTGCTCGACACGCCCCGAGCCTTCCTCCGCTCCGAAGAGCCGCGCGCGCGCGCCTACCGCGAGACCTTACAACTGCCCGACGAAGTTTTGTCAGCCTCGGGGGGTGACGTGTGAGCGCGCTCGACTTCATGCTGCGCAACTGGCGCGAGATTCTGGCGCTGACCGGCGAGCACCTCCTGCTCGTCGCCGCCGCGACGCTCGTCGCGGTCGCGGTCGGCATCCCCACGGGGCTGCTGCTCACACGCAAACCGAGCCTGAGGCGGCCCGTGCTCGCCGTCGCCAACGTGCTCCAGACCGTGCCGAGCCTCGCGCTCTTCGGGTTCATCATCCCGCTCAAGTACGTCGGCGGCATCGGCTGGCGCGCGGCGGTCGTCGCGCTCGTCGTCTACGCGCTGCTGCCCGTCATCCGCAACACCGTGACCGGCGTGGAGGGCGTCGAGCGCAGCGTGCGCGAGGCGGCCGTGGCGATGGGGATGACCGACCGGCAGATTCTCCGACAGGTCGAGCTGCCGCTGGCCGCGCCCGTCATCCTCGCGGGCGTGCGCGTGGCGTTGGTCATCTCGGTCGGCGTCGCCACGGTGGCGGCCTTCGTCGGCGCGGGCGGCCTCGGGACGCTCATCTACCGCGGCCTGCGTCAGAACGACGACCGGCTGATGCTCGCGGGCGCCATCCCGGCGGCGCTACTCGCGCTCGCGGCCGACGCCGGCATCGGCCTGATAGAGTCGCGGCTCGACGTGCGCCGGCGCTTCGCGCGCGGCGGCTCGAAGCGGGGCGCGCTCGCGCGGCGGGTCGCGGCCGGCGCGCTCGCCGTCGCGGTTCTCGGGGGAGGCGGCTTCGCGCTCTGGCGCCGGGCGGCGCGCGCGGACGTGAGGGTCGGGTCGAAGGACTTCACCGAGTCGATTCTCCTCGCCGAAATCTTCGCGCAGGAGTTGGAGGCGCGCGGGCTGAAGGTCGAGCGGCGCTACGAGCTGGGCGGCAACCTCGCGCACGAGGCGCTCGTCGCCGGCGAGGTGGACGCGTACCCCGAGTACACGGGCACGTCGCTGATGGCCATCCTCAAGCACCCGCCGGCGACGGACGCGCGCGCCGTCTACGAGCGCGTCAAGGCCGACTACGCCGCGCGCTTCGACGTGGAGGTCGGCCCGCCGCTCGGCTTCGAGGACACGTTCGCGATCCTGATTCGGGGGGACGACGCGCGGCGGCTGAACCTCAAAACGGTCTCGGACGCCGCACGGCACGCGCCGGGGTGGCGCGCGGGCTTCGGTCAGGACTTCATGTCGCGCGCCGACGGCTACGAGGGTTTTTCGCGCGCGTACGGCCTGCGGTTCGCGGGGCGGCCGAGCGAGATGGATTTGTCGCTCTCCTACCGCGCGCTCGCGGAGGGGCAGGTGGATGTCATCGCCGGCAACTCGACCGACGGGATGATCGCCACGCTCGGGCTCACGCAGCTCGAAGACGACCGACACTACTTCCCGCCCTACGAGGCCGTCCTGCTCGCGCGCCGCGACGCGCTCGAACGCCTCGCGCCCGCGCGCGAAGTCCTGCGGCGCCTCGCCGGCTCCATCTCCACCGACGAGATGCGCCGCCTCAACTACGAGGTCGACGGCCACAAGCGCCCGCCCGCCGAAGTGGTGCGCGAGTGGCGGCAGGCGAAGGGGCTGTGAGGTAGGAAGAAGAAGTAGACAGTAGTCAGCAGTCAGTAGAAAAAGAAGAGGCGGCGCGTTTTCGGCCAACAGCCGGGACGCGCCGCCTATCTTTCTACTGACTGCTGAAAACTGACTACCGTCTTACGACTTCTTCTGGAGGACGACGCGGACGGGCTGGTCGAGCGAGGCGGCGTCGACCTCGACCTTCTGGGTCTGGAAGCCCTTGGCCGAGAGCTTGAGCGTCAGCTTGCCCATGTGGAGCGGCGGGAGCACGGCGACGCCGCGCGCGTCCGTCCAGTTCCAGGACTCGCAGAGGAAGCCGCCCGAGCGCTTCGACTGGAGGTCGGCGCGGACGCCCTGGACGGGGTTGCCGTCCTGGTCGACGACGCGGAGGTCGAGGCGGCCGATGCCGTCGGCCTGCTTGGGCGCGCGCCCCATGTTCGGAATCTCGTTGTTGTTGTTCTGCGCCGAGGCCGCGCCGAAGGCCGAGGCGACGAGCAGGGTGGCGATGATTAGCTTACGCATTGGCGGTAAATCTCCTTAAAAAACGTTTCCGGGTCTTCAGGTTTTCTTCGTGATTTTATCGGGCCGGGCCGCGTGACCTGAAGGGGATGATGATCGCCGCGACGTGCCAGTCTAAGATGTCCGAGGGGTAGCCCCGGTTGCACCGGCGTGGGGTCGAACGGGCGCGCAAAACGTCCCCGAACTCGGCGCCGCCGGGGGGCTTTTCCCGGGTCTTAAAAACGGCGAGGCCGGGGCGCGTCGAACGTCGCGCGCGCCTCCGGCCCCTCGGGTTGTCTTCTCTTTCCGGCATCACTTCGGCGACCGCTGCGTCCGTGCGCCCCCCCTTCTCGCGGGGCGTTTAGGTCAACGGCTTTGCGCTCCGGTGCTTTCGCGCCGGGTGGCCTTTGTCGGTGTCGCTTCTCAAACGGCGGCGTCGCTCCGGGCGACGCGCAGAGAAAGTATAGAGGGTCGCGCGCGCGCTTGGGAAGCAAAAGTTTCGTGGATTGCGCGGCGTCGCCTTCCAGAAAAGGTCCGCGCCCAGGGCCGCCCCGGTTTACTTTGCCCGGCGCGCCGGCTTCGATTATGCTCGTGGCCCAAACGACACACATGACAGGAGACCTATGTTCAGGCGGCTGCCTGGTCTCGATAGCGCTCGGCTTCGTCGGCGCTCTCCTCGGGATGTGGATTGCGCGGCAGGCCGGGATGCCCGAGCTGCTCCCCGTGCGCGTCGGCGGTCAGACCTTCCCCGTCGTCTGGTCCATCATCGGCTCGGCGCTCTTCGTCGCCGTCATCGGGCTCATCTCGCGCGCGCGCCGCTGAGGCGGCACGCGTGTCAAAGTGTCGCCGCGAGGTAACATTTTTCTCTCAACATCCCCCGGCGCCGCGAAGTGCTAGACCGCGCGCGCGGGCTTCGGCTACACTTGCCCGGCGAAACCGTCTCCCTGACAAACTGTTTTCTCCCCGCGCCGCGCCGACGCCGTGCGTGCGGGCGCGTCTTCAGCAGTGCTCCCGCGAGAGGCTCCACGATGGTCGCCACGGCTCCGACGAAATCACTCCCGTCCTTCAAGGCCGCGCCCGGCGCGGGCGTCGCGCCCGACCTCGCGCACTTCCGACGCCGCTACCCCGAGACGGTCGCCGGCTTCGGCGCGCTCCCGCGCCGGGAGCAGTGGCTCAGACGCATCTGGGAGCTTGAGACGGCGTGGCGCGCCGACTGGGAGACGCGCGGCGGGGCGCGCGAGTCGGGCGAGGCGTTCGTGCGCGGCGCGCCGCCCGCGGGGCGCGAGGCCGAGGGCGAGTTCGACGTGGTCTACGCGGGCGGCGCGGCGGCGCTGCTGCACGCGGCGGCGCTCGCGTGCGCGCACGGGAGGCGCGTGCTCGTCCTGGGCGGCGCGCGCGCGGGGGGCGAGTCGGGCGGCGTCTGGAATTTCTCGGAGGACGAGGTCGAGGAGCTGGCCGGCGCGGGTCTCTTCACGCGCGAGGAGGTCGCGGCGGCCGTCGTGAACCGCTACCGGGGCGGCTTCGTCAAATTCCACGACGCGTCTTCGCGCGTCAAGGCCGAGCCGCTGTGGGTGAGCGGCGCGCTCGACGTGGCGCTGGACGGCGAGCGTCTGACGGCGCTCGCGGCCGGGCGTCTGGAGCGGCTCGCGGCGAAGGGCTGCGCCGTGATGAAGGAGCTGCGCTTCGTGCGCGCCTACGTCGAGGCCGGGCGCGTGACGGTGGAGGCCGAGGGGGCGGGCGGGGCGCGTCGCTTCTTCGCGGCGCGTCTGTTCGCGGACGCCTCGGGGGCGGACTCGCCCGTGGCGCGGCAGTTGAACGGCGGCGCGGCTTCGGCGCGCGTGCGGCCTTCGGTCGGGACGGTGGCGCGCGGGTTCGCGCGCGGCGCGGGGCGCGACGAGGCGGACTTCGGCGCCGGCGAGATACTCGTCAGCACGGAGGACGCGTGCGCACACCGCCAGCTCCTCTGGGAGGCGTTCGCCGGCTCGCCCGCGCGCGGCGACTACACGACGCGACTCTTCTTCCACGACACGACCGACTCGCCGGCCGACAAGTCCCTGCTCGCGCTCTTCGAGCGCTACTTCGAGTCGCTCCCCGCGTACAAGCGCAGGGGCGCGGGCTGGCGCGTCGAGCGCCCGGTGTTCGACTACGCGCACGCACCGCGCGAGGTCTGGCGGAGCCGGCGGCGCGTGACGTCGGAGCGCGTGATGCTTCTGGGCGAGGCCGCTTGCGGGGCGGCGGGCGCGGCGCTTGGGGGGCCGGGCGGCGCGTGCGCGGCGGCGCGCGAGCTGCGGCGCGTGGCGGGGCGGACGGACGCCGCGCTCTCGTGCGGGGCGTCGGACGCCGAGACGCTCGCGGCCGTCTGCGACGGCGGCTCGGCGCGCGTGGCGCGTGCGCTGGGGCTCGCGGAGTTCATGCGCCCGGCGGCGGGGGGCGCGCCGCACGCGGTCAACGAGACGCTCAACGCGCTGATGGCGGCGATGTTCGACCTGGACGAGCGCGAGCGGCGCGAGGTCTTCCGCGGGCACGTCAGCACGGGGGTGCTCCGGCGTCTGCTGGCGCGCACGGCGCGGCTCTACCCGCGCATCTTCGCGCGCGTGCGCGAGCACTTCGGCGCGCGCGGCGCGCTCTGCTGGGTGGCCGGCGTGGCCGAGGCGGTGTGGAGCGAGAGGAAAGGCGGGGTGAAGGATGAGGGATGAATTAAGACGGCCTTAACTTCACCCTTCACCCTTTTGATAAAGCGGCGCGGCGGTCTCGGAATTCCGAGACCGCCGCGCCGTGTCGTTTGTCGGGGGTTCGTGTGGGGGGGGCGTGCCTTACTACTTGCCGCCGCCGCCACCGCCGTCTAACACGCTGTTGTCAAAGAAAATCTTAATGGTCACACCATCACCCGTGGGGAAGTCCTTGCTGTAGGTAACGCCGTCGCCGCTGATGGTGATGCGCCTCAGCTTCCTGTCCGGGCTGTAGTAATGACCTTTGCTCTGTTCCGGCAGTTCGTCGGCCTTAACCTTCAGGGTAACGGAACCTCCGCTGACGAGGATCGGTGGGTCTGCGTCTGGCATCTTCTTTTCTCCTTGCGGTAGAGGACGTTGGGGCAGCGTCAGCGAGTCGCGCCCGCAGGGGAGGCGCCGAGCTCACCGCGGAGCCATTGCACGTCGGGGCGCGAGAGGTATCCTGCCGCCTCCGCCCCCAGACTCTGTTGGAACTGCTCAAGCGAAGTGGCGGCGCGCGCCAGGTGCTCGCGCGCCGCGTCCTCGTCGCCGGCGCGGCGGCCGGCCTTCCCGGCCAGCGCGAGCGCGCGCCACGCGGACTCGGCGCGCCCCAGACGGGCGTAAGACTCGTGCGCCTGGAGGGCGGCCGCGCGCGCGCCGGCGGCGTCGCCCGCTTCCGAGAGCGCGAACGCCAGCGCGTACTGCGCGCGCGCGGCGACGGAGGCGTCGGCGCCGAGGCCCGCCAGACGCGCCGCCTCCTCGCACAGCGCGCGCGTGCGCGCGGCCTTGCCGGGGTGCCGCGCCTCGGCCTGCCCGAGGTTTGCGTTGGCCAGCGAGAGCGAGTCGTTAGGCGGATTCTTCGACTCCTTCAGGAGGGCGAGCGCGCGCCCGGCGGCGGCCGACGCCTCCGCGAAGCGGTGCCGGCTCAGCTCCATCTCGGCCTCGGCGAGGTGGACGTTGACGAGCAGGTCGTTGCTCACGCTGAGCTGCTGCGGGTCGGCCTCGACGAGCTGGCGGAAATTGTCGGCGGCCTCCTCGTAGCGCCCGACCGACCAGAAGGCGTTCGCCTGGTTGAGCAGCGAGAAGGCGAGGAGCGTCTTGTGACGGAGCGCGCGGGCGCCGGAGACGCTCTCCTTGTAGTGCGTGAGCGCCTCCGCGTAACGCTCCATCGCGCTGAGCGCCGCGCCGCACTCGCGGTGGAGGGTGGCCGCCTGCATCTCGTCGCCCGACTGCTCGGCCGACCGCAGCAGCTCCTCGAAGACTTTGAGCGCGCCCTCGTAGTCGCCCTTGCGCCTCCTGATGCGGGCGATGAGCATCGCCGAGCGGTCGACCTCGTTGCGGTAGCCGCCCAGGATGTAGAACTCGCGCGCCTTCTCGGCGGCCGCCACGGCCTCGTCGAAGCGCCCCTGCCGGTCGCGCAGGCTCGCCATGTTGGTGTAGGTCAGCGCCTCGTAGCGCCGCAGCTTGTAGTTGCTCGCGTACTGGATCGCGCGGCCGTAGGCGGCGTCCGCCTCGTCGTACTTGCTCAGCTTGCCGAAGAGGACGTTGCCCTGCGTGATGTAGGCGTTGGCCACCTGGTCGTTCATGCCGCTGGCCTGCGCGAGGTCGAGCCCCTCCTGCGCGGTCTTCTGCGCCTCGGCGGGGTCGCCGAGCGTCAGCGCGAGCTGCAACAGCGCCTGCACCTGCTGGTAGGTGTTCTTCGTCTCGCGCGCGAGCGCCAGCGCCTGGCCGAACTCGGCGCCCGCCTCGGCGAGCTTCTGCTGGACGTTGAAGAAGAGGCGCCCGCGCTGGTAGCGCACGGCCGCCTCGCCCTCCTTGTTCTTCGCGGCCGCGTAAAGCTTCTGCGCGGTGTCGAAGGCGGCGGCGGCGCCCGGCTGGTTGCCCCGCCGCGCGTGGAGCGCGCCGAGGTGGACGAAGGCGCGCGCGTACGCGGGGTCGAGCCCGGTCGCCTCCGTGTACTTCTGGGCGGCCTTCTCGACCTGGTTGTCCCTCTCGTAGGCGCGCCCGAGGTTGAGGTGCGCCTCCGGGCTGGCGGGGGAGAGCTCGACGATCTTCTGGTAGGCGTTGATGGCGTCGCCGTAGTTCTGCCTCACCGTCGAGCGGACGGCCTCGAAGTAGAGCGCGTCGGCGCGCGGGTAGATCGAGAAGTCGGGCACCAGCTCGCCGACGGCGATCATCTCGTCCTTCGCGCGGTCGAGGAAGTCCATCTCCAGCATCGCCTCGGCGAGCCGCGCGCGGGCGAGCGCGAACTCGCCGTCCTTCTCGACGGCCTGCGAGAGCAGGACGCTCGCCCTGTAGTACGAGCCCTCGCGCATCGCGCCCGCGCCCTCCTGGTAGAGCGCCGCGGCCCCGGGCGCCGGCCTGTGCGGCGAAGGCCGGCGCGCGTAGGCGACGCCGAAGACGACGAGCGCCAGCGCGGCGAGCGAGGCGACGAGCGTGAGCGGCGAGAACTTCGGGCGGCGCAGCGCCTCGGCCATCGTGGTGAGCGCGCTGGAGCGGTGGCCCACCTCGACGCCCGCCAGACGCCGTGTCGTCGACGTGTCCGAGTCGGGCAGGCGCGAGCGGACGCGCGCCAGCTCGGAGGCGAGCTCGGCCGCCGACTGGAAGCGGTCTTCGGGCTTCTTCGCGAGCGCCTTGAGCGTCAGGCGGTCGAGCTCGGCGGGCACGCGCGGGTTGAAGCGCGAGGGCGGCGGCGGGTCGAAGTGGAGCACCTGCGCGCCGATCTCGATGACGTTCGAGCCGGAGAAGGCGGGGCGCCCCGTCAGGCACTCGTAGAGCAGTGCGCCCAGGGCGAAGAGGTCGCTGCGGCCGTCCACCTTCGAGCCGCGCGCCTGCTCGGGCGAGAGGTAGAGCGGCGTGCCGATGACCACGTCCGAGCGCGTGCGCGCCGAGAGCAGCGTCGCGGCGTCGGGGCCGCCCGCGCCCTCCTCGTGCAACTGCTTGGCGAGCCCGAAGTCGAGCACCTTGACCTCGCCCTGGTCGTCGATGACGACGTTCGAGGGCTTGATGTCGCGGTGGACGACGCCGCGCCGGTGCGCCTCCGACAGCGCCTCGGCGGTCTGGCAGGCGACCTCGACCGAGCGCGCGATGGAGAGCCCCGACCCCGCGAGCACGTCGCCGAGCGTCTGGCCCGAGACCAGCTCCATGACGATGAAGGGCTGGCCCTCGTCGGTCTCGCCGTAGTCGTGGACGGCCGCGATGTTGGGGTGGCGGAGCTTGGAGACCGAGCGCGCCTCGCGCAGGAAGCGCGCGCGGTAGTGGCTCTCGTCTCGCCCGGCGTGGGGGATTTTGATGGCGACGCGGCGGCCGAGGTGGAGGTCTTCGGCGACGTAGACGACACCCATCCCGCCCTCGCCGGCCTGGCCGAGTATGCGATAGTGCGAGATGGTCTTGCCGATCATGGGGTCAGGGCCGGCGCCCGGGGGGCGGCGCGTTGACGGGGACTTTGGGAACCGCAGCACGGGGCCGGGGATAAAGCTTCGGGCCGCGCTTTCAAAGAGTTCGACTGCGCGCGGGTATTCTGCGCTAAAGCCGTGGCCTTTTCAAGAAGGAACTCGCCCGGCGGCGCGCGCGAAAAAATCTTGCGCGGGGCCGAGGGTTGGGGGCATACTTTGCGGGCATCAGGTTCCTGCGCTCTCGCGCGGCTGAAGGCGGCCGCGCCTGCCCGGCGACTGTCGGGGCGACGGCGTCCGGCTGAAGGAGAGTGGGGTTGGTCAATTGGTTTGAAGCCGCTCTCCGCCAGTCCGAGAGCACCGGGCATCAGAGTCGCCGCCCTCGCCGCCGCAGTGGCCCGCAGAGTCCGCTCTCCCCGCTCGACAGGCTCCGCCCGCGACGAGCTCCCGAAGCCCGCGCTTCACTTCGAGAAAAGGACAGAAAGACTGTATGAGCACGAGACTTTACGTGGGGAACCTTAACTTCCGCACGACCGGCGACGAGCTGCGCGAAATCTTCTCGCAAGCCGGCGAGGTCGAGTCGGCCTCGGTCGTCGAGGACCGCGACACGGGACGGTCGCGCGGCTTCGGCTTCGTCGAGATGGCGACGGCCGAGGGCGCGGCCGCGGCCATCGAGCAGTTCAACGGCAAGGAGATCGGCGGCCGCGCGCTGACCGTCAACGAGGCGCGGCCCCGCGTCGAACGCGGCGGCGGCGGCTACGGCGGCGGCGGCGGCGGCGGCGGCGGGGGCGGACGCGAGCCCCGCTGGTGAAAAGCAGTAGACAGTAGTCAGTAGACAGTAGTCAGTAGAGAAAACGAAAAGGCGGCGCGTCTCGACCGATGGCTGAGACGCGCCGCCTCTTTTTTTTCTACTGACTACTGTCTACTGTCTACTATCTTCTAGCGGCCGGTGTGATCTTCATCGAGAGGCGCCGGCCGTCGCGCAGGACTTCGACCTCGTACTCCTGGCCGGCCTTCATCCCGGAGAGCGCCTGCGTGTAGTCGTAGACGTTACGCACGTCGCGCCCCGCCAGCCTGACTATCTTGTCTCCGGCCCTGAGCCCCGCCACGGCCGCCGGCGAGCCCTCGCGCACCGCGTCGAGCTTGAGGCCGTCGGTCGAGTCGCCGTAAGACGGCACGGTGCCGAGCGAGACCTTGAAGCCGGTCGAGCGCGCGCTCGCCTCGGACTTCGCCACGGCGTAGGTCGGCCGCCGGTCGCGCGACTGGACTTGATAGACCACGTCGCGCACGAACTGGAGGACTCGCGCCTGGCCGTCGTAGTTGACGCGCTCGGCCGTGTCGGTCGGCTTGTGGTAGTCCTCGTGCGAGCCCGTGAAGAAGAAGAGGACGGGGACGCGGCGCGCGTAGAAGGCCGAGTGGTCGCTCGGGCCGTACCCGTCATCATTCAGGCGGAGCGCGAAGCGCTCGGCCGGCGTCGCCGTGACGGCCGCGCGCCCGTTTGTCCCGGTGACGACGATGGGGAACGGGTCGTCCGACGACGTGCGGCGCGACGCCGACGCCGTCCGCACGTCGGGCTTGGCGCCCGCGCCCTTCGCCTCGTCCTTCACCGCCTCCGGCGCGGCGCCGGTGATGGAAGGGTCGAGCGCGACCTTGTAGCCCTTGTTCTCCGCCTCGATGAGCGCGCGCCACTCGGAGGCGGTGCCGACGCCGCCGACGTTGAGCACGTCGCCGCGCAGCCGGCCGATCATGTCCATGTTGAGCATCGCGACGGTCTGTTCGAGCGGGCGCACGGGGTTCCGCACGTAGAAGCTAGAACCGATGAGCCCCTCCTCCTCGCCGCCGAAGGCGACGAAGACGACGGTGCGCCTCATCAACCGCGGCTCGCGCGAGAAGAGGCGCGCCAGCTCGATCAGGCCGGCGGTGCCCGAGGCGTTGTCGTCCGCGCCGTAGTGCACGTCGCCCTCGCGCCCGAGGCTCCCGCTCCCCACGCCGCCGCGCCCGAGGTGGTCGTAGTGCGCGCCGACGACGATGACCTCGGACTTCAGCCGTGCGTCCGAGCCTTCGAGCACGCCGACGACGTTGGCCGCCGGCGCGTTCCTGCGCGCCACGTCGGTCGTCAGGCTGATGACGACGCCCGGTGCTTCGATGAGGGCCGGGTTCCGCGCCCCGTGATCGTGCTGCGCGCCGGCGCGCGGGTTCAACAGAAGGTGATACCCGACGGCCGTGCCGCCGCTGCCGGGGTCCCCCGCCTGAAACTTCGCCACCTCCTCGGTGTACTTCAGGAGCCATCCGCCCAAGTACTTTTCCAGATTTGAGAGAGTCGCTGCGTCGGCCAGCCCCAACACCGTCGCCGCCGCCCGCTGCGAGACGGCCGCGACGGGCAGCCCCGCGTCGCCGCCCGAGTTGTCGTAGCGCAGGCGCGAGAGTTTGTCGTCGGCGAACTTCTCGTCGGCGGCGATGAGGACGAGCGCGCGGGCGCCGGCGGCGCGCGCGGCTGCCGCCTTGAAGCGCGGCTCGCCCGCACGCGTGAAGCGCCCGTGCGGGTTGCCGCCGTCGGGCGTGCCCGCGAAGGCGAGCGCGACCCTGCCCGCAACGTCCGCGCCCTTGTAGTCGTCGTAGTTCTGCGCGGCGTCCGTGATGCCGTAGCCGACGAAAACGACCCCGCCCTCCGCCTTCGCGTTCGAGCCGAAGCCGAGCGGCATCCAGTCCTCGCCGACCTTGAAGTCGACCGCCAGCGGCGGCCCCTGCGTCCCGGCCGCGACGCGCCGCGTGGCGGTCAGCGCGTTGCCCGCGCCCAGGCCCACGGACGCGACGTAGGGGAACTCCTGCAGGTAGCTTCGCTCCGTGAGGTCGCCGGCGGGCGCGGCGCCGCCGGGGCGCAGGCGCAGCCGCATGAACTCGCGCGCGACGTAGAGAGCGGCCTCCTGCGCGCCGGGGGTGCCGGTGCGCCGGCCTTCGAGCTTCTCGGAGGCGAGGTAGGCGACGTGCGCGCGCAGACGCGCCGCGTCGGGCGCGGCCGGCCCCGCGGCGGTCTGCGCCAGCGCGGCCTGCGCGAGGAGCGCGGCGGCGAGCAGGAGGCCGGACAATCTTTTGTACTGCATGGCTTTTACTCGACCCAGTCGGCGATGAAGACGTTGGTGTCGCCGCGCGCGGCGGCGTTGCGGTTCGAGGCGAAGACGAGCCGGCGCCCGTCGGGCGAGAACATCGGGAAGCCGTCGAAGGTGTCGTTGAAGGTGACCTGCTCCAACCCCGTCCCGTCGAGGTTCACGACGAAGAGGTTGAAGTCGCGTCCGCGCGGGTTGGGGTTGTTAGACGAGAAGATGACGGCACGGCCGCCGGGCAGGAAGTAAGGCGCGAAGCTGGCCACGCCGAGTTTAGTCACCTGCCGCTTGTTGCGGCCGTCCGCGTCCATCACCCACAGCTCGAAGGTGTTCGGCTCGATGACGTTCTCGGCGAGCAGGGCACGGTAACGCTCGACCTGCTCTGGCGTCTTCGGGTGGTACGAGCGGTAGACTATCACACGGCCGTCGCGCGAGAAGAACGGGCCGCCGTCGTAGCCCAGCTCGTTCGTCAGCCTCTTCACATTCTTCCCGTCGGCGTCCATCGAGTAGATGTCGAGGTCGCCGTCGCGCACGGAGGTGAAGACTATCTTCCGCCCGTCCGTGGACACGGTCGCCTCGGCGTCGTAGCCGGGCGTCGAGGTCAGCCGCCTGGGGTTCCGGCCGTCGGGGTCGGCCGCGAAGATGTCGAAGCCGGGGTGGACGGCCCACACGTAGCCGCGCGAGCGGTCGGGCGCGGGCGGGCAGTCGGCCGAGGCGAGGTGTGTCGAGGCGTAGAGAATCCGCCTGCCGTCGGGGAAGATGTATGAGCAGGTGGCCGCGCCCGCGCCCGTGGAGACCATGCGCACGTCCGAGCCGTCGGCGCGCATCGTGTAAATCTGGTCGCACTGCCGCCCCTCGCGCTTCGACTGGAAGATGAGCCGGTCGCCCTTGCCCGAGAAGTACGCCTCCGCGTTCTCGCCCCCGTTGGTCAACTGCCGCACGTTGCGCAGGCGTTTTTCCGAAGCCAGCTCGACCGGCCCGGGCTTGTTCGCGGGCACTTGCGCGGCGTTGAAGGCTGCGGCCGAGAGTCCCAACAGGAGTGCGAGGGGGAACAGTATTTTCGTGCTCATTAATCTCATTAGCCGTTGGTGCGTTCGAAGTCGCGCATGAATTGGGTGAGGGCGTCGACGCCTGCGGGGGGGAAGGCGTTGTAGATGGAGGCGCGGATGCCGCCGACCGAGCGGTGGCCTTTGAGGCCGTCGAGGCCGGCGGCGGTCGCCTCGGTGGCGAACCTCTTCTCCAGCTCCTCGGTGGGCAGGCGGAAGGTGACGTTCATGTTCGAGCGCGCTTCCCGCGCGGCGTGGCCGCGGTAGAAGTCGGTCGCGTCGATCTGGTCGTAAATCTTCCGCGCCTTCTCCTCGTTCCGCTGGTGGATCGAGGCCAGCCCGCCCTGCTCGCGCGCCCACTCGCAGACGAGGTTGAGGATGTAGATGCCCCACGTGTTCGGCGTGTTGTAGAGCGAGCCGTTCTCGGCGTGCGTGCGGTAGTCGAGCATCGTGTGGAGATTCGCCGGGATGGTTTCGAGCAGGTCTTCGCGGACGATGACGACGGTCACGCCCGAGGGGCCGAGGTTCTTCTGCGCGCCGGCGTAGATGAGCGCGTACTTGCTTACGTCCACCGGGCGCGAGCAGATGTTCGACGAGGCGTCGCAGACGAGCGGCACCGCGCCCACTTCGGGGTCGTGCTTCCACTCGACGCCCTCGATGGTCTCGTTCGAGGTGAAGTGGACGTAGGCCGCGCCGGGGTCGAGGTTGAGTTCGTCGGCCGAGGGGACGCGCGTGTACTGGCCGTCGGCCATGTCGGCGGCGACGTTGGTCGCGCCGTGCTTCTTCGCCTCCTTCAGAGCCTTCTTGCCCCAGCTCCCCGTCAGGACGTAGTCGGCGCTCGCCAGCGGCGCCAGAAAGTTGATGGGGATCATCGAGAACTGGAGGCTCGCGCCGCCCTGTAGGAACAGCACGCGGTAGCCCTCGGGAATCCCGAGCAAGTCCCGCAGCCCGCCTTCGGCCCCGTCGAGGATGGCCTGGAAGGGCTTCGAGCGGTGGCTGATCTCCATCACGCTCATCCCGACGCCGGGAAGGCTGAGCATCTCCTCGCGCGCGCGCTCAAGCACCGGCACAGGCAGCACCGCCGGCCCGGCGCTGAAGTTAAAGATTCTCTCGGTCATTTGCTCACTCCGTTCGCGTGAATAGTGAATAGTAAATCGTGAATGGAAAGAACTGCCTTTAACCATTCACCATTTACTATTCACTATTCACGAGTTTTTGATTTCCAATAAGCTCAACTCGATGATGTCGGCGTTGTCGGCCTTGAGGCGTTCGAGCACTTCCGCGGGGAGCGCGGCTTCGAGGTTGATGCGGGCGACCGCCGCCTCCGACCCCTCGAAGATGACGTTCTCCATCTCCTGCACGTTGATGGACTCGGCGCGGATGCGGTCGAGGACGGAGGCGAGCACGCCGGGGCGGTCGCGGTGGCGGACGACGAGCGTGTGCGTCGAGGGCGTGCGCCGCGCGAGGTTGACGACGTTGGGGACGCGCCCCGTCTCCTTGAAGGTGCGGATGACGCGGACGGTCTCGGCGGCGATGGCCTCCTGCGCCTGGTCGGTCGAGGCGCCGATGTGGTGCGTGCCGTAGAGGTTCGGCTCGCGCGCGATCTCGTCGGTAAACTCACCGGCCGACACGGCCGGCTCGTTGGCGAAGACGTCGAGGCCGGCGCGCACGTCCTT
This sequence comes from Acidobacteriota bacterium, assembly GCA_020200135.1. Taxonomy (GTDB): domain Bacteria; phylum Acidobacteriota; class Blastocatellia; order Pyrinomonadales; family Pyrinomonadaceae; genus QHXN01. The sequence continues at coordinate 22,234 of JAIVJI010000080.1, read as the reverse complement.
CTCGCGCATCGCGCGGAGCAGGGCGCCCTGGTCTACCACGTCGCCGCGCGAGGTGTTGACGAAGTAAGTGCCCTCGCGCATGGCGTCGAAGAAGTCCGCGCCGATGAGGCCGCGCGTCTCGGGTTTGAGCGCCACGTGGACGCTCACCACGTCCGACTCGCGCGCCACGTCTAAAAGCTTCCTGCGCCGCCCGACGCCCAGTTCGGCGGCCGTCTCGTCGGTGAGGCTACGGCTCCACGCGATGACGTTCATGCCGAACGCGCGCGCGCGCGTCGCCACCTCGCGGCCGATCTGGCCGGTGCCGACCAGCCCCAGCGTGCGCCCGAGCAGCCCGCGCGCCTTCGAGAACTCCTTCTTGTTCCACTTCCCCTCGCGGAGCTGGATGACGTTGTCGGCGACGCGGCGGTCTAAGGCGAGGATGAGCGCGAGCGCCAGCTCGGCCACCGCCACGGAGTTCTTGCCCGGGCAGTTCGAGACGTAGACGCCCCGGCGCGACGCGGCCGCCACGTCGATGGTGTTGTAGCCCGCGCCCGCGCGCACGATGAGCTTTAAGGCGCCGGCGTCGAGCATCGGCTCGGTGACCTTGGTCGAGCGGACGACGAGCACTTCCGGGTCGTAGGCGCGTATGGCCTCGACGAGAGAGTCGTCCTTCACGTCGGGCTGGTAGGAGAACCGGCAGCCGGCGGCTTCGAGGCCGTCGCGCCCCGACTGCTCGAACTTGTCGGCGATGAGCACGCGCATGGGTTTACTCCCTCTCGGTGTAGGGCGAGCCGTCGGGCCGGTAGTCCCCGCGGTTCACGGCGTAGTAGACGACGGGCAGGTCGAAGTAGACGGTGTCGCGCTCGTAGCGCAGCCCGCACTTCTCCATCACGCGGCGCGAGCCGAGGTTCGCCTTGTCTGTGACGGCCATCACCCGCGCGAACCCCATCCTCCCGAACCCGTAGCGGAGCGACGCGCGCGCCGCCTCGGTCACCAGCCCGCGCCCCCAGTAGTCGCGGTCGCAGCCGTAGAACAGCTCGACCTCGTCGGACGGCAGCAGGTGGCGCATCCCGCAGTAGCCGACGAGCCGCCCCTCGCCCTTCAGCTCTAGCGCCCACGCGCCGTAGCCGAACTGATACCAGTGCTCGGTGAAGCGCCCGATGCCGACCAGCACCTTGTCGCGCGTCGGCCGAAACTGGGGGCCCATGTGCCGCCGGAACTCCGGGTCGGAGGTGATGCGGAACTGCTCGTCCGCGTCCTCGGGCGCGTACGGTCGCAGCAGCAGCCGCTCGGTCTCGATCTTCATGAGTAGACAGTAGTCAGTAGTCAGTAGAAAAACTTTCTTTCGGCGCGACTCCCGGGTGTCTGTCCCAACGTCCGCAGAGCGGAGCCTACTGGCTACTGGCTACTGGCTACTTCCTCAAATCGTGTGAATCAGGAGCGCGTCGCGCAGCTTGGGCTCGAACCAGGTGGACTTGGGCGGCATCACGCCGCCGGCGTCGGAGACGCGCAGCAAATCTTCGATGGAGGTCGCGTAGAGCGCGAGGGCCACCTGGGCGCGGCCCGAGTCCACGAGCCTCTCCAGCTCCTCCGTGCCGCGGATGCCGCCGACGAAGTCTATGCGCTTGTCGGTGCGCGGGTCCGTGACGCCGAGCAGCGGGTCGAGCAGGTTGTTTTGCAGCAGGCTCACGTCGAGCGCCGACGTGGGGTCGTCCGAGAGAGTGTGCGCCGCGTCGTCGCGCAGCGTCAGCCCGTACCACCTGCCGCCGAGGTACATGTGCCAGTGGCCGGGCTCGCCCGGCCCCTCGCGCTTCGCGTCGCCGGTGACGTTGAAGCGGCCGCGCACCGCGTCGAGGAACTCTTCGGGGCTCCGCCCGTTGAGGTCTTTGACGACGCGGTGGTAGGGGAGAATCCGCACCTGCTCGTCGGGGAAGACGACGGCGAGGAAGCGGTTGTACGCCTCCCGGCCCGTGTGCACGGGGTTCTTCGCCTTCAGCTCCGCGCGCGCGCGCGACGCGGAGGCGGCGCGGTGGTGCCCGTCGGCGATGTAGAGCGCGGGGACTTCGGCGAAGCAGCGCGCGAGCTGCTCCGCGGCCGAGGCGCGCCAGACCGTGTGGCGCACGCCGTCGGGCGCCTCGAAATCGTAAAGCGGCTCTCGTTTGGTCTCGGCCTCGACCAGCGCGTCGATGCGGCGGTCGGCGCGGCAGGTGAGGAAGACGGGGCCGGTCTGCGCCCTCAGCGTGAGCATGTGGCGCGTGCGGTCGTTCTCCTTGTCGGGGCGCGTCCGCTCGTGCTTCTTGATGAGGTCAGAGTCGTACTCGTCAACCGAGAAGGCGGCGGCGACGCCCGTCTGCGTGTGGCCGCCCATGCGGAGGCGGTAGACGTAGAGCGCGGGCTCCTGCTCCTCGACGAGCGTGCCCGCGCCGCGCATCGCCTCGAAGTTCTCGCGCGCCTTCTCGTAGACCTCGTCGGCGTAGATGTGCGTCCCCTCGGGCAGGTCTATCTCGGGGCGCGAGACGTGGAGGAAGCTCAAGGGGTTGCCCTCGGCCAGCGCGCGCGCCTCCTCTGTGTTGACCACGTCGTAGGGGACGGCGGCGACCTCGGCCACGCGCCCGGCGGGCGGTCGCAGGGCGCGGAAGGGGTGGATGGCGGCCACTGTGTAACCTCTCCTTCGGGAAGCGGGTTGATTAATGCGTAGCTTTTGAGGGTTTAGACTATCCGCAACGCGCGCCCCCGCGCAAGTGACGGCGGCCCCGCGCCCTCAGGACTTGACGACCGCGCCGCCGCAGGAGGAGCCCGCGCCGGCCGTGCAGCCGAAGCAGTGCGCGCCGGTCGCAACCATTCGCCCCTCGAAACGCTCGGGGTCGAACTCGGCGACGGTCTGCGGGAGCGAGCCGTCCACGCCGAGGCCGAGCATCTGGTTGAAGTCGCAGTCGTAGAGCCGGCCCGTCCAGTCCACGCTCAGCGTCGTGCGGCACATCAGCCCCTCGACCGCCGCCGGGTTGAAGGCGTCCACCAGCCGGCGCATGTAGCGCTCCTCGTTGCCCGAGCGCCGGAGGTATTCGAGGAAGCGCCGGATGGGCATGTTCGTGATGGTGTAGAGGCGGTCGAAGGTGACGCCGTGACGCGCGAGCAGCTCGCGCTTGAAGTCGGCCTCGACCGAGCCTTGCGGCGGCGGGAGGAACGCGCCGACCGGGTTGTAGACGAGGTCGAGCGTGAGCCCATCCCCGCGCCCGTAGCCGGCGGCGTTCAGGCGCTTGAGCGCCTCGATTGACTTGTCGAAGACGCCGGGGCCGCGCTGCGCGTCGGTCTGCCGGCCGAGGTAGTAGGGGAGCGACGAGACGACCTCGACCGAGTGCCCGCGGAAGAACTCGGGGAGGTCTTCCTGCCCCGGCTCGAACATCACGGTCAGGTTGTGCCGCACCATCACGCGCGAGCCGAGACGCCGCGACTCCGTGACGAGCCTTCGGAAGTTCGGGTTCAGCTCGGGCGCGCCTCCCGTGATGTCCACGACCGGGAAGCGGAAGCGGCGCACGGCTTCCAGGACCTGCTCGGCCACCTCGGCCGGCATGACCTCCGTGCGCCGGGGCGAGGCGTCCACGTGGCAGTGCTTGCACGCCTGGTTGCAGAGCTTGCCGACGTTGACCTGCAAGACCTCGACGCCGGCGGCGCGCGGCGAGAGGCCGTGCGCGGCGAGCTTCTCGCCGAAGTCGGCGGGCGCGCGCAGGGGGGCGTCGCCGCCGATGACCGGGAGCGTCTGGCGGCTCACATCGAGACCTTGTTGACGGAGTTGTGCGCCTGCACGCCGTGGACGAGCGAGGCGCCGCCGCGCAGCGCCGAGGCCATGTGTATCGCCTCGGTCATCTGCTCCATGTTCGACCCGGCTTCGAGGCACGACTGCGAGAAGGCGTCGATGCAGTACGGACACTGCAAGGCGTGCGCGACCGCCAGGCCGATGAGCGCCTTCTCGCGCCGCGAGAGCGCGCCGTCCTCCTGGCACGCCTGATACCAGGCCATGAACTTCTCGAACAGGTCGGGGCGGTGCCGCCCCACCTCGCCGAAGCGCCCGAGGTCTTCTTCTTCGTAGTAGCTCATCTCCGTGCGATACTCCCGTGTGAAAGGATGAAGGCGGAAGCATGAAGGATGAGCGCGCGGCTGTAAAGCCCCGCCCCTCCTTTCAGCCTCCGCCCTTCGTCCTTCATCCTTTTCCGATGCCCCGCCCCGCAGTCATCGTCATGGCCAAGGCGCCGCGCCCCGGCGGCGCCAAGACGCGTCTCGTGCCGCCGCTCACGCCCGCGGGGGCGGCGGAACTCGCCGCGTGCTTCTTCGCCGACGCGGTCTCGCTCGCGCTCGGCGCGGCCGAACGGACGGTCGTCGCCTACGCCCCCGCGGGCGGGCGCGCGGCGCTCGAAGAGGCGCTGCGCGCCGAAGCGCCCGAAGTCGTCGCGGGCGACGGCCGGCTGCTCTGGCTCGAACAGCGCGGCGAGGATTTGGGCGAACGTCTCGCCGGGGTGTTCGAGCGCGCGGCCGGACTCGGCCTCGGGCCCCTCGTCGCGCTCGGCGCGGACAGCCCGACGCTCCCGCCGCCCAACCTCTCGGCGGCGCTCGAAGCTCTCGCCGACGGCCGCGCCGACATCGCGCTCGGCCCGACCGACGACGGCGGCTACTACGCCGTGGCGCTGCGCGCGCCCGCGCGCGGCCTCTTCGACGCGGTCGAGTGGAGCACGCCGCGCGCCTACGCGCAGACGGCGCGGAACGCCGCGCGCCTCGGCCTGCGCCTGCTCGAGCTGCCGCGCTGGTACGACGTTGACACGCCCGCCGACCTCCTGCGCCTGCGCGCCGAGTTCGCCGACGAGGCCGCGCGCCGCCGCGCCCCCGCGACTTACCGCTGGGCGCTCGCGCACGCGCCGCGCTGAAGTCTCCGCACAAGCCTTCAGCTTAAGCCTTCGCCCTCACCTTCGGTTAAGCCTTCGCCTTCCCGCGCGCGCCGGGCAGGCGCACGTGCGCGTAGAGGCGTGCGAGCGCGTGCGGGCTGACGCCGAGCCAGTAGAGCCCTTGCAGCAGCGACCAGCGCGCGAAGGTGAGCGCGAAGCTGCGCCCCTCGAAGCGGCGCGAGGAGGTGACGACGAACGCGTCCGCCTGGACGAAGCGCCCCTGCTTCCAGAGCGCGCGCAGCAGTTCGAGGTCCTCGAAGATGGGGAGGGGCTTAAAGCCGCCCGCGCGCTCGTAGGCCGCGCGCCTGACGAAGAAGCCCGAGTCGCCGTAGGCCAGCCCGAGCAGGCGCAGCCGCGGGTAGAGCCAGCTCAAAAAACGCGCGGCGGCGCGCCCGCCGTCGAAGCGTATGCGGAAGTTGCCGCCGACGGCGCGCGGGTCTGCGAGCGCCTCGGAGATGCGCTCGGCCGCGTCCGGCGGCGCGAGCGTGTCGGCGTGGAGGAACCACAGCACTTCGCCGCGCGCGGCGAGCGCGCCCGCGTGCATCTGCGCCCCCCGCCCGCGCTCGCACCTGATGACGCGCGCGCCGCGCCCGCGCGCCACCTCCGCCGTCCCGTCCGCGCTCCCGCCGTCGACGACGATGACCTCGACCCCACCTCCCACACGCCGCGCCGCGTCGAGCGTCGCGCCGATGGAGCGCGCCTCGTCGAGCGCGGGGATGATGACGGAGAGCCGCGGTGCTTCTCTACTCGAGCTCGACAAGGGAGTTCACGCCGTCAACTGTTCGGACGGTTCGGGGGAAGGCGCGCGCTTCGGCTCGGGTCCCACGCCGCCGAGGCGCCACGTCGGGCGCTCCGCGCCGAAGGGCATCGAGAGAATTTCCGCCAAGCCCAGCTCGCGCGGGTCGCGGTAGGCGGGCACGCCGATGTCCACCTCCGCCTGCGGCACGTCGAGCCGCAGAGTCCCGTGGAGCCGGTCCCAGACCGTGAGCCCGCTCGACCAGTTCGAGTCGGTCTCCTCGCGCACCGTCGAGTGGTGTATGCCGTGCATCCGCGGCGTGACGACCAGGAGGTTGAGCCGGCGCTCGGCCCCGACCGGCAGACGCACGTTCGAGTGGTGGAAGAGGACGGAGAGCATCAAGAGCGTCTGCCAGACCGAGAGCGACCGGGGCGAGACGCCGATGAAGAGTATCTGCGCCGCGCGCCACGGCACCGACAGCGCCAGCTCGGCGAAGTGGAAGCGCAGCGCGGTCGTCGCGTCGAGGTCGAGGTCTACGTGGTGTACGACGTGGAAGCGCCAGAGGAAGGGCGCGCGGTGCACGAGGACGTGCCAGAGGTAGAGCGTGTAGTCGAGCAGCACGCACGCGGCCGCGACCTCCAGCCACGCCGGGAGTCGCAAGACCTTGAGCAACCCCCAACGCCGCCGCTCGACGAGCGCCGCCAGCCGTTCGGTCGCGGGCTTCTCCAACAGTCGCAGCGTCGCCGCGCCGGCCGCGGCGACCGCGAGGTTGCGCGCCGCGCGGTCCCGCTTCGGCTCCCCCTCGGCGCGCAGCGGCCGCCGCCGCTCCAGCCACGCGAGCGCCCCGAACGCGCCCAGCACGAGCGCCCCGCTCAACCACCCGGGCAGCTTGCGAGAACTCATCAAACCCTCTTACGCCGACGGATTTTCCGGTGTAGACTTTATATAAACCAGAACACCCGACCGGACAAGCGCTGTCGGAGGAGTAGAGAGTGAAGCCCAACGACGAGAACGGAAACCTGCCCACGAGCGAGCGCCCCTTCCGCGTGCTCATCATCTCCGGCTCAGACCGACGCCAGTACAACTGCCCCGGCGTCGATTCGAAGTCGCGCGCGCTCATGCTCCGCATGGCCGAACGCCTCCCTCAAGACTGGGAGATCGACTACGAAGACCTCGGCAACGTCTACGCACGCGCGCGCATACAGACCTGCAACGCCTGCGTCTCGACCTCGATGGCGCTCTGCATTTTCCCTTGCAACTGCTATGAGAAAAACAGCCGCGGCGAGCCCGATCTGATGTGGGATTTGGACCTGTACGCGCGGCTCGACCTGGCGGACGCGTGGGCGATTGTCGGGCCGGTGAACTGGTACGCGCCGACGTCGAATCTGAAGGCAATGTTCGACCGGCTGGTCTGCATCAACGGCGGCAACCCGCGCGAGGAGCTGATAGAACACAAGGACGCGGAGCTGGCGAAGAGGCTGGAGCACTCGCCGGAGTGGGAGCATCTGAGCCGCAACCACCTCGAAGGTCGCACCGCCGGCTTCTACTGCTACGGCGACGGCGGAGGCGACGAGCTGGACGAGGAGGGGCGGCCGAAGAAGCTCCGGCACAAACACTACTTCGACCCGGCCGAAGAGCCGTTCGAGAACGAGCGCGACACCTACGCGCCGCTCGTCTGGCAGTGCCGCTACAGCGGCATCGAGGTGCCCGACCACCTCTGGCGCTACAAGGAGTTCGGCCGCGGCAAGAAGTACAGCGACAACCAGGCCGAGCACATGGCGACCGAGACCGACGTCTTCGCGCACTTCGACGAGTGGACGGACGCCTTCGCGCACTTCGTGGGCGAGAAGGGGAAGGTCGAGCCGGGCGAGTTCCGCGCCTACGGCTACGAGGCGCCGGGGCATTTGATGAAGGACATCAAGGCCAAGTTCCGCGAGATCAAGACCGGGCTCGGCTATCCGCCCGAGGGCTCCTCGCCCGACCGGCAGGAGGAGCTGGGGCTGAACAAAGACCTGACGCTCACGCCGAAGAAGAGTGAGGGCGAGAAGCTGCGCGAGGAGTGACGCGCGCGGCGAAAGGGCCGAGACGATGGAGAGTCTTGCGACGAAACACTGCGTGCCGTGTCACGGCGGCGTGCCGCGCCTGACGGGCGAAGAGATTGCGCCGCTGCTCGCGCAGCTCGGAGGCTGGGAGGTGTTTGAAGAGCACCACCTCTCGAAGGGGTACGAGTTTAAGAACTTCGCCGACGCGCTCGCCTTCGTCAACCGCGCCGGCGCGGTCGCCGAAGCGGAGGGGCACCACCCCGACATCGAATTCGGCTGGGGCTACGCCCGCCTGCGCATCTACACGCACGCCATCGACGGCCTGAGCGAGAGCGACTTCGTCCTCGCCGCGCGCATCGACGCCGCGTGACGCGCGCCCGCCTCGTCTCGACACCCGCCCCGCTTCTCGCCGGCGCCGCCGCCGTTTCTGAAACCGGCCCGCGAGCGTGTATGCTATCCGCCGCCGGGCGCCGGGCGGGAGTGCGACCCCCGGCGCCCGACTCGCAGACACCCCGCCGACCTTCCCGCCCGAGCCGAGGACGACTACAGATGCAGACCGAAAACAGTCTCAACCCCGAGCCGGTCGAGCCGCGCGGCGCGCTGTGCGTCGAGTGCCTCGCCGGCCTCGGCGCGCAGGGCGCGCGGCTGCTCGACCGCACGGGCGCCGCGTTGTGCCGCGCGTGCGCCGAGGCGTTCTACGCCCCGTGCGAAGGGTGCGGCGGGCTCGTCCCGCGCGACGAGGCGCTCGCGCGCCCGGACGGCGGCGCGCTCAAC
>JAIVJI010000080.1:0-13759 GCA_020200135.1 Acidobacteriota bacterium | reverse complement strand
GGCCAGCTACGACGCCGAGAAGCTCTCGGCCGCCGAACGGCTTCTCGGCGCGGAGGGCTTCGCCGCGCTCTTCGAGCGCAAGGTCACCTTCTCGGCGGTCAAAGGCCGGCTCGAAGAGTTCCTCGCCTCCGACGACGAGGACAACGCCGCCGCGCGCGACGCCGTCCGCGCCGCCGAGACACGCACCGAAGTCGCCACGCTCACCGTCGTCGGCCGCTCCGCGAAAGGGAAAGGCAAAAAATAGTTGGCGACACTCTCGCCTCGGCTCTAACCTCGTATGTCGAATCTCACAGCCCCCTTCCAGACCGAGCGGCCGCTGACGGCGCAGCGTCTGGCGCAGTACGTCGCGCGCGGGCGTTGCGAGCGTCACATGCGCTTCACGCTCTTCCCTTCGGAGGCGAAGGCGCGGCTCCTGCGCTACGGCCTGGAGTTCGAGCCGCTGTCGCCGCTGCTCTCGGGCGAGGGGCAGCGGTTCGAGCGCGTGAAGGTCGAGGAGCTGGCCGCGCGCGCCGAGGTGCGCGACATGACGCACGCCGACGCCGAAGGCTTCGCCGACGCGGCCGCGCGCCAGCGCGAGGGGCGGGTCTGCTACTACCAGCCGACGCTCCGGGGGCGCGTCGGCGGCTGGGAGTGCGAGGGGCGCGCGGACCTCGTCGAGGTGGCGCGCGACCGCGAGGGCGCGACGGCGACGGTCGTGGACTTCAAGGCGAGCGCGCGCGAGACGGTCGGCTTCCGCCTCCAGGTCGCCTTCTACGCGCGGCTGCTCGGCGAGACGCTCGAGGCCGCGAGGATCGGCGCCGCGCCGGTGCGCGGCGCGGTCGTCGCGCGCGACACGCCGCTCCCCTTCGACGGCGCGTGGGAGACTTTCGACCTCGCGCTCTACGCCGAAGAGATAGAGCGGCTGGTGGCCGCGCCCGAGTCGGACGTGGCGCGCGCCGTCGCGGCCGGGCCCGAGGGCGCGCGCTACCACCTGCGCGCGGCCTGCGACGGCTGCCCCTACAACGCGCTCTGCTTCACCGACACGGCCGAGCGCCGCGACCTCTCGCTCGTCCCGCTCATCTCGACCTCGGAGAAGCGCGCGCTCCAGGCGGAGGGCGTCGCGTCTGCGTCGGCGCTCGCCGCCTTGATGGAGTACGAGGGGCGGGAGCTGAGGCCGGCCGCCGGGCGCGAGGAGCTTCTGCGCCGCGCCTCTTCGCGCTGGCCGCTCGGCGGCCGGCTCCCCTTGCTCGTCCAGCGCGCGCGCGCGGCCGTCAGGCGGCTCGACCGCTCGACCGAGGCGCTGCCTTACCTCCTCGGCTCCGACTTCGGCTCGCTCCCCGACCCGGCCGAGCACCCCGGCCTCGTGCGCGTCTTCGTCGACGCGCAGCGCGACTACATCGAAGACCGCCTCTACCTGCTCGCCGCGCGCGTCTCCGGCCCGCGCGGCGCCGAAGAGACGGTCGAGATGACGGACGCGCCGCCCCGCACCGAATCGGAGCGCGCGCTGCTCGTCCGCTTCGTGCAGCAGCTACTGCCCGCGGTCGCGCGCGCGGCCGACGGCACGACGGCGCCGCTCCACTTCTACACCTTCGCGCCGCGCGGCGAGCGCGCGCTCCTCGACGCGCTCGCGCGACACTTCGACGCGCTCTGCGCCGTCCCGGCCTTCTACGACCTGCTGACCTCGAGCCCGGCGCTGACGCAGCCGATGGTCTCGCTCCTGTCGGAGGAGGTGCGCGCGCGCCTCAACCTCGCGCCCGTCTGCCAGAATCTTTATGAGGTCGCCTCGGCGCTCGGCTTCGAGTGGAACGACGGGCGCACGGACTTCCGGCGCACGTTCCGCGCGCGCGCCTTCGACAACCGGCGCACCTTTATGCGCGACCCGGCGACGGGAGAGCTGCGCGCGGACTTCACGAAGGCGGAGACGTTGAATGATGATGAGGACGAGGACGCGCCGCCGCCCTTCGTCCGCGTCGAGTCGGCGGCGCGCTTCGGCGCGGAGATTCCGCTCGAATACGCCTACGCGGCGTGGGGGCTTTTGCGGGAGACGCCGAACGCGCGGGCGCAGGCGCGCGGCTTCGCGGGCGTCCACGTCGAACAGATACGCGACTTCGCGCGCGCGCGGACGCGCGCCATGCAGCACGTCGAGGAGCGCTTCGCGCGCAAGAACAGGCAGGTGCACAAGGAGCCGCTCGACCTCTCGCGGCTCGGCGAGGTCGAGACCGACCCGGCGGAGGTGCCGCTCAACCGCTCGCTCGAAGACTTCCTCCTGCTCGAACACCACGCGTCGTTTCAGGAGAAGATGCTCCACCTCTCGCGGCCCCCGCGCGAGCGCGCCGAGACGGGGCGCACGGCCGTCCTCCTCTGCGAACGTTACGAGAAGGATGATGAGAAGGTGGAGCGCGCCCGGTTCCGCTTCGCCGACGCCTCGACGGGCGAGGAAGTCTCGCCCCGAGGGCTCGGGCTGCTGCGCCTGCGCGTCGGCGACTGGGTCGTCCTCAACCCGGCGGTGGGCGCCGAGGGGCGCGCGCTCCCCGCGTGGCGTCTGGTGCGCGGCCGTCTCGCGCTGGTCGAAGAGTTGTCGGAGCGCGGGGCCGTCCTGCGCCTGCTGCCGATGAGTTTTAAGAACTCGCCGTTCCGTTACAGGCACGCGCTGTTCGCGCCGGAGCCGGGCGTGCTCTACACGGCCGACGAGATGTGCGACGACCTCAACTCGGACAAGTTTCTCGACGCCTGCCGCAACGCGCGCCACAACCACCTCTACCGCTGGCTGAGCGACCCCGAGGTGGGACTCAGCCCGCGCGCCGTCCGCCCCAGGCGGCTGCGCGACGCGCGGGAGGTCGCGCGCCTCGCCGCGCTCGCGCAGGCGCCGCACGGACTGACCGACCCGCAGACGCGCGTCATAGGCAATCACCTCACAGACCGCGTGCTCGTCGTGCAGGGCCCGCCCGGCACCGGCAAGAGCCACACGCTCGGCTTCGCCATCCTCTCGCGCCTGCTCGCGCAGGCCACGCCGGCGCGCCCCTTCCGCGTCGCGGTGCTCGCCAAGACGCACGCCGCCGTCTCGGTCGCGCTCGACTCCGTGGCGAAGCGCGCCGCGCAACTGATCGGCGCCGGGGCGTCCACGCTGCTCGCGCCGCTCGCGCGGCTCAAGGTCGTCAAGGTCTGCAACGACGCGGGCGACGCGGTGCCCGAGGGCTGCGGGCGCGTGCTGCCCGGCGGCGGCGATGAGCTGACCGCGCTCGCGCAGTGGGAGATGCTTTTGACCGAGCCGCTCCTCGTCGTCGGCGGCACGCCCGGCGGGCTCTACCAGCTCGTGAAGAAGGGCGCGTCGAAGGGGCGCGCCGTGGACTGGTCGGGCGAGCACTTCGACCTCGTCGTCGTGGACGAGGCTTCGCAGATGGGGCTGGCCGAGGCGCTGACGGCCGCCGCGTTCCTGCGCGAGGACGGACAGTTCGTCGCCGTCGGCGACCACCGGCAGATGCCCCCCATTCTCGCTCACGCGTGGGACGCCGAAAGCCGGCGCGACCTCAAACGCGCCCGCGTCTTCCTCTCGGTCTTCGACTACCTGCGCGAGTCGGGCTTCCCCACGGTCGCGCTCGACCGAAGCTTCCGCATCCCCGAAGAGGTCGCGGACTTCCTGCGCCGACACGTCTACGCCGCCGACGGGATAGACTTTCGCTCGACCAACCGCGCGCGGCTGCCTGAATGTTCCGGGCTCGAAGACGAGTGGCTGCGCGCCGCGCTCGCGCCGGGCGCAGCGCTCGTCGTCGTCGAGCACGACGAGGAGGGCTCGCAGCAGTCGAACGACTTCGAGGCCGCGCTGGTCTCTGCGCTGGCGCGCGCGGCCGCCGCGGGGATGCGTCTCGACGCGCGCACGGGTCTGGGCGTCGTCGTCCCGCACCGCGCGCAGAAGGCGCTGCTCGCCTCGCTCCTCCCCGAACTCGCGGACTCCATCGACACGGTCGAGCGCTTTCAGGGCGGCGAGCGCGACCTCGTCATCGTCTCGGCCACGGTCTCCGACCGCGAGTTCGCCGAGAGCGAGAGCGACTTCCTGCTCGAGCCGCGCCGCCTGACGGTCGCCGTCTCGCGCCCCCGCCGCAAGCTAATCGTCGTCGCCTCGCGCGCGGTCTTCGACCTCATCCCGCAAGACCTCGAAGCCTACGAGCGCGGCTCGCTCTGGAAGCGTCTGCGCCGCGAGTCGGCCGCCCGCACGCTCTTCGACGGGACGGTGGGCGGCCGCCGCGTCACCGTGCGCGCCGCCCCGGCGGCGTCTTAAAACGGAAGACAACGGACGGGAGGATTCAGAAGGGTGAGTGAAGAGTCGAGCGAAGAGTTAAGAGGTGACGCCTTAGACGAGAACAGGGAGCGCGCCGCGGAGGTCATTACGCAGATACGCGGGCGGCTGCTGCTCCTCGCCGTCAGCCCGCCTTTCCGCTTCGTCAACACCTACCGGGACGAGGCCGATGACTACCTACGCCGCATGACCGAGTTCGTCGGCTTCGACGAGGATGAGGTGGCCGCCGCGAACCACGCGGTGGGCCCGTTCCCAGGCGTCTACGAGGAGTTTCTGCGCCAGATGGGGCACGCGCGCGGCGCTCTCTTTGCGGGGAGCGAGATCGAGCCCTACCGCCTCCTCCTTTACAGGCACATGGCCGAGGAGATGATGAGCAACTGCGGCGTCGAGCGGTTTCTCGACGCGGACTCGGTCGTCTTCATGACGCACCAGGGCTACTCGTTCTGCTACTTCCAGTCCCCGTCCGCGTCCGCGTTCGACGCGCCGGTCTTCCAGTACGTCGAGTGCGAGCCAGCGCCGAAGCAGATCGCGCCCGGCTTCGCCGAATTTCTCGACGCAGAGGTCAGACTCATGGAGGAGAACGACCGCATGACGCGCGAGTCGGGCGGCTACTTCATCACCGTCTCGGGCGGCTTCGAGCGCAGGCTCTACCCCGCGCTCGACGAAGGCCGCCGCCCGCTCGACTGTGAAGACGAGCTGCTCTGAACGGAAAGGAAGGGGCCAAAGGAAGAGGCCGGGGCCGGTTAAGAACATACTTCTTAACCGGCCCCGGCCTCTAGTAACCAGCGCCTCTTGCCCTTACTGCTTCGGGCCGACGACCGCGCCGTCGCCGACGAGGAAGTAGCCGGCGGGCGGGTTGTTGCCGTTGGCGTTGAAGGCCGCGACCGCCGCGGCCGCCTGCGCGTTGACGGCGCTCAGGGCGGCCTTGCTCTGGCCGTGCGGGACGACCACGGTGCAGTAGTGGTAGGTCGTGTTGTCAGACGTGTCGGTGGCCTTGATGCGTATGACGTAGACGCGTCCGTCCGCGTCGCCGCGCCGCTCGGCGCGCAGGCGTAAGCTGCCGGGCGCCACGTCCTTCGCGTCGGGCGACATGCCGCCCGCCTGCCCCTCGTCGTCCTCGTCGCTGAAGACGTCTATCCGGACCACGGGCGTCTCGCCGTCGTTGTCGGTCGCCGTCACCTGAAGGCCGACGTTAATCAGGTCGGAGTTGGGCGGCCAGAGCAGCGCCTTCGCCACCGAGCAGGTCACCGAAGGCCCCTGCGTGTCGCTGACGGTGATGGTCACGGTGGCGAGGTTCGACTCGCCGTCGCCGTCGTCGGCCACGTAGTCGAAGGAGTCCACGCCGGTAAAGCCGGGCTGCGGCGTGTAGCTGAACGAGCCGTCGGCGTTGAGGCCGAAGGCGGAGGCGTTCGACGGGCCGCTGACCAACTGCGCCGTGAACGACGCGTCGTCGATGTCCGTGTCGTTGTCGAGCACGCCGTCGGCGGGCAGCACCGTCAGCGTCGTGTCCTGACTCGTCGAGTAGTTGTCGTTGTTCGCCACCGGCGCGTCGTTGACGTTCGCGACCGTGACGCTGACGGTCGCGGCGTCCTGGCCGCCGTTGCCGTCCGAGACGGTGTAGGTGAACGAGTCCGCGCCGAAGAAGTTCGCGTTCGGCGTGTAGCTCACCGAGTTGCCGTTGTTGGCGACCGAGCCGTTCGCCCCCTGCGTGACCGAGACGATGGTCAGGGCGTCGCCGTTCGCGTCCGTGTCGTTGGCGAGGACGCTCAAGACGTTGGCGCCGCTGTCCTCCTGCACGTTCGCGTTGTCGTCCACGGCGACGGGCGGCTGCTGCGCGACGCCGCAGGCGCCCTGCACCTCGACGGCGCCGGCGTCGCCGCCGTCGCCGCCCGCGGCGTTGGCGACCGCGGCGAGGTCGCAGGGCCTGTTGAGCCCGCGCTGGTCTGCGGTCGCGCCGCTCGAATGTCCCTTGTCGATGGCGACGCTGCCCGCGCCGGGGGCGTGCGTCGGCGTGGGGCCGCCGTTGTTCTGCAGCGGGCCGAGGTTGAGCTGCGCGCTGGTGACGCCGACCTGGTCGGTCGGCTGTGCGGCGAAGGTCGCGTCGTTGGGCGGCGTGCCGAGGCTGCCGATGACGTCCCGCCGTTGACGGCGATGCCGGCGCCGTGGTTGGGGGTCGTGTTGCCGCTGACGGTGCTGTTCGTGATGTTGAGCGTGGCGCCGTCGGCGTAGATGCCGCCGCCGTCGCCCGCCCCCGTGTGGCTGCTCGAAACCGTCACGCCGTTGAGGTTGAGCGTGGCGCCGGCCTCGACGCGGACGCCGCCCCCGTAGGCGTTCTGGTTGCCGTTGGTGATGTGGATGTTGACGAGCGTGAGGGTGACGCCGGGGTGGACGTGGAAGACTCGGTCGAGGTCTGCGGCGTTGATGGTCGTGCCCTCCGGGTGGCCGATGATGGTGAGGTCGTCGGTCACGTCGAGGTCGCCCGACTCGCCGCCGTCCTCCGTCGGGCCGCCGAGCGCGAAGGTGATGGTGCCCGGCACGTTGAAGACGATGGTGTCCACGACGACGGGGCCGTCCTCGCCCGCCTGGCACTGCGGGTAGGTGGCGAGGTTGTCGCTCGCGTTGTTAACGGCCTTGCGCAGCGTGCAGACGTTCGCCAAGTCAGCGGGCGGCTGGGCCAGACTGTCAAACAACACCTCGACCTGAATCTCGACGGCGCGCGCCGCGGGCGCGAACGCGGCGAAGCAGGCGGCGAAAGTCACGGCGGCGACGAGGCGCGCCGCCGCGCGGAGGGATAAAGCAGGTAGGTTCATGGGAATCTCCTTTTAAAGGGGAAGGGCTTGTGGGTCTTTTAGGCTTTGTGTAGAAGTCCGCGCGGCCGCCGAGGCGCCTCCGCCGGAAGTCTGAAGCGATTTGAAAAGTCCCCCGCGGCTATGGCGCGCGAGGGTCCGACCGAAGGAGCGCGGTCCACACCAGGGCGCGCGCGGAGATGAGTAACGGGGCTTCTAAATTCGTCCGAACCTCGGGAGAGCGTCGCGCAACCTACCACACCTCCCCTCCACCGGTCAACGTACTCCCAGTTGCGGTCACCTAACTTGCATAGCGGTGGGGCGGCGGCGGTTGTCAGCGCCGTGGGGGGGATGGTATATCTGCTGGCCTCTCATGGGAAGCTTATTTGTCGCTCCCGGCCGGCGCGTGTCCCGACGCGGGTCCGGCTAGCTCTTATCACCCCCGACGGAAACGGAAAGGCACATCTGCCATCATGGCTAACACTCCCATCACGGTCGCGCGCGGCGACGGCATCGGCCCCGAAATCATGGACGCGACGCTGCGGATTCTGGAAGGGGCGGGCGCGCGCCTCGACATCGAGGAGATTGAGATAGGCGAGAAGGTCTATCTCGCGGGGAACCCGGCGGGCGTGGCGCCCGAGGCGTTCGACTCTTTGAGGCGGACGAAGGTTTTCCTGAAGGCGCCGATCACGACGCCGCAGGGCGGGGGGTATAAGAGTCTGAACGTGACGGTGCGGAAGACGTTCGGGCTGTACGCCAACGTGCGGCCGTGCGTGTCGTACCACCCGTTCGTCGAGACGAAGCACCCGGTGATGGACGTGGTCATCGTCCGCGAGAACGAGGAGGACGTGTACGGGGGCATCGAGTACAGGCAGACGGGGCAGGTCACGCAGTGCCTGAAGCTCATCTCGCGCCCCGGCACCGAGAAGATCGTCCGCTACGCGTTCGAGTACGCGCCTCTACGGCGACGTGCTCTCGGACGTGGCGGCGCAGATAGCCGGGTCGGTCGGGCTCGCCGGCTCGGCCAACATCGGCGAGCACATCGCGATGTTCGAGGCCATCCACGGCTCCGCCCCCCGGCGCGCGGGTCAGAACCTCGCCAACCCCTCGGGGCTCTTCCTCGGCGCGGTGATGATGCTCGTCCACACGGGGCAGACCGACGTGGCCGAGCGCGCGCACAACGCGTGGCTCAAGACGATGGAGGACGGCGTCCACACCTACGACATCTTCAAGGAGGGCGTAAGCCGCGAGAAGGTCGGGACGCGCGAGTTCGCGGAGGCGGTCGTCGCGCGCATCGGGCAGAAGCCCGCGACGCTGAAGGCCGTCACCTACAAGGCGGGCGAGGGCGGCGAGGGCTCCTTCTCGGGCCGCATGGCGCGCGAGACGGCCGCCGCGAAGAAGGAGACGGTGGGCGTCGACGTCTACCTCGAATGGTCGGGCGGCTCGGCGGACGACCTCGGCGCGGCGGTCGGGAAGTTGTCGGGCGAGGGGCTGAAGCTCACCTCCATCGCCAACCGCGGCGTGAAGGTCTTCCCCGGCGGC
This sequence comes from Acidobacteriota bacterium, assembly GCA_020200135.1. Taxonomy (GTDB): domain Bacteria; phylum Acidobacteriota; class Blastocatellia; order Pyrinomonadales; family Pyrinomonadaceae; genus QHXN01. Next base: position 5,158 of record JAIVJI010000080.1, on the reverse strand, counting down.
GCGACCGAGACCTTCTGCTCCGACCACTGGCGCTGCCGCTTCGTCTCCGAGGGCAGCCGCGAGGTCGGGAACAAGCAGATCGTCGGGCTGCTCTCGCGCTTCGCGGAGGCCGGGCTCGACTTCATCAAGACCGAGAACCTCTGCAACTTCGACGGCCAGCCCGGCTACTCGCACGCGCAGGAGTAAGGCGAAAGGAAGAATGAAGATGTCCGCAGCGGCCCCCGCGGGAAGACCCGAGTCGGGCGAGTACGCGTCCTACTACGAGACCTACGTCTCGAAGGTGAGCGGGGCGGAGGTGTTGGAGACGTTGGAGCGACAGGGCGCGGAGACGGTGGCGCTGGTGCGCGGCCTCGCGGAGGAGCGCGGCGCGCACAGGTACGAGCCGTCCAAGTGGAGCGTCAGACAGCTCGTCGGGCACGTCATAGACACCGAGCGCCTCTTCTCCTATCGCGCGCTCGCCATCGCGCGCGGCGACCGCGCGTCCCTGCCCGGCATGGAGCAGGAGGTGTGGATGGCCGGCTCCGACTTCGACTCGCGCACGCTCGCCAGTCTGGCCGAAGAGTTCGAGACGGTGCGCGCCTCGACGCTCCACCTGCTCCGCCACCTGAGCCCCGAAGCCTGGGCGCGGCGCGGCGTGGCCAGCGACAACGAGGTCACTGTGCGCGCGCTCGCCTACATCATCGCGGGCCACGAGGCGCACCACGTCGGGATTCTGAAAGAGCGTTACCTTTAAGCCCGACCGCGCCCCCCTGTGACGCGGCCGGGCTTCGCTCGCGAGGCAGAGACGATGCCCAAGACTCTCACGCGTCTGACGCTGGCGGCGCTCGCCGCCTCGCTCTGTGTGACGGCCGCCGCCACGGCGCAGACCACGCTCGAATGGATCGTGCTGGCGCCCGCGGGCGAGAAGTTCACGGCGCGCATGCCGCAGCAGCCGACCCCTTCCGACGAGAGCGTCGAGGCCGGCGGGCTGAAGGCTGCGGGCCGCCGCTACGCCGCCTCCGCCGCCGACGGGACGACCTTCGCCGTCTGGGTCATGAAAGGTTCCCACGGCTCGACGCGGCTCGACGCCGCGACCCCCCGCGGCGCTACCCCGCACCTCGACGCGGTCGCGGAGCTGGCCTGGGAGGTGCTCCTCACGCCCGAGGTCGAGAGGCTCAAGCGCGGCAGGCCCTGGTTCAAGCGGCTCGACGAGATAGACCACGGCATGAGATACGCGCGCGAGTTTGAGGTGAGCGGGCGCCCCGCACGCGAGTATCAGGTCTGGCTGGAGAAGGCGCGCGGCGCGGTCTACGTCGTCACGGACGAGTCGGGCGCTTACGTCGTCGCCGCGCTCGGCCCGCGCGCGGGCGAGCAGGCGGTGCGGCCGTTCCTCGACTCCTTCGCCCTCCAGAGCGCGACGCCGTCCCCGCGACCCGGCCGACCCGGCGGCCTGAACGTGCCGCCCGGCGCGGGCGTCGGCCCCGGGAGCGGCACGGGCACGGGCGTGGGACTTGGAACGGGGACGGGGAAGGTCGAGTACGGCGGCATGAGCGTCGGCGGCGGCGCGGCCGTCGATTACAGCCGGCCGTTCCGGCAGAACGAGGTGACGAAGAAGGCCGTCCTCACACGCAAGCCCGAGCCGGGCTTCACCGAGCAGGCGCGCAGGTTCTGGGTGACCGGCACGGTGCGCCTGCGCGCGATCCTCTGGGCGGGGGGCGAGGTCAGACAGATTGCCGTCGTCAGAGGTCTGCCGCACGGCCTGACCCAAAAGGCGATAGCCGCGGCGCGCGCCATCAAGTTCGAGCCGGCGCAGAAGGGCGGGCGGCCGGTGTCGCAGTACGTCGTCCTCGAATACCACTTCAACATCTACTGAAGAGGCGGGCGGTAATCAACCGACAGTGGCCATCAGACTGAGAGAGGTTCGGGGCATGAGTTCCGAAGGGAAAGAGGCGGGGGCGACGGGCGGCGGCGAAGGCGCGGCGGCGAAGGCGCCGCTGGTGGCCGTCTGTATGGGCAGCACTTCCGACTGGGACACGATGCGGCACGCGGCCGAGGTCCTGAAAGAGTTCGGCGTGCCGCACGAGTGCGCGGTCGTCTCCGCGCACCGCACGCCGCAGTGGATGGCCGAGTTCGCCGCCGGCGCCGCGGCCCGGGGCTTGGAAGTCGTCATCGCGGGCGCGGGCGGCGCGGCGCACCTGCCCGGCATGATCGCGGCGCAGACGCTGCTGCCCGTCCTCGGCGTCCCCGTCAAGAGCAAGGCCCTCAAAGGTCTCGACTCGCTCCTCTCCATCGTGCAGATGCCGGCGGGCGTCCCCGTCGGCACGCTCGCCATCGGGCGCGCCGGCGCGACCAACGCCGCGCTGCTCGCCGTCGCCATCCTCGCCAACACGCGCCCCGAGTTGCGCGAGCGTCTGCGCCGCTTCCGCGAGGAGCAGACCGCGCGCGTGCGCGAGGCCGTCCTCCCGTCATGAGCGCGATACTGCCCGGCGCGACCGTCGGCGTCCTGGGGAGCGGCCAGCTCGGCCGCATGTTCGCCATCGCCGCGCGCCGCATGGGCTACCGCGTCCACACCTTCTCGCCCGACTCGGACACGCCGACGGGACAGGTCGCCGATAAGGAGTACGGGCACGCTTACGAAGACCTCGACGCGGTGCGCGAGTTCGCGCGCGGGGTGTCGGTCGTCACCTTCGAGTTCGAGAACGTGCCGGCCGGGGCGGTCGAGGCGGCGGCCGCGCTCGCCCCCGTCCGCCCCTCGGGCGCCGTGCTCTACACGACGCAGCACCGCCTGCGCGAGAAGACTTTTCTGTCCGCGCGCGGCTTCCCCGTCGCGCCCTTCCGCCACGTCACCGCGCCCGAAGGGCTGCGCGCCGCGCTCGAAGAGGTGGGGCTCCCGGCCGTGCTCAAGACCGCCGGCTTCGGCTACGACGGCAAGGGGCAGACGCGCATCGACTCGGCCGCAGACGCCTCGACGGCGTTCGGGGCGCTCGGCGGACGCGAGGGCGTCGTCGAAGCCTTCGTGGACTTCGAGCGCGAGGTCTCGGTCGTCGCCGCGCGCGGCCGCGAAGGCGAGTTCGCGCACTACGGCGTCGTCGAGAACACGCACAGCCGCCACATCCTCGACCTCTCGGTCGCGCCCGCGCGCGTCGAGGACACTACGGCGCGCGCGGCCGTACAGATAGCGCGCGCCGTGCTCGAAGAGCTGGACGTGGTCGGCGTGATGTGCGTCGAGTTCTTCCTGACGCGCGAGGGGCGTCTGCTCGTCAACGAGCTGGCGCCGCGCCCGCACAACTCGGGCCACTTCACCTTCGACGCCTGTGTGACGAGCCAGTTCGAGCAGCAGCTCCGCGCGGTCTGCGGCCTCCCGCTCGGCTCGACCGAGCTGCTCAGGCCGGCGGCGATGGCGAACCTGCTCGGCGACCTCTGGCGTGTGGGCGAGCCCGACTGGGGCGCGGCGCTCAGGTTCCCCGAAGTCAAACTCCACCTCTACGGTAAGACCGAGGCGCGCCCCGCGCGCAAGATGGGGCACCTCACCGCGCTCGCCCCGACGCCCGAAGAGGCCGCACGCGTCGCGCTCGCCGCACGCGACGCGCTCACACGGCGCGCCGGCGGCTGAAGCGGGCGCGCCCCGCGCACGCGTCGGTGTTATAATCCCCCCACCCTCCCCGGACGAAACTCCCGACAGAACGGAGCAGACAATGAGGCGCAGATTTTTCCTCGCAACGATTTTGGGCGTCGCGCTCGCGTGTACGAACGCTCCGGCTCAGGACGCGGGCGGCGCGGCGCGGCCGCAGGCGCCGCCCGACCGCGTCACGGTCGAAGAGTTGAAGTCGCTGCTCGCGGGCGAGAAGCCGGCGCTCGTGCTCGACGTGCGCTACGGCATCGAGACGAAGATTCGGGGCGCCCTGCACGTCCAGCTCGACCAGGTCGGGTCGCGTCTGGCGGAGCTGCCGCGCGACCGCGAGATAGTCACCTACTGCTCTTGACCGGCGGAACAGACCAGCGCCCGTGCGGCGCACACACTCCGCGAAAAAGGTTTTAAGGCGCGCGCGCTGCTCGGCGGCTACGGGGCCTGGGTCGCCTCGGGCGGCGAGACCGAGCCGGCCGCCGCGCCGGCGAACGGCATGAACAAGCCCGACGACACCGCCACGCCGCCGCAGCAGCAGCAGCACGTCATCGCCTCGCCCAACCCGACGGTCGACGACTCGCAGACGTCCGCCGCCGACGCCGCGCCCGCCCGGGCCGACGCCGTCAAAGTCGAGCCCGCGCAGGCCACCCGCGCCGCGCCGATGAAGACGACCAGGCGCGGGTCGAAACGCAGGCGGACGGCGCGGCGCAGGCCGTAGGTCGCGCGGCCGTGGTGGCCGTTCAAGCCTGGGGTTTCAGACGCACGAGGCGGTAAAAGTTCGTGCTGACGGCGATGGTGTTCGGCGTCGTGTAATCGTGCCTGCGCACCTCGTCGGTCAGGAGGACGCCCAGCGTCGGCCACCACTCCGAGGCGTCCGGGTCAAGCCCCGCATGGTGATAAGACCACGAGACCATCTCCGAGCAGATTATCCGCAGCTCGCCGCGGTTGAAGACGTCCACCAACGACGCCCGCCGTTGGAGCGGGATGAACCGCTCGCCCGGCAGCAGCAGCCCCGCCACCACCCGCAGCAAGTCTAACTGCGCCCAGCCGTATTTTTTGCCGCGGAAGCCGAGCGCCTTGTTCACAATCACTTGGCGGAGCGCGGGCGTCAGCGCCGGCTGACCCTTCCAGCGGTAGGCGTCGACGATGTTGTCGTCCTTCATGCTGGCCTTCAGCGGGTGGAGGTTGAACCCGTCGCCGAGCATCTCGGCCACCATGTGCTTCTGGCCGCCGACCTCGCCGAGGTAGAGCGCCGCGTGCGAGTAGTCCAGCGGCCGCCCGAACTGCGTCTGCTCGAAGAGCCTGATGGCGCCGCTGACGAAGCTGTCGCCGCGGATAAGAAGAACGTCGCCCGGGAGCAGGTGGTTCTCGGGCTCTGGCCTCGCCGCGAGCGCCGCGAGAGCCGCCTCGGCCGAGCGCACCCTGCCCAGCGACTCGTGCCACTGGAACTCCTCGCGTCTGACCCTCGCCTCCGCCCTCGACGCCTCCTGCGCGGCCTCGTCGACGCTCTTGGTCCGCGAGCCGGCGGCCCTCCACTTGATGAGCGCCTCGGCC
>JAIVJI010000124.1 GCA_020200135.1 Acidobacteriota bacterium | reverse complement strand
ATTACAAAGTCTCACTCGGGTGCGGGGGCGTCCATGAAATAGAGCTGGCTGTTGAAGCGCTCGCCGCCGTCCTCGACGGGGACGGGGCGGTAGCTGCCGTCGGGGCCGAGCAGCCGCGCCTTAACGTTGTCGCGCAGGTAGGCGTCGAGCAGAACCTCCTTCAGATACTTCTTCAGGCGCGCGTTGCGGACGGGGGCCACGGTCTCGACGCGGCGGTCGAAGTTACGCGGCATCCAGTCGGCGCTGCCGGTGTACATCTCCTCGTCGCCGCCGTTCTCGAAGTAGTAGGCGCGGCTGTGTTCGAGGAAGCGGCCGACGACCGAGCGGACGCGGATGGTCTCGGAGAGGCCGGGCACGCCCGGCTTGAGCATGCAGATGCCGCGCACGATGAGGTCGACGGGGACGCCGGCCTGCGAAGCCTCGTAGAGCGCGCCGATGACGCGCGTGTCGGCGAGGCGGTTGATCTTGACGACGATGCGCGCGGGACGGCCCGCGCGCGCGTGCTCGGCCTCGCGGCGGATGAGCGCGAGCGTCTTCTCGCGCAGCACCACCGGCGAGACGAGCATGCTCCGGTACTCCTTCTGGCGCGAGAAGCCGGTCAGGAAGTTGAAAACGTCGGTGGCGTCGGCGCCCACCTCCTCGTCGGCGGTGAAGAGGCTGAGGTCGGTGTAGAAGTTCGCCGTGACGGGGTTGTAGTTGCCCGTGGCGACGTGGACGTAGCGGCGCACGTCGTCTCCCTCGCGGCGGACGACGAGCGCGACCTTGCAGTGCGTCTTCAGTCCCACGAGGCCGTAGACGACGTGGACGCCCGACTCTTCGAGCCGCTTGGCCCACTCGATGTTATTCTCCTCGTCGAAGCGCGCCTTCAGCTCGATGAGCGCGGTGACCTGCTTGCCGCTCGCGACGGCCTCGGTGAGCGACTCGGGGATGGGCGAGTCCTGACCCGTGCGGTAGAGGCAGATCTTGATCGCGGCCACGTCCTCGTCGCGCGCCGCCTGGTCGATGAACCCCGTCACGTCGTCGAAGGACTCGTAGGGGTGGTGGAGGAGCACGTCGCGCTCGCGTATCACGTCGAAGTAGTTCGGCGCGCCGCGGAAGGCGGCCGAGGGCTTCGGCTTGAAGGGCTCGTCCTTCAGCTCCGGCCGGTCGAGCTTGTAGAGCTGCATCAGCCCGCGCGCGCCGAGCGGGGCCGCGACCTCGTAGATGTCGTCCGCCCCGAGCTCCATCTCCTTCATGAGGTGCTCGCGCATCAGCGCCGGCATCTCCGCCGCGACTTCGAGCCGGACGGCGGTGCCGAACCGCCGCTTGCGGAGCGTCTTCTCCATCATCGAGAGGAGGTCGTTGGCCTCCTCCTCGCGCACGTCCACGTCGGCGTCGCGCGTCACGCGGAAGGCGTGGCAGTGGCTGACGCGCATGCGCGGGAAGAGCGATTCGAGGTTGGCCGCGATCAGCTCTTCGAGCAGGACGAACTTCGTGCCCTCGCCGTCGCCCGCGCCGTCGACGGCGACGAGGCGCGGGACGAGCGCCGGCACCTTGATGCGTGCGAAGCGCGGCTCGACCTTCCCCGTCAGCGAGCGCGTGATGCCGTGCTCCGCCACAGGCTCGACCATCAGCGCGAGGTTCAGGCTGAGGTTCGAGATGTAAGGGAACGGGTGACCCTGATCTACGGCCTGCGGCGTGAGGACGGGGTGAACCTTTTTCTTGTAGAACTCGCGGAGCTGCTGCCGCTCGGGCAGGCTCAGCGTGCTGTACTGGACGACGCGGACGCCCTCCTCGGCGAGCGCCGGCAGGACTTCTTCACGCAGGCAGCGCGAGTGCTCGGCGACGAGCGGGAGCAGGCGCGCGCGTATCTCGCGGAGCTGGTCGAACTGCCCCATGCCGTCGGGCGAGAGCCGCTCGACGTTGCCGGCGGTCGTCTCCTGCAACCCCGAGACGCGGATCATGAAGAACTCGTCCAGGTTCTCGGAGAAGATGGAGAGGAACTTCAGCCGTTCGAGCAGCGGCTGCGACGGGTCGAGCGCCTCTTCGAGCACGCGCTTGTAGAACTCGATCTGGCTGCACTCGCGGTTAAAAAGTGGCACCGACCCGTGCGTCAACTCGGCCGCGCGCGTCTCGGGCACTCCCTCGGGGTCGCCCTCGGGGGGCCGTTTGTTGGTTAACCTTGTCATTCGTCATCGGCGCGCGCGTGCGTATCGGCGTCCCGAGCGCCCTGCGCGACTTTCTTCGATTCCTGCTAGAGCTTACGTGTGAGATGCCAGCCGGCGCGCCCGCGATAGCCAGTCGCGCGCCTCAAAGCATCCCTTTCCCCTTGACGCCGCCGGACTCCCACAAAGTCTTCGCTCACGCGCGGCGGGAGAGCACACGTAGGGGGAGACGGGAATCAGGCGGGACTACAGCAAGCCTTGTTCCTTCTTCCCGGATGTCGGGGGGGTATCCGCTGAACCCATTGTACTCAAAGATTTAGCCCGCGCAAGCCGCAGCCTTCAGTCCCCTTCGGAGCACCCCGCCCCCGGCGCCCCTGTGTACGGTTTCCATCCCTCCGGGCACGGCATTCTGCCCGCATTTCTCCCGCCCCCGCCGGCGGGGCGGCTCACCTGAGCGTCAGCGCTTTGGCCTCAACCGCCGCGTCGAGTAGCCGCACCACGTCTTCGAGCGCGACCTTCCCGTAATACCACTCGCCGGCGGCGGCGGCCTCGGCGTAGACGGCCTTGTAGATGTCGTAGTAAGACCGTCGGCCGTCAACGAAGTTGTAGACCTCGGCGCGCATCAGCCCGTGGAGCCGGCCGCCGGCGGAGCCCGGCACCTTCTGGCGGTTGGTAAAATATGCTTCGAGCGAGGCGACGTTCGACGGGACTTTCCTCGCCGCCGCCTGCTCGGCCTCGGTCATCACGACTTTAGCCGGCGGCTCGGCGCGGTGCATCTGGCGGTAGAAGGCCGCGAGCTGCGCGCCCGTCCCGCCGTCGGCCGTGCCCGCGCGTGACATCTCGTCCACCAGCCGCGCGGCCTCGCGGCTCTCGCCGACGAAGGCGCGGACCGAGGCGATAGCGCGCGACTCACGCGCGGCGCCCTGCTCGACGATCACCTGCGCGCGCTTCCAGCCGTGGTCGGGCTCGGCGGCCGAATCCCTCAGCACTTGCAGCGCGACCTGTAAGTCGTTGGCGAGGCGGCCGCGCCCCTGCGCGTAGGTCTCGGCGACGAGCAGCGGCACGTCCGACTCGTCGGCGTAGGCCAGGAAAAAGGAGAGGGCGCCGATGAGGAAGTTGTTGCGGCGCAGCTGCGTCTGGTCTATCTGGAAGAGGTCGTCTTCCGAGGAATGGATGAAGGGGTCGTCCCAGTTGATGAGCGCGACGGCCGGGATGCCGACCGCGCCTTCGAGGAAGACGAGGTGGTCGGACGAGCCGAAGTGCGGCACGAACCGCGCGTTGTACCCCTGCCGCGTCCCGCGCATCGAGTAGAGCGGGCGCGTGTGCGGGCGCGGCAGCCCCCCCTGCCGGCTCGCGGAGAGGAACCCGTTGTTGGTCCGGATGAGGTAGGTGCCGACGCTCTCGAAGACCGCGTCGAGGTAGGAGGTGCGCGAGTGCGGCGCGAAGATGAGGTGCTGGACGCGGCTCCCCATCGCGAGGTTCGCGCCCGTCATGTCCTGGTGGACGTTGGCCAGAATCCTCCCAACCTCCTCGGGGTGTCGGCCGAAGTGGTAGTACTCCGAGTAGATTTCGTCCGTCCACCAGAAGCGCAGGTCGCGCTGCGGCCGCTTGATCTTCCCCTCCTTGATGAGCTTGTTGAAGACGCGCGCCAGCTCCAGTAGATTGCCGCAGCCGCTCCCGTCGTCGTTGGCCGAGCCCTGCTCTTCCTGCAAGTGCGCGGTCAGCACTATCTGCTGGCGGCCGGGGCGCGTGCCGCGTATGACGGCCTCGACGAAGCCGGTCTTGCCGGGCGAGGGGCCGAACTCGGTGTCAACCTTCGCCCTGAGGCGGACGCGGCCGCCGGGCGCGGGCTTGCCCGTGGCGAAGAGGTCTTGCACCCCCTTCGTCTGGAGGATGCGGCGGAGCGTGTCGCCCTTGCGCGGCGGCAGCACGAAGGCGAAGGTGCCTTTGGTGCCGGCGGGCGGCTCCGCGTCGATGCGCGACCAGGCGACCTGGTCGGGGTGGTCGAAGGGGCTTCGGGACTCAGAGGTCTGATAGGTGACGACGCCGACGGCGCCGCCCTTCGCGACTGCCGTTTCGACGGCGCGCTGCGGCGGCCCGCTCGTCAGGACTATCTTGCCCCTCACGTCCAGACCTATCAACGCCTCGTCGGTTCCGTCGCCGATGTCTATCAGCTCGGCCGTCACGTCGGCGTCGCGGCTCATGTCGGCGAGGTAGACGGCGTGCTCGCCGATGTCAGCGAGTTTCAGCTCGACGGGCTCGACCATCCACAGCTCGGCCGAGCGCGGGGTGTAGTTCGGCCCCGGGAGCGGCTGGTCGATGAAGCGCACCTCTTCGAGTCCGGCCTCGCGCGCCGCCTGCATCACGTAATCGCGCGCCTTGAAGAATCCCTCCATCCCGGAGTCGCGGTGCCAGTGCGAGAGCCAGCGGACGTGCTCGAAGGCGCGGTCGCCCGAGATTTCGTTGGAGAGCGTGCGAATCTCGTCGTCGGAGAGGAACGGCGTCGTCTGCGCGCGGCAGACGAGGGCGGCGTGCGGGAGTAGAAGGCTGAAGACCAGAAAGACGGAGAGCGCGAGAGTCCTTTTCATCGAAGTCTCCTGCGGCGTGTTCGCTCGTGCGGGCTGAAGGGTAGAGCGGCGCGAGTTTAGCAGGAAGCGGAACACAACCGCGAGCGTTAGCGTGTGGGCGATTTGGCGGTGAAAAGAATTCACATGGATGCACAGGATGGACAGGATAGGAATTAAGATTTGAACGTTCAAGTTGAAATTTGTATTTGCTTATCCTGTTCATCCTGCCCATCCATGTGAATTCTCCGCTGGACGAGGACTTGAAAGTGTGAGGCCATCCCGCCGGGCAGAATCATCTCGCGCGCGTCGAGGCGGAGCGCCGCCAGCTCCGCTTCGCCCGCGGCGTGGGCGCTCTCAAGCTCAAGCTGTTCGACGAGCCCGGCGCGGAGCAGGAAGGCGTCGAGACGTTCGAGCGAGACGGTCTTCAGCCCGGCGGCCTCGCCTTCGGCGACGACCTGAGTCCAGTTGACGGTCGCGGTCAAATCCTGTTCGCCGGGGTCGCCGAGCAGGTCCTCGACAAACTCGTGGCGGCGGAACGCCCGCAGCGTTCCGCCC
>JAIVJI010000054.1:6748-10085 GCA_020200135.1 Acidobacteriota bacterium | reverse complement strand
CATTTTCTGAAGGAGGCGCGCGCGGTGGCGGCCATCGGCCCGTTCGCCGAGCGGCCGGCGCGCGGCTTCGACCGGCCCGAGCCTAAAGTCGTCCCGCTCTCGGCCGAGCACCACAAGCTCGTCCACTTCGCGCCGGCCTTCTACGCCTTCGGCCTCTTCCTCCTCGTCATCGTGCTCATCCCCGGCATCGGGCTCAAGATTAACGGCCAGCGCGCGTGGATCGGCGTCCCCGGCCTCGGCCAGTTCCAGCCCTCCGAGTTCGTCAAGATTCCGACGGTGCTGATGCTGGCGCGCTACTTCGGGCGGCCGCGCGGCGGCGCGCTCTCGCTGCGCGAGACGCTCGTCGGGGTCGGCATCCTCGCGCTCCCCGTGGGGCTCATCCTGCTCGAGCCAGACGCCGGGCAGGCGCTCACCTACTTCCCGCTGCTCTTCGTCGTCCTCTTCCTCTCGTCGGTGCGGATGTGGATGGTGCTCGCCGCGCTCGTCCTGAGCGTCGTGCTCGTCCCGGCCGCGTGGGTCGTCGGCGTCAAGACCGGCAAGATCAAGTCCTACCAGCAGGAGCGCGTCAACGTCATCCTCGACCCGGAGAACGCCGACCGGCGCGGCTTCGGCTACCACACCTGGCAGTCCATTCTCACCGTCGGCAAGGGGGGCTTGTGGGGCTCGACGACGAAGGGCGCCGCCTCGCAGAGCCAGCTCAAGTTTCTGCCCGAGCCGCACACGGACTTCATCTTCGCCGTCACGGCCGAGAACACGGGCTTCGTCGGCTGCGTGCTGCTGCTTTTGGCCTACGCGGTGCTGCTGACCAAGCTCATGCACGGGGCGCGGCGCGCGCCCGACCGCACGGGGATGCTCGTCATCATGGCCATCGTCGGCGGGCTCGCCTTCCAGATTTTCATCAACGTCGGGATGGCGCTCGGGATGCTGCCCGTCATCGGCGTGCCCCTGCCGCTGATGAGCGCGGGGCTCTCGGCCATCCTCGCCACCTCGGTCGCCATCGGCTTCGCCATCAGCATCCGCCTCCGCCGCTTCGTCAACTGAAGCGGCCGGAGGCCGGTGCCGCCCAGCCCCCTCCCCTCCCGGCCGCGCCGCCGCATTTCTCGCGCGTCCCCGCCAACGCTCGCCTTTTCGCGGGGCGGTCGTTTATACTGAGCCCGCCTGTCCTGATTGCCAGAACCCAAAACTTTCCGGCACGGCGCGCACGCACGAGAGCTTTACGGCGGGTAGGCGCGCCTTTTGAGTAGACAGGCTCGAAGGATTTTTGCGGGGCCGCCCGCACGCGCCGCGCGCGAGCGCGAGCGGACGGGGCGGCCTCGGTTTGAAAGGTTTTACGCGAGCCGCCGGACGGCGGGGTGCGCGGCGCGCGACCTGTAACGGTCGCGCGCGCGTCCGCCGGGCTGCGAAGGCCGGGAGCCGAGTCGCCTACGGGGGCGACGGAGCCGCCGGCCCGACGCGCCGCGCGCGGCTCAAGGCGGACGGGGTTTCCAGGTGAACAGTTCGGAACGCTTCCGCGCGCGGGGGGCTTCGGCCTCCCCACACGCGCGGCGGGTGCAGCGGTGCAGCCGGCGCTTCACGCGCACGGACGGCACGCGCCCGCGCCACGGCCGCGGCGACGTCCTCGTCGCAACGGGCTTTGTTAACTCTACACACGGACTCCCCCCCGCCACCCTCTCACGCGCCCGCCGTCGCGGGCTCCACACCACAACAGTCCTGCACGGCGCGACGCGGCCCCGACGGCCTCGCGCGCGGCACACCTTCCAGGAGACGGTTTCACACAGATGCCGAAAGAGATGATTGTCAGCGTCAACGGGCGCGAGAAGAAGATCGCCATCGTCGAGAACGGGCGCGTCACCGAGTTCTACATCGAGCGCGGCGAGAGCAGCCAAGGTATCGTCGGGAACATTTACAAGGGTCGCGTCATGCGCGTGCTGCCCGGCATGCAGTCGGCCTTCGTCGACATCGGGCTCGAGCGCGACGCCTTCCTCTACGTCTCGGACTTCTTCGACGAGGAGGAGGAGTTCGAGCGCATCGTCGTCGACAAGAAGAAGACCGAGGGCGCCGACGACGAGGCCGCGCAGCGCGCCGCCGCCGAGCGCATCGAGCGTTCGCGCGTCGAGCGCGAGCGCGCCGCCGAGCAGGCGCAGGCCGAGGCCGAGCCCGGCGCCGACGAGGCCGAAGACGACTACGCCGCCCCGGAGCCGCGCGTCACCCCGACCGCCATCACGTCGGTCGCCGACGCGTACGAGCTGGCCGAGGAGACCGCCGCCCCCGCGGCGGGCGCGCGCGCCGAGCAGCCGCGCGAAGAGGACGAGTCCACGCCCGCCGGGCGCAAGCGTCGCCGCGAGCGACGCCGCCGCGGCGAGCGCGGCGGAGACGAGGCGTCCGCGCCGGCCTCGGCCGCGGGCGGGGCACCGCGCGGCGTCTCGCCCCGCGAAGCGCGCGCGGGGTTCGGCCTCGAAGACGTCTCGACTCCGTTCGTCGCGGGCGCCGACTCGTTCGAGCGCGTCGTCGACGAGGAGGAGGCGGCCGCCGAGTTCGGCTCGGCCTTTAAGGACGCGCGGCTTCAGGAGCGTCTGACGGACCAGGCGCGCGCCGTCGAGTTCGACATGGAGCCGGCGGACGCGGCCGAGGTCGGCTCGCTGCTCGGCGGCGGCGCCGGCGGCGGCGGCTTCGAGCGCATAGCCGACGAGGACGAGGGAGAGACGCACGCGCGCCTGCACTCCGTCCAGCCCGAGGTCGCCGCCACGGTCGCCTCGTTCGTGGACGACGAGGACGAAGGCGCGGACGCCTTCGCCGGCGGCGCGGGTTCGTTCGAGCGTGTGAGCGACGACGGCGAGGCCGCCGCGCCTGCCGCGTCGAAGAAGGGCTCGAAGAAGTCCGCGTCGAAGGCCGCCGCGTCCAAGAAGGGTTCAAAGAAGGCCGCGACCCCGGAGGCCGAAGATGCTTCGGGGCGCGCAGCCGCCGCGTCGAAGAAGGGCTCGAAGAAGTCCGCGTCGAAGAAGTCTGCCGCGAAGGGCGCTTCCAAGTCGGCGGCGAAGGGCTCGTCCAAGCGCGGGGGCAAGAAATCCGGCGAAGAGGGCGACGCCGAGGCCAGCGTGACGCAGCGCCCGCCGCGCGGCGAGTTCGCGCGTCGCGGCGGGCGCCGGCGCCGCAAGCCGGGCAGCGGCCCCGGCGGCGATGAGAACGGCGACGGCAACGGCCACGCCCCGGCCTCGGAGGTCGAGGCCGACAACAACGGCGGCGCAGAAGTTATAGTCGAGGCCGAGGCCCCGGCCCCTGTGGCGGCGGCGGCGGAGGCACAGACGCCCGCCCCGCGCGCCGAGCGCGCCGAAAGACC
>JAIVJI010000054.1:0-6681 GCA_020200135.1 Acidobacteriota bacterium | reverse complement strand
ATGCCGACGGTCGACCACGTCGGCGTCTCGCGCAAGATAGAGTCAGACTCCGAGCGTCAGCGCCTGCGCAAGCTCATCCAGGCCATCGTCAAGGAGGAGGACGTGCCCTCGGGCGGCTTCATCGTCCGCACCGCCGGCGTCGGCATCAGCGAGCAGGACCTGCGCGACGACGCGCGCTACCTCATCCGCACGTGGCGCGACATCCGCAAGAGCGCCGAGAAGGCGAAGCCCGCGACCATCGTCCACAAGGACCTCGACCTCGTGCAGCGCCTGCTGCGCGACCAGCTCTCCGAAGACTTCACCGCCATCCGCGTCGATTCGGAGGAGGAGTACCTGGAGGTCGTCGAATTCGTCAACCGCATCCAGCCGCGCCTGGTTAACCGCGTCAAGCTCCACACGCGCGAGGAGCCGATCCTCGAAACCTACGGCGTGCAGGCCGAGATAGACAAGGCCATCAAGCCGAGGGTGTGGCTCAAGTCGGGCGGCTACCTCGTCATCAACCAGACCGAGGCGCTCGTCGCCATCGACGTCAACACCGGCAAGTACGTCGGGCGCGGCGGCTCGCGGCTCGAAGACACCATCACGCGCACCAACATGGAGGCGGTCGAGGAGATAGCGCGCCAGGTGCGCTTGCGCGACCTGGGCGGCATCCTCGTCCTCGACCTCATCGACATGGAGGAGCGGCGCAACCGCGCGCGCGTGCTGCAGGCGCTGCAGGACGCGCTCCGCCAGGACAAGTCGCCGACGAAGGTGCTCTCCTTTAACGACTTCGGCCTCGTCATCATGACGCGCAAGCGCGTCAAGCAGTCGCTGGAGCGCACGCTCTGCTCGCCCTGCCCGTACTGCACGGGCGCGGGGCTGGTGAAGTCCGCGCAGACCATCTGCTACGAGGTACTGGAGGAGGCGCGCCGCCTCGCGCGCCACAACGAGGGCGAGAGCTTCAAGCAGACGACGCTCCGGCTCAACCCCGAGGTCGCGCGCGCGCTGCGCTCGACCGAGCGCGACGTGCTGGGCGAGATAGAGGCTTACCTCGGGCCGGTGGACATCACCGCCGACGAGCACGTCCACCAGGAGCAGTTCGACTTCGCGTTCATCTGAGAGTCCGTGAACCGTAAACCGTAAACCGTGACAAGATAAAGACCTGCTCTTTCTTGTCACGGTTTACGGTTTACGGTTCACGGTTCACGGTTTTCATGGGAAGGCTCCGCACATTCTGGAAGGGACTGCTCGCGGGCGGCGCGGCGGGCGCGGGCGTGGCGGCGCTGGCGGCCGTCAACGCGGCGGTCGCGCGCGAGGTGCCCGAGCCGGAGACGGGCGCGCTCGGCGGCGAGGCGGGCACCTACCAGTGGAAGCCCTACTCGGCCGGCCTCTACGTCGAGCTGCTCTCGGACTTCCTCGGCGAGGTCGTCCGCGCGCCCGCCGGCATCGTCGCGCACACGCGCTCGGCGGCCTTCGCGGTGCGCGCGGCCGACGAGCGCCCCGAGGCGGTCTCGTCGCTGGTGCTCGTCTCGCCGACGGGCGCCGACCACCTGAGCGCGCGCCCCGGCATGACGGGCGCGGCCTTCTACGGGCTGCTCCACTCGCCCGTGCTCGGCACCTCGTTCTACAACGCGATGACGAGCGAGCGCGGCGTGCGCGACTTCGCGCGCGAGCGACTCTTCTACGAGAAGCGCTTCGTCACGCCGCGCCTCGTCGCGCACTACTACGCCGTCAGCCACCTGCCCGGCGCGCAGCACGCCGCCACGGCCTTCATCTCCGGCTACCTCAACACCGACATCCGCGAGCCCTTCGGGCGCCTGCGCCAGCCCGTCACCCTGGCCTGGGGCAAGCAGGACGCGGCCAACCCCATCGAACAGGCCGGCCTCCTCCTCGGCCTCAACCCCCGCGCGCGCCTCGAAATCTTCGACCGCTGCCGCCAGATGCCACAGGAAGAACACGCCGAACGCTTCAACGCGCTGCTGCGCGACGCCTTCCGCGCCTGACCGTCTTCCCTTCTTACGAGTAGATGTTCATCGGGCGGGTGAGGAGTTCGACGGGGTCGTGGACGTTGAGCGCCTCGCGGACGTAGTAGGCTTCGCCGGCGGCGACGTTGATGAGCGAGCCGGCGTAGCGCCAGCGGCTCTCCAACTGTTTGAGGAAGCCCTCCTCGCTGATGCGCGTGACGGGCTCTTTGGAGTCGGGGTCGTAGAACTGCGAGCGGTGGGCGAGGATGGCGCGCAGCTTGTCTTCGACGAACTCGGAAACGTCGACGACGAAGGAGGGCGAGACGAGGCGCGAGTAGGCCGCGTGCGCGAGCGCGGGCATCGGCACCGCGCCCTGCCCGGCCGCCTCGTCGTAGCGCCGCATCGAGGCGAGCCGCGCCGCCTCGCGCGCGAGCCGCGCGGTCGCGGCGTGGTCGGGGTGCGGGTCGTCCCAGTGCGCGGTGAGGATGACTTTGGGTTTGTAGGCGCGGATGACGCGGACGAGCGCGGTGCGCGCCTCGTCGGTGACGAAGACGTGGCCGTCGGGCTGCTCCAGGTTGACGCGCACGTCGAGGCGCATGATGCGCGCGGCCTCGCGCGCCTCTTCGGCCCTCTGCTCGGGCGTGCCGCGCGTGCCCATCTCGCCGCGCGTCACGTCGACGACGCCCGTCCGGCGCCCCAGCCCTTTCAGCTTGAGGAGCGTGCCCGCGCACGTCAGCTCCGCGTCGTCCGGGTGCGAGAAGACCGCCAGCACGTCCAGCCCCGGGGGCCCCTCGCCTCCGTACACCACCTCGCTCATGACTCGCCCTTCCCTCCCCCCCGAAAGTCGAAGCGGCAGCGGACGCCCTGCTCGCGCCCCGTGTCGTAGATGATGGAGACGTTCGTGACGCTGAACTCCCAGTGGAAGTTGCGACGGCTCAGGTAACGCACGACCTCGGCCAGCTTGTCCTGGTCGATGTCGCCCTGCGCGAGCGTGATGTGCGGCGCCCACTCGTCCGGGTGGTAGTAGTGCGCGACCGCGCCGGGGACGACCTGCAGCACGCCGCGCCAGATTTCCTCGTGCAGCGCCGAGAGCGCGGGGCTGCGGACGATGTTGATGTAGAGGATGGGGTTGGCGACGGTGAAGATGCCGAGCCCGGCCGTCCGCACGCGGAAGGGGCACGTGCGCGCCGACAGCTCGCGCAGGAACGACTCGCAGGCCGAGTCGTCGTACTGTTCGGCGACCTGGAAGGAGAAGTGCGGGTAGGGCGTGACGTACATGCCTCGCACGTCGAACTTCTGCCCCAGCTCCTCCCAGATGGCCTCGACCCGCGCGTAGTGCTGGTCGTCCAGCAGCGAAACCACGCCCTGCATGAAACGTGCCCTTCTCGACCGACCGTCTCGTTGAGAACTTACGCAGAAAGATGTAGCGCAAAGGGAAGGCAAAAGGCAAGTTCCGTTTTGCCTTCCGCCGCACGGTTTGGTAGCCTCATAGGGCAATCCCCCCGAAAGGTTCAAGGCTCGATGAAGCTCACGGTGCTCGGCTCGGGCACTTCCGTCCCGCACCCGCGCCGCTCCTCGTCCGCGCACTGGGTCGAGGCCGAGGGCGGCACGCTCCTGCTCGACTGTAGCGGCCCGGCGGTCCACCGCATGGCGGAGGAGGGCTGCGACTGGCCCAACCTCGACGCGGTCTGGGTCAGCCACTTCCACCTCGACCACGTCGGCGGACTCGCGCCCTTCCTCTTCGGCACGAGGTACGCGCCGCAGACGCAGGGGCGCCGCAAGCCGCTCACCGTCTACGGCCCGCGCGGGATCGAAAAACTCCTCCGGCGCTTCGACGACGCGGGCGACTACGAGCTGTTCGAGCAGCCCTTCCCGCTCGAAGTCAGGGAGCTGGCGCCGCGCGCGGAGTTCGAGCCCTTCGCGGGTCTGCGCGGCGAGACCTTTTCGACGCCGCACACGAGCGAGAGTCTGGCGCTGCGCCTGACCGACGCCGACGGCGCGTCGCTCGTCTACACCTCGGACACGGGCTTTACCGAGGCGCTCGCGGGGTTCGCGCGCGCGGCCGATCTCTTTCTGATGGAGTGTTCTTTCTTCCGCTCGAAGCCGGTGAAGACGCACCTCGAGCTTGAGGACGCGATGCGGCTCGCGCGTCTGTCGGGCGCGCGCCGCTGCGTGCTCGCGCACCTCTACCCGGAGTGGGACGGCGTGGACGTGGCGGCCGAGGCGGCAAAGCTCTGGGACGGCGAGACCATCGAGGCGCGCGACGGGCTGCGATTGAACGTGGGGGGATGACGTAGATGAATGGTCGAATGAATAATTCTGTTCGGTCGGGCGCGCGGCGCGGCGCGGCGTTCGCCCTGGCGTTTCTGTTCCTGCTCGCGTCCGCCCTCTGGATGCGGCCACACGCTTCCACCGCGCGCGCCAACGACGGCGCGGCCGCCGCGTCGCCGCTGCTCGAAGTCGGCGGCGAGCCGCGCGACGTGAGGCCGCGCGAAGAGCCGGCCGAGCTGAAGATAGTCTCCTACAACATTCGCTACCGCGCCGGCGACGAGCTGAAGAAGCTGGCCGGCCTGCTCAAGGACGACCCCGAGATAGGCGGCGCGCACGTCATCGGCTTGCAGGAGGTCGACCGCAACCGGAAGCGCACCGGCAACGTCAACACCGCGCGCCAGCTCGCAGAGGCGCTCGGGATGCGCTACGCTTGGGCCGCGCCGCCAGACACGGACAAGGACGGCGAGGAGGAGACGGGCTGCGCCATCCTCAGCCCCTTCCCGCTGTCGGACGCCACGCGCGTCCTCCTCACGCACGAGGGGCCGGACGGCAGGCGCCGCGTCGCCGTCGGCGCGACGCTCCAGGTCGGCCGCAGGCGCCTGCGCGTCTACTCCGTCCACGCCGAGACGCGGATGCCTCTGGAGAAGAAGGTCGAGCACTGGCGCGCCGTGCTCGAAGACCTGCGGCTCCACCCGAAGGTCGACGGCGTCATCGTCCTCGGCGACTTCAACACCATCAAGGGCAAGGACGTGAAGGCCGCGCGCCGGCTCTTCTCGGAGGAGGGGTTTACGACGCCCATCCCCGACGGCGAGAAGACCTGGAAGACCTTCGTCGTCAAGCTCAAGCTCGACTGGCTCTGGCTGCGCGGGCTTGAGGCGCGCTCGCACGGCATCGACAAGAAGGTCGGGCTCTCCGACCACTGGCCGCTCTGGGTCACGGCCCGCCTCCCGCCGCAGCCGCAGGCGAACGCCGCCGAAAAGTAGCACGCCTCCGCTTGGAACTTTACCTCAGCCGAATCTCGACGCGGTTCTGTTCGAGCGCGTTGCCGGTCGCGCGCTGCAAGTCGGCGACGGCCTTGTTCAGCTCGGTCTGCGCGCGCAGCTCGTTGCCGCGCGCGGTGGCGAGCTGCGTCTGGCGCTCCAGGACGAGGAAGACCGTGCTCTGGCCCGCGTCGAGCTTGCGCTGCTCGGAGGCGTACTGCTGCTCGGACGCCGAGCGCGCCGCCGCCGCCGAGCGCAGACGCGACTCGGCCGTGCGGACGAGCTGGAGGGCGTTGCGCACGTCAACCTGGATGAGCTGTTCGAGCTGCTCGCGCTGCGTGCGTATCCGCTCGGCGTCCACGAGCGCGCGGCCGAGCTGCGCCTTCGCCGTCGTGTTGCGCAGCGGCAGGTTGATCTGGACGCCCGCGCGGAAGTTCGTGTAGCGGTTGGCGGCGAGGTTGACGAGCGACTTGAACTCGCCGCCGACCAGCGTCTCGGGCACGGCCTGCGCCGGCACGTCGGCGAGCGGCTCGAACCCGGCCGCGACCGAAAGCTGGTTGATGCGGTTGCGTATCTCAAGGCTCGAGGCGGTCAGCGGGTTCGTGCCCGACGCGCTGGCCGTGCCGGCCAGACCCACCAGCCCGTAGGAGGCGACGAGGTCGACCTGCGGCCGCGTCTGCTCGCGCGCGAACCGCTGCTCGATCTCGTTTATCTCGCGCGCCACGTCCGAGGAGGTCAGCTCCGGCCTCGACCTGAGCGCGACCTGCATCGCCTCGTCCAGAGAGACCTGCGGCGGCGCGAGGTCGACCGAGTCGGTCGGCACGATGGCGAGGCGCCAGAGGGGCGACTCGCGGTTCTCGGCCACGAGGCTCTTCAGGTAGTTCTCGGCGCGCCCCACGTCGTCGAGCGCCGAGAAGACGCTCTGCTCGAAGCCCGAGACCTGCGCCTCGGCCGCCACCACGTCTATCGGCGCGAGCAAGCCCTCGGAGACCAGACGCTTGTTGTGCTCCAGCTGGCGGCGCGCGTCGCGCGCGGCCTCGCGCTGAATCTGCAGGTTGCGGAGCGTGTAGACCAAATCCCAGTAGGCGCGCTGGACGGCCGTGATGGTCTCGACGGCGCGCTGGCGGAACTGCGCGTCGGTCAACGAAAGGTTCTTCTTGCCGATCTCGATGAGGCGGCGGTTCTGGTCGAACCCGCGGCCGCGCAAAAGCGGCTGCGTGTAGCTGAAGGTGAGCGCGGTCGGGTACTGCGGGTTGAGCGCGGCGAACTGGTTGTCGGTCGTGACGCGGTTGTTGACGAAGTCCACGCGGTAGCCGCCGCCGAACTTCGGCTCGAGCCCCTGCACGGACGTGTTGCTGAAGAAGCCCGACTGCGTGACCGACCCCGTCGAGCTTCCCGAGAGGAAGCTGGCCGACGGCTGTTCGCTGCGCTCGTAGTAGGAGTTGGTCAGGAAGCGCGGGTCGTAGACGCCGCGCGCGGCCTGCAGG
>JAIVJI010000079.1 GCA_020200135.1 Acidobacteriota bacterium | reverse complement strand
GCCTGTCCGGCACCTGCGACCCCGACGGCCTCTTGATACGGTAGCGCTTCATACCTCACCGGCTTATAGCACGCGCGCGCGCGGCGCGTAAATCGGCCGTACATGCGCCCGCGCCGGCCGTGCTACCATATGCCCACGCCAGCGGAGGCCGCCGACTCACGCACGGGAGAGAAGTCTATGTCAGTCCAGGCAGTCAAGCACAGTTTCACCGTCGCGGAGTATAGGCGCATGGTCGAGGTCGGCATCCTGTCGGAGGACGACCGCGTCGAGCTTATCGACGGGGAGGTCCTCGAGATGTCGCCAATAAGGGAGCCCCACGCCGCGTGTGTTGACGTACTGAACGAGGTTGTTCAAGACCGCCTGGGGCGTAGCGTTAACGTCCGCGTCCAAGGCCCCATCCAACTCGACGATTACTCGGAGCCACAGCCCGACATCGCCATCCTCAAACGCCGTGACGATTTTTACAGGCACGCGCACCCGCGGCCGGAAGACGTGCTGATTGTCATTGAGGTATCGGACAGTACGCTGGGCTTCGACCGGAAGGTCAAAGTGCCTCTCTACGCGCGCGCCGGCATCCCGGAGACGTGGGTCGTCAACCTCCCCGACGAGCGCATCGAGGTTTACAGCGACCCCGCGGGCGGCGCGTACCAGACCGTCCGGGCTTACGCCCGCGGCCGGAGGTTGCAGTCGCACACGCTCGCGTCGCTGCGACTGTCGGTCTCAAAAGTCCTCGGCTGAGCCGGCTTTGCAATTGCGGCGGGCGGCGGTTAGGATGCACGCACGGACTCTACGGAAAAATTCACAACGGCGGAGTGAGGGCAAGCGAGATGAAATTTCCGGGCGGGATGAACATCCAGCAGATGATGAAGCAGGCGCAGGCCATGCAGGAGAAGATGCAGAAGGAGATGGAGGAGATGGTCGTCGACGCCACGGCCGGCGGCGGCGTCGTCACCGTCCAGATGCGCGGCACCAAGGAGGTCGAGTCCATCAAGATCGACCCCGAGGCGGTGCGTGAAGGCGACGTCGAGATGCTGCAAGACCTCATCGTCGCCGCCGTCAACGAGGCCGGCCGCAAGATCGACGAGGCCATGAAGTCCAAGCTCGGCGGCATGCTCCCGCCGGGGCTGATGTAGTCCGATGCTCGAATACTCCGAGCCAGTCACGAAGCTCATCGACGAGTTCAAGCGCCTGCCCGGCATCGGGCACAAGTCGGCGCAGCGCCTCGCCTTCCACGTCCTGCGGATGCCGCAGGCCGACGTCGAGCGCTTCGTCACGGCGATGGAGGAGGTCAAGCGCAAGATCGTCTCCTGCACGGTCTGCAACAACCTCACCGACGTCGAGCCCTGCCGCTTCTGCGCCTCGACGGCGCGCGACCGCTCGATGATCTGCGTCGTCGAGGAGCCCTACAACCTCGTCGCCGTCGAGAAGACGCGCAGCTACAACGGCCTCTACCACGTCCTGCACGGCTCGCTCTCGCCCATCCGCGGCCTCGGCCCCGAAGACCTGCGGCTCCAGAACCTCCTCCCGCGCCTGCGCCCCGAGAACAACGACGGCGTCGAGGTGCGCGAGGTCATCCTCGCCACCAACCCCAACACCGAGGGCGAGGCCACCGCCAGCTACATCAGCCGGCTGCTCAAGCCCCTCGGCGTCCGCGTCACGCGCATCGCCATGGGCATGCCCGTCGGCTCGGACCTCGAATACGTGGACGAGGTCACGATGGACAAGGCGCTCACCAACCGGCACGAAATCTAACAGCCGTAAACCGTGAACCGTAGACCGTGACGAGAGAAGGCGGGCCCTTCTCGTCACGGTCTACGGTTCACGGTTCACGGTTTACGGCCCTGAAGGCTCACGGCGCTTCGTCAGAAGCGGACGTGCTCGACGGGGGCGTCGCGCTTGCACTCGCCGCAGGACTGGCCGTCGTCGTACCACTTGGCGTCGAAGTCCGCGAGCGAGAGGATGGGGACGGGGTCGGAGCCGGGGACTTCGAGGTTGGCGGGCGAGCTGCGGAAGCGGACGATGACGCCGCAGCCGATGACCTGCGCGCCGAGGGCGCGGACGAGCTCGACCGTCTCCTGGAGCGCCGTGCCCGTGCGCGAGATGTCGTCGACGATGACGCACGGGTGAACTTCGCCCGCGTTGACGTACTGGCGGAACATGCGCTTGCCCTCCTCGCGCTCGGCCCAGTAAATCTGCTCGGCGCTGAGCGCCTCGCGGACGGCGAAGGCGACGGGGATGCCGCCGGGGCTGGGGCTGATGATCGAGACCTTGGGCAGCGCGCTCGACACGTCCTTCTCCAGCCTCAGCTTGCGCGACAGCGCGACGGCCAGCACGCGCGCCGTGTCGTAGTAGCGGAAGGCGAGCGGCATCTGGAAGTAGTGCGGCGTGTGCTGCCCCGAAGGGTAGACGAAGTGCCCCTCGCGGAACGCCCCCGTCCTCCTCAGCATCTCCAGCACCTGGTCCTGCTCCGGTATCAGTCGCGGCATCATGTTCGTCTGCTCTCCTGTTAAGAAGTAGTCAGTAGTCAGTAGTCAGTAGTCAGTAGTCAGTGGAAAACCTTTCACCGTCGAATCGTCCGGGTGTCAAAGTCAGCGGCCGGAGCGCGGAGCGCTACTGTCTACTGACTACTGCCTACTGTCTACTTTCCCACAGCATATCACTACTCGGGGGCGTTTGCGCTACCGGCCGGGGCGAGCGCGCGCCGGATGAGGCGGCGCTGGTCGCGGCCCAGCCCCTCGGGCAGAGAGTCGAGCGCGAACCACTCGGCGCGGTCGATCTCGAAGCTCTTCGAGAGCGCGGCGAGGCGCGCGGCGACCATCCGCGCGCGGAAGATGACCTCGACCTGCCGGACGCCGTCGAGCGTGCGGACGAAGGCCAGCTCGACGGCGTCGAGTTCGAGCCCGGTCTCCTCGCGCAGCTCGCGCCGGACGGCCTCGTCGGGCTGCTCGCCCGCGTTGAGGAAGCCGCCGGGGATGCCCCACCCGCTCCCCCTGCGCAGCACGTGGCGCAGCAAAAGCACGCGCCCGCGCTCGTCCGACACCACGGCCCCGGCCGTCACCGCGAAGCGCGGCTGCGTCAGCCACACGCCCGCACGCTTCAAGAACCTCGGCGACCCGCGCCACACACCCGCCAGCAGCCCCTTCCACATGCACGCATGTTAACAGCAGGCGGCGGGCGGGCGGCAGCTTCCCCGTTGCGTTCGACGTGCGGCGCGCGTAAGATTCGGGCGGGACGCGCCCCCGCGCGCCGCATCCCGACGCCTTTCCCATCACCGAGCGAAAAGGAAGCCGACCCGCAAACCATGTCGAGCGAAGCGAACCAGACTGGCAGCCCCGAGGCGGTCGCGAAGCAGGCGCCGACCGAGCAGCAGGAGTCGAGACCCGGCGCACCCAAGCGCTTCGCGCCGGGGCAGACCGTCTGCAACGAGAAGAACGAGAAGGGCAAGCTCTGCAACGGCCACCTCAAGGAGGCCAACACGCAGCACCCGGCGCGCGCCTTCCTGCGCGGCGACGACTCGCTCTACCGCTGTCAGGCGTGCGGCGCGCTCTACACGGGGCCGCCGATGGGGCACGTCCGCGACCCCTCGAAGCAGACGCGCTACGTCGAGCGCGACCTCGCCGCCATCCTCCGCGCGGCCGGGGGCACGCTCCCCGCCTACGAGTACCCGACGCCGGCCTGGCGCGGCGAGCCCAAGCCGAAGAAGGTCTCCGCCCCCAAGACCTCCGCCGCGAGGCCCGCGCCGGTGAAGGCGGCGCCGCCGGCCGCGGCGAGCGAGACGGCCCCCGCGCCCGCCGCCGCGGACTCTTCCCCGTCGGCCGACGCGCACCGCCCCGCCGCGGAGGCGCAGGCCGCGACCGGCCAGGCTTCGGCCGCGCCGCTGAGCCCGACGGCCGCCACCGCCTCGCCCGCCGCCGGCGCCGAGACCGCCTCCGACCTCGCGACGGAAGCCTCGACCGAGCTGACGCCCGGCGCGCCGAAGGACGAGAGGCCGAAGGCCGACGCCGCCGCGCCCGCCGCCGCCGAGGCCAAGCCCAAAGCGAAGAAGGGCGGCGGCGGCTTCAAGTTCGGGCCGGAGTTCCGCGAGCAGCCCGGCGAGACGACCGAGCAGAAGATCGACCGCCTCAAGCGGCTCGTCGAAGAGGCCAAGCG
The DNA here is from genome assembly GCA_020200135.1 of Acidobacteriota bacterium. Classification (GTDB taxonomy): domain Bacteria; phylum Acidobacteriota; class Blastocatellia; order Pyrinomonadales; family Pyrinomonadaceae; genus QHXN01. Next base: position 114,108 of record JAIVJI010000079.1, on the reverse strand, counting down.
CGCCGCCGGCAAGCTTTAGAAGGTCGGCCGATGCCACACGAAAACACGCTCGACCCGACGCGGACGGCGCTCGCCGTCATCGACGTGCAGGAGTCCTTCCGCCCACACATCCCAGACTTCGCCGAGCTGGCCGCGCGCGTGGCGCTCGTCGCGCACGCCGCGCGGCTGCTGGGCGTCCCCGTCCTCGTCACCGAGCAGTACCCGAAGCGCCTGGGGCACACGGCCGCCGAGGTCGCCGCCGTCCTGCCCGCCGACTTCGACCCCGTCGAGAAGACCGCCTTCAGCTCCTGCGGCGCGCAGGCGTTCGTCTCGCGGCTCGAAGCGGCGGGCGCTCGCCAGATACTTTTGTGCGGCATCGAGGCGCACGTCTGCGTCAACCAGACCGCGCACGACCTCCTCGCGCGCGGCTACCAGGTACACGTCCTGACCGACTGCGTCTCGTCGCGCGACGAGCGGAACCGCCGGGCGGGGCTCGACAAGATGTTCCGCTCAGGCGCGCTCCCCTCCTCGACCGAGCTGGCGCTCTTCGAGCTGATGCGCGACGCGCGCCACGAACAGTTCAAGGCGATACAGAAACTCATCAAGTGACGCGCGGCGGGGAGCGCCGTCGGGAAGCTTCACTCGCGAACGTAGAGGCCGCCGGGTCACACGGACTCCGGCGGCCTCCCTCTTTCCACATCCACACGTCTGCGCTACTGTGCGAACGCGCAGACGGCGTAGGCCGTGAGGATGAGGTTGCCGTTCGCGTCGTTGTACGCGCTGACGCTCCAGGTCGTCGGGTTGCTGCTCGCGGAGCTGAAGACCCGCATGTCCCCCGGGTTGTCGTTACTCCCGACCGGGGCCGCCGTCATGAAGCCGCCGCCGATGAGGCTCTTTCCGGCCGGGCACATCGCCGTCACCGTCCCCGTCGCGTGCTTCGCGAGCGTCAAAGGAGTCCCCGCGACGTGCTGCACACCCGAGAGGCCGGGCGCGCCCTGCGGCCCTTGCGGCCCCGTCGCACCTTGCGGGCCTTGTGGGCCTGCCTCGCCCTGCGGGCCTTGCGGGCCCGTCTCACCCTGCGGCCCTTGCGGCCCCGGAGGGCCTTGCGGGCCGGGGACGCCGACGCAGCAGTCCACGTCGAGGACGTATAGCTCGTCCTCGATAATGCCCGACGAGTTGTACCCGCCGGCGACGTAGAGCTTCGAGCCGATCACGCCGGCCATCGCTAAGGTCCGGCCCGCAGGCATCGGGGGGCCAGTCGTCCAGCTATCGGAAGCGGGGTCGTAAATCTCGACCGTAGCCACGTTGATGCCGCTGTTATTCTGGCCGCCCGCGACGTACAGCTTGCCGCCCACGACGCCCGCGGCCGGGCCGGTGCGCGGCGTCGGCATCGGGGCGCCGTTCGACCAACTGTTCGTCGCCGGGTCGTAGATGAGGAGGTGGGACGAGGGCGTGTTGTTGACGTTCGTCGGCCCGTAGTCGCCGCCGACCACGTAGAACTTGCCGAAGAGCGCCGCGCCCGCCGGGTACTCAATCGCCAGAGGCAGAGGCGGACCGGTCATCCAACTGTTGCTCACCGAGTCGTAAATTTCCAGGGTATTGAACTTGGTGAAGTTTCCGTTGATCGTCCCGCCGGCGATGTAGAGCTTCGTGCCGATGACGGCGCTCGCCGAAGCGCCCTTCGCGTGAGGGCTCGACGCGCCGACCGCCCACGTGTTGGTCGCCGGGTCGTATATCCTGAGCGCGTTCGTCGGGGTGCCGGAGTTGGAGTTCAGCCACCCCTGGGCGACATAGATTTTGTTATTTATGACCCCGGCGTTCACCGTGCTGCGCCCGAGCCCGTCGGCCGCTCTGGAAGACCAGCCATCAGTGACCGGGTCGTAGACCCGCAGGGCGCTGACGCCCCCGGGGCCCGCCGCGTTCATGACGTAGAACTGCCCGCCGACGGCCACGCCCGCACCCTGCGTCAAGGGCGTCGGCAGCGGGGCCCTGGTTTCCCAACTGTTGCATTGCGCGAAAGCCTCGCCGGCGAGCAGCAGCGCCAGCGTCAGGGCGACGAGAATCTTCGAGGGGGAGAAGGGTCCCCGTTTGTGCGACACGGGGGAAGCTCCTTTCAGTCAGGTCAGGCAGGACGGACGCCCCGGAACGGGGCCGCCGTAGACGTTTGTCGGGCGGGGATTCGACCCGGCCGAGCGCGGAATCCTGTGCGTATGTTCGTGCCCGCTTGAAGGGATAACGGCGTCGCGGACGGCAGGGACTCAGGCGAGGGCGTCAGCGAAGTGCGCGGATTCTATGCCTGTGGTATTTATTCTGTCAATGATTTCAAGGGGCGGCTCGGGGCACGCCGGAAGGCCCCGTCGGATTCTCGAAAGCCTTTCATGATGGACTTACTCTCAACACTCAACGAGCGGCAGCGCGAGGCGGTCGAGGCGACCGACGGGCCGCTGCTCATCCTCGCGGGCGCGGGGTCGGGGAAGACGCGCGTCATCACGGTGCGCATCGCGCACCTCATCTCCGAGAAGAATGTTCCGCCGCACAACATCCTCGCCGTCACCTTTACGAACAAGGCCGCGCAGGAGATGCGCGACCGCGTCACGCGCCTCCTCGAAGGCCGCCGGCTTGAGAGCGCGCCGCTCGTCTCGACCTTCCACAGCCTGTGCGTGCGGATGCTGCGGCGCGACATCGAGAAACTGGAGGAGGGCTACACGCGCGCCTTCACCATCTACGACCAGGACGACTCGCAGCGCGTCGTCAAGGCCTGCATCAAGGACCTCGGCTACGACGACCAGCGGCTCGCCCCGCGCCAGACGCAGTCGGCCATCAGCCACGCCAAGAACTCCGGCCTCGACGCCGACATGTACGCCGCGCGCGCCGAAAGTCACGACGAGAAGCGCGCGGCCATCGCGCGCGTCTTCAAGCTCTACGAGGAGCGCCTCGTCAACAACAACGCGCTCGACTTCGACGACCTGCTCATCAAGGCCGTCCGCCTCCTGCGCAAGCGCGAGGACGTGCGCGCCCACTACAACGAACGCTTCCGCTACATCCTCGTCGACGAGTACCAGGACACCAACGCCTTACAGTTCGCGCTCATCAACTTCCTCACGCAGAGGCAGCAGAACATCTGCGTCGTCGGCGACGAGAGTCAGAGTATCTACCGCTGGCGCGGCGCGGACATCTCGAACATTCTGAACTTCGAGCAGCACTACCCCGAGGCGCGCGCCATCAAGCTGGAGCAGAACTACCGCTCGACGCAGACCATCCTCGACGCGGCCGACGCCGTCATCAAGCACAACACCGAGCGCAAGGAGAAGACGCTGTGGACGGCCAACCCGGCCGGCGCGCCCCTCCGCTACTACCAGGCGATGGACGCCGAGGGCGAGGCGCGCTTCGTCGCCGCCAAGATAGAGGAGCACCGCCGGCAGGACCCCAGGGCGCGCGCCGCCGTGCTCTACCGCACCAACGCCCAGTCGCGCGTGTTTGAAGAAGCCTTGAGGCGCGCGGGGCTCGGCTACAACATCGTCGGCGGATTCTCCTTCTACGAGCGCGCCGAGGTGCGCGACATCGTCTCCTACCTCAAGCTCGCCCTGAACCCGCACGACTCGGTCGCGCTGATGCGCGTCGTCAACACGCCGACGCGGGGCCTCGGCAAGCAGACGCTCGACGAGCTGGACCGTCGCTCGAAGGACTACGGCGTCTCGCTGTGGGAGGCCATCGGCATCATCACCGAGCGGCCCGAAGGCTTCAGCCCGCGCGCGGCGGCCGCGCTCAGGCGCTTCCAGACCATCATCGAGGGGCTGGTCGCGCGCGCGCAGAAGGAGTCGGCCTCCGAGGTCGTCAAGGCGGCCATCCTCGACACCGGCTACGCCGACGCGCTCAAGACCGAGAACAGCGACGAGGCCGAGAGCCGTCTGGAGAACTTGCAGGAGCTGGTCAACGCGGCCGTCGATTACGACAACGAGGAGGGCGGGGGCCTGCGCGACTTCATCGACGCCGCCGCGCTCGTCTCGGACACGGACCAGTACAAGGGCGACGCCCCCGTCACGCTGATGACGATGCACTCGGCGAAGGGGTTGGAGTTCCCCGCCGTCTTCATCGTCGGGATGGAGGACGGGCTCTTTCCACACTCGCGCGCGTCGGCCGACCAGGCCGAGATGGAGGAGGAGCGCCGGCTCTGCTACGTCGCCATCACGCGCGCCGAAAGCTTCCTCTACCTCTCGCACGCGATGAGACGCCGCGTCTACGGCGAGGAGATGGCCTCGGAGCCTTCACAGTTCTTGAACGAGCTGCCGCTCGACTCGGTCGAAGACCTCTCGCGCGGCGCGTCGTGGCTCTCGTTCGCGCGCAGCTCTTCGGCTTTGGAGTCGCGCCACGCGGCGCGCGTGCTGCGCGGCGAGACGCCGAAGCCCGAGCGGCGCTTCGAGGGCAAGACCTACGACAGCGCCGACTCCATCGCCGAGTTCTTCCGCCAGCGCGGCGACCAGATACGCCGCAACGCCGACTCGGACAAGCGGCGGCAACCGACCCCCGCGCCGCCGCAGCGCCCCGCGACGCCGTCCGGCGGCGGACGCCCGGCCGGCGGCGGCGGGGCGCGCCCGTCGGCGGCCTCTTCGTCCTCCTCGGCCGACGGCTTCACGCCCGGCTCGCACGTCCGCCACCCGAAGTACGGGCGCGGCCTCGTCCTGCGGCGCGAGGGCGTCGGCGACTCCGCCAAGCTCCTCGTCAGCTTCCCCGGCTTCGGCCAGAAGAAGCTCGTCGAGAAGTACGCGGGTTTGGAAAAGGCTTAGAGTTTGTAAAGGCGGATGACCAACGAGGAGCTGGCGCGGAGGTTCGAGCGGCTGGCGCTGCTGATGGAGATACGCGGCGACGACCGCTTCCGCGTGCGCTCGTACCGCAACGCGGCCGAGACGCTCGAGACGTGGCCCAACCCGGTCGAACGGATTGCGCGCGAGGAGGGCTTGAAGGGCCTGCAAAGCCTGCCCGGCGTCGGCAAGGCCATCAGCGGCAAGATAGTCGAGCTGCTTGAGCGCGGCACCTTCGACGCGTGGGAGCGTCTGAAAGAGGAGACGCCCGAGACGGTGCTCGACCTGCTCGAAGTCGAGGGCGTCGGCCCGAAGACCGCCGCGACGCTCCACCAGCAGTTCAAAATCTCCTCGCTCGAAGACCTCCGCCAGTTCGTCGACGGCGGCGGCCTCGACCTCGTAGACGGCGTCGGCGACAAGACCGCCGAGCGCATCGCCCGCAGCGTCCGCCAACTCACCACCCCCGGCCGCTGACCCTTCCCCGCGCCGGCCTTTAAGTTTAAGATTCCCCGCGCGGCTCGCACTTCCCGGTGCGGGCTCCCGCCCGCCGCCGCCTTAACTTTCGCCGCCGCCGCACGAGATACGACATGGACGAACTGAAAATCGCGACGATAGACCTGGCCGAAGTCGCCGGCCTGAGCCACGAGGAGCGGCTGGAGAAGATGTACGACTGGCGCTTCGCCGACTCGGCGGAGCGTGGGAAAATCTTCTTCGGCACGGCGCTGTCGAACCTTGTGGCCCTGCTGTCCGAACTCCTCAAGGACGACAAAGACAGCAACCCGGAGCTGGCGGCGGTCGTGGCGGTCGTCGCGCTCGCCAACCTCGTCATCGGCTGGCTCTATTTCCGGCACTCGCGCGAGACGTCCGACGGCTACGTGGAGGGGCTGAGACTGTTCAGCGACGCGGCCGCGGGCGGCGTCGCGTTCAGGAGACTTCTCCGCACTTTCTACGGGGGGCGGCCATGAGGGCGGCGGACTTAGTGCTGTACCTGGCCCTCGCCGCGGGGCTGACGAGCATCGTGTTCGCGCTGCTGGCCGACCGGGTGTGGCTGTTCCGCCGCCGCCGACCCGGCCGCGACGAGTCGCGCCATTTCCCCTTCGACGCGAAGGTGGTCGGCGAGGCGTTCTTCAAAAAGAGTTTCCCCCCGGCCGATACAAGCGGGCGGGGGGACATTAAACCTGATGACGCCTTCAGAGAGGCCGGCGAGGCGCTCGCGAGTTACGAGGAGGCGAAACCGAAGGGCGGGGCCAAACTGGAGAACGCACAGCGGAAGCTGGCGGACAGCGTCGGGTCCCTGTTCAAGTCCTTCACGCGGGAGGAGTATCGCTCGGACGAAGAGTTGAGAAAGAGGGTGAACGACCTACTCGACGATGTCTGGAAAGAGTCGCGAGAGAAGGGCGGCGGGTAGGACGGCGGGCCGCCCGCGCCCTGACCTGACCGTAAGGCACAAAGGCAAAAGCTGAAGGAGGACGAGAGGCGGCTTGGCTCTCGTCCTCCTTCAGCTTCTGCCTTTTGCTTTCGTCTTACTTGGCCTCGCGCTCGCGCTTGACGATGACGAGGGTGATGTCGTCGACGGCGGGCGTGCCCTGCGCGAAGGCCGAGAGCGCGGCCTCTATCTTGTCGCGGAGGGCGGCGGCCGAGCGTTCGAGGTTCTCCGAGATGACCTCTTGCAGCCTCATGGTGCCGAACTCCTCGCCCCCGGGGTTCTGCGTCTCGGTGACGCCGTCGGAGTAGGCGATGAGCACGTCGCCGGGGCGGAGCTGCGTGCGCCCCTCGCGGTAGTCGAAGTCGGGGAGGATGCCGAGCGGCAGGCCGCCCGCGCCCAACGTCTCCTGCTTCCCGCCCTCGTGCGCGATGATGGGCGGGTTGTGGCCGGCGTTGATGAAGGAGAGCGCGCCCGTCAGAGGGTCGAGCTCGGCGTAGAAGAGCGTGACGAAGCGGTTGGCCGGCGTGTTGTCGGCGAGATACCGGTTGACCGCGCCGATGGTCTCGGTGATGGGGCGGCACGAGGCGACCTGCGCGTGGACGGCCGCGTGGAGCGACGACATCAGGAGCGCCGCGCTCGTCCCCTTCCCCGACACGTCGCCGAGCGCGACGACGAGCCGCCCGTCCGGGCAGAGGATGAAGTCGTAGTAGTCGCCGCCGATCTGGTACGAGGGGAAGCTGATGCCCTGCAGCTCGAAGCCGGGGACGGCGGGCGGCGCGGTCGGCTGGAAGCGCTGCTGTATCTCGCGCGCCAGTTGCAGCTCGCGCTCGTACTGCCGCTGCGCGAGGTGCTCTTCCAAAAGCCGCGTGTTCTCGACGCGGATGGCGGCGACCGAGCCGAGCGTCGTCAGCACCTTCAGGTGGTCTTCCGAGAAGCGCGAGGTGGCGAGCGGCGAGTCGGCGTAGATCATGCCGAAGATGCGGTCGCCGACGCCCAGGGGCACGGCCAGCACCGAGCGGATGCCCTGGAAGGTGACGGTGCTCGAACGGAAGCGCGGGTCGTGCTGCGCGTCGGAGGTCAGCACGCTTCGCCCCTGGTTGACGACCTCCTCGATGATGGTGCGGCTCACACGCACCTCGCCCACCTCGGGGCGGCGGTCGCGCATCTCGGCGGCGCGAATCTTGAGCTCGCCCGCCTCGCCCTCGCGCAGCATGATGAGGCAGCGCTCGGCGGGCACGGCCTCGAAGACGAGGCGCGCCACCTGCCCCAGCGTCTCGTCGAGCGTGGCCGAGGCGAGGAGCGTGACGCCGACCTTCGAGATGAGCGCGAGCAGGTCGCCGTGGTCGCCGGCGGCCGCGGCCGCCGCGGAGGTCGAGCCGGTGCGGTGCGGCATGACGGCCGCCACGTCGAAGCGCCCGGAGGTCTGCGTGCGCGCGGCCTCGATGGATTCGAGCAGTCCGTTGGTGGTGTGCTGCGCCGAGTCGAAGGCGATGGTCGCCTCGGGCAGCGGGGCGTCCTCCTCGATGGTCGTCTCGGGGAGCGCGCGCTCGTCCGCGTGCTCCTTGAAGACGATCTCGGTCTCGCCGATCTGGATGCGTCCGCCGTGCGTGAGCGCGACCGTGCGGTCGAGGCGCGCGCCGTCGTAGTAGGTGCCGTTGGCCGAGCCGAGGTCTTGCAGGAAGTACTGGTCGCCCTCGCGCCGCACCTCGGCGTGGACGCGCGAGGCGAACGGGTCGGGGACGCACACGTCGTTGCGCGCCGAGCGCCCGATGGTGATGCGCAGGCGCCCGAGCGGCAAACGCTCGGGCGCGCGGTCGGGGTAGTTGACTAGTAATTCAGACATGGCTCAAATCAGAGCGTAAACCGTGAACCGTGAACCGTGACAAGAGCGTGAGCCGTGAACCGTGCCCCGCGACAGGAGGAAGCAGGTTCTTCTTATCACGGTTTACGGTTCACGGTTTACGGCCCTTTCTTATCACTGCCTGCGCAGCCGGTCAAATTCCTTTTCGAGCTGTTGCGCGTAGCCGCGCGCCTGCGAGGCGTGCTGGCCGCCGCGCTGCGCGAGCTGGAAGTGCCGGAGCGCGGCGACGACCTCGGCGCGCTTAAGCGAGCCGGCGCTGCGCCCCTCGACGAAGGCGAGCCCGAGGTAGTAGTGCGCGTCGAGGTTGCCGCCGGCGGCGGCCGCGCGGAACTCTTCGAGCGCCGCGCCGCGGTTCGACGACCAGAGCTGTACGCCCCGCCCGTAGCGCTCGGCCGGCGCGGCCGGCGCGGCCGGCGCGGGCGTCGGGGTCGGCGGCGGCGGTGTCGGCTGCGCGGGCTCGGGCGGCGCGGCCGGCTGCGTGACCGAGGCCGTCTCGACGCCCGGCGTCGCGCCGGGCTGCGCGCCCGCGGCCTGCGTGGGCGCCGGCGTGGCTTGCGCGCGCGCCAGCTCTTCGAGGACGGAGCGCGCGGAGCCGGCCACGCGCGCGTCGGGCGAAGACGTGAGGCGCTCGAAGAGAGCGCGCGCCTCGTCGGTGAGCCCCGCGCGGCGGAGCACGCCGGCGTAGGCGAGCAGGTCGTTCGGGTCGGCCGCCGACTCGCCGCCCGCGAGCGCGATGAAGCGGCGGAAGGATTCGACGGCGTCGCGGTCGAGCCCCTCCTCCTGCTGCATGAAGGCGAGACGGCGCCACGCCTCCGCGTCGTCGGGGGCGTGGCGCGTGGCGGCGCGGTACTCCTCGATGGCCGCGCGGCGCGCGCCCGACGAGTAGAGCAGGTCGCCGAGCCACCGGCGCGCGCGCCAGTTGGCGGGGTCGAGGTCGTTGGCCTCGCGCAGGCGCGCCATCGCCCCCTGGATGTCGCCCGCCGCGAGCAGCGCCTCGGCGTCGGCGAGCTTCTGCTCGAACCGCTGGCGCGCCTCGTCGGTGACGGGCGGCGGGGCGGCCGGCTGCGTCGGCACGTCGATGACGGCGGGACGGTACAGCAGCCGGTAGGCGAGCCACGCGCCCCCGCCCGCGACGACGGCGACGACGGCGACGACGGCGACGACCGCCGGCCACGAACGCCTCTGGCGCGCGCCGTGCGCGGGCCCGGCCTTGGCGGCCGCGCCGCCCGCGTGCGCGACGCCCGAGCCGCCGGCGTGAGCCTGAACGACTACCCCCCGGTCGGACGCTTCGCCGCTTCCGTTCTCCTCCTCCGCCTCGCCGTAGGGCCACGAGCCGACCTGCGGGGGGGCGGCGCCTTCAAGTTCGCCGACGCCCGCCTCAACTTCGCCGGCCGCGTGCGTGTCGCGCGTCACGCGCCCAGAGGCCGCGGGCATGTGGGATGAGGGGCGGGTCGCTTCGAGGTCTGAGAGCTGCGTCGCCTCGAGGTCGGCGGTCGTCTCGAAGTCGCCGGTCTCGCGCGTCTCGGCGGTGCGCGGGACGGTGATGGTCAGCTCCTCGTCGTAGTCCGCGGGGTCGAACTCCGGGCGCGTGGCGGCGGAGGAGGCCGGCGAGTCTGCGACGAGCGTCGCCTCGGGGTCTGCGTCGTGAGTGGTCGGCTTTGCGAGCGCGTCGTCCTGCGCGCGCAGCAGGCGCTCCATCTCGGCGAGGCTCACGCGCGAGGTCTGCTTGTCGGCGGGCTCCTCTTCGGGGACGAGGCCGTCGGTCGTGCGCACCTGCTCGGCGGCGAGCGGGACGGTCGCGGCGTTGGGCGAGACGTCGGCCGTCTCGCCGCCCGTCCCGCCCCCGACGGGCGCGCCGCACCGCCGGCAGAAACGCGCGCCGGGGAATGTCTCCGCGCCACAACTCGGGCAGGTGTTCTGCATCAGGGGAATCGAGTCTTCCGGCCGAAGGCGCCGCCCGCCTCTACTTCAACGAACGCGCCGACACGCGCGGCGCGCGGCTGCGCACGACCACCGTGCCGGCGAGCCAGTCGTGCAGCGCGCGCCCCTGCGGGTTGAAGGCCGCGACGAGGAAGCCGAGGCCCAGCGTCAGCAGCGTCAGCGGGTAGCCGACGAGGTGGCGCAGCAGCGCGCGCCTGACGCTCAGAGCCTCGCCGTCCCTCCGCTCGATGCGCAGCCCCGCGACCCACTTGCCGAGCGTGCGCCCGCTCAGGTTGGCGACGACGACGAAGTTCAGGAAGGCGACGGCCGCGGTCGTCAGGTAGCCCACGGTCAGGATGAAGGAGCTCCCGCGCCGCACGTCCCCGCCGAAGACGCGCGCCGCGAGCGTCGTCAGCGCCAGCACGCCGACGACGACGATGTAGTCGATGAGGAGCGCGCCGCACCGCAGCGAGAACGGCGCGCGCAGCCGCTCGAAGTTCACCGGCGCGCGCTGCACGGCCGCGCCCCGCGCGCCCCCGCGAGCCGTCACCCTCTGCTCTCGTTCGAGTTGAACAGACATTTGAAAGTCAGTAGTCAGTAGTCAGTAGAAAAACCTTCGTCAGTGAAACGTCCGAATGCCAGTGCCGAGTTCCGTCAAGCGGAGCCTACTGGCTACTGACTACTGGCTACTGACTACTATCCGATTAAAAAGTGGAGCGTCGTCTCGCCGAGGCGCAGGCGGTCGCCGTTGGCGAGCGGGCGCGGCTGGCGGGGCCCCAGGCGGACGGCGTCGTTGACGACCGTCCCGTTGACCGAGCCGAGGTCTTCCACGAGGAAGGTGTCGCCCTCGCGCCAGACGCGCGCGTGGCGGCGCGAGATTTTCGTCTCGGGGTCGAAGCGCGAGAGGTCTATGTCGGGGAAGATGTTCGACTGCGGGTCTGTGCGCCCGACGAGGTTCGTCTCCTTGTTGAGCACGAAGGTCGCGTCCAGCTCGGTCGTCCCCGCCACGACGAGCCGCGCCGTCGCGCGCGCCGCGCGCAGGCTGGCGCTCGCCGCCGCGATGGGCTGGCGCGCGCCGCAGTGCGGGCAGAAGACGTCCTCCGAGGAGATAGACTTGCCGCAGAAGCCGCAGAAGACGCGGTCGACGGCGAGCGTGCGCGCGCTCACCTCCTGCGCCGCCCCGCGCACCACGCCGTAGGTGACCGCGCCCGCGCGCAGCTGTTCGACGTGCCGCGCCAGGGCGTCGCGCATCTCGGCGGCCGAGCGGAAGCGGCGCTCGGCGTCGTGCTCGACCGACTTCATCAGGATCCACTCCATCTCGTTCGAGATGGCCGGGTTGAGCTGGCGCGGCGTCGGGTTCTTCGAGAAGTCGAAGATGAGCAGCGGGTTGTCCTGCGGGTCCGAGCCCGTCAGCAGGTGGAACATCGTCGCGCCCAGACCATAGATGTCCGTGCGCGGCTCGGCCTTCCCGCTGAACAGCTCGGGCGGCGCGTAGCCCATCGTGCCGACCGCCGTGACGCCCTTCTCCTGCGGCGCGACCCAGCGCGCGATGCCGAAGTCGATGAGCATGACGCGCCCCGAGTTGCCGTCGATCATCAGGTTCGCGGGCTTGAGGTCGCGGTAGATGATGGGCGGGCGCTTGTTGTGCAGGTATTCGAGCACGTCGGCCGCCTGCGCGCCCCAGTCGGCCACGGTCAGCTCGTCGAGCCGCCCGCCGGGCGCGTTCCTGAGACGCGCGAGGCAGTCGCCGCCCGAGATGTACTTCATGACGAGGTAGAAGCGCGAGGCCGTGTCGTCGTAGAAGTAGTCGTAGATGGTCGGTATCGACGCGTGTTCGAGCGAGGCGAGGAGCATCGACTCGCGGCGGAAGTCGGCGACCGCCTTCTCCTGCTGCGACTCGTCGAGGTGCGTCTGGATCATCTCCTTGACGGCGCGCGGGGCGTCGCCGAGGTTGCGGTCCTTCGCGTAATAGACCGCGCCCATGCCGCCGCCGCCGATGCGCTTGACTATCTCGTAGCGGCTGTAGAGGACGGTGCCCGGGTCGAGCTGGGTCGCCGAGCGGCGCCCCGAAGCCGTGCCGCCCGTCCGCCCCGTGTAGGCCATCGGGCGCGAGGGCAGGTCGCCCGTGCGGCGCCGGTCGTCCCCACCGGTCGGGGCGCCGCGCGGCGGCGCGGGCTCCCGCGCGGGCGCGGACTCCGACTCGGGCCCGACGGCCGAAGTCGGCTCGGCCGCGTCGGCGTCGCCGTGCGGCTGTTCGTCAGACGTGTCGGCCGTCACCTCGGTGTCGTCCGGGAGCGGGTGCGACGAGCCGCCGGTCGAGAGTCCGGCGGATTCCCGCGCGGACTCCGCCGCCTCGGCCGGCTCCTGCGCGCGTGCGGGCGCGGCGGCCGAACCGCTGTGCGAAGGCTCGATGAGCGTGGGCTGGAGGTCTTCGGCGGGCTCGCGCTCTTCGGCCGATGCGTCGGCCGGCGCATCGGCCGGCGCATCGGCCGGCGCGTCGGTCGGCCCCGTGGTGGCGCCTTGAGCTATGGAGTCGGAGGCCGAGGCGTGCGCGGGCGCGCCACCGCCCTCCGCCACGGCGGGCGGGGCGGGCTGGAGCGCGAGGCCGCAGTTGCCGCAGAAGCGGTCTTCCGGGGACACCTGCGCGCCGCAATCGAAACAGGACGACATCAGTTCTTCAGTTCACCAGACGGAATCGGCGCCCGCGCGCGCCGCACGCCGCTCGCGGCGTCGCGCGCCCGGCGTCGCCGCCGACTCGAAACGCCTAGCTGTTGAGGACGTGAAATTTCAGGAACGTCTTCCCGACGATGACCTCGTCGCCGTCGCGCAGCGGCTGCCGGTCGCCCGGCAGAAGCCGCCGGCCCCGGTTGACGAAGGTGCCGTTGGTCGAGCCGAGGTCTTCGATGTAGTAGACCCCGCCGCGCCGCGTGATGCGCGCGTGGCGGCGCGAGACCTTCGCCTCGGGGTCGTCTGAGTCCAGGTCAACGTCCGGGAAGATGCCGCCGTCGGCGTCCCACCGGCCGATGTGCGACTCGTCCTCACCCGCCGGTCTGGGCGGCGCCGGCGGCGAGCGCGGCCCCGCACTCGTCACAGTACTGCGAGCCCTCGATATTCTCCGTCTGGCACCTGTCGCAGGTGATCATGGCCGCGTCCTTACACGTTTTTGAATGGCGGTGCGGGCTGGCACGCCCCTGAGATGCCCCCGATTTCCGACACGGCGCCCGCCCAAGAGAGGCGGTCCGTGCGCCGAAGCGTCATTGTACCCGAAAGGCCCTGAACCGTGAACCGTAAACCGTGGCAAGTGGGCTCAAGCCTTCGCCTCCGACCGCCTCACTTCCCGCGCTTACTCCGTCACGCTTTGCGGCTTTGACCGTCACGGTTTAGGCTTCACGGTCTACGGTTTTTCTGAAACTGTTCCACCATTTCGCACGTAGAAGAGTTGCCGGCGGCGGGAAGGTGCGGTAGTGATTCGGTTTAGCGCCGTCCCCTCGCGCCCGAGCCCGTCGAGCCCCGACCCGACAATTCAACCCCCTTGATTTAGAAAGAAGGAATCGAACCCCAATGGCTGTGAGCCGGAAGAAGAAAATCATCATCGCGGTCTCGGCGGTCGCCGTCCTCGGGCTGATCGTCGTCATCAGCATCTTCGCCCGCGGGAAGGACGAGGCCGAGGTGACGGTGGTCAAGGTGGACGTGCGTCCCGAGCTGAAGTCCACCGTCACGGCCTCGGGCGAGGTGCGCCCCATCCGCTTCGTCAACCTGACGAGCGAGGTGCAGGGGCGCATCACCGAGATCAGCGTCAACCCCGGCGACCGGGTGACGGTCGGCCAGCCGCTCGTCCGCGTCGACCCCACGCAGCTCGAGTCCTCCGCCGAGGCGCAGGCCGCCAGCGCGCAGGCCGCGCTCTCCGACGTGCAGAACGCGCGCCAGGCCGTCATCTCCGCCGAGACCAACGTGCAGCAGGTGCAGCAGGCGCTGCTCGCCTCCGAGGCCTCGCTCGCGCAGGCGCGCCAGGCCGTCAACACCGCGCAGACCGCGGTCGACCGCGAGGAGGTCAACCTCGCCACCGCGCGCCGCGAGATGAAGCGCACCACCGACCTCATCGAGTCGGGCGTCGCCTCGCGCTCCGAGTTCGACACGGCGCAGGACCGGGTCAAGCAGGCGACCGTCTCGCTCAACACCGCGCGCGCGCAGCTCAAGTCGGCCGAAATCGCCGTCGAGGAGTCGAAGGCGCGCGTCAACCAGCAGCGCAAGGCCATCGAGCAGGCGCAGAACAGCGTCACGTCGGCGCGCCAGAGCGTCAAGGCGAGCGAGGCGCGCGCCTCGGGGCAGCAGGCGCTGCTGCGCGGCCAGTCGTCGCAGCGCTACAAGTCGACGACGCTCTCGCCGCTGACGGGCGTCGTCGTCGACATCCCGGCGCGCGTCGGCCAGTTCGCCGTCGCGGGGCTCTCGACCACCTCGCTGATGACCATCGCCGACATGACGACCATCAACGTCGAGGTCAACGTCGACGAGACCGAGATCGCGCAGCTCGAAGTCGGCCAGCCGGCCAAGGTCAAGGTCGACGCGCTCGGCGAGAGCGAGATCGCGGGCGTCGTCGTCCAGAAGAACCCGCTCGCCGTCTCGCGCTCCGACACGCAGGGGTCGGGCCTCGGCAACCGCGTCAACGTCCAGGAGGCCAAGGAGTTCAAGGTCATCGTCGAGCTGAAGGACTTGCCCGACGAGGCGCGCAACTCGCTGAAGCCGGGCATGACCGCCACCGCCACCGTCACGACCAAGACCAAGCAGAACGTCCTGGCCGTCCCGCTCCAGGCCATCGTCGAGAAGGCGCCGACGCCGACGCCCACGCCGCCCGGCCAGCAGGGCCAGCCCCCGGCGGCCACGCCCGCCGAGAAGCCGAAGGAGATCAAGGGCGTCTACGTGCTCGACGGCAAGAAGGTCAAGTTCGTCCCCGTCGAGACCGGCATCACGGGCGAGTCGGACATCGAGGTCGTGACCGGGCTCCAGCCCCAGATGGAAGTCGTCACCGGCCCGAGCCGCGTGCTGCGGACGCTGAAGGAGGGGGACACCGTGCAGCGTCAGCAGAACAAGCCCGGCGACAAGGCGGGCGACAAGAAATGAGCGGAGCACTTTTGATGGAGAGCCCCACCACCGTTGAACCGCAGGCGCTCGAGCACGGCGACCTGCTCGCGCACGACGCCGTGCCGGCCGCGCTCATCTCGATGCGCGACATCTGGCGCACGTACGAGATGGGCGCCGAGCAGCTCCACGCGCTGCGCGGCGTCTCGTTCGACGTGCAGCGCGGCGAGTACCTCGCCATCATCGGCCCCTCCGGGTCGGGCAAGTCGACGCTGATGAACCTCATCGGCTGCCTCGACACCCCGAGCCAGGGGCGCTACTGGATCAACAGCAAGCTCGTCAGCGAGATGGACGACGACGAGCTGGCGCGGATACGCAACCAGGAGATCGGCTTCGTCTTCCAGACGTTCAACCTCCTGGCGCGCGCGACCGCCCTGCACAACGTCGAGCTGCCGCTCATCTACGCCGGCATCTCGTCGGCCGAGCGCCACGAGCGCGCCGAGCGCGCGCTGCGTAACGTAGAGCTGGGCGACCGCATGACGCACCGGCCCAACGAGCTCTCGGGCGGCCAGCGCCAGAGGGTCGCCATCGCCCGCGCGCTCGTCAACAACCCCTCGATCCTCCTCGCCGACGAGCCGACCGGCGCGCTCGACACCAAGACGAGCTACGAGATCATGGAACTCTTCGAGCGGCTGCACGAGGCGGGGAACACGATCATCGTCGTCACGCACGAGCACGACATCGCCGCGCGCGCGCACCGCATCATCCACATCCGCGACGGCCAGATCGAGAGGGACGAGCGGGTCGAGAAGTAGCCGCCCTCCAAACCCGTTCTTTGAGACGCGGCGCGACGAGCTTGTCCGCCGCGTCTTCGTTTCGCCCCGCCCCCCGGCGGCCCCGGCAGTTCCTCACCGAAGCCGTCGTCCTCACTGCCCTCGGCGGCATCAGTGGGCTCACGGTCGGCGAGGCCGCGAGCCTTTTGATGAGCGCCTCCTCGCCGCCCCCGGCCTTCGTCCCCGTGTGGGCCGTCCTCGTCGGCGTCGGCATCTCGGCGACGGTCGGCATCGTCTTCGGCCTCCGGCCGGCGTGGAAGGCCGCGCGCCACGACCCCATCGAAGCTTTGCGCCACGAGTGGCGCGGGCGTAAACTTCTCTCCAAATAACAGGATTTTCGGCCCCGGCGGTAAGCGCGGGCGGCGCCGCGTGCAACCAACGCGCGGGCCAGCCCGTACTAGACGCGAACCATGAAATTCATCGAGACACTGAAACTCGCCGCCGCGGCCATCTGGGCGCACAAGCTGCGCTCGGCGCTGACGCTGCTCGGGATGGTCATCGGCGTGGCGGCCGTCGTCGTCGTCGTCTCGCTCATCCAGGGCTTCAACGCCTACATCGACGAGAAGATCGCCAACATCGGCGCCAAGTCCTACACCATCGGCCGCTTCAGCATGGACGACTTCAAGGACACGGACTCCATCGCGGCCGCGCAGCGCCGCAACAAGGAGCTGACGCTCGAAGACTTCGAGTTCCTCAAGACGCGCCTGACGCTGACCGACAAGTTCGCCGCCGGCGCGCGCCCGCAGCGCGCGCAGATCAAGCGCGGCAACGAGATACTCCAGGACGTGGCCATCGACGGCAAACAGCCTTTGATGGGCGACATCGAGAAGGTGGACGTCGCCGACGGCCGCTACTTCACCGACGTCGAGAACAACGAGGCGGCGCGCGTCGCCTTCATCGGCTCGGACGTGGCCGACAAGCTCTTCCCCAACGGCGACGCCGTCGGCGGGGAGATTTTCATCAACAGCCTGCCCTACCGCGTCGTCGGCGTCCGCACCGCGAAGGGCACGGTCTTCGGGATGCCGCAGGACACCTTCGTCACGGTGCCGCTCATGTCCTACCGGCGCAACTTCGGCGCGCTCCGCAACTGGCGCTCGGTCTACTTCCAGGGCACGGCGAAGGACGACAAGCAGTTCGAGGACGCGGTGGACGAGGCCAAGCAGTGGATGAGGGTGCGGCGCGGGCTGGAGAAGGGCGAGAAGGACAACTTCGGGGTGTTCACGCCCGACTCCATCACGGGCTTGCGCGACCGGCTGTTCGGCACCATCTTCATCGTGGCCATCGCCGTGCCGGCCATCGCGCTCGTCATCGGCGCCATCGTCGTGATGAACATCATGCTCGTCTCGGTCACCGAGCGGACGAAGGAGATCGGCATCCGCAAGGCGCTGGGCGCGCGCCGCGCCGACATCCTCAAGCAGTTCCTGGTCGAGGCCGTCGTGCTCACCATCATCGGCGGCTTCGCGGGCGTCGTCATCGCGTGGCTGCTGGGGATAGTCGTCTCGATGTACGTCATCCAGACGTACCTCTCGCTCGGGGCCATCGGGCTGGCCATCCTCTTCTCGGGCGGCGCGGGCGTCGCCGCCGGCATCTTCCCCGCCTGGAAGGCCGCGCGGCTCGACCCCATCGAGGCGCTGAGGGCTGACTAAATGAGGATTCTGCCCGGAGACATCTACGAGAACCTGGCGATGGCGCTGCAGACCCTGCGGGCCAACAAGCTGCGCTCGTTCCTGACCGTCATCGGCGTGATGATCGGCGTCATCACGGTGATGCTCATCGCGTCCATCATCAGCGGCATCGACGAGCAGGTGAAGAAGGAGATCGAGTCGTTCGGCACGCGCTCCATCTTCATCCTCAAGTACGAGCCGGGCATCCACGTCGGCCGCCGCTCGCGCGAGGAGCGGATGCGCAAGGAGCTAACCTACGACGACGCGATGGCCATCGCGCAGCTCCCGGCGGTCGAGCTGGCCGTCCCCTTCCTCGACATCACCAACAACTTCTTCGGCCGCAAGCTCAAGGTCTCGACCCCGGGCAAGACCTCGGAGGCGGTGAGGCTCGAAGGGACGCTGCCCGACTACATCCGCGCCGGCACCGACGTGGTCAGCGAGGGGCGCTTCTTCACGCAGTACGAGACTTCAAGGTCATCGGCGTCATCCAGCAGCGCGAGCAGCTCTTCGGCGGCTCCGGCTCCGACGACATCAACAACGGCATCTACGTCCCGTTCAACGTCGCGCGCAAGCTCAAGCCGAACGAGGACGACATCGCCATCCTCGCCGTCGCCCGGCCGGGGCAGATGGAGGTCGCTAAAGACCAGATCACCGACCTCCTGCGCGTGCGCCGGCAGGTGCCGTTCGGCAAGCCGAACAACTTCGGCATGGCCACGGCCGACTCGATCATCGAGCAGTTCCGCGCCATCACGGGCGGCGTCGCCATCGCGATGGTCGCCATCTCGAGCGTGGGGCTGATGGTCGGCGGCATCGGCGTGATGAACATCATGCTGGTGTCGGTGACCGAGCGGACGCGCGAGATAGGCATCCGCAAGGCCATCGGCGCGCGCCGCCGCGACATCCTCTGGCAGTTCCTCATCGAGGCGGCGACGCTCACGGGGATGGGCGGCCTCATCGGCCTCGCCATCGGCTGGGCGCTGACGCTGCTCGTCAGACTGCTGCTGCCCTCCTATGTCCCGCTCTGGGCGCCCGTCATGGGCTTCGTCGCCTCGGTCGCCATCGGCATCGTCTTCGGCCTCTGGCCCGCCTGGAAGGCCGCGCGGCTCGACCCCATCGAGGCGCTGCGCTACGAGTAGCGACACAAGAATTAACAGGGACAGACAGGGCGGGCGGGATAAAAGGTTAATCCCTTATCCCGCCCGCCCTGTCTGTCCCTGTTAATTTATTTCTCCGCCGGCCCCTTCTCTTCAGGACATGATGCCGCCGAAGAGTGCGCTGAAGGCGGTGAGCATGAGCATGCCGATGAGCCAGAAGATGATGGCTATCGCCCAGGCGGAGCCCGAGCTGAGTTTGTCGCTCGCGTGACGCAGCCCCGTGGCCGTGAGCCAGAGGCGGTAGAAGGAGAGGACGCCGAAGAAGCTCAGGATGGCGAAGAAGACCGGGTGCTCCGCCGACCTGACCAGTATGCCGAGGTTATCGGTGACGAGCCCGCCCTGCCCCAGCACCGGGTGGATGTCGTCCGGGTCTTTGATGTAGAGCAGGACGAGGCTCAGCACCGTGCGGATGATCTCGACGGGCACGGCCGCCCAGACCCAGACGGCTAACGCCTGCCAGAAGCCGAGTCGGCCGCCGAAGAGGAGGACGGCCAGCACGTAGAGACCCGCCAGCACCGCCGCCATAAAGAAGCTGAAGACGAAGGTCGTCACGGCGCGCCCCGCGGTCTTCGCCGGCGACTTGGCGTCGGCAATCTGGTCGGCCTTCGCCTGCGCCATCTGCTCGGGCGGCAGGTTGAAGCGCTCGGCCACCTTGTCGTTCGTGAAATTAACGATGCGCTCCGGCGTCAGGCGCTGGACGAACGCAGTCGCGTAGGCGAAGGCCAGCAGCGAAGTCAGCACGAGCGCGGCCAGCCAGCGCGGGTGCGCGCGCAGGTTGCGGAAGACGCTCGACGGCTCGAAGAAGATGCCCGCCAGCTTGGCCGGGAAAGACATCGGCGGGGGCGGCTCGGCGGGCGCCGCCGCCAGCGGGATGAAGCTCAGCCCGAAGAGCGCCAGCCCGAGGAAGGCCAGCGCCGCGCCGGGCCCGATTCCGATGGGCACCTTCAAGACCGCCGCCGCGATGATCAGCAGAATCCCGACGCCGAAGACGATGTAAGCGTGTGTGCGATTGACCACGGGGGAGACCTCACTTCACTTGCCGAGATGAGAGAACACCGCGCGGATTCTATGCGACCACGGGACGCGCGTTAAATCCATTTTTGTTACGCGCCCGCCCCCGCCCAAGTTTCAAACCCCGCTGTTGACCGCCCGGCGCTTTCTGCGATAATTCCCCCAGCCGAACCGGGCTGCCGCCAAAGCCTAACGAGGGGAAATAGTCACCCAACCAGAAAGGCGGACAGACATGACCTGGGAAGAGATGGAAAGGACGATGGCATTCATCGTCGAACAGCAGGCACAGATAAACGTTACAATCGACCGGCTGTCCGTAAAGGTTGACCGCAATGCGGAGACCGCCACGGCGCTCCTCGCCATCGCCGAGATTCACGACCGCCAGATGAAGGAGACGGACGAGCGCCTCAACGCCCTCATCAACACCGTCGAGCGCCACATCAGCGAAGGCCGGAACGGGAAGGCGTAAGGTCAAAGACAGTTAACAAGCGGTCAAAGGGAGCAGGGCGCAAACCCTGCCCTTTCTTTTTGGTCGCCGAGTGTTGAAAGATTGCTCTGCGGGCGCAGTGTGCTACTGCGCTTTGGTCTCGGCCTCGAACCAGCCGGGGACGCGGATGCAGGCGACGGTGTGGCCGGGGGCGACTTCGCGGAGGTCCGGGTCGATGCGTGCGCAGTCGGGAATCGCTTCGGGGCAGCGCGTGTGGAAGCGGCAGCCGGAGGGCGGGTTGATGGGCGTCGGCACGTCGCCCTTGAGGACGATGCGGTCGCGCTTGCGCGTCGGGTCGGGGATGGGGATGGCCGAGAGCAGGGCGCGCGTGTAGGGGTGGAGCGGGTTGGTGTACAACTCCTCGGCCGTGGCGACCTCGACGATGCGCCCGAGGTACATCACCGCCACGCGGTCTGAGATGTGTTCGACCACCGCGAGGCCGTGCGAGATGAAGAGGTAGGTCAGCTCGAACTCTTGCTGCAAGTCCGCGAGCAGGTTGACGACCTGCGCCTGCACGCTCACGTCGAGCGCCGAGACCGGCTCGTCCGCCACGATGAGCTTGGGGTTCAGCGCGAGCGCGCGCGCGATGCCGATGCGCTGGCGCTGCCCGCCCGAGAACTCGTGCGGGTAGCGGTTCATGTAGTCCGGGTCGAGACCGACCTTACGCAACAGCTCCGCCACGCGCCCGCGCCTCTCTTCACGGTCGCCTATCCGGTGGATGACCAGCGGCTCCGAGACGATGTCGCGCACCCTCATGCGCGGGTTCAGGGAGGCGTAAGGGTCCTGAAAGATGATCTGCATCTCGCGGCGCAGACGGCGCAGCTCCCCGCCCGAAACGCCTAGCACGTCGCGCCCCTCGAACTCTACCCGGCCGCGCGTCGGCTCGATGAGACGCAGGAGGCAGCGCCCGACGGTTGACTTGCCGCAGCCCGACTCGCCGACCAGCCCCAAAGTCTCGCCGTGGTAGATGTCGAACGTCACGCCGTCCACGGCGCGCACCACGTCGTCGCTCCCCGCCACGGGGAAGTGTTTGAAGAGCCCGCGCACGCTCACAAACTCCGCGCGCGCGTCTGCCGCGGCCGTACCGGCGCGCGCCGCCCGCGCTTCTGCCTGCGGCACGGTCTGACCCCGCTCGTTAGTCCTCGCTCCCACGCGCGCCCCCTTCCGCCATCCGGCCGATCTCTCTGTCGGCCGCCACCGCCGCCGTCAGGTCGTAGAGCACGCAGCGCACCGAGACGCCCCCGTCCAACTGGTAGAGCGGGAGGTCGCCCTCGGTGCAGCGCGGCATACGGTGCGGGCAGCGCGGCGCGAAGTGGCAGCCCTCGGGCAGGTTCGTCGGCTTCGGCACGGTGCCCTCGATGGTCGAGAGCCGCACGGCCTTCTTGACCTCGGCCACCGTCAGCTTCGGCACCGAGCGCAACAAGCCCTCGGTGTAAGGGTGCTTCGGCCGCGCGAACAGCTCTTCGACGGGCGACTCCTCGACGATGCGACCCGTATACATCACGGCCACGCGGTCGGCCACCTCGGCGACGACGCCGAGGTCGTGCGTGATGAGCAGCACGGCGAGGTTGCGCGTCCGCCGCAGCTCGTCTATCAGCTCTAAGATTTGAGCCTGGATGGTCACGTCGAGCGCTGTGGTCGGCTCGTCCGCGATGAGCAGACGCGGGTCGCACGCGAGCGCCATCGCTATCATCACGCGCTGGCGCATCCCGCCTGAGAGCTGGTGCGGGTAGTCGTCCGCCCGCCGGGCCGGGTCGGGGATGGCCACCTCCTGCATCGCCGCGACCGCCGCCTCGCGCGCCTGCTTCCGGTTCATGTTACGGTGGAGCCGCAGCGCCTCCGCTATCTGCTCGCCGACCGTGTAGACGGGGTTGAGCGAAGTCATCGGGTCCTGAAAGATCATCGCGATGTCGTCGCCGCGTATCGCGCGCATCCGCGCGTCGGAGGCCGCCAGGAGGTTCTCGCCCCCGAACCAAATCTCCCCGCCGACGATGCGCCCCGGCGCGCCTATCAAACGCATCACCGACAGCGCCGTGATTGACTTCCCGCACCCGGACTCGCCCACCAGCCCGAGGAGCTCGCCCTCGCCCACGTGAAAGCTCACCCCGTCGACCGCGCGCACCACCCCCGCGCGCGTCGGGAACTGCGTCATCAGGTTTTTGACTTCCAGCAGGTGCGACATTAATAAGTTTTTACCTGATGTGGTCGCTCTTCTCAAGGTTATGTCGCGCGCAAAGTAGTTGGACGTTTCTCGCCGTCAACGATGAGCCGCCTTTTGAATAAGGGATGTCGTGGTCGAAGTGTAGGTTATCCCTCGCTCCGCAAAGGACACATCTCCCCCCATCGCGCTTCCAGACTTCGAGTTTTACCGCACTCGGTATGAGGCGTCTAATCTCGGGTGATTCTGGCGCCGGCCTTGTGAAATCCTCTTCTCCTTCCACCGCCTCCAGCTTGAAACGGAAAACTGTGCGCCCCCCGGCCTGTTCAGTCCACGAATCAATTAAATGGAAGACCCCGTTATACGACCAGACGCCCGCGCGGATTTTTTCATAGACGCGCACCCTCTCGGCCGGCCTTTGACCACTCTTGTACCGCTGGGCGGCGTAATGAAACTTTCCGTTTTCGGCTGGTGAGCCGGAAGGGGTGAATTGAGGTTGATCGACGGCCTTAGGATCAGGCGTCTTTATGCCGCGCGGCACGTCGTGCCCCTCATAGATTAACGTCGAGCCGCCGTCCAAAGCCTGGTCTTGATAAGGAGCGTTAGGACGAAGGGACATTAGAATCACCGAGTGCGTCCCCCCGACTCCGTAGTTCATCCCCTTCTGAAGGCTCAAGCCCTCACGCTGACACATTTCGAGGTAGGAGATGACTTCGTTAGCCATTACTACACCGTCACGGCCTCGCGGTATTCGCCCCAGACGCGGCGGAGGCGGTGGCTGATCTCGCCGACGGTGGCGTAAGCCTCGACGCACGAGAGGATGCGCGGCAGCAGGTTGTCGGCCGAGCGCGCGGCGTCTTCGAGGAGGGTGAGGGCGACCTCGGCCTTCTCCGGGTCGCGGCGCGCGCGCAGCGCGCGGAGGCGCTCGACCTGCGCGCGCTCGACCGCCGGGTCGATGCGCAGCGTCGGCACGGGCGTCTCGTCGGCGTCGGAGCGGAAGCGGTTGACGCCGACGACGACGGCCTCCTCCGACTCGACGGCGCGCTGGTACTGGTAGGCGGCCTCCTGTATCTCGCGCTGGACGTAGCCGATCTCGATGGCGTGGAGCATCCCCCCCATCGCGTCGATCTTCTCGATGTAGTCGAGCGCGAGCCGCTCGACCTCGCTCGTCAGGTGCTCGACCGCGTAGGAGCCCGCGAGCGGGTCCACGGTGTCGGCCACGCCCGACTCGTGGGCCACGACCTGCTGCGTGCGCAGGGCCAGCCGCGCCGTCTGTTCGGTCGGGAGCGCGAGCGCCTCGTCCATCGCGTTGGTGTGGAGACTCTGCGTCCCGCCGAGCACGGCGGCGAGCGCCTGGATGGTCGTGCGGACGACGTTGACCTCGGGCTGCTGCGCCTGGAGCGTCGAGCCGGCGGTCTGCGTGTGGAAGCGGAGCATCTGCGAGCGCGGGTCGCGCGCGTGGAAGCGTTCGCGCATCAGGCGCGCCCAGAGCCGGCGGGCGGCGCGGAACTTCGCCACCTCTTCGAGCAGGTTGTTGTGCGCGTTGAAGAAGAAGGAGAGGCGCGGGGCGAACTCGTCAACCTTGAGCCCGGCGGCGAGCGCGGCCTCGACGTAGGCGATGGCGTCGGCGAGCGTGAAGGCGACCTCCTGCGCGGCGGTCGAGCCGGCCTCGCGGATGTGGTAGCCCGAAATCGAAATCGTGTTCCAGTTCGGCACCTCCGCCGCGCAGAAGGCGAAGGTGTCGGTGACGAGCCGGAGCGAGGGCGCGGGCGGGTAGATGTAAGTGCCGCGCGCGACGTACTCCTTGAGGATGTCGTTCTGAATCGTCCCCTGTAGCCTGTCCGCCGTCACCCCCTGCCTTTTGCCGACCGCGACGTAGAGGCAGAGCAGGACGGCGGCCGTCGCGTTAATCGTCATCGAGGTCGAGACCTCGCCCAGCGGGATGCCCTCGAAGAGCCGCTCCATGTCTTCGAGCGAGTCGATGGCGACGCCGACCTTGCCGACCTCGCCCGCCGCGAGCGGGTCGTCCGAGTCCAGCCCGATCTGCGTCGGCAAATCGAAGGCGACCGAGAGCCCCGTCGTCCCCTGCCCGAGAAGGAACTTGTAGCGCGCGTTCGACTCCTCGGCCGTCGCGTAGCCCGCGTACTGGCGCATCGTCCAGAGCCGGCCCCGGTAGAGGTTGCGCCGGACGCCGCGCGTGTAGGGGTAGGCACCCGGGTCGCCGAGGTCGCGGTCGTAGTCCAGGGGTTCGGTGTTCGAGGGGTTAAAGTCGTTCGGGAGCGGGATGCCGGACGAGGTCTCGAAGTGCTCACGGCGCTCGCGGCCGTGAGCCGTGGCGGCGGGCGCGTCTGGCTTCGTGCTCATAAAAATATTCTCTTCCGAAAGTGGCGTCTGACGCGGCGTCGGACTCGGCTTTTTAAGCCCGCGGGGTTGGGCCGAAGCCTAGCACAGGGGCTCGGGGGCGGGCAACGGACGGTTTCTGTGCAGCCCGCGGCGCTGTTTGTGTGCGGTTATCCTCCGCCAACTTGAACGGGCGGCCGGGTACAACTGGGGGGCGTGCCCGGGCGTCTGAGATACGTTGCAATCAACGCACAACGCGGGCGCAACAAGCGAACAAGGTCTCCGGGCGCGAACAAGGTTTCGGGCACTCCGGCTGTCACAATCTTCCTAAAAATCCGAGATTATTGCCGATGAGAAAGACGCTGTTTTCTGTTCTCCCGCTACTCGTGTTTCTGGGGCCGAACTACGCCGGTCTGCCCGGCTTCGCCGGTCTCTCGAACTTCTTCGGCTTCCTCCTCGCCCCTTCGTCCCAGACGCGGGTCGAGCCGAACCGCCTGCGCGGCGCCTCCGTCAACACGGCGGCCGAGCGGCTGCGCGGACGCATCTCCGAGGCCAAGCGTGAGTTGAGGCAGCTCCCCGCCGACTCGCTCGACGAGGTGACGCTCGCCGTCTCCGACCCGTCGGGCGGGGTGAAGACCGTGCGCGCCTCGAAGGAAGATTTCCTCAAGAAGGACGGCGAGTTCGCCGCCGTCGCGTCGGACGGCGAGGCGGTCAAGGTCAAGGTCGTCCGCTCCAACTACGTCAACACGGCCGTCCGCGTTAAGGACGCCGCGGGGCGCGAGCTGCAGCCGCTCGTCGTGCGCTACCCCGTAGAGAAGGGCGGGAAGCTGAAAGAGGTCGCCTACTACACCTCGGCGCACCCGGCGGTCGAGAACGACGAGGTCGCCCGCGCGGGCGGCGCGTACGTCCGCGAGCGTCTGGACGAGGCCGCGCGCAAGCTCGCCGCGAAGGGCGTGCGCGTCGACCCGGCCCTCATCGACGTGGCCGAGCGGCTCGCGCACGTCGAGCACACCGACCACAAGCGCTTCCTGTCCGAGGACTCGGCCTCGCTCTTCGAGGAGATTCGGACGCTCTACGCCCTGAACGGCGGCGACACCTACCGCTACTCGGTCAGCTCGGCCGGCGCGGGCGGGATGGTGCAGATGATCCCGCCGACCTACGAGGCCATCCGCGAGCAGCACCCGCGGGTCGGGCTCAAGGCCGACTTCGTCGAGGGGATGCGCGACCACGCCAACGCGACGCAGGCGATGCTGGTCTACCTCCAGGACACGTGGGACTTCCTGCGCAAGCAGGAGGAGGTCGCGGCGGCGATGGGCGCGGGGCTGGCGACGCAGGAGGAGCTGCTCGCGGCCGGCTACAACTCGAACCCGTTCAAGCTGCCGAAGCGGTTGACCTGCGCGCGCCCGCCGCGTAGCATCTTCGGTTGGGAAGTACCCCTACAAATTCATTTCGACGCGGGACGGATTTTTGGAAATCAACGACGAGGCGAAAGAGATCGTGCAGGAGTTGGGCGAGGCCATCAACGCCGCGGTCGAGAACTCTTCCGAGGTGGCGGCGGCCATCGAGCGTCTGCGCGGGGCGGGCTACGAGATGGAGCTGACGCTCAGGCTCGAGATCGGGCTGCGCGAGCACGGCGGCTCCGGCGGGGGCGAAGAGAGCGAGGAGGACGACTCGCTGCGGCTCGAACTGACCGACGACGACCGCCGCACGCTCCGCAGCATGAGGATTCGCTTCGACGACGCGGAGTGAAGCGCCGACCCGCGCGCTGCCAAAGAAGAAGGGCGAGCCGACCGAATGTCGGCTCGCCCTTCTTCTTTTTCGCCGGGCGGCAAAAGGCGCCGCTACTCGACCTCGGCCGTGGGCTTCTTGTCCTTGTAGTGGAGCGTGACCTTTGAGATTTTGAGCAGGTTCAGGTTCTCCCACTCGATGGCGTGGCCCTCCTTGTCCTCGACGCGCAAGTCCCACTGCGCGGCCGTCTCGTCGCGGTCGAACTTGATCTCCACGCTCTGGTCCGAGGGGAGCGTGTCCTTGCCGAGGACATCCTCCTCCCAGTCGTCCGCGTCGTGCGGCGAGATAAAGACCTTGTCGATCTCGACGCCCGTCTCGTTGACGAGTGTGAAGTCCTGCATGGCCTCGCCGGCGGCAGACGAGTTGGCGTTGGCGGCCGGGCTCGCGGCGGGGGACGCGGCGGGGCTGGCGGCCGGCGCGGCGTTGCGGTTGCCGGCGTTGGCGTTCGAGGGGGCGTTGGCGTTCGAGGGGGCGGGAGACGAGCAGGCGGCCGCCAGGACAAGCGCGCAGGCCACTCCGCAGATCAGGCTCAGTTTCTTCATCAAGTGATCCTTTGGTTTGTAGCAGGCGGGTCGTGCGCCCGTGCGCGCGGAGTTCGGCCTGCGAGTGTTTCGGGGTCACACCTCGGCGGAGACGGTGCGTACTTTCTTTCGTTTCGCAAAAAGGAAGGGTCTAAAGGGAGAACACGTCCCTCCCCCAGACCCGTAAAGCCGGGAGACTGTACGTAACCGCACTCGAAAAGTCAATCAGACGACTCGGCCGCGCGCGGGGACTGTGCGGCGCGCCCGCTTTGCCACGGCGCGCCGCGTGTGATAAATTTCCGAGCTTAAAACTACTGCGTTTTCTCGCCTTATAGCTTTACCGAAGAGGAGCATTAACTAAAGGTATGTCCAGCTACGCTAAAACCGACGGCCGCCCCACGGGGCGCGTCGGCTTCGACGTGCCCGAGCCCATCGACCTCATCGCCGAGGTCGAGCAGCACCTGGGCGAGGGGCGCGTCCGCACCGTCTCGATGCAGCCGACCGAGGGCGTCGTGCGCGGCATGATCGCCACCGACACCGGCGGCACCATCACCGTCCCCGTCGGCGAGACGACGCTCGGGCGCGTGCTCAACGTCATCGGGCAGCCCGTGGACAACCTCGGCCCCGTCAACTCCGAGCAGCGCTACCCCATCCACCGCCACGCGCCCACGCTCGACGAGCAGGCCACCGAGATGGAGATGTTCGAGACCGGCATCAAGGTCGTCGACCTCATCCAGCCCTTCCTGCGCGGCGGCAAGATCGGGCTGTTCGGCGGCGCCGGCGTCGGCAAGACCGTGCTCATCATGGAGCTGATCAACAACGTCGCCATGAAGCACTCGGGCTTCTCGGTCTTCGCCGGCGTGGGCGAGCGCACGCGCGAGGGCAACGACCTGCTGCGCGAGATGGTCGAGTCGGAGGTCATCCAGTACGGCGAGGAGTTCAACAAGCACTTCAAGGAGACCGGCGAGTTCGACATGACGAAGGTGGACATGAACACCATCGGCGAGTCGAAGGTCGCGCTCGTCTACGGCCAGATGACCGAGCCGCCGGGGGCGCGCCTGCGCGTCGCACTCTCGGGCCTCACCGTCGCCGAGTACTTCCGCGACCAGGGGCTCGACGTGCTCCTCTTCATCGACAACATCTTCCGCTTCACGCAGGCCGGCTCCGAAGTGTCGGCGCTGCTCGGGCGCATGCCCTCGGCCGTCGGCTACCAGCCGAACCTCGCCACCGAGATGGGCGAGTTGCAGGAGCGCATCACCTCGACGCGCACCGGCTCCATCACGTCCATCCAGGCCGTCTACGTCCCGGCGGACGACTACACCGACCCGGCGCCCGCGACGACCTTCGCGCACCTCGACGCCGTCACCGCGCTCTCGCGCCAGATCGTCGAGCTGGGGATCTACCCGGCGGTCGACCCGCTCACGTCCTCCTCGCGCATCCTCGACCCGCGCATCGTCGGCGAGGAGCACTACCGGACGGCGCAGGCGGTCAAGCAGATTCTCCAGCGCTACAAAGACCTCCAGGACATCATCGCCATCCTCGGCCTCGACGAACTCTCGGAGGAGGACAAGCTGGTCGTCTCGCGCGCGCGCAAGGTGCAGCGCTTCTTCTCGCAGCCCTTCTTCGTCGCCGAACAGTTCACCGGCATGGAGGGCAAGTACGTCCCCGTCTCCGAGACGATCAAGAGCTTCCAGGAGATCATCGACGGCAAGCACGACGACCTGCCCGAGCAGGCGTTCTACATGGTCGGCACCATCGAAGAGGCGCGCGAGAAGGCCGCCAGGATGGCCGCCGGGGCGTAAAGAGAATGGCTCTTCAACTAGACGTCATCACGCCGGAGCGGCGGCTGCTCTCCGAACAGGCGGACGCGGTGACCGTGCCGGGCCTCGGCGGCGAGCTGGGCATCCTGCCCGGCCACACGCCGCTCATCTCGGCGCTCCAGACGGGCGTCCTCTCCTACACGCAGGGGGGGGCGACGCGCCGCCTGCTCGTCTCGGGCGGCTTCGTCGAGGTCAATGGCGACCGCGTCTCCGTCCTCGCAGACCTCGCCGAGTTCCCCGAAGAGGTTGACGCCGCGCGCGCGCGGCTCGAACGCGAAGAGGCCGAGCGCCGCCTCGGGGCCTTCACCGGCACGCCCGAAGAACTGGCCGAGGTCCGCGCACAGCTCGACCGCGCCAGCACGCGCCTCCAGCTCGCCTCGGGCGACGCCGGCCGCTAACCGCCCGACCACACCCGACTCGAAAGACGACCCGCGCGCGCCCCGCCCACTCCGGGCCGGGCGCGCTTTTTCTTTCCACGGGCGGGAAGTTTTTTTTCACCCTTTAGACGTTTCACGCTTGAAACATTTGCCCGCGCGTGGCATAATGGCGGCCTCAACTGAAGCGGCGGACAGGGGCAGGCAAGGGGGCTTTTAACGGATGTCACAGGCAGCGCCGGAGGCGGCGAAAAACGTCATCGAGATGCCGCGCGAGATTTCGGGCGCGGCGACGCAGGAGGACCAGCTCGTCGAGTCTTCCCTCAGGCCGCGCTCGCTCGAAGAGTACGTCGGCCAGCCGAAGATCACGACGAACCTCAAGATATTCCTGCGCGCGGCCAGGGCGCGGCGCGAGGCGCTCGACCACGTCCTCTTCTTCGGCCCGCCGGGACTGGGCAAGACGACGCTCTCGCAGATCATCGCCTCGGAGATGGACGCGCCGCTCAAGAGTGTGAGCGCGCCCGCCATCGAGCGCGGCGGCGACCTCGCGGCCGTCCTGACAAACTTGCAGGAGGGCGAAGTCCTCTTCATCGACGAGATTCACCGACTCAAGCCGCAGATCGAGGAGGTGCTCTACCCGGCGATGGAGGACTATCAGCTCGACATCATGATCGGGCAGGGGACGGCCGCGCGCTCCATCAAGCTCGACCTCCCGAAGTTCACGCTCGTCGGCGCGACCACGCGCGCCGGGCTCATCACGGCTCCCTTGCGCGGGCGCTTCGGCATCGTCTTCCATCTGGACTTCTACTCGCAAAAGGACCTCGAAATCATCGTCCACCGCTCCGCGGAAATCCTGAGCGTCGAGATGGAGGCGACGGGCGCCTCCGAAATCGCCCGGCGGGCGCGCGGGACACCGCGCATCGCGAACCGGCTGCTGAGGCGCGTGCGCGACTACGCCGAGGTCGAGTACGACGGGCGCGTGACGCGCAAGGTGGCGCGCCGCGCGCTCGACGAGATGGAGGTGGACAAGTTCGGGCTGGACGAGATCGACCGGAAGGTCCTCTCGACCATCATCGAGAAGTTCGACGGCGGCCCCGTCGGCGTCGGCACCATCTCGGCCTCCATCAGCGAGGAGCGCGAATCAATCGAGGAGATCATCGAGCCGTACCTCATCCAGATCGGCTTCCTCAACCGCACGCCGCGCGGGCGCGTCTGCACCCCGGCCGCCTACAGGCACATGGGGTTCGCGCTGCCGAAGCGTAAAGGGGCTTAAAAGATTTCGGCCTTGTAAGAGGTCGAAAGGCGCCGGGCGGGCGCGCGTCGGAGGATCGGGAGCCTTTGACGCCGCCCGCCTCGGTGTATCCGCCGGGCGGGTTTGAAAGCCGAGGGCCGAGCCGTCAGGGCTTCGCGGGCGCGAACTCGCGCTTGAAGTCGAGCGTGACGTTGACGGTGTGCTTCCGGTGGTCGGGGGAGATTTTGCCGTGGAGCTTGAGGGCGGGGAGCGGGTTGCCGGCGCGCGCGGCCTCGCGGACGAACTCGACCACGGCCTTCTTCTCGAACTCGGCGAGGTAGCCTTCGTCGAAGACCTCGCGGGGCAGCAGCCGCCAGCGGCCGCGCAGGTTGTTGGCCGACACCTCGTCGAGCCCCGTGATGAACAGCTCGCCCATGCGGTACTGCGCCCCTTCCGCCACGCCGAAGCGGTACGAGACGCTGCGCGCCGTGTCGTCGAACTCGGTCACGGGGCTGATGCGCACGCCGAGGTAGCC
Source organism: Acidobacteriota bacterium (assembly GCA_020200135.1). GTDB lineage: Bacteria > Acidobacteriota > Blastocatellia > Pyrinomonadales > Pyrinomonadaceae > QHXN01. The sequence goes on along the minus strand of JAIVJI010000079.1, from coordinate 83,131 downwards.
CTTGCGCCCGTAGGCGCGCCGCACGCGCGCGAGCCCGTTGGAAATCTTGACGACGTTGGCCACCTCGCGGTTACGCATGCCGAGCGCGGCGTCCAGCTCCTGCGCCGTCAGCCCCGCCGCGCCCTCCCACGCGGCCTTGTCCCAGACGTAGATCGAGCCCTCGTCCACGTTGAAGTTGACGGCCACGCCCCGGCACTCGGGCGAGGCGTCGGGCGCGACCCGGGGCGGGCCGAACGAGGCGCGCAGGTAGCCCTTCTCGTGGTAGAGCGGGAGCAGGCTGCTCTCGACGAAGCCGCCCGCGTAGGCGCGCGAGTAGTCGTTGTCGAAGATGCCGCCCGACTTCGTCACCAGCATCTCCTCGGGGATGGCGCGCGCGCCCGCGAAGCCGAGCTTGCAGACGCGAAGCCCCGGCCCCTTGACGCTGAAGAGGTGTGAAATCTTCCTGTCTACGGGATTCTCCGAGAGGTCGTACTGGACCGTGCCCTCGATTTTACGCTCGGCGAGCAATTCGGCGAGCGCCTGCTTGATCTGGTCGGTGACGCCGCCGGACTCGGGCGCGGTGCCGTCGAAGGCGGGGAGCTTGCGCCGGACGGCCGCCGTCAGCTCCTCGTCGGTGAACCAGACGAAGTTGTCGAACGAGACGGGCATCGTCCACTTCCGCTCGACGACCTCGAAGGTGAGCACGGACTTGTCGGTCGTCCCCTTGAGCTTGTAGCTGAGGTTGACGAAGAGGCCGGACTCAAGCAGCCGGTTGGCGGCGGCCTCGACCGCGTCGATGTCAACGCTCTGGCCGACCGCGAGGCCGCTCTTCTCCAGCGCCTCCGGCTCCTTGACGCGGTCGAGCCCTTTGAACTCGATCTTGTCGAGCTTGATCGACTGCGCCGGCGGCTGTTGCGCGCGCGCGTGCGAGAGCAGAAGGAGGCACGCGGCGAAGAGGGCGAAGGCGCGCGTCGGGCTGACGCGATGAGGGGCGGACAGGGGCACGAAGTTTCTCCGTTTGCTTTTTGAGTTTTTGCCGGGGAGCGCGGGCATTTTAACAGCCCCGCGCGCCGGACCGAAGTGGGGGGCGGGAGGACTTTCGCCGGGCGGGCCTTTTAAGCCTTCGCCTCGCGGATGCGGGCGCGCATCTCGCGGACGGCCTCGGCGAGCCCCGTGAGCACCGCGCGCGAGACGACGTTGTGGCCGATGTTGAACTCGGTGATCTCGGGGATGGCGGCGACCTCCGTGACGTTGCGGTAGGTGAGGCCGTGGCCGGCGGCGACGTGCAGGCCGTACTGCGCGGCGAGCACGGCGGCCTCGCGCAGTCGCTTCAGCTCGGCCGCCGCGCGCGCCCGACCCTCGGAGTGGACGGCGCGCGCGCCGAGCGTGGACTCGGCGTAGACGGCCGTGCAGAGCTCGACCTGCTGCGCGCCGGCGTTGTGCGCCGCCTCTATCTGGCGCGGGTCGGGGTCGATGAAGAGGCTGACGAAGAGCCCGCCCTCGCGCAGGCGGTCTACCCCCGCCCGCACCCCGTCCGGGTTCGAGGCGGCGTCGAGGCCGCCTTCGGTCGTTACCTCGCCGGCCGTCTCGGGGACGAGCGAGACCGCGTCGGGGCGCACGTCCGTGGCTATCCGGATCATCTCGTCGGTGACGGCCATCTCGACGTTGAGGTAGGAGGTGACGACGCGGCGGAGCGTGTAGAGGTCTTCGTCCTGCACGTGGCGGCGGTCGCCGCGCAGGTGGACGGTGATGCCGTCGGCCCCCGCCTCCTCGCAGATGAGCGCGGCGGCCGCGACGCTCGGCTCGGGCGCGCGCCGCGCCTGCCTTACGGTCGCCACGTGGTCGATGTTGACGTTGAGTCGCGCCGTCATAACTTCCGCCTCAAATCCTCTGCCCGGCGAGTTCGGGCGACACGTCGGTTTCCAGTTCGGCGTCGGCGGTCAGACGCCGGCGGTTCCTGACGCGCTCGGCCGCCTCGCGCGCGCGCGCGATGGCCGCGTCGTAGAGCCCGCGCGCGGCGTTGCGGCGGACTTCGTTCAGCTCGGCGAAGCCTTGCAGCCCGGCCCTGAAGCTGACCGAGCCGCCCTCGACGTCGTCCCAGCGGACGGGGTATTCGAGCATCCTCAAGTCGGCGCGGTGCGCGACGAAGAGCAGCTCCACGTCGAAGCCGAAGCGGTCGATGAGCGCGCCCTCGACGACGGGGCGGCACACGTCCATGCGGAACGCCTTGAAGCCGCACTGCGTGTCCTTGAAGGGCAGACCCGTCAGGAGCCTCATCATGAGGTTGAAGACGCGCCCCGATTGCTCGCGCGCCCAGGGCTGGTGCGTGCCGATGAGGCGGCGGTCGAGCGCGCGCGAGCCGAAGACCACGTCGTACTGTCCCGACCGGATGGGCTCGACGAGCTTGGGCGTCTCGGTGATGGGCATCGAGAGGTCTGCGTCGAAGAAGGCGGCGACGGTGTGGCGCGCGGACAGAAGCCCCGCGCGCACCGCGTGCCCCTTACCCCTGTTCGGCTCGACCCGGATGACGCGCGTCTCGACGCGGCGCGCGGCCAGCTCGGCGAAGACGGCCTCGGAGACGCGCGCCGTGTCGTCCTTCGAGCCGTCGTCGACGACGACGACCTCGCCGCCCGCCGGCTGGTCTTCGAGGTAGGCGACGACCTGGCGCAAGGTCTTCCCGATGCGCGCCGACTCGTTGTAGGCCGGGATGATGATGGAAAGAGAAGATGAAGACATCGTTCGGTAAAACTCTCAGGCGTGATTCCGCCGCGAAAATATAACAGAAGTAGAGAGTAGACAATAGTCAGTAGGGCTAACGACCGGCGGGCGCGGGCGTTGAAACTCTGGCGGTTCGACGGGGCGGTTTTTCTACTGTCTACTGACTACTGTCTACTGACTACTGCTGTGATAAAATCCCGCACAGGCGGAAAACGCTCAAGGCACAAGGGGAGTTCGGGGATTTTAATATGAGCAGCAGGACGTTCGGACGCATCACGGCCGCGGTCATCATCGCCGCCGCCACGCTCGTCGGCGGCATCTACGGGCGGCGCGCCTTCTCGCAGGCCACGGGCGGGGCCGAGGGCGGCGCGGCGCGCATCGAGTCGGCCTACAACGAGGCGCTCCAGGTCATCTCGGAGAACTACGTCGACACCGTGGACTACGAGAAGGCCAACGAGGCCGCCATCCAGGGGATGCTGCTCTCGCTCGACCCGCACTCGAACTTCTTCACGCCGGCCGAGTACACGCGGCTGATGCAGGACCAGCAGTCGCGCTTCACCGGCATCGGCGTCTCCATCCTCCGCCACCGCGACGGCGTCTACGTCCAGACGCCCATCGAGAACACGCCCGCCGCCAAGGCGGGGCTGCGCTTCGGCGACCGCATCGTCGAGGTGGACGGCAAGGACACGCGCGACTGGACGACGCAGGCCGTCTCGAAGGCCGTGCGCGGCCCCGAGGGCGAGCCCGTCACGCTCAAGGTGGAGCGCGCCGGCTCGCAGGCGCCGCTCTACTTCACCATCCGGCGCGGCAGCGTCCCGCAGCCTTCCATCCGCAACGCCTTCATGATTCGCCCCGGCGTCGGCTACGTCGGGCTCACGGGCGGCTTCACGCACACGACCTCGGAAGAGCTCGCCCAGGCGCTCGAATCCCTGAGCGGTCAGGGGCTCCAGCAGCTCGTTCTGGATTTGCGCAACAACCCGGGCGGCCTGCTCGACCAGGCCATCAAGGTCGCGAGCCACTTCGTCCCGCGCGGCAAGGGCGTCGTCTCTGTGCGCAGCCGCGACGCCGGGGGCAACCGCGAGTACAAGAACGTCTTCTACGACCCCGTCGATTTCCCGCTCGTCGTCCTGGTCAACGGCGGCTCGGCCTCGGCCAGCGAGATCGTCGCCGGCGCGGTGCAGGACCACGGGCGCGGCCTCGTCGTCGGCGAGACGACCTTCGGCAAGGGGCTCGTCCAGAGGATTTTCCAACTGCCCTACGGCGCGGGGTTGACGCTGACGACCGCGAAGTACTACACGCCCTACGGCCGCCTCATCCAGCGCTCGTACGCGGGCGGCTCCGTCTACGACTACTACGCGCACCAGAACCCGGACGCGGGCGTGCAGCCCGCGCAGAACCCCTCGACGCCGGCCGCGCCGGGCGGGGCCGGGGCCGTGCCGACGCCCCAGCCGACGCCCGCGCCCACGCCCTCGGGGCCGGCCATCCGCACGGCGGGCGGCCGCGTCTTCTACGGCGGCAACGGCATCAAGCCCGACCGCGAGGTCAAGCCGCTCGAAGTGGCTTCGCCCGTGCGCGCGCGCATCTACGAGGAGGTCTTCCACTTCGTGCGCCAGTTGACCGGCGGGCAGATCGCGGGGCTTGAGAGCTACCGCGTCACGGCCGAGCCGCAGTTCGGCCGCACGCCGCGCCCGACCGACTTCCCCGTCAACGAGAAGGTGCTCCAGGCGTTCCGCGACTTCGTCAAACGCGACCCGGACGCCGGACTCACCCTCGCGCAGGTCGAGCGCGAGAGTGAGTACGTCCGCCTGAGGATTCGCGAGCACCTCGTCAACGCCAGCTACGGCGGCGACGCCGCCACGCGCTACCTGCTCGAAGGCGACCCGCAGATGGTGCGCGCCCTCGAACTCTTCCCCGAGGCCAAGGCGCTCGCCGAGAACATCGGCCGCCGCCCCGACTCCGAGTGAAGAGAGCGGCCGCCGCGCCCGTCCCGCCCCCCGTCAGACGCGGCGCGCGGCCGGCGACACGGAACGGTTAGCAAACTCCCCGCCAAGCGGCCCCCCCGGTCACCTCGCCCAGGGAGGACATCCCGCCGAAGGCTTCGGGGCGGGCGCACGCCTTTGCCCCGCGCCGCTTTTCTGTCCAGACGAGAAAGAAAGGGCTTCGGAAATGAAGAGGCGTATCTTTAGCCCGCTGCTACTGCTGCTGGTCGCGGCGCCCTTCGCGGCGTCCGCGCAGACTCCCGCCCCGGCCGAGGCGCCCGCCGGCGTCTCCGTCACGAAGTACAACTGGCGCAACGCGTCGTACCGTCCCGGCTGGGACAGCTCGGGCATGTCGGCCGACAGCCAGGGGGTCGAAGACCTGCGCACGTCGGGCTCGCACGACCTGGGCACGCCGCGCGTCGCCACCCCCATCCCGTCCTCCTCGGGGCGGCAGCGCGACCGCGCCGAGGAGAGGGTCACGGCCGGGGCTTCGACCGAGGGGCGCAGGGACGAACATACCGTGTCGAGGCCCTCCGGCCCGAGGGGGCGCAAGGAGGAGTACACCTATCAGGTTCAGATTAAGAACGGCGGCGAGGCGACCATCGAGGCCGTCGACTGGGAGTACCTCTTCCTCGACTCGCTGACGGGCGGCGAGATGGCGCGCCACCGCTTCCAGACCTTCCGGCGCGCGAAGCCCGGCAAGTCGCTGACGCTCTCGGGCACCTCGGCCTCGCCGCCGACGCGGGTCGTCAACGCGGGGGCCGCGCGCAAAGGCATGGACAACCTCTTCGAGGAGCGCATCGTCGTCAGGTGCGTCGCCTACTCTGACGGGACGGTGCGCTGGCGCGACGGCGGCGGCGAGGCCGACTGCGCCGACATCAAGGCGGCCGCCTCGCGGCAGGCGAGCAAGCGCTGAGCTTCGGAAGCTCGGGCTTACACGGCCGACGGGCCGTCACAGGCGAGGGGGAAGAAAATAGCCCACGGTTCACGCCGTGGGCTATTTTCTTCCCCCTCCGACTCGCGCCGTCTCAACGGCCGCCGGTCGCGGCCGTGCGCTTCCTGCGCGCGGGTTTGGGCGAGCCGAGGAGCGGCTCGGAGCGGCCGTCGGCGAGGGCGCGCCCCTGCGCGATGCTGCTGACGGGGACGACGAACTTGGTGCGGCGCTTGACGCTCGCGAGCATCCCTTCGAGCTCGGCGTCTTCGACGCCCGCAACGTCCGCGCCGCTCGCGCGCAGCTCATCGCGCAGGCGCGGCGCCGTGTTCGTCCCGCGGTTGTAGACATCCGGGTAGATGTAGAGCACGCCGCCCTCGACGACCAGCGTGTCGTAGTTGATGTCCACGGGCAGCGGCTCTTCGAGCGCCGCGACGAGCGTCTTCTTGCTCGCCTTGGCGCTGGCGATCTGCTTGCGCGTCACGGGGAGCGAACGCGCCGCGACTATCTTCTCCGCCAGCTCATACAGGTCGGCGCGCATCATCCTGACGCAGCCGTGCGAGACGAGGTTGCCGAGGTCGCCCGGCCCCTTCGCCTGGTGGATGAGGTAGCCGTCGCCCAGAGGAATCTTGACCTTGCCGAGCGGGTTGCGCGGGTCGCTGGCCTTGATGACCTCGCCGGGGCGGACGCCCTTCGTGCCGCGCACCCAGTCGCTCGAAGGCGGAATCCAGTTCGGGTTCCAGATGACCTCGCGCGCCTCGCGCTCGCCGATGTAGATGGGGTAGTCCTTCATCCCGACGCCGACGTGCCAGGACTTCACCTCGCGCCCGTTCTGCCACAGCGTGAGGCGGAACGAAGGCACGTTGAGCGTGAGCTGGATGTCGGGCTCGCCGGCCTCGAACTCCGCGCGCTCGATGCGCCCGCCCGTCAACCTGTCGGAGCGCTCCGACTCGAAACGGTCGTAACGCACAAAGCCCTGCCCCTGCGCGCGCGCCGCGACGGCCGCCGCCGGCACGAGCGACGCGCAGGCGACGAGCAGCCTGATTAAATTCCCGCGTGCGAACATGAATTGCCCTCCCTCCTTGAACTCGAAGACTCGCGCCCGCGCCGGGAGGGAGAGTCGCGTGCGGCAGCCGTCCTGTCTAAAACGAACCGGGGGTTTTTACTCGGGGGTGGGTATATTTATCCGACGAAATGGTTGCCCGCGCAAGTCTGAATGACGCCCGCGACTAAACTCCTTCGGCCCCCGCCCCACTTCCCCCGTCCGCGACGAGCGGGAGGCGGAAGCGGAAGGTCGCGCCGCGCCCCTCGCCGGGGCTTGCGGCCGTGATGGTGCCTCCGTGCAGCTCGACGAGGTGGCGCGCGATAGAGAGCCCCAGGCCGAGCCCGCCGTGCTCGCGCGTGATGCGGCCGTCGGCCTGGCGGAAGCGGTCGAAGACGTACGGCAGAAACTCCGCCGGGATGCCGCGCCCGGTGTCGGAGACTTCGACCTCGGCGTGGCCGTCGGCGCGCGCGAGCCGCACGACGACGCGCCCGCCGCGCGGCGTGAACTTGACGGCGTTCGACAAAAGGTTCCACACCACCTGCTGCAAGCGGTCGGGGTCGCCCGAGACCGTACACGCCGACGGGTCGAGGCTCAACTCGAGCCGCACGCCGCGCGCGTCGGCCGCCGGGCGCACCGACTCGATCCCGGCCTCGACGACGCCCGCCAGCTCCACGGGTCGCGGCTCAAGCCTGAGCTGGCCCGCGACGATGCGCGACACGTCGAGCAGGTCGCCGATCAGGCGCGTCTGCGCCACGGCGTTGCGCTCGACGGCTTCGAGCCCGCGCGCCACGAACTCCGGTTCGAGCCCGCCCGCGCGCAGCAGCTTGGCCCACCCGAGTATCGACGTCAGCGGCGTCCGCAGCTCGTGCGAGAGCGTGGCGAGGAACTCGTCCTTGAGCCGCGAAGCCTCCTCGGCCTCGCGGCGCGCGCACTCGGCCGCCTCCACCTGCGCGCGCACCTCGTCTTCGGCGCGGACGCGCTCGGTGATGTCCTCGTGGATGAGGACGACCTCGCGCACGCGCCCGGCCTCGTCCCGCACGGGGTAGATGACGGCGCTCACCCAGCGGCGCGGGTCTTCGTTGCTCGTGATGCCGGGGATGGTCTGCTCCGGGTCGTAGAGGATGGCCGGCACACGGGTCGGCTCGCCCTCGAAGCCGCGCTTAATGTGCGGCGCGATGCCCTTCTCTTCGAGCTGCGGGTCTTTGAGGATGTTGTAGTCGCCGAGCTGTTCGAGCGTGACGCCCCACAGCCTCTCCCAGGCGCGGTTGACGCGCACGGTGCGGCCGTCGGGCGAGAAGATTTGCGTGCTGACGGGCGACTGCTCGACGAGCGTGCGGAAGCGGTTCTCGGAGGCGCGCGCCTCCGACGCGGCCGCTTCGGCCTGCGAGCGCGCGCGAACCTGCGCGCGCGTGACGAAGAAGAGCGTGAGGCCGAAGGCCGCCCCCGTCAGCGCGATGAGCGTGGCGGCGCGCCCCGCGCGCTCGATGTCCGAGCCGCGCCGCGTGAAGAAGCGGACGCGCCACGGGCGTCCGCCCACGTCGAGCGTCTTCTCGGCCGTGAAGCGCGGCGCGTAGGACTCGGGCGCGGGCGTGCCGCGCGCCACGTCCGAGCGGTGCATGAGGTCTTCGGGCGACGCCCCCGCGCCGTCGTAGACGGCGATGTCGCAGAGCGGGAGCGGCATGGTTCCGAAGAGGCCGGCCAGCAGGTCGTCGGCGCGGAAGGGCGAGTAGACGAAGCCGCGCAGGGCTTCGCGCCGCGCCCCGACGTCGGCCGGCACGTCGCCGCCGCGGTAGACCGGGACGTAGATGAGAAAGCCCGCCTGCTTCCGCTCGCCGGTCTCGGTCACGAGCGTCACGCGCCTCGACGCGGCGGGCAGCCCCGTGTCGCGCGCCCGCTCCATCGCCTCGCGCCGCACGGGCTCCGACCACATGTCGAAGCCGAGCGCGGAGAGGTTGCGCGCGTCGCGCGGCTCGATGTACGTGACCGGCTGGTACACCTCGCGCTCGCCCTCGGGACTCACGCGGAAGTCCGGGACGCCCTGCCGCCGCAGAGAGTCGGCGAACGCCTCGCGCCCCGACGCCCCGACGCGCGCGGTAAAGCCGACGCCCATCGCGCCCGGGTAGCGCCTCTCGACCTCGATGCGCTCGACGAAGCGGCGGAACTCTTCGCGGCTGACCTCGCGGTCGGCGGCAAAGAGTCCCGCGCCGGCGCGCAGCACGTCGACGTGCGTCTGGATGCGCTCCCCGACGGCGTCGGCCGTGCGCTGCACCGCGTTGTCGAAGCGCAGGCGGTCGTTGGCCGCGGAAGAGGCGCGCGCCGAGTAGGCGACCGCGCCCGCGGCGGCCGCCACGACGGCGAGGACGACGTAAGGCAGCCACATGCGCGGCGCGCGCGGGCGCGTGGGGTGCGGGACGGGTTTCATCGAAAAAAATTCTTCCCGGCGTGTCGGCCCGGAGGGGAGGCTTATTCTAACCCATTCAGCGCCACATGAGGCGGAAGTAGAGGTAGCCGGCCTGGACGACGCCGATGACGAAGCCGATGAGGAGGCCGAAGAGCTCGATGGTGCGCAGGTGCTGCTTGGCGACGGTCAGCACCAGGTCTTCGAGCTTCTTGACGGGGTAGCCCGAGACCTTCTCCTGCACGATGCGGCCGATGTCGAACTCGGCGATGGCGGCGGGCAGGCGCTCGCGCGCGGCCGCCTCGATGCGGTCGGAGAGGAGGAGCGCGGCGCGCCTGACCTTCTCCTCGGGGACGAGGTCGCCGACGCGCCCGATGGGTCTGACCAGCAGCTTCTCGACCTGCGAGGCGAGCATGGCGTTGACCATCCGCGCCGTCTCGTCGCGCGAGAGCACGCCCATCAGCCCGCGCGTGAGGAAGCCCTTCAACTGCTCGGCCGAGTCGGGGCGCGCGTGTTCGAGGAGCGCGCGCAGCGTGTGCGGCCTCAGGCGTTCGAGCGCGTCGGTCGCGTAGGCCGAGACCGAGGTCGTCAGCTCGGGGCTGCGCGCCACGGAGAGGATGCGCGCGGCGATCTGGTCTTTGATCAGCTCCATCTTGTCGGGCGCGACGTTGCCGACCAGCTCGTTGACCGGGCGCGCCAGCACGCCGTCAATCGTGTCGTTGAGGAACTGCTCGGCCTGCTGCTCGAACGCCTCGCCCGAGAGGAACTCCTCGACGCGGCGCGGCAGCGTCTTGTTGACCAGCTCGTCCACCTCGCCGTGGATGCGCTCGCGCGAGATGAAGATTTTTTTGAAGAAGTTGAGCTGCTGGTAGTAGTCGTCGACCTCGCGCTTGATGAGCGCGCCGATCTGCTTGCGCGTGCCCTTGTTGGTGGCGATGTCGGTGAGGTGGCGGACGATGGGCGGCACCTGGCTGTCGATGCGCTCCTTAATGACGGCCACGGTCTCGGGCGTGAACATCTCGGCGAGTGTGGCGCTGCTCGCGGCCAGTTCGTCGACGCGCGCGGAGACGAACTCGCGCACCTTCGACTCGAAGCCGCGCTCGTTGACGACGCCGCGGAAGCGGTTCTCGACGAAGCCGAGCGCCTGCTCGAACGTCTCGGCGCCGACCGCCTCGGAGAGGCGCTGCGAGAGGATTTCGTCCACGCGCCGGTCGACGAAGTGCGCGACGGCCTCGGCCGTCTCTTCGCTGCGGAGCGCGGCGGCGATGTGCTCGGCGATGCGCATCTGGAGTGCGGAGAGCGCGTCGAGGACGGGCGCGCGCACGGATTTGGGGAGCGCGTCGAGGGCCGTGGTGTAGTTCTTCTCCAGCAGCTCGTCGGCGAAGGCGCCGACGAAGGACTCGACCTTGCGGCGGAAGAATCCGGTCTCGAACAGCGCGTGGACGACCGTCTCCTGCGAGACCAGCTCGTTGCCGACGGCGTGGCCGATGGTCTCGGCGAGCCGGTCGCGGTGGCGCGGGATCATGCCCTGCGGCCAGACGGTGAGGCCGAAGACTTTGACGGCCCGGTGCGGGCGGAAGAGCATCCGCACGGCGAGCCACGCCGCGCCGTAGCCGTGGAGGGTCGCGACGGCGATAATCAGGAACAGCTCGAACCACTTGCTGTGGACGACCGAGTTAAGCCACTCGATGGCGCTCACCCTCCGCGCGCGGCGAATTTTCAGGGGACGCCTGCGATGCTAAACGCCACGCGCGCGGGGCGTCAAACGGAATGCAGGAGGCGGGAGGTTAAACCCGCCCGCTCAGCGCGTGCCGTGGGCGGCGCTCAGACGTTTCCGCTCCTTCGTCCCCCCGCCCATTATCTCTATTCCCTTCGGAGATAAGACCGGACGGCTCTCGACTCGCGGCTCGGGTCCGCCCGCGCGGGGCTGGAGCAGGTCGGCGAGCGCGCTCTCCAGGTTGGTGTAGAGGAATTTGAAGTGCGACTCGACGAGGCGGTCGGGGATGCAGCGGCGGCCTTCGAGCGCGAGTGGGGCTTCTGTCCTCATCAGGAACGCGCCGAGGCGGACGAGCCAGGCGGGCGTGCGCGGGCTCCACGGGCGCCTGAGCGCGCAGCGCAGCTCGCACATGAACTCGGCGTTGGTGACCGGCGACGGCCCCGTCGCGTTGAAGACGCCTTCGGCCTCGGGGCGCTCGACGCACCAGAGGACGAGGCGGCAGAAGTCGCGTTCGTGGAGCCAGCTGATGTACTGGTGCCCGCCGCCGATGGTGCCGCCGAGGTAGAGTCGCGCGAAGCGCGCGAGGGTCGGGAGCGCCCCGCCGTCGCGCCCCAAAACGAAGCCGATGCGGAGCAGCACCTTCCTCGTCCCGGGTAACTCGACCGAGTCGAACGCCCGCTCCCAAAGCCGACAGACTTCGACGGGGAAGCCGCGGCCCGCGGGCGCCGTCTCGTCGCAGACGCGGCGGCCGGCGTCGCCGTAGACGGCGAGCGACGCGGCCTGTACCAAGACCTCGGGCGGCTCCGCGCACCCCCTGATGGCGCGCCCCACGGCTTCGACCGAGCCGACGCGCGACTCGACTATCTCGCGCCGGTTCTTCGGCGTGTGCCGGCAATCGACGCTGCGACCCGTCAGGTTGACGACCGCGGCCGCGCCCTCAAGCTCGCGCGCCCACGCGCCGACCGTGCGCCCGTCCCACTCGACCTGACGCACGCGCGAATTCTTTGCGGGCCTGCGCGTGAGCACGACCGGCTCGTAGCCGGCGCGCGCGAACTCCCCGGCCAGCGCGCGCCCCAGGAAACCGCTCCCGCCCGCCAGCACCACGCGACCCTTCGACACACGCATCTCCGTCATGAGCCTGACCTCCTCGCGGCGCGCTCGACGGCGCGCCTTCGCTTACGAGTTCATCAAGCCCCATGCCGGACTCGGCCTCCCCGCGTTTATACGCTGATTTGTTGGGGCGTGGGCGGGCCCGCCTTGCAAAAGGCGAGCGTCGCGGGCGTGCTTAGCAGTTTGCGAAGAGACTCAGAGCGCGGCGGCCGGCTTCTCGACGGGGTAGCCGGCGGAGAGCCACGCGGCCGTCCCGCCCTCGACGTTGTAGAGGCGCCGGAAGCCGAGCGGGCGGAGCAGGCTCGTGGCGGCGCTCGAACGGTAGCCGCCCGCGCAGATGACCGCGAGCGGGCGCGCGGGGTCGAGCCGCGCCGCCTCCTCGCACAGCCGGGGCGAGAGCGGCGCGCTCCACGCGCGCGGGGCGTGGCCGGCGGCGAACTCGGCCGGGCGGCGCACGTCCAGCACTTGCAGGTCTTCCACCTCTTCGAGCATTCGGCGCAGCTCGGCGACCGGCAACTGCTCGACCTCCGACACCTCGAAGCCGGCCTCGCGCCACGCCGGCATCCCGCCGCGCAGGTGGCCGCGCACAGAGTCGTGGCCGACGCGCGCGAGGCGCGTGACGGCCTCGTCAACCTGCGCCTCGTCCGTCCCGACGAGGATGAGGGGGCTGCCCAGTGGAATCAGCGCGCCGGCCCAGCTCGCGAACTGGCCGCCCAAGCCCACGTTGAGCGCGCCGGGGACGTGACCCGCCCCGAACTCGGCGGCCGCGCGCACGTCGAGGACGACGTAGCCGAGGTTGGCGTAGGCGGCGACCTGCTGCGGGATGAGCGCGGCGGGGCGTCGCAGCTCGGTGAGCGGCGGCGCGCCCGTGCGGTTGATCTCGGCGTCGGCGGGGAAGTAGGCGGGCGCCTCGGGCAGGTCGGTCGTCAACAGGCGGACGAACTCGTCGCGCGCCATCGGCGCGAGCGCGTGGTTGGAGAGGCGCTGCCGGCCGATGGTCGAGGAGGTCTCCTTCGAGATGTTGCGCCCGCACATACTCCCCGCGCCGTGCGCGGGCCAGACCTCGACCGCGTCGTCGAGCTTGAGGAGCTTGCCGTGCAGGCTCTCGTAGAGCATCCCCGCCATCTGCTGCGGCGTGTGGCCGCGCGCGCCCGCGAGGTCGGGGCGGCCCACGTCGCCGACGAAGAGCGTGTCGCCGGTCAGAACCTTCAGCGGCTCGGGCGAGGCCGCGGTGTCGATGACGAGGAGTGAGATGCTCTCGGGCGTGTGGCCGGGCGTCTCGAGCACGCGCAAGACGACGCGGCCGACCTTCAGCTCGTCGCCGTCGCGCACGGCGCGGTGTGGGAAGCGCGCGCCGGCCTTCGCGCCGATGACTATCTCGGCGCCGGTGCGCGCGGCGAGTTCGGTGTGGCCGCTCACGAAGTCCGCATGGAGGTGCGTCTCGACGACGTACTTGATTCTCAACCCCCGGGCCTCGGCCTCCGCCACGTACTGCCCCACGTCGCGCTGCGGGTCTACGACCGCGGCCTCGCCCTCCGAGCCGACGAGGTAAGAGGCGTGCGCCAGACAACCGAGGTAGAACTGTTTGAAGTACATCGGGAGACTCCTGTCGGACTCGTCACACGAACCGTGGATGAAGGGGCGACGGGCTTCACAGACTCGCCGCGCCCGGATTTTAGTCGGCCCGGCCGCGCGGTGCAATCGGAGACAGCCCGCCGGCGCGCTGATGGGTTACAATGGCCGGCGTAAGTCCGCAGACCTTACAGGAACAACCGGAGGGAAAAGGATGTCGAAGCCGTTTACCCGTCTGTCGCCAGCGCTGCTCGCGCTGGCGCTTTTAGTGTCCGCCGCCGCGTCGGCGAGCGCGCAGGACTCTGAGCCGGGGCCGGACACGGCCGCTCCGGCCGAAGCGCAGTTAACAGACGAGCCGGACGGGCCGGACGGCGGCGCGCAGCAACAGCCGACGCCGACGCCGCAGACGACACGGCGCGCGCCGCTGACGGGCGAGCAGAAGATCAAGCGCGCGTTCCGCGGCGCGTTCCTCACCCCCGAGCCCTACGCCATGGCCGCCTTCAACGCCGGCATCCGGCAGATGGGCGAAGACCGTCTGCCGCACAAGGACGGCGGCGACGAGGTGGCCGACTGGGGCTCGCACACCGCGCGCGTCTTCGCCACCGGCACCACGTTCCGCCTCTTCGCCAACGGCTTCTACCCCGCGGTCTTCCGGCAAGACCCGCGCTACGAGCGTTCGCGCAGCAAGGGCTTCGGCCGCCGCGCCGCGCACGCCGTCAGCCGCCTCTTCGTCACGCGCGACGACGACGGGAACCTCGAGCCGAATTACTCGCGCTTCGCCGGGGCGATGACCTCGAGCGCGCTGGCCAACGTCTGGGAGCGTAACACGCCCGGCCACGACCGCATCGGCACGACCCCCACGCTCCGGCGCTTCGCCTTCACCTTCCTCTCCGGCGCCATCACCAACGTCGTCTTCCGCGAGTTACTCGGGCGGTAAAAGAGGAGGGGCCGGAGGCCGGAGGTCGGAAGTCAGAAGATGAGCCTTGCCGTCACGCCCGCTCCCACCGAGGGCGGCTGACGGCAAGGCTCTTTTACTGACCCCTGACCTTTGACCTCTAGTTGTCGAAGGCGCGCTGGCGCAGGGCGTAGCGGAAGAGCTGCGCCTCCGCGCCCTGCGTGTTGGGCGACCAGGTGGCGCGCAGCGCGTGCGCGCCCGACGTGTCCGGGGCGAGGTGCAGGCTGTAGGTCTCGCGCCTGCGCGGCGCGTAGACGACGTAGCGGCGGCTCTCGGCGCCGCCGTCGGAGGGCGTGACGCCCTCGCAGAGGATGTCTTCGCGGCCGTCGCCGTCGAGGTCTAAAACTTCCGCCGTCCACTCGGCGCCCCGGAAGCCTTCCACGTCGAGCGCGACGCTCTTCGTCACGGCGTAGGAGCCGCCCGAGCGCTCGATGACGAGCAGCGTCGTCGCCCTCTCGAACGGGTCGGAGGTGACGGCCGCCACGACCTGCCCCGCCCCCTTCCCGACGAGGAGCACGTCGCGGACGCGCCCCTTCGCGAGCGACGAGGCCACGCGCCACGCCGACTCGCGCGTCAGCCACGTCGCCTCGCGCGCGGGACGCTGGTCACGGCCTTTGCGCGGCAGCAGCGCCGAGGCCGCCGACGCCGGGTCGCCCGCCACCTGTTCGAGCACCGCGCGCCGCCCGGCGCGCGCCGACCACGCGACCGCCACCGTGCAGGCCATCGCGAAGAGCGCGAAGAGCGTCGCGACGCGCGTGAAGTTGAAACGCTCGGAGTCGAGCGCGCCGATGGTCGAGGCGAAGGGCTCGGTCTGGACGCCGGGGTGCGTGGCCTCGCGCCGCGCCTGCTCGACGCTGCGCTCGACCATCGCGCGGGTGTCGGCGGCGGTCGCGGGCCGGTGCGCGGGATTCTTGGCGAGCAGGGTGTGGACGGCGAGCGCGAGGGCGCGCGGAACGTCGGGCCGCAAAGAGAGCAGCGCGGGCGGCTGCGCCGTCGCCTGCTTGACGAGCACGACCGACGAGAGCTGATCCACGAACGGGGGGCGGCCGGCGAGCATCTCGTAGAGGAGGACGCCGACGCTGTAGAGGTCCGTGGCGGGCCCGACGCGGTGGCCGAGACACTGCTCGGGCGACATGTAGCGCGGCGTGCCGATGACGAGCCCCGTCTCGGTCGTCGGGTGCGTGCGGGTGATGTCGGTCGAGTCCTGCAGGACCTTGGCGATGCCGAAGTCGAGGACGCAGACGCCGCGCCCGTTGATGATGATGTTCGACGGCTTGAGGTCGCGGTGGACGACGCCGAGCGCGTGCGCCTCCGAGAGCACGTCGCAGATTTCGGCGGCGACGCGGACGGCGCGGTCGGGCGCGAACGGGCCTTCGCGCGCGAGCGTCTCGGCGAGCGTCGAGCCCTCGACGTACTCCATGACGATGAAGGGGCGGCCGTCGGCGAGGTGCCCGGCGTCGAAGATGATGGCGGCGCGCGGGTGCTTGAGGCGCGCCATCGTGCGGGCCTCGCGCATGAAGCGGTCGGCCACCTCGGGGTAGGCGGCGAACTCCTGCTTGAGGATTTTGATGGCGACGGGGCGTTCTAAGCCGAGGTGCGAGGCGCGGTAGACCGTGCCCATGCCGCCCCTGCCGATTTCGCGCTCGACGCGAAACCGCCCGGCGATGATCTGGGGGGTGTCCATCTCCTGACCCTCTCGTTCGGGAAAGAAGGGTCGCTGCGGACTGCGTGCACTTTCTAGCTTCTCAACACGGGGCAGTAGAGAGAAGAAGGGGCCGCGGCCGAGCGCCACGGGTGAAACTTAACCTGGGACAGTTGTTCGTATGGGGAGAAACGTGTCGCCCGGACCTGCCGACGCGGCCGGGCGAGTGGAGAGTTTAGCATTTCTGCGACGGCGCGCAAGGTTTTTCGCGCGGGCGCGCCCGCCGGTCGAGGAGCGCGCGGGCCGGGTTTCGGCGGGTCAGGGCGAGCCGCCTCACGATTTAATGCGGGAGGGCACCGCTAGAACCAGGCTTTCTTGTTCTGGACGTAAGTCCTGACGAACTCCTCGTCGGACTTGGTGATGTAGATGATCCCTTCGATGAGGCCGACGATGCCGACCGCCGCCGAGCCGATGCCGCAGGTTAAAAACCCGCCGACCAGACAGGCGGCGAGCATGATGAGGCCCTCGGTCTGGTAGCCGAGGACGAACTTGTGTATGCCGAGGCCGCCGAGCAGGATGCCGCAGAGGCCGGCCGGTATCTTCTTGCTCGCGCCCATGGCCTGCCAGTCGGTGCCGCCCGCCGACTGCTGGTACGACAGACCCTGCTGCGGGTTGTACGTGGGGTAGGGCGGCGGCGGCGGCTGGGGGGGGGTGTAGCCGCCCGACTGGTAGCCGGGCTGCTGGGTCTGCTGCTGCCCCAGGTCGCCGCTCTGGCGCCAGGACTCGGGGGCGGGGGAGGCCGGGAGCGTCGTCCCGCACTTCACGCAGAAGCGCGTGCCCTCGACGTTCTCGGCACCGCAGGAAGGACATGCGATCATCTTTCTCTCCTTTACGACCCGGCGCGCACGCGGCGCTCGCTGGCGGCCGCGCGGCCGGGGCTTCAATTCTCAGGGGTGGAAAATTATTCGGACCGAGCCGGGAGTCTTCACTCGACAGGCGGCCACAAGTCTTTCTCACAAACGAGGGGAAAAAGCAAGAAGGGAGTAGCCAGTAGCCAGTAGCCAGTAGCCAGTAGAAAAAAAACTTCGGGGCCGGGCGGGCGGCCTGTCAACAAACACCTCCGCCGAGCGGAGCCTACCGACTACCGTCTACTGACTACTCTCCCCCATGTCGGGCACCCAGAAGGTCT
This sequence comes from Acidobacteriota bacterium, assembly GCA_020200135.1. Lineage (GTDB taxonomy): Bacteria > Acidobacteriota > Blastocatellia > Pyrinomonadales > Pyrinomonadaceae > QHXN01. The sequence continues at coordinate 65,896 of JAIVJI010000079.1, read as the reverse complement.
GGCCGGCGGACTCGACGCGGCGCAGGCCGTGCGAGGCGAGCCGGCGCTCTTCGAGGCCGAGGTAGGTGAAGTGCGGCAGGTCGCTGAGGACGGTCTGGAACCAGCCGTGGCGCGCGAGCAGAGAGCCGACGCGCGGGTCTGCGAACTCCTCGGTGTCGAAGGCGAGCATGGCGAGGTGCTGCGAGGCGCCGGGCGCGGCCACCGACTGGAGGATGCTCTTCTTGAAGTCCTTGCTGAAGAAGATGCCGCCCCGCTCAAGCTCTAAGACCGCCGACGCCTGCTCGCGCAGGGGCAGACGCCGCAGCCGCTCCGCCTCCTCGCCTTCGAGCCGCCCTTGCGAGCACCAGTGGTCGAGTGCCGGGTCGCAGCGCGAGCGCCAGAGCCTCAGAGAGTCCGCGTAGCTGCGGCGGCCGGCCTCGCCCCCGCCGCGCGGCGTGACGCGCAGCCCCGCGCGTGCCGCCTCCGCGCGCCGCACGCCCTCGGCGACGAACATCGCGCCGTACTCTTCGAGCACGCGCCGCGTCAGCGTGTCGCCGGCCGGGCAGAAGCACTCGAAGCTCAAGCCCCTGCGCGCCAGCGCGCGCGCGAGCGCCGCGTTGAAGGGCGAAGCGACGCCCGACCCGGCGCGCGCCGCGCGCCCGGCCTCGTTCTTTCCATACTCTTCGACGGACAAGCCTGTGGGTTCTCCTCTCGGCGCGCTTCGGGAGAGCGCCCCCGAGCCGGTCGCGGCGGGGCTTGTCCCCGCACGCGTCGTGTGTGATAACACGCAGGGTCGATTGTAAACAAACGCGGGCGGGAGGAGAACCGTGGGGCCATCGGGTCAGACGGGGAAGTTCGAGGAGATACTCGCGCAGTACCGCCGGCACGGCTGGCGGCTGGCGCGCGTGCTCGCGCGGCCGGGGACTTTCGCCGCCGCGCAGGGCGCCGGGGAGGGCGGCGGCGCGAGCTACGAGGGCGCCCCCGTCGTCGAGTCGGAGGCGGACGCGATGTGGTTCACGCGCCCCTCTGCGGAAGGGCGCGAGGCGTGGGAGCTGCGGCTGGTGGGCGACACGCCCTACGCGCTCTTCGAGCTGTTCGAGCCGGACGAGGACGAGGAAGACCGCGAGGACGTGCGCCGCGAGATGGAGGCGCGCCTGCGCGAATACGCGGGAGGGCGCTGAAGAAAAAGGCGGAAGGCAAAAGTGAAGAGATAAAGGCGGCGCCCCTCTCATCCTTTGACGATGAGAGGGGCGCCGCCTTACGTCTCCTGATTTCGCCTTCCGCCTTCCCCGAAAGGGCTAGTCCCTGCTCTTACCTATCTTGAGGTCAACCTTCACCTGCTCCGCCCCGCGGACGACGAGGACGGGGACGGTCGTGCCCGGCAGCGCCTCGGCGATGCGGTAGCGCAGGTCGCCGGGCGTGCGGATGAGGTGCTCGCCGAACTTGATGATGATGTCGCGCTCCTTCAGCCCCGAGAGGTCGGCCGGGCCGTTGCGGCTCACGTCGTCGAGCTCGACGCCGTAGACTTCCGAGTTCGGCAGACGCACGCGGTCGCCGGGGTCAATGCCGATGACGCCCTTGCCGCCCGGGCGTCGGTCGAACGGCCTCAGCCCGGACATGTCCCTCTGCGCGACGGTCGTCAGCGTGGTCGTCGCCGTCACGCCGTCGCGGACGTAGACGACCTCGACGGTCTTGCCGGCGGGCGTGCTGCGGAGAATCTCGCTCATCGCGTCTTCGTTCTGGACGGGGCGGCCGTCGAAGCTCTTGATGATGTCGCCGCCGATGAGCTTGGCGCGGACGATGGGCGTCTCGGGCCCGGCGATGCCCGTGATGAGCGCGCCGCCGCCCGGGGCCGTCTCGAACCCGTCGACGCCGAGGAAAGACCTGACCGCCACCGCGCCACCGCGCCCCGCGCCGCCGCGCGACATCATCGAGAGCGGAATCATCCCGCCCGCGACGAGAATCACAATCGCTATCGTCAGCCACAGCCACCAGCCGCCGCGCTTCGTCGTGCAGGACTTCGCCCAGCCGGCGGCCGCCGGCATCTGCGAGTTGAGCGCGGAAGTGGCGCCGAAAGGCTGCATGGGCTGGACGGCCGGCATGCCCCAGGTCTGGCGCGCGGCGAAGGGGTCGGTGCCGGGCGCGGCGGCGGGCGGCGCCATCGGCGGCATCGAGGAGGCGTCGAAGCGCTGCGTGGCGACGTACTCATCGACACCCTCGCCCAGGCGGTAGCCGCACATGCGGCAGAACCTGAGTCCGGCGATGAGCGTCGCGCCGCAGCTCGGGCAGTTGACGATGTCAGTGTGTTCGGCTCGCATGCCCGCCCCCTCCGTCTGTCTGGTCCCGCTTCGGCTGTCGTCCGGGTCCGGCTCGGCGCGTGCGCCTCGGCGGCGCACTTTCGTCCGGCGTCGTGTGCTAGGAATATACGCCGTCCGGAGCGCCGCGGTTGCATCCGGCGCGCGCGGGACTTAGACTCTGCCCACGCCGGAACTCCCGCTGTGACCGTCACATTGTGGCTCGCCGCGCCCACGGGCGCAAGCGGCACGCGGCGTGCCCTTGCTCACACCGAGGAGACTGACGTGGAAGTAACCAAGGCACTGGCGGCGCTCCAGCCGCTCTACGGCAAGGATAACGTCGAGATCGTCACCGAGACGGGCGCGCGCGTGCGCGGCGTCGTCCGCAGCCTCAAGCAGACGCAGGCGCTCACGCGCCCGAGCGTCAAGATCGAGCGCCCCGACGGCGAGCTCGTCAAAATCCCCTTCTCCGCCATCACCGAGATCATCGACCACAACCGCTGAAACACCGTAAACCGTGAACCGCGAACCGCGACAAGAAGAAGCACCTGACTTCTCCTGTCACGGTTCACGGTTCACGGTTTACGGTGTTATAGTATCCGCCGTTCGGCCGCCTCAAGGGTCGCGGGAAGAGTTTTGAAGTGATGACGATTGAGGATTTCGGAGCGCGCGTGGCGAGCGTGTGGCAGGGTCTGAGACCCTCGACGCGCAGCATGGTCGAGCGCGCCCTCTCGATGACGGCGCCGCCTCAAGGCCCGGCCGCCACCGCCACGCCCTCACGCCACGAGAGCACATACGACGCGCGCTCCGAGTGGGAGCTGAGCCGCCTGCTGGCCGCGCTCGACGAGCGCGCCGCCGAGGCGGGCGCCGACGCGCTGAGCGCCGAGCAGTCGCGCGACCTGCGCCGCATGACCGAGACCTGCGCGGCCGTGCTCAACCGCGAGGCGCGCTCCTCCGAGGTCTTCGCGCAGCTCCTCGAGCGCGCACTGCTCGTCAAAGACTACGCGCGCGTGGACGAGATCGCCGACGTGATGTCGGCGCGGCTCGCGCCGAGCGAGCTGTGCGAGACGGCGCGCCACCTCAACCCGGCCGTCCGCGCCGTCGCGCAGGAGGCGCTGCTGCAACTGCCGACCGCGATGCTCGTCGCGCTGCTCGGCGACCCCGTGGACGCCGACACGGCGCGCACCGCGCTCGAATCACAGGCCGACGAGTACGAGTCCGAAGAGGCGCGCATCGTCGTCAGCGCGCTCCTACAGGCCGACGAGATGGAAGACGACTTTTAGTAGAAGCCGGGGACGAGAGGCTTAGATAAAAGGCCGGGGGCCGGTTGAAGTTTAGGTTCTTCAACCGGCCCCCGGCCTTTTATCTAAGCCTCTCTTACTGTCCCATCCCGCGCAGCCGCGCGACGACCTGTTCGATGAGCCAGTTGGGAGTGGAGGCGCCGGCGGTGACGCCGACGCGCGCGGCTCCGGCGAGGTCTTCGGCGTTGATCTCGTCGGGCGTCTCGATGAGAAAGCTCTTGGCGCACTGCTCCTTGCAGACCGAGAGGAGCTTGAGGCTGTTCGAGGAGTGCTTGCCGCCGATGACGTAGAAGGCGTCGACGTGGCCGGCGAGCGAGCGCGCCGCGTCCTGCCGGTCGCGCGTCGCCGAGCAGATGGTGTTGACGATCTGCGGCTCCGAGTCGGCCTTCGCGCGCACGGCGTCGGCCGCGTCGAGGAAGGTCTTGAGCTTCAGGGTCGTCTGCGAGACGACGAGCGGCGCGTGCAGCGGCGGCAGGGAGGCCACCTCCGAGGCGTCGCGCACGACGTGCGAGTGGCCGGGCGCGTAGCCGACGACGCCGATCATCTCGGGGTGGTCGGGGTTGCCGACCACGACCACGTCGCGCCCCTCGCGCGCGGCGCGCTCGGCGAGCTTCTGCACCTTGGTCACGAACGGGCAGGTCGCGTCGATGACGCGGTCGGCGCGTTCTTCCAGCTCGCGCTGCACCTCGGGCGTGACGCCGTGCGCGCGGATGACCGCGGTCAGACCCCCGGAGACCTCGCCGGGCGCGTCGATGGTGCTCACGCCCTTCGACTCCAGCCGCTCGATCTCCTGCGTGTTGTGGATGAGGGGCCCGAGCGTGCGCACGTTCGCGCCCTCGGCCAGCGCGCCCTCGACCATCTCGACCGCGCGCTCGACCCCGAAACAGAACCCGTACTCTTCGGCCAGTAAAACTTGCATCTTGGCTCAGAGCCGTCGGCCGTCAGCTAAATTTAAGAGCTAACGGCCGACGACTTCCCTTCCAAATTAACCGACGCCCTCGGGCGGCGGGGTTGAGGTGAGCGGCTCGGGCGCGGGCGGGCAGTGGCGCCGCCGCCACTCCTCGCGCAGCCGCTCGGCCGCGGCGAGGCTGTCGTCAACCCAGCCGATGTTCTTGTCGGCGAACCAGCGGACGCCGCCCCAGAAGTTTTTCTCGAACTCGCCCAACTGTCGCGCCGCGTCCGCCGGGAGCACGGCGAACGAGGCGTCGCACAGGAAGCGCACCGCGTCGCAGAGAGGGTTGCCGGTCTTGTACCTTGAATCGTGTGTGTCAGCCATCAGTGGAGAACCTCCTTCCACAAGCCATACGGCCAAACCACCAGGCACGTTCCGCGCCAGACAATCTTAAAGAAGCGGTGGGGCAAAGGCAAAGGCGGAAAGCCCGGACGCGACTTGAGGGCGTTCGCTATTTGACCCCGAACCCGTCCGCTTTTCGCAGTTTGCCTTTCGCCCGCGCACGCGCCTCGCTCACGGCCGGGCTTCCGCCACGCCGAGCGCGCGCTTGACGACCGGCCACATCTCGAAGGCCCAGAACTCGTAGCCCTCGTCGGACGGGTGGAACCCGTCGGGGCAGAAGAACTCCGGGTGCGTGGGGATGACGGCGGCGCTCTTCTCGAAGGCGTCGGCGAGGAAGAGGCCGTGGCGCGCGGCCGCCCCGGCGACGAGCGCGTTGAACTCCTGTATGCGTTGCCGCGCGCCCGCACGCAGGAACTCTGGGACGGCGGGCGCGTGCGAGACGTCGGGCAGGTTCGAGACGACGACGGGCGCGCCGGTCTGCGCGCGCAGGCGCGCGACTATCTCGTCGAAGTTGCGCGCGAACTGCTCGGGCGACACCTGCCGCGTCACGTCGTTGATGCCGACGCAGAGCGTGACGAGCGCGGGCGACTCGGCGCCGACGCGCCCGACCTGCGAGCGCAGCACGTCGGCGCTCGCCGCGCCGCTCACGCACAGGTTGACGAGCCGCGAGCCCGGCCGCACGCGCTCGACGCGCTGTAACAGACGCGCCACGTAGCCGCCGCCCCTGCGCGCCCCGACGCCCGCCCCCGTCGAATCGCCGAGCGCCACGTAGACGACCGGCTCCCCCTTGACTTCATCACTCATGGCTCAGAGTCTGATGCAAAAACTGTCCCGAAGGTGCAGGGCGTTAATTTCAAATCTCGAATCTCACACGGCGGCCTCGGAGCGCACGGGCTCGCGCAGGACGGCGGAGGCGGCCTGCGCGGCGACGCGCGCGGCCTCCGGGTGCGCCTCCGTCAGGTTGGAGACTTGCAGGAGCGATTCGCCCGTGCGCGAGAGCATGCGGAAGAGGTCGCCCTCTTCGGCGCGCGTGCGGCGGACGAGCGTGGGCCAGTCCATCCCGGCGGCCCAGCGCGCGGCCGTCGCGGCGGCCGAGAAGTTGATCTCGGGCGCGGGCTCTATCTCCTGCTGCCACTCGACGGTCGCCACGTCGTAAGCGATGCGGTCGAACTTGGCGAGCGCGGTGATGAGCGCGTCGTCAAGCTCGAGCTCGCCGTAGTCGCGCTCGGCGTCGGCGGCGAGCGCGGCCATCAGCCCGGCGGCGCGCGGCGCGTCGAGCGAGGCGAACAGCCCGCGCCCGATGGCCTCGCCGACCAGCAGCGGGCGGTCGAGCCGCAGGTCGGCGAGCCAGCGCCCGCGCCCGGTGACGCGCTCGGCGAAGAAGTCGAGGTAGCCGAAGTGGTGGAGCGCGCGCGCGCGACGCTCGAAGGGCTGCCACACCTCGCCGCGCACCGATTCGAGCCTGCGCCCGAGCCGCTCGATACTTTCGGCCTCCTGCATCACAGACCACAGAGCCTCCTCGCACCGCGTGCGCTCGCCGTCGCCGCCCGCGAGCGACTCGATGAGGTCGTTGATGAGCGCGACGGCCTCCTCGTTCGGCGAGCGCGCCGCGCGCAGGCTCGGCTCGCGCAAAGGCGTCGCGCGGTTCGACTGCACCAGCTCGAAGGCCGCGTCGCGCGCCGCCTCGTTGAGCGGGTACGTCTCCTCCCACACGCGGCCCACGCGTTCGAGCGCCAGCGTGACGCGCCGGCCGTTGTCGCGCACGCCGGCGAGCCCGTCGCCGCGCCGCTCGGTGACGAAGACGAGGCGGCGGCTGCCCCGACCGACCGAGACGACGCGCCCGGCCACGACCTCCTTGTCGAGCCAGCGCAGGTACGCGTCCGTGCGCGTCTGCGGCGCGTCTTCGAGCAGCCGCGAGCGCGCGCTCGCCAGCCGTTCGAGCCCCAGCGCCACGTCCGGCGGCATGTCGCAGCCCGCCTCCGACAGTTTCGCCCGCAGGCGCTTCTCCGCCCCGGCGCGCGCCCCCTCGATGCGCGCCACCTCTTCGGCCGCGTCGCGCCGCGCGTAGCTGCGCTCGGCGATCTCGCGCACCTGCGCGAACGTGCCGTAGGCGTCGAGCAGGTTGAGCAGCGTCGTGTAGGTGGCGCGGAACTGGCTCTCCAGCGGGTCGGGGTCGGCGTGCAAAAGCGTCGCGAGCTTCTGCGGGTTCTGGTGGAGGCCGGGCGCGGCGACGATGAAGCCGACGCGGTCGCGCCCCCGGCGGCCCGCGCGCCCGGTCATCTGCTGTAGCTCCGAGGCGGTTAACGTCTGCCACCCGCGCCCGCGTCTGACGTCTATGTTTTCGAGCACGACCGTGCGCGCAGGGAAGTCGACGCCGGCCGCCACGGTCATCGTCGCGAAGATTGCGTCGAGCAGTCCCGCGCTCATCAGACGCTCGATGGCGAGCTTCCACGCGGGCAGGTGGCCGGCGTGGTGCGACGCGACGCCGACGCGCAGGACCATGTCCCAGTGACGGTGCTTGCGCACCTCCGGGTACTGCTCGGCTAAGCTTTCGAGCACGCGCCTGCGCGCCTCGCGCCTCTCGGCCCCCGCCCCGCGCCGCGGCGCGCAGGCGGCCTCGGCGGCGGCCTCGTCGCAGCGCCGCCGCGTCGGGAGGAAGACGATGGCGGGCAGCAGGTCGTAGGAGCCGAGCGCCGCGAGCAGAATCGACGGCGGCATCTCGGGCATCCCCGAGCGCCGCGGCGGCGGCCCGCCGCGCTGGAAGCGGCCGTGCGAGCCCTGCCGCTCGCTCTTCGAGGTCTGCGTGAAGCGCGCTATCTCGTTGTTGAAGTGGCCGCGCTCGTCGAAGAGCGGCGCGAGCCCGCCGTCTGGAAAGAGGAAGGCCGCGCGCAGGGGGACGGGGCGCGCGCCGGGGCGCGGGATGACGCGGCACGGGTGGCCGCGCACCTCCGCAATCCAGTCGGCGAACTCCTCGGCGCGGCCGACCGTGGCCGAGAGCAGGAGCACACGGACGCGCGGCGGCGTCAGGATGATGGCCTCCTCCCAGACGTGGCCGCGCTCCTCGTCGGCGAGGTAGTGCGCCTCGTCGAGGATGACGAGGTCGGCCTGGAGCTGCTCGCCGCGCCTGAGCGCGTCGAAGAGCTGGTTGCGGTAGACCTCGGTCGTGCCGACGATGAGCGGCGCGTCCGAGCGCTCCTTGCGGTCGCCCGTCAGGATGCCGACCTGCTCCTCGCCGAACTCGGCCGTGAACTCGTGGTACTTCGAGTTGGTCAGCGCCTTCAGGGGGCTCGTGTACCACGCGCGCTTGCCTTGGGCGAGCAGGCGCCGAATCTCCTCGCGCGCGATCCAGGTCTTGCCGCTCCCCGTCGGCGCCGTGACGAGCACGTCCTCGTGTTCGAGCGCGGCGAGCGCTTCGAGCTGGAAAGGGTCGGGACTGAAGGGCGCAGGCGCGGGCGTGCCGATGCCTTCGAGGAGCTGCCTCAGGGGGCGCGTGCGCGCCTGCCGCGAGGCGACGCGCGAGGCCGTGTCGGCGGCCGCGGCGGCCGCCGCCGTCGGGCGCGACTGTGCGCCGGGATGTGGACGCGCGTCGTGCTGGCGCGTGTCGTGTTGGCGGCGCGTGTCGCCTTCGCGCCCGCGGCGTTCAACGCCGTGACGCTCGTCCTCGCGCCCGCCTTCGCGGCCCGGGGGGGCGCCGCGCCGGCGTCCCTTGTTTCCTTTGCGCGAGCGCGTCATGGGGTGAGATTGTACCGCAGGAACTTTGTGGAAAGCCGCCGCGTAATGCTAACTTTTGTGTGTATTTCGCAACGCCTGGGGGATATTAAGCGTCTAATGCTTCGTGATTTGCGGCCCGGGCCGGGCGCGCGAACCGGGCGGAGTTTTTAACGAATGTCTCAGCTTTTCGCCACCTTTGAAGTCAACCGCGTGCCGCGCTGGCCGCTGATGTCGCGGCTCGTGGCGCTCTCCGTCGTCGCGCACGGGCTCTTCATCGTCGCCGTCGTCTACGTCCCGGCGATGCGCGGGCTGCTCCACCTCGCGTCGTCGATGTCCGGGATAGAGTTCGTCCGCGAGGACTACGACAAGACCCTTCTGGGACAGCGCGCCACCATCATCCAGCTCGGGCCGCACGAGAAGCTCTACTACCCGCCCGACTACTTCGGCGCGCCCGAGGTCGCCGAGACGACGCAGCTCGACCCGATGATGGTGCAGCCGGCCGCGCCGCCGCCGCCCGTCTACAGGCCGCGCCGCGTGAGGACGCCGAAGCCCGCGCCGGCGCCCACGCCGGAGGAGGTCGCGCAGGCCACGCCGACGCCCGAGACCAGCCCGACGCCCGCCACCGACGAGGCGCGCAAGGCCGCCGAGGCGCGGATGGACGAGGTCGAGAAGCAGACCGGCGTCAAGCGCCCGCGCATCAACCCCGGGCCGTGGGAGGATTTGGCCAAGGAGGGCAAGCAGCTCTTCGACGAGGGCAAGCTCAACGTCAACAGCGCGGTGGACGTGAGCGCGACGGCCGAGCGCGACGCGGACGGCAGGCTCAAGCCCGAGTCGGTCAACATCAAGTGGAACACGCCGCCGGCCGACGCGACGACCGAGATGATGGCGCGCAAGGTCATCACGGCCGTCAGCGAGAGCAAGATGCTCAGCGCGCTCGAAGGGGCGAAGGGCGTGGACATGTCGCTCAAGGTCGGCGAGCAGGACATCGCGGTCGTCATCGGCAACCAGTTCCCCTCGGCGGCCGAGGCCGAGAAGGTCGCCAACGCCTACGCCTTGCTCCTGCTCGGCGCGCGCGTCGCGCGGGACGGGACCGAGGACGCCGAGCTGTACCGGAGCATGAAGGTCAGCCAGGACGGCAGCCGCTTCGTCATCACCTTCAAGATGCCGAAGGACGCCGCTGGCAAGATGATCGCCGACATCCTCAGCAAGAAGGCCGCGAAGGACGCCAAGGACGCGGCCGCCGCGCAGAACAAGGGCTGAGGCCGGCGCCCGCCGAAGCGCCTTGAGGAGACCGCCGTGCGGAACATGACTCCGACTTCGCAGACAAAGACCCGGGCGCCCGCCGTGAACGCGCGGCGGGCGCGGGTTCCGCTCGCGCTCGCCGCGCTGCTCCTCTGCCCCGGACTCGCGGCGGCGCAGGAGGTGCAGACCGGGGAGTCCGTCACCCCGCGCCGGCTCACGGTCAACGTCAAGTCGTTCGAGGACATCGCGCTCGAGGGCAAGCGGCTGGTCGAAAGTGGTAAGCTCGGCCCCGACACCGTGCTCGACGTGTCGGCGACGGCCGAGCGCGCAGAGGACGGCAGGCTCAAGCCCGAGTCGGTGAAGATAGAGTGGCGCACCGGGGCCGACGAGCTACTGTCGGAACTCGCGCGGCAAGTCATCACCGCCCTCAGCGAGAGCAGGGTGCTCGGCGGGCTGGAAAGCGTGAAGGCCGTCCGGCTCGGGCTCAAGCTCGACCGGCAGAACGTCTCGGTGCTGGTGGCGTGCGAGACGCCGTCCGAGGCAGACGCGGAGAGGTACGCCATAAGCTACGGGCTGCTGGCCAGGGTCGGGGCCATCAACAAGCGCGGGACGGACGAGGGCAGTCTCTACGAGCGTCTCGGTTTCTCGTCCGAGGGCAAAGTGTTTAAGATGACCTTCGGGATGTCGCGCGCCGAGGCCGCGCGCATGATCGCCGACATGCTGGCGAAGAGGACCGCGAAGGGGCAACCGGACTGAAGACTGAGCAGACCTGAGCCGACCGAAGAACGAACATGAGGGAATTTTTCAACCACATCTTTCACGCCGACGCCGCCACGCAGGGTCGCGCCGACGCCGCGCGCATGCTGGCGCGCTTCGCCGTGCTGGGCGCCTTCGTCCTCGGGCTGGTGCCGGGCGGGCGGGCGGCGCTCGCGCAGGCGCGCAAGGCCGGCGGCCGGGTCGCCGCCTCCGACGCCGGGGTCAAGAAGACCTCGAAGACCGAGGCGCCGAAGGCCGGGGCCGAGAAGGCGAAGGCCGAGAACACGAAGGTAGACGTCAAGCCCATCAAGGCTTTCCTCGCGCGCTCGCGCCGCCTGCACGAGCAGGGCAAGCTCGACCTCTCGAAGCCGCAGTCCGTCGTCGTCGAGGGCGACCGCCGGGAGGACGGCACGCTCACGGGCGTCCGGATCACGGGCGACGCGACCGCAGACCCCGTGATGAGCGCCGTCGCGCGCGACTTCGTCGCCTCGCTCAACGACAGCCACGCACTCGTCTTCCTCTCGGACGTCTCGCGCGTGCGGATGACCTTCACGCTCGACGGCGAGCGCTTCAAGACGCTGACGACCTCGGACGCGCCCTCGGAGGCGCGCGCCGACGAGATGGCGCGCGGCTACCGGATGCTCATCAACGCCGGCCGCCTGATGAAGCGCGGCACGGACGAGGGCGCGCTCCTCTCCGGCATGAAGGTCTCGGCCAGCGGCAAGCAGCTCGTCATGAACCTCGACATGCCGCGCGAGCAGATGGGCAACATCCTCCTCCGCCAGATCACGCCGAACTAACCGAGCGCCGGCGCGAGCCGGGGAACGGCGGGAGGATGAAGTAAAGGCAGAGTCTGAACGGCCGCCACTTCGTCCTTCCGCCTTCATCCTTCCCCTCCTTGCGCCCCCTTCCGCCGCTCACATACAATCGAACATCGGCATACTGTCGCGACGCGCCACTTTTCGGGGTGAGGCTTCCCTCCCCTTCACGCCGCCGCGACCGGACAGGGGGCGGGGAGTCCCGCGGCCCGGCGAGACTAAAACCATGATTGATAAATTTCTGACCAAAGTTTTCGGCAGCAGCAACCAGCGCTACCTCAAGACGCTCACGCCGCTCGTCCAACAGATCAACGACCTGGAGCCGTCGGTGCAGAAACTCTCCGACGACCAGATGCGCGCCCGCATCATCGAGCTGCGCGAGCAGGTCATCACCGAGATGGGCGACACGACGGCCAAGGGCGACGAGGCGCGCAAGGAGCGCAAGCGCCGCACGCGGGAGGCGCTCGACCGCGCGCTGCCCGAGGTCTTCGCCCTCACGCGCGAGGCTTCGGTGCGCTCGACGGGGATGCGGCACTTCGACGTGCAGCTCATCGGCGGCATCGCCCTCCACCAGGGTCGCATCGCCGAGATGAGGACGGGCGAGGGCAAGACGCTCGTCGCGACGCTGCCCGCGACGCTCAACGCGCTGACCGGGCGCGGCGTCCACGTCGTCACCGTCAACGACTACCTCGCCACGCGCGACGCCGAGTGGATGGGGCGCATCTACAAGTTCCTCGGCCTCTCGGTCGGCGCCATCGTCAACGACCTCGACGACTGGGAGCGCAAGGACGCCTACGCCGCCGACATCACCTACGGCACCAACAACGAGTTCGGCTTCGACTACCTGCGCGACAACATGAAGTTCGACCTCGCGACCTGCGTCCAGCGCGCGCACTTCTACGCCATCGTGGACGAGGTGGACTCCATCCTCATCGACGAGGCGCGCACGCCGCTCATCATCTCGGGCGCGTCGGACGAGGCGACGGACAAGTACTACCAGGCCAACGCCATCATCCCGAGCCTCAAGCGCGCGGAGCTGGTCGGCCCCGAGAACAAGCCGGGCCCCGGCGACTTCGTCCTCGACGAGAAGCAGCACTCGGCCGTCCTCACCGAGGACGGCGTGGACAAGGCCGAGCGGCTGCTCGGCGTCGGCAACCTCTACGACCCGTCGAACATGGAGATGCTCCACTGCGTGGAGAACGCGCTCAAGGCGCACACGCTCTACCGGCTCGACCACCACTACGTCGTGCAGGAGGGCGCGGTCATTATCGTGGACGAGTTCACCGGGCGCCTCATGCAGGGGCGCCGCTGGTCGGACGGGCTGCACCAGGCGGTCGAGGCGAAAGAGGGCGTCAAGATCGAGCGCGAGAACCAGACGCTCGCCACCATCACGCTCCAGAACTACTTCCGCCTCTACGACAAGCTGTCGGGGATGACCGGCACGGCCGAGACCGAGGCCGCCGAGTTCGAGGCGACCTACAAGCTCGAAGTCGCCATCATCCCGACCAACCGCTCGATGATCCGCAAGGACCATTCGGACGTCATCTACAGGACGCTCCCCGAGAAGTGGGACGCCATCGTCGAGGAGATAATCGAGCTGCACAAGTCGGGTCAGCCCGTGCTCGTGGGCACCGTCTCGGTCGAGAACTCGGAGCTCATCTCTCGCCGGCTCTCGAAGGCCGGCATCCGCCACCGCGACGAGGCGGGCAACATCCTCATCGAGGGCGACGGCTCCATCCCCGACTACCACCACGTCCTCAACGCCAAGCACCACGAGCGCGAGGCCGAGATCGTGGCGCAGGCCGGCCGCAAGGGCGCCATCACGATTGCGACCAACATGGCCGGCCGGGGCACCGACATCCTCCTCGGCGGCAACCCCGAGTTCCTCGCGCGCGAGCACCTCAAGCGCCAGGAGGTGGACCCCGACGAGGCGACCAAGGAGCAGTTGGAGGAGGCGCTCGAATACATCAAGCCCTTCGTCGAGCGCGAGCACAAGGAGGTCGTCTCCCTGGGCGGCCTGCACATCCTCGGCACCGAGCGCCACGAGTCGCGCCGCATCGACAACCAGTTGCGCGGCCGCGCCGGCCGCCAGGGCGACCCCGGAAGCTCGCGCTTCTTCCTCTCGCTCGAAGACGACCTGATGCGCATCTTCGCGGGCGACAAGGTGAAGGCCCTGATGCAGCGCCTCGGCATGGAGAAGGGCGTCGCCATCGAGTCGAAGATGGTCTCGAAGCGCATCGAGGCGGCGCAGAAGTCGGTCGAGACGCGCAACTTCGAGACGCGCAAGCACCTCCTCCAGTACGACGACGTGATGAACCGGCAGCGCGAGACCATCTACGGCCTGCGCCGCCAGCTGATGGAGGAGCCCGACCAGCGCGAGTACGTCCTCGGCGTCGCCGAAGACTTGCTCGCCGACCTCGTCAAGCAGTACCTCCCGACGGACGCCTCGCCCGACGCGTGGGACGTGGAGAACTTGAAGATTCAGCTCCACGCCACCTACGCCTTCGACGCCGAGGCCGAGGGCATCGACTTCGACAACTCGACGCCGAGCCACATCGGCGAGGCGGTCTGGGAGAAGGCGCGCGCCGCCTACGAGGCGAAGGAGGCGCAGGTCGGCGCCGAGGCGCTGCGCACCTACGAGCGCATCATCATGCTCAACATCATCGACGCGCAGTGGAAGGATCACCTGCTCGCCATCGACCACCTCAAGCAGGGCATCGGGCTGGTCGGCTACGGGCAGAAGGACCCGCTCGTCGAGTACAAGAAGGAGAGCTTCGACATGTTCCAGGCGATGCTCGACCGCATCGACACGGCGACGGTCCGCACGCTCTTCAACCTCCAGGTCGTCGCCGAGCAGGCGCCCGAGCAGTTGCAGCAGCGCCGCCAGCGCCGCCCGACCTCGATGACGTTCACGGGCCCCAACCAGGGCGCGACTGCCGCCGGCGAGGAGGCCGCGCGCACCAAGACCGTCACGCGCGACCAGCCCAAGGTCGGGCGCAACGAGCCGTGCCCCTGCGGCTCGGGCAAGAAGTACAAGAAGTGCTGCGGCGCCTCCGTCTGAAGTCGGGCGGCCGCGGCGGTGTTATGATGAGGGCGGGGCGAGGCTGAGTGAGCCGCCCCGCCCTCCCCTTCTTCGGGAAGAACTTATGCCCCACACGACGAAACTCCTCCTGTCGGCCGCGCTCCTCGCGGGGTGCGCCGCGCACGCGCGCGCGCGGTCGGGCGTGCGCCCCTCGACCGTGGCGCGGCAGCAGGGCGAGGCGAAGAAGCCCTCCGGCGCCGACGCCGACGCGCTCAAGGCCGAGCAGGCGTGCGAGCAGGCGCGCGCTCACGCCGCGCGCGGGGCCGGCGGGGCGTCCGAGGCGCGCGAGGCCTTCGCGCGCGGCCAAGCTCTACTTCCACGTCTACGCGAAGGAGCGGCCGGACAGCTCGGGCGCCGCCACGCGCAAGCCCATCCCGAACTTTACCGAGGAGGCACGGCGCAACGACGTGCGGGGCCGCGTCAGGCTCCGCGCCGTGCTCGCCTCGGACGGCGCGGTGCGACACGTCCTCGTGCTCGAAGGACTGCCTTTCGGGATGTCGGAGGAGTGCGTCGCCGCCGCGAAGGGGATTCGGTTCACGCCCGCCGTCAAGGACGGCCGCCCGGTCGCGCAGTTCGTCATGCTCGAATATAATTTCAACGCCTACTGAAGGGGTAGACGGTAGGCGGTAGTCAGTAGTCAGTAGAAAAAACAGAGACGCCCGCGGCGCGACGCCGTACAGACTCGCGGGCGCGCCCCGGTTTAAGAACCCCTCGCAGAGAATGAGCGCCGACACCACCTCCACGAACCCGGTCGTCCAGGCCGTCGTCTCCGGCGCGGCGCCGCAGCAGGCGCGCATGGCCGCCGCGCGCGGGCTGCTGCCCGTGCCGCAGGACGTGATGCTGGAGCTGCTCGTGGCGCTGCGCGAGGACGCGGACGCCGACATCGCGCGCGCCGCCGACGAGACGCTCGCGGCGCAGGAGCCGGCCTCGCTGCTCGGCGCCGCCTCCGAAGCCTCGACCGCGCCCCCCGTGCTCTCCTACCTCGCCTCGCGCCCCGGGCTCGCGCGCGAGGTGCAGGAGTCTCTGGCGCTCAACGCCTCGACGCCCGACGAGGCCGTCGCCGCGCTGGCGCGCGCCACGGCCGAGGGCGCGGTGCTCGAACTCGTCTCGGTCAACCAGCAGCGCCTCATCCGCGCGCCCGCCATCATCGACGCCGTGCTCGCCAACCCCGCGCGCACGCCCGACGCCGAGCGCCGCGTCCGCGAGACGCGCCGCGAGTTCTTCGAGAAGGAGCGCGGCGCGCGCCAGGTCGCCGACGAGCTGCGCGCGCGCGGGATGGGCGCGGCCGCCGAGTTCGTCGAGACGGCCGAGTCGTTCGCCGCCGCCGAGGGGCTGAGCGCCGAAGACGCGTGGCTCATCGCCGAGCACATCGAGGTCTGGGACGTCGACGAGATGAGCGCCGAGGCTGGCACCGCCGCGCCCGAGCGCATCGCGCTCATCCGCCGCATCATGCTGATGAAGGTCAAAGACCGCATCAAGCTCGGGATGAAAGGCGACCGCGAGGCGCGCTCCATACTCATCCGCGACCCGAACAAGATCGTGGCGACGGCCGTCATCAACAACCCGCGCATCACCGACCAGGAGGTCGAGGCCATCGCCGCCATGCGCACCGTCTCCGACGAGGTGCTCCGCCTGATCGCCATGCACCGCGGCTGGGCGCGCCAGTACCCGATCATCCACAACCTCGCGCGCAACCCGCGCACCCCGCTCCCGACCTCGATAGGCATCCTGCCGCGCCTCTATACCAAAGACCTCAAGACGCTCGGCCAGAACCGCAACGTCTCCGACGCCGTCCGCCGCCAGGCGCTCAGGCTCGCGACGACCCGCGGACACTAAAACGCCGTAAACCGTAAACCGTGAACCGTGACAAGAAGAACCCGTCTTCTCTCGTCACGGTTCACGGTTTACGGTTTACGGCCTTAAAAGATTTCCGAGCCCTTGCGGACGACCGACCAGGCGACGTCCGTCAGCGTGTGGCTGGCCGCGCCCCACCAGAGGCCGGCGAGCACCGCGAGCACCGCGCGCGGGCCGACCCCGTAACCGGCCGCCGCCGCCTCGACCGCGCGCCAGCCCTCGGCCACCTCGCGCCAGCCGGGCGTCGCGCCCCCGGCGAGAAGAACGGCGCGCGCGTAGACGCACGCCCACGCCACGAGCGTCACGACGGCCGCGAAGTAGACGACGCGGATGAGCGTCCCGAAGATGATGCCGTGCGACCAGCGCGAGCGGTGCCGGAAGGCGACCTTGTACGGCAGCCACAGGAACCTCAGCGGCCCCCAGCGCGTGTACTGCCTCGACTGTATGTCCAGGTCGGGCCCGAACATCAGCCCCCCGAACAGCATCGCCGCCGTCGCCGCCACGCTCAGCGCCAAGCTCCCCGTCAGCCCCCACGCCGCCGCGAACGTCGGCAGCGCCAGCACCAGCGTGACCATGTCGTGCGTTTTTCCAGAAGGCATAAAGGCAGATGTCGGATGTCAGATGCTAGATTCTAGTAAAAGGCATCTTGTCTTAACTAACATCTAACATCTGACATCCGACATCTGCTTATAGCACGCGGCGCTCGGCGGAGACCAGCCGTTTGCCCGCGCGTCGGGCGGGCGTGTACACTGTGCAACTTCGTCAGAGCAGTCATGGGTAAAAAAGGGAAAGCTCAGGAATTTTTGGAGTACGCCGCCGCGCGCACGCTGCTGTCGGGGCTCGGCGCGCTGCCACGCCCGGCGGCCGTCCGCGCCGGTCTCGCGCTCGGGCGCGCCGCCTACGCGCTCGCGGGGGGGCTGCGGCGCACCGGGCTGCGCAACCTCGAAATCGCCTTCCCCGAGATGGACCCGGCCGAGCGCCAGCGCATCCTGCGCGGCACGTTCGAGAGCCTCGGCCGGCAGCTCGGCGAGGTCAGCCAGTTCCCGCGCGCCACGCCCGAGCGGCTGCGCGAGGTTGCGGAGTACGACCGCGAGGACGTCAAACTCCTCGACGTGGCGCGCGAGCGCGGGCGCGGCGTCATCTTCCTCACCTCGCACCTCGGGGCGTGGGAGATGCTCTGCTTCGCTCACTCGGCGCTCTACGAGCCGCTGAGCTTCCTCGTCCGCCCCATCGACAACCCGCGCATCGACCGCATGGTCGAACGCCTCCGTACGCGCTTCGGCAACCGCCCCATCGACAAGGGCGCGGCGGCGCGCACCGCGCTCAAACTCCTCAAGCAGGGAGGCACGCTCGGCGTGCTGGCCGACCTCAACACGCAGGAGCGCGAGGGCGTCTTCGTCCCCTTCTTCGGCCGCCTCGCCTGCACGACCGCCGGCGCGGCGACGCTCGCCCTGCGCACGGACGCCACGGTCATCCCGGTCTGCGCGCCCTGGGACGAGCGGCGCGGGAAATTCGTCTTCCGCGGCGGCCCCGTCATCGAACTCGTCCGCACCGGCGACGACCGCCGCGACGTGGAGGTCAACACGGCCAACTTCACCGCCGCCATCGAGCGCCACGTACGCATGTTCCCGGACCAGTGGCTCTGGATTCACAAACGCTGGAAGACCAGACCCCAGGGCGAGCCCGACCTTTATGCGCGTCCGACACAATTAGCTTCGGAAAATTCCGGCGGGTCGAAAATTTCTTCCCCACCGCCAACCGAAAAGATTTACAAAGCTTAGTGCACTGAAATTCACAACTTACTTTAACCTTTGAGATTCAAAGGTTTACGATATCCTTCCGCATCTGTCACAAATTTGTGGAGAACGTTGCATTTTCTTCTTGACAAGTGACGGAAAACACGTATAATTCCTCACCAAGTCACGAAGCAGTTTACAGATTCGATTTCGCGGTGCTTCGACGATGATTGAAATGAGCGGCCGGGTTGGGTTCATTCAATCTTACGGGCAAGAGCGTTTCATTCGGCTCTGGTAAGGTTGAGCGGTTCCGAGCAATATATTTCGCCCATCCAACACGACCGCCAAAACAGCCGGATCGCCCGTATGTGACGATCTCCAGCAAAAGCCAACGCCACCCTGAATCTCCGAGCCTGCCCGAAAACAACGCCCCGTCGGTTTACCCTAGACCGACGGGGCGCCTTCTTTCCACTTTAAATTTTCGCCCCGGTTCCTACATCGCCATCCCGCCGTCGGCCTGTATGACCTGACCCGTGATGTAGCGCGCGTCGTCGGAGAGGAGGAAGCAGGCGATGCGCGCGACCTCGGAGGGGTCTGCCAGCCGCCCCATGGGGATTTGCTCGACGAGTTTCTGGCGGTACGCCTCGTCGAGCGCCTGCGCCATGTCCGTGGCGACGAGCCCGAGGGCGAGCGCGTTGACCGAGACGTTGCGGCTGGCGACCTCGCGCGCCAGGGCCTTCGTGAGCCCGATCATGCCGGCCTTCGAGGCGGAGTAGTTCGACTGCCCGCCCATGCCGACGACGCCGCTGATCGAAGAGATGTTGAGGACGGAGCCGCCCGACTCGTTCTTGAGCATGTGGCGGAGCGCGGCGCGCGCGAAGTTCCAGGCGCCTTTCAGGTTCGTGTCGATGACGGCGTCCCAGTCCTCCTCCTTCATGCGCAGGATCAGGTTGTCGCGCGTGATGCCGGCGTTGTTGACGAGGAAGTCGAGGCGCCCCAGTTCGGCCTTGACCTGCTTGACCATCTCGGCGGCGGCCTCGGTGCCGGCCACGTCACACTGCGCGGCGAGCGCGCGGACGCCGAGCGCCTCGATCTCCGCCTTCAGTTCTTCGGCGGCCGCGGCGCTCTGCGCGTAGTTGAAGGCCACGTCGGCGCCGCGCCGCGCAAGCTCCACCGCGATGGCGCGCCCGATGCCGCGCGTCGCGCCGGTGACGACGGCGGCGCGTCCCGCAAAGGGTTTCGGTTCGTTGCTCAAGGGTTCACTCTCCGTTCAGATTTAGTGAGCGCAGGTACTCGCGGAACTGGGGGCCGAGGTCGGGGCGCTTGAGGGCGAACTCGACGGTGGCGACGAGGAAGCCGAGCTTGTCGCCGGCGTCGTGGCGCGTCCCCTCGAAGCGTACGGCGTAGAACTCGCGCCTCTTCAGGAGCGCGCGCATGGCGTCGGTGATCTGAATCTCGCCGCCGGCGCCGGGCTCGGTGCGCTCGATCTCCCCGAAGATGTCGGGGGTCAGGATGTAGCGTCCGATGATGGCGAGGTCGGAGGGCGCGTCCTCGTAGCGCGGCTTCTCGACCATGTCGCGGACGCGGAAGACGCCGGGGCGCACCTCCTCGGCGTCGAGCACGCCGAAGCGCGAGATGGCGGAGCCTTCGACCTGCATCGTGCCGAGGACGGGCGCGCCGGTCTCCTCGTAGACGGCGAGCATCTGCTTGAGCGCGGGCACCTCGGCGTCGACGATGTCGTCGGCGAGCATGACGGCGAAGGGCTCGCCCTCGACGAAGTCTTTAGCCTGGAGGATGGCGTGTCCGAGGCCGAGCGCCTGCTTCTGCCGCACGTAGGAGATGCGCGCCAGCTCGGAGACCGAGCGCGCGGCCTCGAACAGCTCCTCCTTGCCGCGCCCGCGCAGCATGTTCTCCAGCTCGAACGAGATGTCGAAGTGGTCTTCGATGGCGGACTTGCCGCGCCCCGTGACGATGATGATCGACTCGACGCCCGACTCGACCGCCTCCTCGACGACGTACTGGATGAGCGGCTTGTCGACGAGCGGCAGCATCTCCTTCGGCGAAGCCTTCGTCGCCGGCAGGAAGCGCGTACCGAGGCCGGCCGCGGGAAAGACCGCTTTGCGAATCTTCTGGGGCATATGTTAGGTTGAAGTTTTGACCGATTCGGTTGAAAAACAAACTGATACCACAGGCCGAAGGGTGACAGCAAATGCTCGATCTGAACTACGTCCGCGCCAACCTTGAGCGCGTCCGCGCGGCGCTCGAAGCGCGCGGGTTCCCCACCGCCGCGCTCGAAGACTTCGCCGCGCTCGACGCCGAGCGCCGCCGCGCCATCGCCGAGTCGGACGCTTTGAACGCGCGCCGCAACGCTTCGAGCCGTGAGATAGGCGCGCTGATGAAGGAGGGCAAAAAGGACGAGGCGGAGTCGCGGCGCAGGGAGGTCGGTGAGCTGAAGGAGCGCGTGGCCGAGCTCGAACGCGCGCGCGACGACGCCGAGCGGCGGATGCAGGAGCTGCTCGCCACCGTCCCTAACGTCCCGCACGAGTCGGTGCCGGTCGGGCGCGACGAGGCGGCCAACGTCGAGGCGAGGCGGTGGGGCGAGGCGCCGCGCTTCGACTTCGAGCCGCAGGACCACGTCGATCTGGGCACGCGGCTCGGCATCCTCGACCTCGAGCGCGCGGCCAAGATCGCCAGCGCGCGCTTCGCCATACTGCGTGGCGCGGGCGCGCGGCTGGAGCGCGCGCTCATCAACTTCATGCTCGACGTCCACACGCGCGAGCACGGCTACGAGGAGACGCTGCCGCCCTTCATCGTCAACGCGAACGCGCTCTTCGGGACGGGGCAGCTCCCGAAGTTCGAGGCCGACCTCTTCAAGCTGACTGACGAGCGCGGCCTCTACCTCATCCCGACCGCCGAGGTGCCGGTGACGAACATCCGCCGCGAGGAGATACTCGACGCCTCCGAGCTGCCCTTAAAGTCGGTCGCCTACACGCCCTGCTTCCGCTCGGAGGCCGGCTCCTACGGGCGCGACACGCGCGGCGTCATCCGCCAGCACCAGTTCGACAAGGTCGAGCTGGTCAAGCTCTCGCTCCCCGAAAACTCCTACGAGGAGCTGGAGGGGCTGACGCGCGACGCCGAAAGGATTCTGCAAAAGCTCGGGCTGCACTACCGCGTCGTCACGCTCTCGACCGGCGACATGAGCGGCGCGTCGGCGAAGACCTACGACTTGGAGGTGTGGCTGCCCTCGCAGAACGCCTTCCGCGAAATCTCCTCGTGCTCGAACTTCGAGTCGTACCAGGCGCGCCGCGCGCAGATACGCTTCCGGCGTGCGGGCGGCGCCAAGCCCGAGTACGTCCACACGCTCAACGGCTCGGGGCTCGCCGTCGGCCGCACCTGGCTCGCGATTCTGGAGAACTACCAGCAGCCGGACGGCTCCGTCCTCATCCCCGAAGCGTTACGCCCGTACATGGGCGCGGAGAAAATAGAAGCGCAGTAAATAAGCAGTCAGTAATCAGTGGACAGAAGATGAGAAACGGGCGGCGCGTCTTGGCTTATGGCTGAAGACGCGCCGCCCGCTTTCTCTACTGTCTACTGGCCACTGTCTACTCGATCTTCAACTCGAACGGCAGGATGGCGAGCGTGTGGTTCTGCGGGAAGCGCTCGAACATGGCGGCGCGGCGGAGCGCGGGGCGCATCTCGGCGGGCATCGAGTTGATGAAGGCCGCGCGCTGCCGCTGGGCCTTGATGCTGGCGGCTTCATCGTCCGGGCCACCTCCGAGGAGCTGCTGGAAGAAGGTGCGCGGCGCGGGGTAGATGACGCGGCGGACGCCCTTGTCGGCGGGAATCCGCGCCAGCTCCTTCGCCACCTCGACGGCGCGGTCGAGCCCGCCGAACTCGTCCACCAGACCCTTCTCCTTCGCCTGCGCGCCCGTCCACACGCGTCCGCGCGCCACCGCGTGGACGGCCTCGACGTTCTGCAACTTACGCCCCTCGGCGACCTTCGGCAGAAACTGATTCCAGTAGAAGTTGCGCATCGACGTCTCGAACTTCTCGCGCTCCTCGGGCGTGAACTTCTCGGTCTCGCGGTACATCCCCGAGTTCTTGCCGCGCATGACGTACTCGGTCGAGACGCCGATCCAGTCGTAGAACTCCTTGATGACCGGCTTGTAGGCGTAGACGCCGATGGAGCCCGTCAGCGTCAGCGGCTCGGCGACGATGCGGTTCGCGCCCATCGAGACGTAGTAGCCGCCCGAGGCCGCGAGGTCGCTCATCGAGACGACGACCGGCTTCTTCTTCTTCGCCTCCTCGACCGCCTTCCAGATGAGGTCGGACGGGTAGGACACGCCGCCGGGGCTGTCCACGCGCAGCACGATGGCCTTGACGTCCTTGTTGTCGCGCGCGTCGTTGATGGCTTTGACGACGGTGTCGGAGCCGATGGTCTGGTCGCCGCCGAACGAGCCGTCGTTCGAGCGCCCGGGCTCGATGGGGCCGGAGGCGAAGACGACCGCGATCGATTCGCCCTGGTTCAGACCCAGCGACGCGGCCGTGACCCGCCGGTACTCGGCCATCGAGACCTTGCGCAGCTTCTCGTCGTCCTTGTAGCCGAGCCGCTTCTTCAGCTCGCCCTCGACCTCCTCGCGGTAGAGCGCGCCGTCGATGAGGCCCGCCTCCAGCGCGGCGCGCGCGTCGTGCGGCGCCGAGTCGACGAGCGCGCGCACGTCCTCGACGGACTTGCGCCGCGACTCCGCGACCTGCGCGACGTAGCGGTTGAAGATTTCGTCGAGTATCGAGTTGAGCTGCTCGCGCTCGCCGTCGCTCATGTCCTTGCGCGTGAGGGCCTCGGGCGCGGTCTTGTACTCGGCGATCTGGTACGCGTCCCAGTAGATGCCGAGCTTGTCGAAAGAGCCCCTGAAGTGCATCGACTCGGCGGCCAGCCCGTTGACGAAGAGGTCGCCGATCGGCGGCACGTAGACCCGCTCGGCGGCGGCCGCGACGTAGTACTCCTTGTCGGAGCCGAACTCCATGTACGAGTAGACGGGCTTGCCCGACTTGCGGAAGTCCGCGATGGCCTCGCGCATCTCGTCGGCCTTGCCCCAGCCCGCGCCGAGCATCCCGAAGTCCAGCAGCACCGCGCCGACCCTCTTGTCGGCCTTCGCCTTGCGCAGTTGCAGCAGCAGGTTCGAGAGCGAGTTGGTCTCGCCCCCGAAGAAGCGGCTGGAGAACTCGTCGGCGTTGGTGTAGTCGGGGAGCGAGCCCTCGACGTTGAGGACGAGCACGCTGTTCTGCGGCACGTCCGGCTCGCTGTCGAGCGACATCAGGACGAGCGCGACGACGAGCGCGCCCACCAGCACGGCGACCATCAGCAGCCCGACCACGAGCAAAGCTATCTTTCGACCACGCGTCATAACTTCCAGCCTTTTTATTCCGGATGAATTTGACCCCGCCGGAGCGGGAGAGGCGGGGTCGGTTCTATTACGCTGAGGGCGTGTAAAAGGTTTTGGAGCAGTAGGCAGTACGCTCCGCGTTAAGGACGCTGAAGGGTTAACCGGAACTTCTCGACGGCGGGGCTTTCAACTGCCTGCTGCCATCCGCCTACTGCCCACCCTCTTTCACAATCCAGCCGCCGCCGACGACCTCTTCGCCGCGGTAGAAGACGGTGGCCTGTCCGGGCGTGACGGCGCGCTGCGGCTCGTCGAAGCGGACGCGGGCGCGCCCCGAGCCGAGCGGGGTGACGGTGGCGGGCGCCTCCCGGTGGCGGTAGCGCACGCGCACCTCGGCGCGGACGGCTTCGGCCGGCTCGTCGAAGGCGACCCAGTTGACGCCGGCCGCCGTGAACTCGGAACACAGGAGTTCGTCCTCGTGGCCGACGACGACGCGGTTCGCCTCCGCCTCGACGCGCACGACGTAGAGCGGGAGCGGGCGCGAGACGCCGAGGCCCCGCCGCTGCCCGACCGTGTAGCGGTGGACGCCTTCGTGCTCCGCGAGCAGGCGCCCCCCGGTGTCGACTATCTCGCCGCGCGCGGGTCGCTCCGCCTCCCTCCCCTCGGCTTCGAGGTAGCGCTCGATGAAGCCCGCGTAGTCGCCGTCGGGCACGAAGCAAATCTCCTGCGACTCGCGCTTCTCCGCGACGTAGAGCCCGTGACGACGCGCGAGGTCGCGCACCTCGTCCTTCGTCATCTCGCCGAGCGGGAACAGCGAGCGCGACAACTGCTCCTGCGTCAGCTCCCAGAGGAAGTACGTCTGGTCCTTGCGCGCGTCGAGGCCCCGCAGCAGGCGGTAACGCCCCGCCCCTTCGTCGAACCTCACGCGCGCGTAATGACCCGTCGCGACCTTCTCGCAGCCGACGCTCAGCGCCATGCGGTCGAGCGACGCGAACTTCAGGCGGCTGTTGCACGCGACGCACGGGATCGGCGTCTCGCCCCCCAGGTAACTCCGGACGAACGGCTCGACCACGTCGCGCTCGAAGTCGCGCTCCAGGTTCAGGACGTAGAACGGGAAGCCCAGCCCCTCCGCCACGCGCCGCGCGTCGTACACGTCGTCGAGCGAGCAGCAGCGGCTGGGCAGCGGCTCGCCGTCCTCGCCCACACTCAAGCCCCGCCGCTGGTTCCAGAGCTGCATCGTGAAGCCGACCAGCTCGTGCCCCGCGTCCTTCAACAACGCGGCCGCCGCCGAGCTGTCGACGCCGCCGCTCATCGCCACCGCAATCTTCATTATCACTTCACGCCCGCTCGAAAACGTCGAATTTGCCGCACATTTGTGCAGGTGTTAAGATGACTTCTCATTTTCACCAACAGCTTTTAGCGGCCGACTAAAGGATAACCGATGCGGCCCCAAACGTCAGCCCGACGTGGGCGCACGGGAACCGACACGATGCGCGAAAGACCAATCGAAGAGTACGTCGTCACGGACGAGCCCTTCTACCTCGCGGTGGGGCGCGAGGTGGAGCTGTTCGAGGCCGCGCAGGCCGCGCGGCTGCCGGTCATGCTGAAGGGGCCGACGGGCTGCGGCAAGACGCGCTTCGTCGAACACATGGCGTGGCGTCTGCGCCGGCCGCTCATCACCGTCGCCTGCCACGAAGACCTCTCGGCCACGGACCTCGTCGGCCGCTTCCTGCTCGAAGGCGAGGAGACCGTCTGGCACGACGGGCCGCTGACGGCGGCCGTGCGCGGCGGCGCCATCTGCTACCTCGACGAGGTGGTCGAGGCGCGCAAGGACACGGTCGTCATCATCCACCCTCTGACCGACGACCGCCGCCGCCTCCCCATCGAGAAGCGCGGCACCATCCTCGAAGCGCCCCCTGACTTCATGCTCGTCGTCAGCTACAACCCCGGCTACCAGTCCATCCTCAAGGACCTCAAGCAGTCGACGCGCCAGCGCTTCGTCGCGCTGGAGTTCGACTACCCGCCGCCCGAGCTCGAAGCCGAGGTCGTCGCGCGCGAGGGCGGCATCTCCCTCGAGGCGGCGCGCGACCTCGTCCTCATCGGCCAGAAGGTCAGGAACCTGCGCGGCCACGGGCTCGAAGAGGGCGTCTCCACGCGCCTGCTCATCTACGCCGCGCAGCTCACCGCCCGCGGCATCCCCCCGACGGCCGCGGCGGAAGTCGCGCTCTGCTCACCCATCACCGACGACCGCGACCTCCAACGCAGCATCCGCGAGATAGTGACCACGGTGATTTAAGTTTCACCAATTGAAAAGATGCTGACGGCCGCCCTGTCAACGCTCGTCCTCGCGTCCGCGCTCCTCTGTGTCCGCGCAGAGCACGCGGGCGCGAGGCTTCAGGTCTACGTCTTCAAGCCGCTCACGACGGCGCTCATCATCCTCGTCGCGCTGCAAGCGAAGCACGCGACCGTCCACGCCTACAGGCCGCTCGTCGTCGCGGGGCTCGTGTGCTCGCTCGCGGGCGACGTGTTCC
Organism: Acidobacteriota bacterium; assembly: GCA_020200135.1. Classification (GTDB taxonomy): domain Bacteria; phylum Acidobacteriota; class Blastocatellia; order Pyrinomonadales; family Pyrinomonadaceae; genus QHXN01. The sequence continues at coordinate 39,917 of JAIVJI010000079.1, read as the reverse complement.
TGATGCTGCCGCGCGAGCGCTTCGTGGCGGGGCTCGCCAGCTTCCTCTTCGCGCACATCTTTTACGTCGCGGCGTTCGCGCTCGACGGCGGCGGGCTGTCGGGCGCGTGGGCGGCCGCGCCGCTCGCGCTCTACGGCGCGCTGATGCTGCGTCGGCTGTGGCCGGGGCTGGGCGAGTTAAAGGCGCCGGTGGTCGTGTACGTGTCGGTGATTCTTCTGATGGCGTGGCTGGCCGCGAGCCGTTGGCTGGCGGCCGGGGGCGGCGGGAGCGCTTCGGCATTCGCGGGGGCGCTGCTGTTCGTCGCGTCGGACTCAGGGCTTGCGTGGAACCGCTTTCGCGGCGGGTTCGCGGGCGCGCCGGCCGTCATCCTCGGGACGTACTTCCCGGCGCAGTGGCTGATTGCCCTTTCGACTTAGAAATTTTAAGCTGAAGTCCAGGGTCACTGTCCGAAGTTTCAACCGATGGCCGAGAGGTACATTTTCGATTCGGAGGAGGAAGAGCGCGACGACGCGGCCTCGGGGCGGCCGCTCGGGCGCGAGCTGCGCGAGCGTCTGCGCGCGGTGCGCGACGCGGGCGAGCGGCGCACCATCGCGGGGCTTTTGCGCGAGGCGGGCAAGCTCCCCGTGGACACGGCGCGCGCGGCGCTCGAAGTCGGCGCGGGGCTCGCCGCGCTCTCTCTGCGCGCGGGCGTGGACTTCCTGCGCGCGGTGCCCGAGGCCGCGCGCGTGCTCGACGCGGAGGAGCTGCGCGCGTGGGGCGAGATGGGTCGCCGGCTCTCGATGGCCGACGCCGAGACGGGCGCGGCCTTCATCACGTCGGGCCCGGGCGAGCTGGCCGAGGTGCCGCGCGGCGCGCGCCTACTGCTCCTACAGGTCTGCGCGCGGCAGTTGTCGCTCTCGACCTCGTTCGCGCTCGATACCTACCGCCGCGCGCCCGAGGTGGCGCGCGCCGTCGGCGATGCGGAACGGCTGCGCCGCGTCTTCGAGGTCGCGCTCGAAGTGGCGCGGCGCTCGGCGCGACACAGCTCCGACTTCCTCGCCGCGACGCCCGCGGCGGCCGCCTGCCTCTCCGCCTTCCATGAAGATGAGGATGAAAGCGCCGCGGCCGAACGCGCCGACGCCGTCGAAGCCGAGGCCGAGGGCGGGCGCGTGTGGGACGCGGCGCTCGGGTTGGCGGAGTCCTTCGCGCAGCGCGTCGGCGGCATCGCGGCCGACGTGTGGGCGGCGCTGCCGTCGGCGGTCGAGGGGTTGGGCGCGGACGACGTGCTGCGGCTCTTCCGCCAGTCGGAGAGTTTTCTCGACCGCGGCGGCGCGGCCGCTCTGCACGTGCTCGCGTCGGGCGGCGAGGTTCTGAGGCTCGTGCCCGAGGCGTTCGACGCGTGGGGCGCTCTGCTGCGCACGGTGGCCGGTCACAACAACGCCTGCCTCGTCGCGCTCGCGCGCACGGGGCCGACGGCGCTCGGCTCGCTCGCCGGGCACGCCGCCGACCGCGAGCGGGCCGCCGAGGTCGCGCTCGCCGTCGTCGAGGCGACGCACGAGGTCGCGCGCGTCGACGCTGAGGCGGCCATCTCCTGCTTCCGCGCCGCGCCGCGCGCGCTGCGCTCGGCCACGCTCGAACAGTTCAAGGCGTGGGCGCGCGAAGGTCTGCTGCTTGAGAACCTGACCGCGCGCGCGCGGCGCAGCTACTTCGCGCTGGAGACGCGCCGGAGCAACGAGCAGTTGCAGAGCGGCGGCCGCGACGGGCTCGCGCTCGAAGAGGTGACGCAGACCCTGCGGCTCTACGTCGAGGCGCTGACCGGCCGCGCCGTCGAGATCGCGCCGCTCGCCGCCGTCCCGGACGAGCAGCGCATCGGCGACGGACGCACCATACACCTGCCGTCGGCCGTCTCGGAGTTCGGCGAGGCGGAGATGGACTTCCGCCTCTACAAAGTCCTCGCCGCGCACGCCGCCGGCCAGATCGAGTTCGGCACGCGCGGGGCCGACACCGCGGCGCTGCGCGCGGCCTACACCGCGTTGGCCGACCTCTACTCGCCCGAGAACGCGGACGCGCTCGACGCCTTCGCGCTCGACGGCTACATCAACGACCCCTCGAAGTCCGAGCGCGCCCTCGCGCCCGAGGAGGAAGCGCGCCTCGCCTCGGCGCGCAGGCGGCGGCTTCCGGAGGGCGGCGACTACCGCGCCGTGCTCTCGCTCTTCCCGCAGAGCGGTCTGGCCACGCGCATCTTCGGGACGCTGGAGAACGGGCGCATCGACCGGCGGCTGCGCCGCGCCTACCGTGGCTTGGGCCGCGACCTCGACCTGGTGCGCGAGCACCTGCGGCAGGGCCGCCCGCGCATCGTCAGCCTGCCCGTCCCGCTCGTCCCCTTCGAGCTGCTCTTCCAGATCACGCTCTGCGGCGGCGCGCTCGAAGACGCGCGCGCCGTCTACGGCCAGGCCGTCTCGGAGCTGGAGTCCATCGTCGCCGATTACCTGACCGGCCCCGACGCGACGGTGGCCGACACGCTGATGGCGACCTCGCGCGTCTACACGCTCTTCCAGTCGGTCGTCCCCGAGATGACCGAGCGCGACGAGCGCGCGGAAGAGAACGCGGGCGAAGACAAGGAGGGCGGCGCGCAGTCGAACCTCGACTCGCCGGGCGAGGAGACGGACGAGCCTTCGGACGAAGAGCAGCGCCGCGAGCGCCGGCGGCGCGACGCGCGCGAGCTGTTCAACGCCTGGGCGGCGAGCGAGTCGTCGGAGAACGGCGAGGAGACTTTGACCGGCGCCGAGCGCTGGATGTCGGGCGAGTCGGCCGAGCAGACTCTGGAGCCGGGCGAGGAGGCTTTCGAGTACGACGAGTGGGACCGCGACCTCTCGGACACGCGCGTCGGGTGGTGCCGCGTCATCGAGAAGAGGGTCAAGCGCGGCGACCGCACGTTCGTCGAGCTCACGCGCTCGCGCTACCGGGGCGTCATCTCGTCCATCCGGCACCAGTTTCAGCTGATGCGGCCCGAGAGTCTCAGGCGCGTGGCGAACGAGTTGGACGGCGACGACTACGACCTGAACGCGCTCATCGATTTCGTCATCGACCGCCGCGCCGACGGCCGGCAGTCCGAGCGCGTCTACACCCGGCGTCTGCGGCGCGAGCGCGACGTGGCCGTCTCGTTCCTGCTCGACCAGTCTTCGTCCACCGCGCGCACCATCGGCCGACACCCCCTGCAGCCCTACACGCACCCGGGGCGCCGCATCATCGAGGTCGAGAAGGAGGGTCTCGTCCTGATGAGCGAGGCGCTCGAAGCCGTCGGCGACCCGTACAGCATCTACGGGTTCACGAGCGAAGGCCGCCGCAACGTCAAGTTTTACGTCGTCAAAGATTTCGGCGAGCCCTACGCCGGCGAGGTCGAGCAGCGCATCGGCGGCATCAACTACCAGAACAACACCCGCCTCGGCGCGGCCGTCCGCCACGCCGCCGCCAAGCTCCGCCGGCAGGAGGCGCGCACGCGCCTGCTCATCGTCCTCTCCGACGGCCGCCCCTACGACCACGACTACGGCGACGCGCGCTACGCGCGCGAGGACACGCGCGAGGCGCTCCGCCAGGCGCGCCTCGACGGCATCACCCCCTTCTGCATCACCATCGACCGCGACAGCGAGTCCGAACTCCGCGACCTCTACGGCGAAGTGGGTTACACAATTATTGATGATGTGTTATCTCTACCTGAACGGATGCCCGCCATCTACCGCCGCCTGACGACGTGAGGCGTGGGCCGCGCTGCCCGCCGTGTCAAAATCGCGCCGCCCTCGGGCACGCCCGTCCGCGCGTCGTCTCTTCAGTCCGCCGCCCCGACTCGTTTGACCGCATTGTTTACCTCCCGAGTGCCTGGCGCCGTCTGCCTACTGTCAGAGCGCCGACGTGATGACGGCGGCGAGGGCCTCGGTCTCGCGTTTGAAGCACTGGCGCGTGTCTTCGCCGGGCAGGCAGGCGGGGCGGCGTGTGGGGTGGAAGATGACTTCGACGCGCCCCGTGCGCGGAATCGTCCGGCCGCGCGGCCAGACGCGCTCGCCGCCGCGGATGGTCACGGGGAGGATGGGCACGCCGGCTTCGAGCGCGAGCCGGACGGCGCCCGCCTTGAAGCGGCCGACCTCGCCGTCGGCGTAGGCGCGCTCCCCCTCGGGGAAGATCATCAGCGCGCCGCCCGAGCGCAGCCACTGCATCGAGCGGCGGTAGGCCGTCGGGTTGCCGCGGTCGAGGACGAGCGGCCACGCGCCGAGCATCTCCATCGTCTTCCCCACCAGCGGCCACTTCAGCGCCTCGTTCCACGCGAGGTAGCGGACGGGTCTGCGGACGCGCGAGCCGACCCAGAAGGGGTCGAAGTATGTCTGGTGGTTGGCGGCGATGATGAGCCCGCCCTCGGCCGGCACCTGCTCGACGCCCCGGAAGCTGATGCGCCACAGCGCGCGCGAGAGGCCCAAAATAGCCGGGCGCAGCGCGTCGATCACCCACTCCGGCGCGGAGCGCGGAGAACGCGACTCCGGCCTTGGGCGCCCCTCCCCGCCGTCAGTGTCCGCCGCTCGGCTCAAAACTTGTCCCCGCCCTCCGCCCCCGCGTCTTCGCGTGTGCCGGCTTCGCCCAGCCCCTCCCAGGCGTCGCTCATCCGTCCGATCACCTCGCCCGGCTCGCCCTCGCCGCCCGCGCCCGACCCTCGGGACGGCCTCAAGCCTTCGAGCGAGGCGACCTTCAGCCCCTCCCACCACTCGGGGATGTCGCGCTCCGCGAGCGCGTCGTCGTTCCAGCGCTCGCAGCGCCCGCACTCGAAGCCCGTGTAGGCGCGCGCCTCCTCCTTCGTCAGCGACAGGCGCGTCCGCGCGTTGCACGCGTGGTCGCCGCACCAGCGCTCGACCTCGACGAGCAGCACCTCGCGCGGGAACATGACTCTGGTCTTCAACCCTCCCCCCTCACTCTATCCCCTCCAGCGGCCACTGCCTGTCGATGAATTCGAGGTGGAGGCGCGGGATGCCGTCGGCGCCGCTGCGCGCGGCGCGGACGGCGGCCGTGACCGAGAGCCCCGTCTCCGTGCTGGTCAGACGCACGAAGCGCCCGCGCTCGACCTTAAGCGTCGTCCAGACGGCCGCGCCGCGCGGGCTGATGTTCTCCGTCACCGTCTGCTCGCTCGCCGTCACGCGCCCCTCGAAGTCGAAGACCTCCAGCCGCACGCTCAGTGCCATCTGGAGCCGCGTCTGCTCGGAGCGAGAGCTGGGCCCGCCGGGCTCGACCTCGCGCACCCTCCACATGTTGTCCTCGGCCGAGACCGCGTCAATCTCGTAGAGCGTGGCCGGCTCGTTCGCGTAGCTCGCCGGCGGGCGCTTCCCCGTGAAGGCCACCCCCACCTCGAAGCGCGTGTCCCCGCCGCCCGCGCCGAACTCCGGCCGCGCCGAGAGGTGGCAGACCAGCGCCCAGACGCGGTACTGTGTACGCGGACGGGCAGCGCCAGCTTGATGCGCTCGCGCAGGCGTTTCGATTTGTCGCCCGTATCGGTCACTTTTCAGCCCGGTTCTCCGCCGGCGGTGAGCCCCAAAATGTTGTGCCCGGCGGAGCCCCCGTTTCGCACCCGCCGGGCGGGGTAAAAGCGTTGATTTTACAGGGGTTTGAGCCCGCCGCCGGGTTTGCCAAAACGACCCTTTCGGGCTACAATATGGCGTACTTTCTGAACGCCTTTTTCCGCACCCGAAAGTACCGCCTCGACAGCCCGAATTCTCGCCCCCGTGGGGGATTTCTGCGCCGCGCGGGGCGCCCGTTCGGTTGTCTCTTGAAAGGCGGAAAGGCGCTCGCGGCGTCCCGCGACTCGGGACTCGAGGCGGACGGCGCGGGCGCGGCAAATTGTACCGGAAAGGTTTATTAGATGGAAACTTTTGAACGCAACTACGTCAACATCGAAGACGAGATGCGGCGGTCGTATCTCGACTACGCCATGTCGGTCATCATCGGCCGCGCGCTGCCGGACGTGCGCGACGGGTTCAAGCCCGTCCACCGGCGCGTGCTCTGGGCGATGCACGAGCTCGGCAACCAGCACAACAAGCCTTATAAGAAGTCGGCGCGCATCGTCGGCGACGTGATCGGCAAGTACCACCCGCACGGCGACTCGGCCGTCTACGACACCATCGTCCGCCTGGCCCAGGACTTCTCGATGCGCTACCCGCTCGTCGACGGCCAGGGCAACTTCGGCTCGGTGGACGGCGACTCGGCGGCCGCGATGCGCTACACCGAGGCGCGCATGTCGAAGATCGCCGGCGAGATTCTCGCCGACATCGAGAAGGAGACCGTCACCTTCAACCCCAACTACGACGAGTCTCTGAGCGAGCCTTCGGTCATGCCGACGCGCGTGCCGAACCTCCTGCTGAGCGGCTCGGAGGGCATCGCCGTCGGCATGGCGACCAAGATCCCGCCGCACAACCTGACGGAGATCGTCGAGGCGACCATCGCGCTCATCAAGAAGCCGAACATGAAGGAGTCCGAGCTGCTCTCGCTCATCCCCGGCCCCGACTTCCCGACGGGCGGCTTCATCTACGGGCGCGAGGGCATCCGCTCGGCCTACACGACGGGGCGCGGCATCATCCAGATGCGCGCGCGCGCCGGCATCGACCGCATCGGGCGCGGGACGACCGAGCGCGACGCCATCATCATCACCGAAATCCCGTACCAGGTGAACAAGGCGCGGCTCATCGAGCGCATCGCCGAGCTGGTCAACGAGAAGAAGATCGACGGCATCTCCGACCTCCGCGACGAGTCGTCGCGCGACGGCATGAGGGTCGTCGTCGAATTGAAGCGCGACGCCATCCCGCAGATCGTCCTCAACAAGCTCTACAAGCTGACGCCGATGCAGTCCACCTTCGGCGTCATCAACCTCGCCATCGTCCAGGGGCAGCCGCGCGTGCTCAAGCTGCGGGAGATGCTCGAGCACTTCATCGAGTTCCGCCGCGAGGTGGTGCGCCGCCGCACCGAGTACGAGCTGCGCAAGGCCCGCGCGCGCGCGCACATCCTGGAGGGACTGAACAAGGCCATCGACGCGCTCGACTACATCATCCCGCTCATCCGCAACGCGCGCTCGGTGGACGAGGCGCGCCAGTGGCTGACGAACAACACCGCCTCGATGACCGAGGTCAGGCAGTGGAAGGGCGTGCCCGCCGACGCCACGGCCGCCGGCTTTGTAGACAAGCTGAAGAAGGTGATGCGCCGGCTGGAGTTCTCCGAGGCGCAGGCGCAGGCCATCCTCGACCTCCAGCTGCGCCGCCTCTCGGCGCTCGAACGCCAGAAGATCATCGACGAGTACGAGGGCATCATCCGGCTCATCGCCGAGCTGGAAGACATCCTCTCCAACGAGGCGAGCCTGCGCCGGGTCATCGTCAAGGAGCTGGAGGACGTCAAGCGCGACTTCGGCGACGCGCGCCGCACGCAGATCATCGACGAGGGCGTCGAGCTCTCCATCGAGGACATGATCGCCGACGAGGACGTGGCCATCACGGTGACGAAGAACGGCTACGTCAAGCGCACCGCCGTCTCGACCTACCAGCGGCAGGGGCGCGGCGGCAAGGGGCGCGCGGGCGCGGGCACGGGCAAGAACGAGGACTGGGTCGAGCACCTCTTCATCGCCTCGACCCACTCGTACCTGATGATCTTCACCGACGACGGGCAGGTCTTCAAGCTCAAGGTGCACGAGATACCGGACGCGCTGCCCTCGGCGCGCGGCAAGGCGGTCGTCAACCTCATCAACATCCCTTCGGTGCGCAAGCTCGCCGGGGTCATCCCCGTCCGCGAGTTCTCCGAGGGCAAGTACGTCGTGATGGTCACGCGCAAGGGCGTCATCAAGAAGACCGAGCTGTCGGAGTTCCGCAACATCCGCTCGAACGGCATCAACGCCGTCAACGTGGACGAGGGCGACGAGCTTTTGGACGTGGTCCTGACCGACGGCAGCAAGCGCATCTTCATCGCCACGCACGACGGGCTCGCCATCCGCTTCGACGAGTCGGACGTGCGCCCGATGGGGCGTACGGCGCGCGGCGTGCGCGGGATCGATCTGCGCAAGGGCGACTACGTCGTCTCGGTCGCGGCCGTCTCGGCGGAGGACAACGAGAAGATGTTGTCCGTCTCGGAGTGCGGATTCGGCAAGCAGACGCCGATCACGACCTACCGCTTGCAGTCGCGCGGCGGCAAGGGCGTCATCAACATGAAGACGACCGACAAGACCGGCAAGGTCGTCGCCGTCTTCCCCGTGGACGAGGAGTCCGAGCTGATGATCATCACCAAGCAGGGCAAGCTCATTCGCATCGAGGCCGACAACATCCGCAAGACCGGCCGCGGCGCGCAGGGCGTCCGCCTCATCAAGACCGACGGCGGCGACAAGGTCACCTCCGCCTCGCTGCTCGACGCCGAGACGCAGGCCGAGGTGGTCGAGGCTTAGCGTCCGACGCGCGCGAAGCGTGAGAAGGCCCGCCCGGCATCTGCCGGGCGGGCCTTCTTCATTTTCCGCCGCGGGGCGGGCGCCTTCGCCCGCGTCAGTGGGCTTCGGCGCGCGCCCGTTCGCTCAGGATCGGGCCGGGGTCGTTGTGGGGGTCGCGGCACTTGCACCCCTTGCAGCAGCACCAGATGACCGGCGCGAGCGCCAGCAGCAGGCCGAACAGCCCGAGCATCGAGGCGGCCACGTTGAGCAGCGCGTCGGGCGTCACGCCGAGCGCCTCACGCCCCCCGCCGAGGAACAGGATGGGCGCGATGACGAGGACGAGTGTCAGGAACGCGGCCGCCGGGAAGAGCGGCCCGAGCAGGCACAGGGCCTCGCAGTCGCAGGCGTCCTGCCGGCCGCCGGTGGCCGAGGCCGCGAGCGTGCAGCAGACGGCGCTCAACAGCACGTAGAGCACCAGCATCGCCAGTATGAGCAGCAGGCCGGTGACGAACGCCGCCAGCCCCATGCCGACCATCGGGCCGAAGACCGGGTGGGCGAAGATGGCCACCAGCGCCGCCGCCGCCGTCGGCGACGTTGACCAGACGGCCAGCGCGCCGAAGAACAGGCCCATGAACAGGAACAAGGCCCCCAGCGTCGCGATGAAGAACGCCCCCACCATGACCTGGCCGATGATCGAGAGGAAGCTCCTACACAGTCTGAACGCCATGACTTTTCTCCTTTTTGCGGTCTCATAAATATATGCGGCCGCCGGTCGAAACGTTTCGGCGCGCCTCGGAGCCCGGAGGCCGTCTTCACTCCGAACGCGGTTCGCGGCGACGCGCGACGCGGCGTGCGGACGCAGGAAGGCCCGCCCGGCTTGTCGGCCGGGCGGGCCTTCGAGTTCGAGGCGTGTGTCGTCGGCGGCGCGCGCCTCCGCGCTCAGTCGTGCGCGGCGATGTAGAGGAAGACGATAAGGAGCGTGATGCCGGCCCCGATGCCGATGCCGATGGCGACCTTGGCGCCGGTCGAGAGGTTGTTGCCTTTGGCCTTCCCGACCTGCGGGTAGGCGACGGTCGTCGCCTTGCCGGCCTTGTCGGTGACGACGAAGCTCTCCGCGCCCGCCTCGCTGACGTAGCCTTCGAGCCGGGTCTTGTCGCGCAGCTCTATCCGCACGACCGCGTCCTTGCCGGTGCCGAGCCTGGCGAGCTGTGTGCGAACCTTCTCGACGCGGCGGGCCTCTTTCTCCGCGCTCGACTTGGCGAAGGCGGGCGCGGCGGCCGCCTGTAGGAGCAGCGCGGCCAGTGCGATGGAACAGATTCTCTTGAGCATTATTTTTTCTCCCGGGGGAATCCCCTGTTGCGACGTTCAAGCCCCCTTGAGCAATCGCGGTGCCGCGCGGGACGGCCGCAGCGTCGGCTTTGCCGCGGCGCCCGCGCCGCCGCCGGGCGCAGGAAGAATGCGGCGGGTGACGTAAGTTGGTTGCGCGTCGGTCGCGACCGACGCGCAACCCCGGGGGCTTACGGCTTCGGCAGCTCGACGGGCTTGCCGGTCATGAGTGTGGGGGCGCCGACGCGGCGCAGCGCCTCGTTGAGCTGCGGGACGGCGTCCGAGAGGAACGCGTTGACCTCGCCGGCCTTCGCGTCGAACTCCTTCTGCAAATCACTGTAGAGCTCGCGCGCGGCCGGCGTCGGCGCGGCGTTCGCCCCGTCGAGCGTGAAGAAGAGGCCGCCGATGCGGTCGACGAGCTGCGCGCGCCCCTCGAAGCCGAGGCCGCCGTCGGGCTGCGCCAGCTTGTTCTGCAACTCCTCGACGCGCTTCTTCTGCGCGCTGAGCCGCTCGGTCAACTCCTTCGGCACCTCCGCCGCGCCGAGGCGTTCGCCGACGGTGCGCTCGACGAACTCGATCTGCGACTTGATGCTGTCGAGCGTGCGCAGGGCGTTGTTGGTCGCCGTCTGCATGTCGCGCAGGCGCAGCGACATGTCGAGCGACTCGCGCAAGTCCGCGACCGGCACGCTGACCGTCGGGTCGAGCCGCACCTCGGCCTTCTGCTCGTAACGCTTCTCGCCGACCAGGAGCCTGACGGTGTAGGTGCCGGGGAGAACCTGCGGCCCGCGCGGCCCGCCCGTGAACTGCGTCTCCTCGTCGGTGGGCGGGCGGCGCACCTGCGGGCCGCCGTAGCGCAGGTTCCAGTTGACGCGGTTCAGGCCCCGCTCCTTCGCGACGTTGTTGATTTCGGAGACCAGCTTGCCGGCGGCGTCGAGGATTTGAATCTGCACCTTCGTCTTCTCGTCGGGCTTCGCCTTCAGGTAGTAGCTGAGGAGCGCGCCGTAGGGCGGGTTCTGGCCGGCGAACGCCTTGTCGCCGACGCCGTAGCGCGTCATGCGCGTGGCGTAGCGCAGCGCCGGGCGCGGCGCGAACAGTCGCACGTCCTCGCGCGCCGCCTCGGGCGTCAACTGCTGGACGGGCGTCGCGTCGTCGAGGACGTAGATGCTGCGGCCGTGAGTGCCGAGGATGATGTCGTTGTCGCGCGGGTGGATGACGATGTCGTGGATGGCGACGTTCGGCAGGTTCTTGAGCGCGAGGCTCGTCCAGTTGCCGCCGGCCGTGTACGAGACGTAGAGCCCGAGCTCGGTGCCCGCGTAGAGCAGCCGGGGGTTCTTCGGGTCTTCGCGCACGACCCAGACGTAGGCGCTGGCGGGCAGGTTGCCGGTGATGTTCTGGAAGGTGCGGCCGCCGTCCGAGGTCTTGAAGACGTAGGGCCGCCGGTCGTCGAGCTGGTGCCGGTCGAAGGAGACGTAAGCCGCGTCCGCGTCCGCGCGCGACGGCTCGACGTGCGAGACGGGCGAGTTGGCGGCGAGCCCCGGCACGTTCCCGACGACGTTGCGCCAGTTCTTCCCGCCGTCGGCCGTCACCTGGAGGTTGCCGTCGTCGGTGCCCGCCCAGATGAGCCCGGCGCGCGCGGGCGACTCGGCGAGGCTGATGACGGTCGAGTGGTACTCCGCGCCCGTGTTCTCGTGGGCGACGGGGCCGCCCGCCGACTTCTGCTTCGACTTGTCGTTGGTCGTCAGGTCGGGGCTGATGGCCGCCCACGTCTTACCGAAGTCCGTCGACTTGAAGACGACGTTGCCGCCGAGGTAGACGGTGTTCTTGTCGTGCGCGCCGGGGACGAGCGGCGAGTTCCAGTTGAAGCGGTAGCGGGCGTTCTCGGCCGGGCCGCCGTCGTCGCCCATGTAGGGGACGACGAGCTGCTGCTCGCGCGTGCGCATGTCGGTGCGGACGACGTTGCCGCCCTGCGACTCCGACAGGTAGAGGTCCGGGTCGTCGGGGTGGTTGAGGACGAAGAAGCCGTCGCCGAAACTTATCATCCGCCAGTCGTCGTTCTGGATGCCGATGGGCTCGCGCGTGCGCGAGGGCCCCGTCCACGTGCCGTTGTCCTGCGGGCTGGAGTGAGCGACCGCGACGCCGATGCGGCCGACCGTCTTGGGGAGCCCGCCCTCCAGCTTCTTCCAGGTGCGCCCGCCGTCGATGGACTTGAAGAGCCCGCCGCGGTCGTCGCCCGAGGTGTGCGTCCAGGGCGTGCGCCGGAACTTCCACATCACCGCGTAGACGACGTTCGGGTTCGACGGGTCGATGTCCATGTCGGCGACGCCGTGCTCGGGACCCATGTAGAGCGTCTTCTGCCACGTCCGCCCGCCGTCGGTCGTCATGAAGACGCCGCGCTCCTCGTTGGGGCCGTAGGCGCGCCCCTGCGCGCCGACGTAGACCACGTCGGGGTTGCGCGGGTGGACGAGCACCTTCGAGACGTGCGCCGAGTCGCGCAGACCCATGTGCCGCCAGGTGAGCCCGCCGTCCGTCGACTTGTAGACGCCGTCGCCGAAGGAGACCGAGTTGCGCACGGCCGACTCGCCCGCGCCGAGCCAGATGACGTCGGGGTTGCCGGGCTCGAGCGCGATGTCGCCGATGGAGATGGTGCCCTGCCGCTCGAAGAGCGGAGTCCAGCGGACGCCGCCGTTGGTCGTCTTGAAGAGGCCGCCCGAGGCCGTCGCGACGTAGACGACTTCGGGGCGGCCGGCGACGCCCTCGACGTCGGCGACGCGCCCGCCCATGTTGGCCGGCCCGATGGAGCGCCACTCGAGCCGGTCGAAGACCCTGGTCTCGGTGGTGGCGTCCTCGGGCTGCTGCTCGGGCGTCGGCGTGGGGCTGGGCGTCGCCTGCTGCGCGGCGGCCGAGAGCGCGAGCCAGGCGGCGCAGACCAGTGCGGCGGCCGCGCGTGCGAGGGACGACAGATGCTTGGGCATTTTTCGACTCCGGTTCTTCGTCTGAAAGAGTTTCGGTAGAGCGGTTGGACGGGCAGCATACCCCGGCGGCGGGGCGCGCGTCCACACCCCCGGCAAAGGCGCGCGCGAAAAAAGCGAAAGGGGCGACCCCCGCGGGTCGCCCCTCCCGTCCTGTCGGTCGGCGCTCAGACCGGCGCGCCGCCTACCACGTCGCCTTGAAGGTGAAGTGGACGATGCGCTGGTTGCCGCTCTGCCCGGTGATGCGACCGAAGCTGGTCGAGTCGAAGTTCTGCGTGTTGTAGATGAAGTTCGCGTGGTTGAGCACGTTGATGAACGTCGTCTTGAGTTCGAGCTTGACCCGCTCGGTGATCGGCATCCGCTTGACGAGGCTCGCGTCTATGTTGAAGAACTGCGGCCCGTTGAGCGAGTTGATCGGGAAGTTGCCGAAGAAGCCCGGTTTGGGCGCGGCCAGAATCCCCGGCTTGATGGTGGAGCTGACGAACTGGCCAGCGGCGTTGGTCGTGATGTTCAGAATCGCCGGGTTGATGAAGTAGATGCCCGTCGAGTGGCGGAAGAGCCCGACGTTCTTCTGGAACTCCTCGAAGCTCATCCCGACGAGGTCGGCGGGGTTGTTTCCGGGGTTGAACTGGTTGACGGTCGTGCGGTTCGAGGCCACGTAGAAGGGCGGGCGCGACTGCCAGGCGAGGATGCTCCCCACAGTCCAGCCCCCGACCAGCCGGTCAACGAAGCCGTTGGCGCTGCTCCAGTAGTTGCGGCCGCGGCCGAAGGGCAGGTCGTAAATCCCGTTGGCGACGAAGCGGTGCGTCTGGTCAACGTCCGAGCGCGTGTAGTCGAGGCTCGTGTCGCGCAGCGTGCGGAACGAGGTCAGATCACTCTGGCTGCCGAAGGCGCCGCGGGCGTCCCCGAGAGCCTTGCTGAAGGTGTAGTCAGCCTGGAACTGGAACCCCTGCGAGAACCGGCGGCGGAACTCGGCCTGGAGCGAGTGATAGTTCGACATCGAGTTGTTGCCGAGCAGCGTGATGCCGGCGGCGTTGGGGTTGGCGACGAAGAAGTTGGCTGGGATGCCGCGCGCCGGGTTCTCGCGGTTGCCGCGGTAGGTGTTCGAGAAGGCCAGCGTGTTGGCGAAGGTGCCGACGTTGTTATTGTCGAGGTTGCCGATGAAGGTCGAGCTGGTGAACGCGCTCCCGGTCGCGATCCCCGTAAAGAACGAGCTCAGGATGGGCGTGTTGACCTGCCCGGCCAGCCCCGAGTTGGCGAAGGTGCAGGCGGGCTGCCCCGACTGGCCGCACCGCGGGTTGGCCGCCCTGAAGAGGGCGAGGTTCCGCTGGGCGTTCAGGAACTCCTGGAGGAAACCGTTGTTAAAGATGTTCACCTCGTTGAAGTTGTTCGCGCGCCAGACCTTGAGCGCGTGGTTCCCGACGTAGCGCACCTCGAAGGCCATGTTGCGCGTCACCTCGCGCTCGAACCCGAACGACCACTGCTGCACGTAGGGCGTGCGCAGGTTCGGGTCGATGGCCCAGAGCGAGTTGTCGGGGTTGAGCACGTTGTTCTGCCGGTCGGTGATCGGCATCGTGAACGTCGGGGCGGGCAGCGCGATGCCCGAAGCCGTGAGCGTGCCAGTCGGCGTCGTGACGGCCGAGGACTGGATCAAGCCGGCGTTGGTCGTCCCCACGCCGAGCGCGTTGCTGATGACGGTGAACCCGTCGTGGAGGTAGCTGATCGAGTAGCCGCCGCGGAATGAGCTGGTGCCCTCGCCGCCGAAGATCTTGCCCAGGAACCCGTCCTTGAAGCCGGGCGAGTAGGCGAAGCCGAAGAACGGCGCGAAGTTATTCCAGTCGTTGTTGTAGAGCCCGCGCCCCGTGTCGCCGCTGACGAAGTCGAGCGTGGCCCTGCGCCCGTTGACCTGCGAGCCGGGGGCCGCGTTCGGGTTAAAGAGGTTGCCGAAGCCCGAGACGCCGAAGAGGTCGTTGACGTCCGTGATCTGGATGCCGAGACCGTTCGGTAGCGTCGGGACGCCCATGTAGTCCCAGCGCACGCCATAGTTCAGGCTCAGGTTGCTGCGCGCGCGCCACTGGTCCTGGAAGTAGAGCGCGAGGTCGCGCTGCTGGAAGATGCGCTCGCGGGTCGCGCCCTGGACGAAGCCCGAGTCGGGGCTGCTGACGTTGAAGGTCGCCGAGGCGCTGCCGAGCAGCCCCGTCAGGTCGGCGAAGATGGCCGCCGCGCGCGTGACGATGGCGTCGCCCGTCGAGCCGGCCGGCAGGTTCGAGGTGCCGTCCGGTCTGGCGAAGGAGCCGCGGGTGATGCCGTTCGGGTTCGCCGAGTTGCTGCCGAGATTGATCGTCGGGTGGATGCCCGCGTCGTTGAAGGTGTAGGCGTGGATCTGCTGGAAGTCCATGCCGGCGCGGAAGGTGTGCGAGCCCTTCGGGATCGCCACGTTGTCGAGGAACTGGTTGACGGTCGTCGTGCGCCCCTGCGACATGAAAGTGTTGTCGAAGTCGGTCACCGAGCCGAGGTTGATGTAGAACGGGTTGTTCGGCGGTGCCGCGCGGAGGAAGCCGACCGGCGACCACTGGCGGCCGTAGCGCGCCTCGTTGGTGACGTTGTTGCCGAAGGTCGAGTGGTCGGCCACGGTAATCAGCCAGCGGGTCGAGCCCTGCCCGGCGTCAATGCCGCCGGGGAACGGCGCCTCGAGGGAGTTGAAGGTGTCGGGGAAGAGGCGGAAGGTGGCGCGGTTGAAGACGAACTCCAGCTTGTGCGAGCCGAGCGGCGAGCGCTCGACCAGTTGGTGGTCGTAGCGCGCGACCCACTTGTCGCTCGGGTTCGTGCCGGTGACGTTGTAGCGGAACCCGGACGTGTTCAGGCTGTCGCCGACGAGCGTGTTGTTCGGCAGCGGCATGGCGTTGAGCTGCGCCAGCGTGACCGGGTTCAGGCCGGGCGTCGAGACGCCGAGGTTAAGCAGGTTGACCGTCTCGGTCTGGCCGTTCGCGCCGGTGTAGCGGAACACCCCCCGCCGCGCGTCGGCCGTCAGCACCGTGCGGTTGCGCGTCGTGGAGAAGTTCTCGCGGAAGCCCTCGTAGGTGAGGAACCAGAAGGCGCGGTCGCGGCCGCTCCAGAGCCTGGGGCCGCCCTCGCCGAAGTGCGGCGCCCAGACGGGGCCGCCGGCCGCGAAGCCGAAGAAGTGCTGTTTCTGGCGCTCCCGCGGCGTGCCCGCCAGGTTGTTGAAGAAGGTGTTGGCGTTGAGCCAGTCGTTACGAACGAGGTAGAAGACCTCGCCGTGGAAGTCGTTGGTGCCGCCCTTCGTGGTGACGCGCACCTGCGCGACGCCGCGGCCGGCGTCGGACGAGGTCGTTCCCGTCGTGACGCTGATCTCGCTCGTCGAGCCGAGCGACGGCGCCGAGAGCGCGAAGAGCGAGTCGGTCTTGACGAAGTTGTCCATCGCGTTGATGCCGTCCTGCGTGACGTTGGTCGCCGAGCCGCGCAGGCCGCTGATGGAGGAGCCGCGCGTGTTGGTGCCGACGACGGCGACGCCGGGCTGGAGGCCCGCCAGTTCGAGCGGGTTGCGGCCGAGGAGCGGCAGGTCCCGCACCTGCTTCGTGTTGATGACGTTCGTCAGCGTCGGGCTGGTGTTGTTGATGATCTCCTGCGCGGCCGTGACGGTGACGACCTCGCTGACCGCGCCGACTTCGAGCGTCATCGTCGTGCGCGCGGGCACGCCGACCTCGACGACGACGTCGGGCGCGACGGCCTTCTTGAACCCCGAGGCCTCGACGGTCAGCGTGTATCTCCCGGGCTCGACCGACGGGAAGGTGTACTCGCCGTTGTCGTTGCTCGTAGTGTTGCGCGTGATGCCCGTCTCGTTGTTGCGGAGCGCGACGTTCGCGCCCGCGACGGTCGCGCCGCTCGGGTCGTTGACGACGCCGCTGACGCTGCCCGTCGTGTTCTGCCCGAAGGCGGGCACCGCGGCCGTCAGCAGGAACAGGAATGCAAGCACCGCTGCCGAAAGAGATTTCGCCGTCGACCCCGCCCCGGCCGGGGTGTGGGAGACGCGCGACCTCTCGGAAAAACTAAATCTCATTGTGGGCTCCTTCCGAAAGTTGGACTACAGGGACGCCGCTTCCAGGGAGGCGGCTGCAAGACGGCGGCGGGGGCTCAGGCGCCCCTGCGCTTCATGATGCCTGGCTTGCGTATGGGATGACGGCGAAGGTTGGCGTCCCCTTGCTGCGCGGCTTTGGTCGGCCGGCGCCCGGCGCGGTTGGGACTGGTGAGTCCGGCCGCGGCCTTCTTATTTATCTTGGAACGCGGCAGGGCTCTACCTCCTGCTCAGCAACTGGGGGCGCACGCCCCCGCGCGCGACCCCGGCGGGCTGGGCGGCGGTGGCGTCGACCGTGGCGGGCGACGGCGCGCCGGGCGCGCGCGACGGCGCGGCGGCCGCGGCTGGTTTCGGCGAGCCCTACGGCGTCGCGGTCGCGCCGGACGGTACCGTCTACGTCTCGGACGCGGGCGAGTCGAACCGCATTCGCAGGCTCACGCCGCGCGGCGAGGTTAAGACGCTGGCGGGCGGGCGCGAGGGCTTCGCCGACGGCGCGGGCGCGGCGGCCGCCTTCAGCACGCCTTCGGGGCTCGCGCTCGACGGCGCGGGGAACCTCTACGTGGCGGACACGGGCAACAACCGCGTGCGGCGCGTGACGCCCGAGGGCGTCGTGACGACTCTGGCGGGCGACGGCGCGGCGGGCTTCCAGGACGGCGCTGCGGCCGGGGCGCGGTTCGACGCGCCGGTCGGCGTCGCCGTGGACAAGGACGGCAACGTCTACGTCGCGGACACATACAACGACCGCGTCCGAGTGGTCGCGAGGGACGGGCGGGTGAAGACGCTGGCGGGGTTGGGGACGCCCGGCCACGCCGACGGCGGCGCGCTCGACACCGCGCTCTTCGACACGCCGTGTGGACTGGCGGCGTCGGAAGCGGGCGAGGTCTTCGTCGCCGACACCGGCAACAACCGCCTGCGCAAGATAACAAAGGACGGGCAGGTCTCAACGCTCAACCTCTACACCCCGCACGACCCGGCGGCGGCCGCAAACGTCGGGGCGGGGGACTCAGCCGCCGCGCCGCCGGCACACCCCGCGACGGCCGCGCCCTTCGAGCTGTCGAAGCCCGTCGGGCTCGCGCTCACGCGCGACGGCTTTCTCTACGTGACCGAGCTGGACAGAGGGCGCGTCGTGCAGGTCGCGCCCGACGGCGCGGCGCGCGTCATCGCCGGGCTCGGCCCCGGCTTCGCGGACGGCGACGGCCGCACGGCCGCGCGCTTCAACCAGCCGGCGGGGCTCGCGCTCGCCGAAGACGGCTCGCTCGTCGTCGCCGACGCCGCCAACTACCTCGTCCGCCACGTCACGCGCGCCGGCGCGCCGCGCGACGAAGAGAAGAAGCGCGGCGGCCTCTTCTCTTCCCTCTTCTCCTCCGACGACGAGCGCGAGGGCGTCGCGCCCGCCACGCCGGCGCGCGGGGAGGTGCTGCCGCGCATCGACGCGGCGAGCCTCGGCGCGCCGTTCCCGTGGCCGCTCGACCCGCAGGACAGGTGGCACGAGCTGGCGGCGACGATGGGCGAGGTGCGCGGCTCGTACGGCACGGACGACAGCCGCCACCACCTGCACAGCGGCGTGGACGTCTTCGGCGTCTACGGCCAGAACGTGCGCGCCGTGCGCGAGGAGAAAGTTTCGAGCCCGCTCGCCAACTGGGGCTTCGGCACCTTGAACGAAGGCGTGCGCGCAGGGCTGATGACCTACGTCCACCTGCGCGTCGGCCGCGACGAGCGTGACGAGATGCTCGGCGGCGGCGGGCCCTTCGTCGCCGTGCGCGACGGCGAGGGCAAGGTGGCGCGCGTGCGCCTGCGGCGCGGGACGCGTCTGCGCGTAGGCCAGCCGCTCGGCACCATCAACCGCATGTACCACGTCCACATGAACCTCGGCCCGCCCGGCGCGGAGCTGAACCCGCTCGCGCTCCCCTTCCCCGGCTTCACCGACGCCGCCCCGCCGAAGATAGAGGCGGACGGCGTCTGGCTCTTCGACGAGTCGGGCGCGCGCCTGAACGAGAAGAAGGAAGGGCGGGCGGCGCTGCGCGGCAAGGTCAGGATAGTGGTGGACGCCTTCGACCAGGTTGACGGCAACCAGGCGCGCCGCCGTCTCGGGCTCTACAGGCTCGGCTACCAACTGCTTCTGCCCGACGGGCACCCGGCGCCCGGCTTCGAGCGGCCGCGCTTCCAGATCGAGTTCAACCGCCTGCCGCCCGGCGACGAGCCGACCAAGATCGCCTACGCCGACGAGAGCGGCATCACCGTCTACGGCAGCGCGCGGACGCGCTTCCTCTACGAGCTGACGAACACCGTCCGCGACGGCCGCGCCGCGCGCGGCTCGTGGGACACGGGCGAACTCCCGCCCGGCGACTACACGCTCCGCATCCTCGCCGCGGACTTCCACGGCAACGAAGCCACGCGCGACGTTCCGGTGACGCTCGCGCGCGAGTAACGTTCTTGGGCCGCGCGGCCGAGGCGGCGCAAAACCAAACGGCGCCCGCACTCGTAGTAGCCCCGAATCTTTTCGGAGGAGGCGGCACGGGGATGGGCTTGAGCGAGGCGGGAGGGCGCAGCGCCTTCAGGCGCGTGGTCAGTTGGCTGCCGGCCGCCGTCCTGCTGCTCGCCGTCGCGGGATGCTGGGCGGCGGCCTTCCGCGGGGGGCTGGCCGGCGTCGTCGCGTGGTACGCGCTCATGCTACTCGTCCCGCTTTTGGGTCTCGCGCTGCTACTCGTTTGCGCGGGCTACGCCGTCTGGAAGCGACGCCTCAGTCTTCCCCTGATAACGACGACCCTGCTCGCGCTCGTGGCGGTCTGGCCTTTGTGCTGGAACTTTGAGCTGCTGCTGGTGAAGTACCCGGTCTCAATCGGTCGGGCTCGGCCTCCGGCCGCCGGCCGCCTGCCCGCGGACGTGCCGCTGAGGGTGGCCTGGGGCGGCGACAGCCTGGCCGTCAATTACCACGCGTCGTACCCGGACCAGAGGTGGGCTTACGACCTGACGGTCGAGCCTTCTTTCACGGGCGGCGCGCGGCTTGAGGATTACGGCTGCTGGGGCGTGCCCGTGGTGGCGCCGGCGGCCGGTCGCGTCGTGAGGGCGCACGACGGCGAGCCGGACGAGACGCCGGGCGCGGTCTCGAACAACTTCGACGCGCCCGCCGGCAATCACGTCGTCATCGAGCTGGCGACGGGCACTTACCTTGAGGTCGCACACCTGCAACGCGGCAGCGTCTCGGTGAAGGAGGGCGAGGCCGTCGAAGAGGGGCGCCCCCTCGGGCGCTGCGGCAACTCCGGCAACACGAGCGAGCCGCACATACACGTCCACCACCAGCGACAACACCCGGACTTCGGGGAAGGCATTTTGGTGGAAGGTCTGCCGCTCTACTTCCGCGACCACGACGGGCCGCCGATGCCGGAGGGAGGTTTCAAGGAGGAGGGAGGGCGCGCCGTCCCGAAGGGCGCGGTGGTGCGACACGTCGGCGCGCGGCCCTGACTTTGGTTCTGAGACTCTTCAGGCCGCGCCGGTGCTGCCGAAGCCGCCCGCGCCGCGCGCGGTCTCGTCGAGGTCTTCGGCCCACGCGGGCTCGGGCGTGGCGATGGCCTCGACGACGAGCTGCGCGACGCGCGCGCCCGGCTCGACCTCGAACGGCTCCTCGCCGTGGTTGACGAGCGCGCACAGAATCTCGCCACGATAGTCCGAGTCGATAACGCCCGCCAGCACGTCTATCCCGTGCCGGACGGCGAGCCCCGAGCGCGGCGCGACGCGGCCGTAGAAGCCCGCGGGGACGGCCGCCGCCAGCCCCGTCCGCACGGCCGCGCGCGCGCCCGGCCCGATGACCACGCGCTCGACCGCGTACAGGTCTACGCCGGCCGCCCCGGCGCTCCCGCGCGTCGGCAAACGCGCCGCCGGGTGCAGACGCTTGAACAGAAGCCGCTCCGCCATGCCCCCCGCCGTCCCCGTCGAAGACGTCAGCGCGGCCCCTTGCCCGAGATGAGCAGCCGCACCTTCCCGCCGACGAACTGACCCAGAAAGAACGCGCCGACGAGGACGGGGAAGCTGATGAGCTTCCAGCCGATCCCCGAGTAGATTATGAGCGCGACGGCCGGCGGCACCGGCAGGAGCGCCGCCAGCATCCACCGCCGCGAAAACTTCTTCGTGCTCGCGCGCCAGTAGCCGAAAGGAAGGTTCAGCAGGAAGACGAGCGGCGCGACTGTCCAGAGACTCATGCGTGTTGTGACTAAACCCCTTCGGCAGATTCTTTCGGCGCGAACTCGCCCTCGACCCAGACCTCGCCGTCCTCGAAGAACTCCTTCTTCCAGATGGGGACGGTGCGCTTGAGTTCGCGGATGGTCCACTCGCAGGCCTCGAAGGCGGCGCGGCGGTGCGGGGCGCTGACCGAGATGACGACCGAGGTCTCGCCGATGTCTGTGCGGCCGGTGCGGTGGACGATGCCGACGTGCTCGATACCGAAGCGCTCGTGCGCCTCGCGCCCGAGACGGCGCATCTCGGCG
Organism: Acidobacteriota bacterium; assembly: GCA_020200135.1. Classification (GTDB taxonomy): domain Bacteria; phylum Acidobacteriota; class Blastocatellia; order Pyrinomonadales; family Pyrinomonadaceae; genus QHXN01. The sequence goes on along the minus strand of JAIVJI010000079.1, from coordinate 18,638 downwards.
AGCGCCATCGGGGCGTAAGCCTCGTAGACGAGGTGGAGCGTCCTGCGCCCCCTCGTCCACTCGCGCGCGTAGCCGTCGAGCGTGACGGTCGCGCCGCAGCGGGCGTGTACGACGCGGCGCGCGACAGAGCCCACGTCGATGGGCTCGGTCGTCAGCTCGAAGAAGTCTCGCGCGCCCCCTTCCCCGTCGGAGGACTCTTCGCCGCCGCCGCTCACGGGCGGGAAGAGCGCCAGCTCGTCGCCCTCCTTCAGCCCGACTTCGAGGTCGCGCGCGTACTCCTGATTGACGGCGACGAGGAGCGAGGAGCCGAAGCGGCGCAGGCCGGGATAATCATTAAGCAGTCGCTCGAAGGCCGCGCGCGCGGTCGTCCCCTCGGGGAGCGAGAGCGTCAGCTCGTCGGCCGCCGCCTCGCGCGCCGCGCCGAAGAAGAGGACGCGCACGCTCACGCCGCGCGCCGCGTCGCCGCCTCGCGTGCCGCGCGCGTCGCACAACGCGCCCGCCTGTTCGTCGCCGCCCGGCCTCATCCTTCCAGGTCAACCTTCTTGCCGGCGTGGCCGTTGCCGCGCGCCAGCACGTGCGTGCGCCCGCGCTCCTCGTAGGACGAGACGGCCTGCGCGAGCAGCGTGTAGAGGCGGCGCAGGCGCTCGGCCGTCGAGCGCAGTTCGAGGAGCTGCTGCTTGGCGTCGGCCTCCATCTCCACGACGGCCGCGACGAGGAAGGAGAGCCGCTCGGGGTCGCCCTGCGGGAGTTCCGGCAGCGCGCCGCGCTCGTCGTTGGCGGCGCGCATCGCGCGCGCGATGCGCATGAACATCTCGGTCACCTCGCCGGCGCGGCGCACGACCACGCCCGCGTCCTCCTCCGCGTCCTCGAAGAACTCGACGCGCGCGACGAGGTACGGGTCGCCGCGCTCGACGTACCCCCCGACGCGGTAGCGCACGAGGCCCAACGTCATGATGTTCGAGCGGCCGTCGGGGAGCGGCTGCACCTCGACGACCTCGGTCGCGCAGCCGACGTGGCCGGCGGGCGGGCGGTCTTCGGCGCTGGCCTCGGGGACGAAGTAAGAGAGTCCGAAGAGGTCGGTCGAGGCGCGCACGTCGGCCAGCAGGCGTCGGTACCGCTCCTCGAAGATGTGGAGCGGCAGCGGCACGCCGGGGAACAGCACCAGCGGCAGCGGGAACAGCGGCAACTCCCGCACGCCGCGGACTTTGTCGAGGGCTTCGGACATGAAAAGACGTGAACCGTGACAAGTTGGAAAAGCTGTAAACCGTGAACCGCAAACCGTGACGGGATAACGCCTGTTCTCTCTTGTCACGGTTTATGGTTCACGGTTCACGCGCCTATCACCTTTCACTCGTCGCGACGCTCTCAGCGCTGCGTTCGAGCGCGCCGAGCGCGGAGGGCGAGGGGGCGGCCGCGGTCGCGGCGCCCTCCTTCTCGTCGCCGCGGGGGCGCGGCTCGACCTTCTGCTCGATGAGTTCGAGGATGGACTCGGGCGGCTCGTCGCCGAGCGCGCGGCGCTTGGCCTCCAGCACCAGCTCGGCCATCTCGCGCGCGCGGTCGCGGTAGCGCGTGTCGCGCGCGATGAGGTCTTCGACGATCCTCCGCTCGCGGTGCGCGCGCGAAGTGTCGGCGTCGAGCCCGGCGGCCACGGCGTACTCGACGGGGACGCTCTGATTCTTCAGCATGACGTGGAGCGCCCCGGTCTTCTCCAGAGCCTCCTCGCGCATCCGTCGCATGTCGAGGAGCGAGTTCTTAAAGCCGAGGTGGCCGCGCAGGTTGATCTCGATGATGGGCGCGGGCTCGCCCGAACCGGCGTCGTGCGGGCGCGCCTCGCGCGCGACCGTCTCCAACACCCCGTCGTGTACGGCCTGCGGGTCTTCCGCGCCGGACACGTCGTAGGTCAGACGCTGGAACGGGCGCCGGACGTAGCCGTCGATGAAGGTCGCGCGGACTTCGTGCGCGTCGTCCACCTCGACGAGGTAGAGGCCGCGCTCCTCTCGGTACTCGTCGATGGAGCAGGCTTCGAGCGAGCCGGGGTTGAAGGCCCAGTTCTCCAGCTCGAACCGCTTGTGCGTGTGGCCGAGCGCGACGTAATCGACGAGCGAGCGCAGCTCCTTCAGCTTCTCGACCGAGAGCGCGGGGATGGGGCGGTTGAGCTGCCCCTCGACATCGGTGTGGAGCAGGAGGATGTGGAAGAGCCCCTCGCCGCGCGCGGCGCGCAAAGATTCGGCGAGCATCGGCATCGCGGCGTTGGCCGAAGTGCCGTACCAGTGCGTGCCGAAGATGCGCGCGCCCTTGATGTCGACGTAGGAGCCGGCGCGTGACTCCTCGTCCCACGGCACCATCTCCCACGGCAGCGCGCCCTCCGACGACTCGGCGGCGCGCGCCGGCTCCAGAAGGATGAAGAAGCCCGCCTGCGAGAACGAGCGCATCCAGCTGTAGTCGGAGACGGCGTCGCGGCGGTCGTGGTTCCCCTCGATGGCGACGACCGGAATCCCGGCGTCCCTCAGGAGCTGGAGGCCGGCGAGCGCGTGGTTCATCGTCTGCGGGTCGATGTTGCGCCGGTCGAAGAAGTCGCCAGCGATGAGCACGAAGTTCACCTCGTTCGGCACCGCGTGCGTCGTGATGACGTCGTGCCAGCTCCGGAAGAAGTCCTTCGTCCGCTCCTCAATGTTGTAGCGCCGGCAGCCCAGGTGGACGTCCGACATGTGTAAAAACTTGAACATCTGATACGGCTTCGGCCTGCGTGATTTTCCGATACGGGAGACGTTAAAAGTCGCTGTTGTGAAGGGACATTATAACAGAGCAGAGGCCGGAGGTCAGAGATCAGTTAGAAGCTGTCTCCTACTGACCTCCGGCCTCCGGCCTCCGCTAAAAAAATTAAGCCCCCGCGACTCTGGGCAGGAGTCTATTTGGAAACGGGGGCTTTGCGGCCGCGCAAGGCAGAAGGGATGCCTTAACGCGCGGGCGCTGTCACGGCCACTCGGTGTTGGGGTAGGCGAGGGCCGAATCCTTAAGGGTCAAAGAGCATTAGTGCGTGCGAGGCAGGGCGCGTAATGGAGACGCGACCCTCTTTTCCAACGGCGGCCCCCAAGCGGGGCCGCCTGCCGGGGTGAAACTCTTCCGCCTCAGGCCGCCGCGAGCCGGCGCTCGAGCGCGGTGCGGCGGACGGTCGCGAGCAGTCGCTCGACGTCAAGCGGTTTGTCGAAGAACCCGTCCGCCCCGCGGCGGATGCACTCGCGGCGCATCTCGCCGGAGGGGTCGGAGCTGGCCACGAAGACCTTGGACGCGGGGAGGTGGCTCCTGACGTAGTCGAGGATGCGGAGCCCGGTGTCAGGCGCGTCGAGGGTCGGCGGCAGGTGAAGGTCGAGGATGACGACGTCGGGCTCGTAGATGGTCGCGCGCCGGATGGCCGAGGAGAGCCCGTTGGCCGTCATCACCTCGAACTCGTCGCACAGCGTCCAGAAGAGCTGCTGCGTGATCGCGACGTCGTCGTCAACTATGAGCACTTTCGGCTTCGTCATCATCTTCTTCCCCGTCAACTACCAGGATGGCTCCGGCGATGCCTTGCGCTCTCATCTACGTCAATCATCCTTCCGGCGGATGCCACATCTCAGAACCTTCAACGCCCGACCCTACTGCAACGGCAGTGCCACCGGCGCCCGCGCGGCCGAAAGCAAAAAAACCCGCCGAAAATGCGGCGGGACGCCCCGGCAAAAATTTTTGCATGTAGACACAAGTGGACAGCCGCGGGGGCGCCAGTGTGAACAAGTGAGAACAGGGGACTCAGGCGGAAGCCCGAGCGGCGGCGCTCAGACGCCGGTGATGGAGAGCTCTGTGATGAGGCGGTGGAGGTAGGAGCGGCTGATGCCGAGTCGGCGGGCGGCGGCGACGCGGTTGCCGCCCTCGGCCTGGAGCGCGCCGACGACCATGCGGCGGCGCAGCGCGAGGGTCGCGCCTTCGAGCGTCGTCTCGTCGCACGCGGCCGCGGCCGAGGGCGAGGGCGCGGAGCGGTGCATCTTCTCGGGCAGGAACTCGACGCCGAGCCGCGCCCCCTGCGTGAGCACGACGAGCCGCTCGATGAGGTTCTCGAGCTCGCGGACGTTGCCCGGCCAGTCGTACTCCTGGAGCGCGTCGGCGAGCGCCGGGTCGAGCGCGGCCGGCGGCCGGTCGTGCTTCTCGGCGGCCTTGGCGGCGAAGTGCGTGGCGAGGAGCGGGATGTCCTCGCGCCGCTCCCTGAGCGCGGGCATCCGGAGCGGCACGACGTTGAGGCGGTAGAAGAGGTCTTCGCGGAAGCGGCCGTCCTTGACCGCCTGTTCGAGGTCGCGGTTCGTGGCGGCGATGAGGCGGATGTCCACCTTGACGGGCTGGTTGCTCCCCACGCGCTCGATGACGCGCTCCTGCAGGACGCGCAGCAGCTTGACCTGCACGGAGGGCTGCAGCTCGCCTATCTCGTCGAGGAAGAGCGTCCCGCCGTCGGCGAGCCCGAAGCGCCCCACCCGGTCTGACTTGGCGTCGGTAAACGCCCCCTTGACGTGGCCGAACAGCTCCGACTCGATGAGCGACTCGGGGAGCGCGGCGCACGAGACGGCGACGAAGGGGCGGTCGCTGCGCGCGCTCTCCTCGTGGATGGCGCGGGCGAGCACCTCCTTGCCGGTGCCGTTGTCGCCGGTGATGAGGACGGTGGCCGAGGTGTCGGCGACGGCGCGCGCCTGCTTGAGCGTGTGTTCGAGCGCGGCGCTGGTGCCGACGAAGCGGCCGAAGCCGCGGTGCATCTTCAGCTCCGAGCGGAGCTTCAGGACCTCGGATTCGAGGCAGCGGACGCGCGCCGCCTGCGCGACGATGTGCGAGACCTCCTCCTCGTCGAACGGCTTCTGGAAGAAGCCGTAGGCGCCGCGCCGCACGGCTTCGAGCGCGGCCTGCTTGTTGTCGCTCCCCGTGATGACGACGACGGGGACGGCCGGGCGCTCGCCGCGCGCGGCCTCGACGACGGCGAGGCCCTCCTCGATGCCCGTGAGGTCGGGCGGCAGGTGGAGGTCGCAGATGACGACGTCGACGCGCTCGCGCCGGAGGAGGTCGACGGCGTCGGGGCGCGTCTCGGCTTCGAGCACGCGGTGGCGCTCGACGAGCGCCCAGTGGAGCTGGCGCCGCAGCAGGCGGTCGTCGTCCACGACCAGCACCGTCGTCTTGTGTTCCGCCTGTTCGGTCATCGGCCTGGGGAGTCTCGTGCAGCCCGGTGCGGCGAACGATAGTAGACGGCCGCGCGTTTAGATAAAACCCCGCGCACACCAACGTTAAGTTATCTGTCTGGAAAGCCGAAAGGGGTTAGTCGGGCGCGCCGGGCGGCGCGCTGTGCGTCGCGGCCGTCGCCTTCACCGGCCGCTCGCGCCTCTCGCCCGAGTTGATCAGGCGGGATGGTAGCACGACGCGGAAGCGCGTGCCAGCGCCGGGTGTCGATTGCACTTCGAGCTTGCCGCCGTGAGCCTCGACCACCTCGCGGCAGGTGAAGAGCCCGAGCCCGATGCCCTTGTTCTTCGTCGTCGAGAAGGGGCGGTAGAGCCGCGTCCTGATGAACTCCTCGGTCATGCCGACGCCCGTGTCTGAGACGCTGAAGAAGACGAGGTCGCCGTCGAGCTGGCCGGCCTCGACCGTGAGCCGCCCGCCCTTCGCGCCCATCGCTTCGAGCGCGTTGATGACGAGGTTCTCGACGACGTTCTCGACCCGCTCGGGCTCGACCGTGGCGACGAGCCGCTCGGGCAGGTGCGCCTCGACCTCGTTGAGGGGCCGCGTCGGCTCGGCGTTGGTGGCGAGCACGCGGCGGATGACGGGGACGAGGTCAGTGGCGCGCGCGGCGATGCGGTACTCGCCGCTCAGCGACTTGGCCGGCTCGCTCAGGCGCGCGACCGTGCGCTTGAGTTTCTCGGTCGCATCGCGCAAGGATTCGATGGCGTCGGCGCGGAACTCCTCGCGGTGGAACTGCTTCTCCATGTTAGAGACGAGCATCGACAGCCCCGCGATGGCGTTCTTCAGGTCGTGCGAGACCATCGCCGAGATGCGCATGAACGAGGCGAACTGGCGCGACTCGGCCTCGCGCGCGATCAGGTCGCGCAAACGCTCGGTCATCGCGTTGAAGTTCTCGGCCAGCTCGCGCGTCTCGCCGCTGTGGCTGACGTCGATGCGCTGGTCGAGGTCGCCGGCGGCGATGGCCGAGGCGCTGCGGGCCACGCGGTCGATGCCGCGCGTCTCGCGGCCGGCGAAGAAGTACATGAGCGACGCGCCCGAGAGCCCCGCCAGCAGCGCCACGACGCCGCCCACGAGCGCCGCGCGCCGCACGGGCGCGACCGCCTCGGTGTAGTCCTCGGACGCGGCCACCGAGAGGTTCAGGCCCGCGGCCTGCCGGAAGGCCGCGAGGCTCAGGCCGCCGTCGGGCGCGTCGTAGAAGTCCGCGCCGGACTCGCCGTCCCTCATCCGCTTCTCGACGGCGGAGAAGTAGGGCATCACCTTCGACGCGGTCTGGTGGCTGAGCGCGCCGTTCGTGTGGTAGACGACCTGGCCGCCCGCGTTGTCGAGCGCGACGACGACGCGGCGCGCCTGCTCCGGCGCGCCGGCCCCTTCGCCATCCGGCCGCGCCTCCGCCGCGAAAGCCTTGCCGGCCTCGCCGACCACGTCGCCCAGCCTCAGCTCCGCGACGACCGCGCCGGCCGGCGTGCCCCCCTCCTCCACGACCTCGGGCGAGAAGACGGGCGCCGTCAGGCGCAGCGCAGCGCCGTAGCGCTCCTCCGCTACCTGCGAGCGGAACGCCTTCGCGGCGCGTTCGTTCCAGACGCGCTCGTCGTGGCGCGACTGGGTGCCGAGGAAGTCTGTGGTCTGCGTGTTGAAGCTCTTGCCGTCGTCCGTCCGGTTCAGGCGGAATGTCGCGTGCCCCGCGCGGTCGAGAAAGGTGACGGACTGGAGGTGCGCGGTGTTATCCCCGGCGTAAGACCTGAAAAGGTCTTCGACCGGCGACGACGCGGCCTCGCGCACGGCCGGGCTGGCGGAGCGCGCGGCCGGCTCGGCCGCGACCTCGTCGTACCGCTGCGCCTGGTCGCTTGCGTACTCGCGCGCGGGCGCGGCCGAGGCCAGTTCGAGCAGCCGCGACTCCTGCACGGAGAGGACGTGCTCGACGTCGCGCGCCATGCGCGACGCGCGGTCGGTGGCGCGACCGCGCAGCGACGCCTCGACGGCGCCACTCCCCGCGCGGTACGCGAGCAGGGTCACGGCGACGAGCGGCAGGAAGGCGAGCAGTGCGAAGACGACGATGAGCTTGGTTCTGAGGTTCACGGCTGCCACCACTTGCGAAGGCTCGAACGGGGTGGGACGCGCGGCGCGCGACGGCCGCAGGGCGGCCAAGTATAAAGGGGAAGGGTCAGGGGGTAAAGGGAAAGGGTCAGAGGGGGAGTGGGAGAGGATGAGAGGCACGCCGCCCTTCTTCCTCACCCACTCCCCCTTGACCCTTCCCCCTATTCGACGACGGCGTCGGCTTCGATTTCGACGAGCCAGTCGGGGTCGATGAAGCGTGTGACCTGCATGATTGTGTTGGCGGGGCGCACGTCGCGGAAGAACTCGCCGTGGACGCGCGCCACCGCCTCCCAGTCCTCGATGCGCGTGAGCAGGGTGCGCGTGCGCACCACGTCCGCGAGCGACGCGCCGAGCTCTTCGAGCGCGCGCGCGACTATCTCGAAGCAGCGGCGCGCCTGTGCCGCCGCGTCGCCCGGCGCCACCGTCCGCCCCCCGGCGTCGAGCGGCGCCGTGCCCGCGACCGTGATGAAACTCCCCGCGCGCACCGCCCGCGAGACGCCGACTATCGGCTCGTACGGCGACCCGCTCGAAACCCTCCGCCGCGCGCTGCTGTCGCTCATCACGTTTCAGCCTTCCAGCTTCGCGTCCATCGTTATCTCGGCGTTGAAGAGGCGCGAGACGGGGCAGCCGGCCTTGGCATTGTTGGCGGCCGTCTCGAAGCCGGCGGCGTCCGCGCCGGGGACGCGAGCCGTCACGTCGAGGTGGACTTTGGTGATGGTGAAGCCGGCGTCGGTCTTCTCCAGCCGGACGGCCGCCGTCGTGTTGATGGACTCGGCCTTGAGCCCCAGGTCCTCTATCTGCTTCGAGAGCGCCATCGAGAAGCAGCCCGCGTGCGCGGCCGCCAGCAGCTCCTCGGGGTTCGTCCCCTTCCCCTCCTCGAAGCGCGTGCTGAAAGAGTACTGCGCGCCGTCGAGCACGCCGCTCTCGGTCGAGACCGTCCCCTTACCGTCCCTGATGCCACCCTGCCACACGGCAGAACCTGTTCGCTTCATTCCTTCTCTTCTCCTTCTTCTTACCTACCGAAATTTAAGAGCTGACTAAAACTCAGGCGCGCTCGCGCCCCCACCCGGCGAGGAGCGCGCGCAGTCTCTCGACGACCACTTCGTGCGCCGCCCCGTTCGAGGCGACCAGCCCGTCGCGGTTGAGCACGTCCGCCGTGTTGTAGCGCAGCGGCTCGCCCCACAGGTCTGTCATGCGCCCGCCGGCCTCGGCGAGCACGGCCTCGGGCGCGCACGTGTCCCACTGCTTGGTCTTCCCCGAGAGGTGTATGTAGAGGTCTGCCTGCCGCTCGACGAGGAGACCGACCTTGATGCCGACCGAGTGACTTCTGACTTCGGCGCGGACGCCGAGCGCGCGCACGACCGACTCCATCCGCGGCCCGCGGTGCGAGCGGCTCTCGGCCAGACGCATCCTCGCCGGCTCGGTCTCCGCGGTCACGCCCAGACGCTCGGCGCGGGCGCCGCGGTCGGCCTCCGAGGTCGGGCGCAGGACCCACGCGCCGTGGCCGCGCGCGGCCCAGTAGAGCACGTCGGTCGCGGGCGCGTAGAGGACGCCGAGCGCGGCGCGCCCCCCGACGGCCAGCCCTATCTGGACGCAGAAGTCGCCCGTGCCCGCGATGAAGCCCTTCGTGCCGTCGATGGGGTCTATCATCCAGACGCGCTCGCGCCCCATCCGGCGCGAGGTGTCCACGGACTCCTCGGCGAGGATGCCGTCTTCGGGAAACCGTTCGCGCAGCGCGCCCACGATCAGCTCGTTGACGGTGCGGTCGGCCTGCGTCACGGGCTCGTCGAACTCGTCCTTGTGCTCGACGCGCATCGGCTTCCCGTAGAATGCAAGCGCCGCCTCGCCCGCGCGCCGCGCGAGCTCGACGCCGACGCGCAACTCGCGCTCGAACTCTCCCCTGGTCACTTCCATCAATGCCGCCATCAGTTCATTCGTTCTCTAAATCCCGGGCCGCGCGGCGGACGACTTCCAACGTCAGGTCGATGTCGCGCCGCGTCGTGCGGAAGTTGGTTATCGAGGCGCGGAGCGCGAAGCGTCCGCGCAAGCTTGCGTTCGAGACGTAAGCCCGGCCGCCGCGCTGCACGCGAAGCATGACGCGCTCGTTCAGCCGGTCGAGCCGGCTGTTCACTAGCCGGCGCTCTTCTTCGTCGGCCGCCGCTTCCAGCTCGCGCCGCGGCTCGGCCGGGACGTAACGGAAGCAGCAGATGCCGAGCGTCGGCGGCGCCAGCAGCTCGAAGTCTTCGGACGCCGCGACGCGCCCGGCCATGTACGCGGCCAGCGCGCAGTCGTCCTCTATCGCCGCCGCGACCCTGCGCGCGCCGTAGTAGCTGAGCGCGGCCCAGACCTTGAGCGCGCGGAACGGCCGCGACAGCTCCGCGCCGTAGTCCCAGAAGGCGAACGCCTCGTCCGTCGCGCGCTCGAAGACCTTGATGTAGCCTTCCTCCGTCCCCGCGTAGGCTGCGCCCGCCTCCGCGAGGTCGCGGAAGAGCAGGCAGCCCGCGCCGAGCGGCGTGTAGAGCCACTTGTGCGGGTCGAGCGAGACCGAGTCCGCCTCCGCCAGCCCGTCGAAGAGCGCGCGCTTCGACGGCGCGCACGCCGCGAGCGCGCCGTACGCGCCGTCAACGTGGAGCCACAGCCCGCGCCCGCGCGCGAAGCTCGCCAGCTCGCGCAGCGGGTCAACCGCGCCGGTCGAGACGGTGCCCGCGCTCGCCACGACGCAGAAGGGACGCAGGCCGGCGCGCTCGTCCGCCTCGACGCGCTCGCGCAGGAGGCGGAGGTCGATGCGGAAACTCTCGTCCGAGGGCACGCCCCGCACCTGCTCGCGCCCGAGCCCGAGGATGTCGGCCGCCTTCGGTATCGAAAGGTGAACCTGGTCCGAGGCGTACAGCGTCGCCGGCGCGCCCGCGTCCCACAGCCCCGCGCGCGAAAGGTCACGGCCGCCCGCGCGCGCGTGCCGGCGGTGCGCGACGAAGAGCGCGTTCAAGTTCGCCATCGAGCCGCCGCTCGTCAAAAGCCCGCCGCAGCTCTCGTTGACCCCTCCGCCCTTGAACCCTATCAGCTCGGCGAGCCAGCCGACGACCGTCCGCTCGACCTCGGTCGGCGCGGGCGCCGAGCGCCACGACGTGACGTTCGAGTTGAGCGCCGACGCGAGCAGCGACGCGAACGCGCCGACCGGAGTCGCGGGCGAAGCCACGTAGCCGAACATGCGCGGGTGCCCGTTCTGGCGGCTGGCACGGACGACCTCGGCGCAGGCGCGCGCCAGCGTCTCTAGCCCCGTGCCCTCTTCGGGCAGCGGCGTGCGGAAGAGTTCGGCGACCTTCTCGGCCGACGTGTCGGGGAAGACCGGCAGCGCCTCTGCGGCCGCGAAGTAATCGACCGCCATCCGGCAGAAGACTTGCGCCAGCTCCTCCAGCTCGGCACGGGGCAGGTCGAGCGTCGAGGCGCGCGCCCCTTCGTGCATTTCCTCACTCATGGGTTTACCCAACCCTAACACACCGCCTCGGCTTAGTCGAAGCTGTGCTACACTCGCCCGCGAACTACACCAACACATCAAGGGGCGAGAGGACTCAAAGGGTTTATGACTCTGAAGGGCTTTGCCACGACCGAAGGCACCGCCGGCTACCGCGGGCGATTCGAGGGGACGGCCGCCGAGGGACACTTCCGCTTCGAGCAGGGCCTCTGGCTCTCCTCGGTCGGCCTGGGCACGTACCTCGGCGAGGCTCTCAAGCAGCTCGACGCGGCCGGCTTCGCGCGCGAAGAGCTGGTCGTCTGCACGAAGGGCGGCTACCTCCCCTTCGACTCCGAGCCGCCCGCCGGGCGCGACGGCGCGCGCGCCTACTTCGAGGAGACCTTCGTCAGGACCGGCGTCGCCGACGCGTCGGACATCGTCGCCGGGAGCCACTGCATGACGCCGCGCTACCTCGCGCACCAGGTCGCGCAGTCGCTCCGCAACACCGGGCTCGAAACCATCGACGTCTACTACGTCCACAACCCCGAGACGCAGCTCCAGGTCGTCGAGCGCGCGGAGTTCGACGCGCGCCTGCGCGCCGCCTTCGGGCAGCTCGAGCGCGAGCGCGCCGGGGGGCGCATACGCTTCTACGGCGTCGCGACGTGGAACGGCTTCCGCGCGCGCGAGGGCGACCGCGGCCACCACGCGCTCGAAACGATGTGGGAGGCGGCGCGCGCGGCGGGCGGCGAGGGGCACGGCTTCCGCTTCGTCCAGCTCCCCGTCAACCTCAAGATGCTGGAGGCGCACCTCGCGAAGAATCAGACCGCGCGGGGCGCCGCCGTCTCGCTGCTCGAAGCGGCGCGGGCGCTCGGCGTCACCGTCGTCGCCAGCGCCTCGATACTTCAGGGCCAGGCCGCGCACGACCTGCCCGAGCGCATACGCGGGCCGCTCGGCTCGCTCCCGACCGACGCGCAGACGGCCATCCAGTTCACGCGCTCCACGCCCGGCGTCACCACCGCGCTCGTCGGCATGAGCCGCCGCGCGCACGTCGAAGAGAACCTACAGCTCGCGCGCGTCGCGCCCGCCTCGGCAGACGACTACGGCCGCCTGTTCGCGAGGAGCGACGACTGAGGAGTTCACATGCCGGAGAGTGAGATGAAGACGTTCGGGGAGTTCTGGCCGTTCTACGTGCGCGAGCACAGCCGGCCGTTGACGCGCGCGGCCCCGCATCCTTCAAGCACCCGCTCTGGTCGCTCGCCGGCGACTACAAGATGGTCGCGCTGATGCTCGCCGGCCGGATGGGCGAGGAGGTCGCGCGCGCGCACGCCGGCGAGGCGGCAAGGGGTGAGGGCGCGCGCGGCTGACCCGCACACGCGCCCCTTCATTCTCTACGTCACTTCCAACCGACGACGCCTCGTGCCGATGCGCGCGGCCGAGCCTTCTAACCTTCTACTTGCCCTCTTCGCCGGGCGGCTCGTAGTCGTCGGCCTTCGCCGTTCCCGCGTCGGCCGTCGCGTCGTCTGCTCCCGCAGCTCCGTCCTCCGCCGCGCCGTCTTCCGCCGCAGCTTCTCCCGACGCATCATCCGAGCCCGTCGCTCCCGCCGCGTCGGTTGCACCTGCGGCTCCGGCGGCGTCCGCGTCGGCTTCCGCGGCTGCGGCGGCTGCGGCGCCGGCGCCGGCCTGGCCCTGCCCGCCCGCGCCCGTCTCGGGCGGCTTGGGCTGCTGCCCCGGCTCGGTTTGGCGCTCGGGAATCTTGAAGCCCAGGTAGGTCGCGCCGCTGATGCCCATCAGCGCCAGCACGATGTCGTCGTACTCGGGCATCCTCAGGCCGGTCCAGACCGACTTGATGAAGATGATGCCGAGCGAGATCGTCCAGACCGCGTTCTGGAAACGGTGGAACGTGACGCCGTTGACGTCGCTCAGCACGTCGCGGATGAAACCTTCGGAGACGGGCTTGCTGCGCGCCGACTCGGCGTCCGCCACCTGCTTGTGCAACTGCTCCAGCTCCGCCTCCTTCGCGGCCAGCGTCGCGCGCTGCCCGCCGGCCGCCGCCAGCTCGTCGGGCGTAGCCTCGCCCGCCGCGCCGCGCGTCTTCAAGTCCTCCAGCGTCGTCTTCAATTCCTTGACCTCGACGTCGAGCTTCATCTGCCGCGGCTTGAGCGTGCGCAGCTCGCTGTGCGAGGCGTCGCGCTTGCTGGCGTCCACCATCGCCGAGCCGAGCGCCGTCCCCGTCCCGATGCCGAGCAGCACCAGCGCGGAGGTCGTGAAGACGTTGTAGTCGTTCGTCACGACCCACAGGAAGAGGAACGAGCCGAAGATGATGAAGAACCACCAGGCGACCTGCGTGCGCGCGAGGCTGTAGGGCTTCGACTCGCCCTCACCGGGCTCGGGCGGCTGCGAGTCGCGGATGATGTTTGAAGACTTGGCCAGCCAGAGGAAGCCCGCCAGCGCGACGAGGAAGAGGACGGCGTTCAGCTTAAAACGGAACGGGCTGTAGACGCGCAGGACAAAATTCTGCGCGGCGTTCGCCGCCGCGGGCCACGCCGTCTTGCCCTCCGGCCCGACGCCGACCTTGACCGGGCGGAAAGGCTCCTCGGGCTTCGCCAGCAGGTCGTCCCAGGCCTTCCGCGTGTCGCCGTCGCGGCGCAGCTTGAAGCGCACCTCGTCTTCCGCGAGGTCTATGGCCTCCGGGTAGAGCTTCTTCATCTCGACGTCGTCGAGGAAGAGCACGAGTCGCTTCGGGTCGAGCCGCGTGGCGGCCGGCTCCTTCAAAAGCTCCTGCCGCTGCACCTCCTCGCCGAGGTTGTTGACCTTGACGACTATCTCGTCGCCGAGCCCGGCGATGACCGGCTCGCCGCCCGTCGGCTCGCCGTGGCTGGGCAGACTCACGTCGCCGGCCGTGAGCTCGTACGGCGTGGGCGCGGGCGTGGGCGAAGGCGTCGGGGTGGGGGACGCCGTCGGGCTGGGCGACGCCGCCGGCGAGGGACTCGCACCGGGCCGCGCGCCGGTGCTCACGGCGGGCTGTACTCCGGGTTGTGCCGCCCCCGGCGTCGGTGAGGCTTTGGCGACCTCGCTTGTCGGGACGGCCGGGCCTTCGACGACGGGTGACGGCGAGGCGTCCGGCGTCGTCGAACGTATGCCCCGCGTCTCCTCCGTGTAGCCGAACCACCTGCCGAGTAAGAAGACGAACAGCAGGAGGACGACGACGAGTATGACCCAGCGCGTCGTCTTCGCCGCCGCCGGGCCGAACAGCGCTCGCACTTCGGGGACGTACCTCATCGCGCCGATGACGACCGTCAGCAGCAGCGCGATGACGAGGAGCACCATCCAGGCCGGGCCCTCGATGCCGAACCACCTGCTGGTGAACGACGCGTCGCGACCGTCCCCCTTCTTTGCGGCCGCCCCGACCGTCACGTCCGGCGACACCGCCGGGGCGGGGCTCGCTCCCGCGTTAGCATTGCCGTTGCCGTTGCCATTCCTGTTCCCGTTGGCGATGCCGTTCGCGTTCCCGTTGATGTTGACGACGCCGCCGGTGTTAGCGTTGCCGTTCGCGTTGACGGCGGGAGTGCCGTTGGAGTTCGCGCCGGGCGTGGGGGTCTGCGTCCGGGCGCTCGCCGCGCCGAGCAGGAGCAGGCACGCGACCGCGAGGAAGGCCGACGGGAGTCTGCGCAGACTCCCGCGAGGAGTGCGGGCGTAGCGAAACATAGGGAGGCTCCTTCAGGTCGGGCTACGTGGTTTGGAACGGAGGTGGTTTCGGCCGCCGGCCGGTAAGACTCGCCGCGAGGCGTGCGGCTCAAGAAACCACGGATGTTAATCCCCGGACGTGAAAACAGCGCGCAGAGTATGCCGTCACACCGCGCCTGTCAATCGAATTCTTCGGGGCCGCTCACCCGGCCGCCCCGCTCGTGTCGGGCGCGACAGGCTCGGCGTCCGCGTCCGTCGCCGCCGCGACGGCCGACGCGCGCTGCTGGCTCTTCTGGTAGAGGTAGGAGACGGCGAGCAGTATCGCGCCGAGCACGATAAACGAGACGATGCGGTAGGCGCGGTCCAGCCCCGAGAGGTCGAGCGCGAAGACCTTGAGCGCCGTCACGCCGAGCAGCGCCAGCCCCAACAGACGCAGCAGCCGCGCGCGGCGCGCCCCCCCCACCAGCAGCAGCCCCGCGCCGTAGAGCGCCCACACGACCGAGAGCGACAACTGCTTCGACAGCGAGAGGTCGCGCAGGCTGGCCTCGTCCGCGCCCGCGACCGCGCGCGCCTCGAAGAAGCCGACGGCCTCCGCGCTCAGCGCGACGAGCGCCAGCACGTTGGCGGCGACGATGAGCACGGGCGTGACCGACTCGACCTCGGGCGCGCGCGGGCCGCGCGCGTAGAGACGCACGACCGCCGCGTAGGCCGCGACGACCAGCGCGAAGGCCATGAAGGTGTGGTTGAAGACCGGCGTGTGCCACACCGCATCGTAGAAGGCGAGGTCGACGATGAGCACCTTGGCCGACGCCAGCGCGAGCAGCGCGAGCCCCGCGTAGCGCGCCGCGCGGAACCCGCCCCTCAGGCCGCCCCTCAGGCCGTAGGCCGCGAGCGCCCCGCCGTAGATGGCCCACAGCGCCGTCAGGGAGAACTGCCGCGCGTTCTCCGCGCGCTCGGCCGCGAGCCCCTCCGACAGCGCCTTCCGCCACCCGAAGTAGTCGCTCAGGTCGAGCGTGAGGAGCGTCAGCGCCAAGGCGTTCGCCGCGAGCGTGTAGAGTGACGCCAGCGCCTCGCGCTCACCCCCGCCCGGCACGCGCCGCCCCCCGCGCGGCTCGGCATAGCGCGCGCTCCGGTAGAGCCGCGCGGCCAGCGCGAGCGCGCCGACGAGCACGAGGCACGAGACGGCGCGCGCGTTGGCGACCGGGTAGAAGGAGGAGGCGGTGCCGTCGGCCAACGCGGCCGGGCTGAAGGCGAACTGCTGCGCGTCCTCGAAGAGCCAGTGCGCCGCCGCCACGCCGAAGACCGCGACGGCCGAGCGCCGCGCCGCGCCCTCGCCCGAGCGCAGCCCCACCCACGTCAGCATCAACCCCTCGACCGCCCACGCGATGGTCACCCACTGGAGTTCGAGCCGGATGGCGACGGCCGCCGTCAGGAAGGTCACGCCCGCGCCGACGTAGGCGTAAGCCAGCAGCCGGTCGTCGGCGCAGCGCTCGCGCGCGGCCGTCGCGAGCGCGCCGAAGTAGGCCGCGAGGACGAGCGCGAGCGCCGCCGGGAGCGCGCGGTCGTAATTCGCGTCGGCGAGCAGCCCGTAGCTGGCGGCGAAGTAGAGCGTGGCGTTCGCGGCGAGCAGCGCCACGTCGAACCAGCGCGAGCGGCGGCGCGGCAGGACGTTGTGAAAGACCGCGAGCAGCGAGTAGAGCGTGAAGAGCAGCGCGAGAAAGAAGAGCGTCGTCCAGAGCTTCGTCCCGTCGTAGTAGCGGAGGGCCCAGCCGAACGTCATCATGACGGTCGCGGCGAACGAGAGGAAGTCGAGCGTGCGCCAGCGCTTGAAGTAGGCGACGGCGAGCACGCCCGCGTCGAGCAGCGCGACGTAGGTGAAGAGCGCGACCTGGTTGTCCTGCCCCGTCGAGATGAGTACCGGCGTCAGGAACCCGCCGACGAGCCCGAGCACCGCCACGGGCAGCGCGTTGTGCCGCACCGCGAGCAGCACCGCGCCGGCCGTCACCAGCGTCATCAGGAGGAACGCGGGCGTCTGGGAGAGCAGGCCGTAGAAGTTGTACGCGGCGTAAATCGAGAGGTAGAGGATGAGGATGCCGCCGCCCGAGATGACGTAGGCGTAGGGCCTCAGCCCCTTCCGGTGCAGACGCTCGCCCGCGCCGAGCAACGCCAGCCCCGCGAGCGCGCCGAGCGCGACGCGCGCGCCGGGGCCGACCCACTCGTTATCGAAGGCGTACTTGAGCGCGAAGGCCACGCCGAAGGTGACGGCGATGATGCCGACCCAACTGAACCAGCTCCCGCCGATGAGCGACTCGAGGTCGCGCCGGCTCTCTACGGCGCGCGCGCGCGGCGCGGGCGGCGGGACGGCTCCCCCGCCGACTGCTTCCCGCGCGGCGGACGGCGGGGCTTCCTCGCGCGGCACGCGCGGCGGCGGCGGCGCGGCGGCCGGGCGCGGCTCTTCGCGCGCGCCGGTCAGCGTCTCGTAGAGCGTCGGCGGGCGCGCCTCCGGCTGCTGCTGCGGCGGCGCTTCGAGCCCGAGCCGTCGCTCGACCGCGTAGAGCCGCGCCGTCTGCGCCTGCGACAGCCGCTCCAGGTGGTCGAGCCGCTCGACGAGCTGGTTCAGAATCTCACGCGAGGTCTGCTCTTCGGCCATAAGCCCTCCCGGCGCGCGCCGGTTATAGCGCAGGAGACAGGAAGCGCTCGACGAAGCTTCGCAGCTCTTCGAGCGAGGAGTCGGCGACGACGCGGTAGACGCGCGGGCGCAAGGCTTCGGGGAGGTTGCGCGCGGTGAGCGCGTCGGCGATGACGTGGGCGCTTGAGCGCAGGCCGCGCTCCCACCCCGGCTCGCGCGCGTCGCGCAGGTCGAGCGCGTCGGGGTCGAGTCCCGCGGCGATGAGGAAGACGCGCGCCCACTCCAGGAACTTCGGCCAGCGCGAGACGACCGAGACGAGCGCGTCCGGCGGCGGCACACGCTCCCCGGCGAGAGACTCGGGGATGGAACGGACGTTGAGGAAGATGGGCTGCACCTCGGCGGGGAGCGCGCGCCGCACCTCCTCGGCCTTGCTGTAGAGCGCGACGACCGCCCCGCCCGCGCGCGTGCCCGCGTCCGCGCACCCCTCGTAGCCGCAGCCCTCGACGCGGAACGAGGTCGCCTCGGCTATCTCGGCCATCAGGATTTCGCGCAAGCCCTCGTCGGGCTCGACGACGAGGAAGTGGTCGGGCGGCTCAAGGCTCAGCCAGTGCTTGACGCGCGCCTGCACCTCGGAGAGCGTGTGCCCCTGGCTGCGCGCGAGCGTGAGGAAGGCGCTGATGAGCCGGTCGAGTTCGAGGCGCGAGTCGAGCGGAGCCGACGCCGGGTCCGTGCCGAGCCGGCGGACGTAGACGCCGCTCCCCTTGCGCACTTCGAGCCAGCCGGCGTGCTCGAGGTCGCGGTAGGCCGCGCTCACGGTGTTCGAGTGGATGCGGAAGCGGCGCGCGAGCTCGCGCGTCGAGGGCAGGCGCTGCCCCGGCTTCAGGTCGTCACTCACGACGCCGAGCATGATCTGCCGCACGAGCTGTTCGCGCAGCGGCACGTCGCTGTTCTTCGAGACCCACAGGCGCATAAGAAGCGCCCAGAGTTTAAAGTCCCGGCCGCGAAGTTGAAAGCGATTTGTGTAAGGGTTCAGGGGGACTTGCGCGCGCGGTAGCCGGGGCGCGTGCGCAGCGCCACGTCCTTGCGCGTGGTGCGGACGCGGACTTTGCGGTACTTGCCGTCGCGCGCCGCGTTGGCCGGGTAGTAGCCGAGAGAGTACTGCGTGCCCAGCTCGTCGGCTATCTGTTTGAAGGCGGCGGGCAGCATCAGCGGGTTGTCCGCGCGCACGAGCCGGCCGCCCGTCGAGCGCGCCATCTCACCCAGGTAGTCGTCGGCCGTCCTGTAGAGCAGGTCGAGCATCGACGCGATGGAGGCGTCGCTCGCCTCGCGCGAGTCGCGCGGGACGGGGCGGCTGCCGGGCATCCGGTCGTCGGGGCGGCGCGCGGTGACGTCGGGCATCCCGTCCGGGCGCCGGCCTTCGTCGTCGCGCTCGGTGCGGCGCGGGGCCCCGCGCGGGTTGACGACGACCGTGCCGCCGGGGAGTCCCGGCACGCGCCCGCCGAGCACGGTGCCGATGTCGGCGGGCCCGCTCCCGCC
>JAIVJI010000014.1 GCA_020200135.1 Acidobacteriota bacterium | reverse complement strand
CGGGGTCGTCACGAACAACGGGAACGTCTGGCGGAAGGTGACGTTCGCGGAGGTGACGACGACGAAGGTGAGGGTCGTCGTCCACAACGCCCTGGGCGGCCGCTCCCGCCTCGTCGAGGTCGAAGCGGTCGGGGCCTCGACTTAGGACCAACGGGCACAAGGCGGGATAAAAAAACGGGCGGGGTGGATTGTGTCTTTCCACCCCGCCCGTCTTCTTGTTAAGGCCGAACCGTTTTAGTAGCCGTTCCAGCCGTCGCGGTAGCCGTTCTCGAAGCCGTGGCGGAAGAAACGCTGGTAGAGAGCGCGGTTGCCGAGACGCGAGCTGTAGTCTTCGGTCGCCTTGCGGTAGTCGCTCTCGTCCGTGAAGTTGAAGCGCTCGTTGCGCTGGCGGTCACGAAGCCCCTCCTGGATGCCGTTGTTGTAGCCGGCGTTCAGCGCGGTCTGGCGGAGCTGCGACGATCCGCCCCAGCCGCCGTAGTTGCCCCAGGTAGAGCCGCGCCTCGCCTCGCGCCTCTCTTCGCGCCGCTCCTGGCGGTCTTCGCGCCTGTCCTCACGACGCTCCTGGCGATTTTCGCGTCGGTCTTCACGACGCTGCTGCGTCCTCCAGTCCTGCGCCAGGCCGGCGGCCGGCAGCGCGAACATCAACCCGAGCGCGAGCAGAGCGCCACTCTTTATGAAAACGTTTGTCTTGCTTCTCATCTTGCTTTCTCCCCTTGCTGTGTTCTAAGTCCCGCGCGGCGTTGCTGCCCGCGGGGCAGGTTACACGTCTCTGATTTAACAACATGCGTGCCACTCGCGTGGCGTCGCGTTTCGCCCGTCCATTCGGAGCTTCGAGCCGGCCGTGCTCCGCCGCACATACCAGAAAGTGTCTGGTCCTACTGCAAAGAGGCAAGCATCCGTACAAGGAAAGAGCCTGTCATCGACAAATTCAACGTTCGGCCGGCGACTGCGCCGCGCCGCGTTCGGGTCTGCCGCGTCCTACTCTCAGCGCGGGGCGATCTTGTGCGAGGGGCGGCCGATGTGTATGTGCGGGCCGGTGGCGGTGCCGGGGATGGCGTAGCGGAAGGCGGTGAAGGGGATGCCGGCCCCGCGCAGGAACTCCATCAGCGCGCGACCTTCGACGCTGTCGGGGACGACGCCCACGTCCATCGCGTTGTGGTGCGCGTAGCCCCAGCGGTCGTGGACGGGCGACTGGCCGAACGAGCTGACCGGGAGTTGCCGCCCGAAGCTGCGCGCGTAGAACTGCCCGACCGCGCCGGCCTCCGCGAGCGACCACGCGCGCGTGCCGCCGAAGCGTATGTATGCGGTCGTCGTCAGAAGCCCCCCGACCGCGCGCGGCGCCGTCCTGGCCTTCGTCAGAGCCTTGGCGGCGGCCTCCTCGGCCTCTGCTTCGATGAGCGTCTCGGCGATCTGCACGTCGGCGTTCTTCAACTGCCCCTCGGCGACCGCGACCTTCGCGCGCGCCTGCGCGGCCGCCTCCTCGGCGCCCTCAAGGTCGCGCTTCGAGACGAGCCCCGCGCGGTAAAGCTCCAACGTCTGCGTGACGCGTTCGTCGGCCTTCTTCACGTCCTTCTCGTAGAGGTCTAGCAGTTGCGCGAGGCTCGCCTTGACCTCCTTTGTCGCCTCGACGAACTGTGCGCGCAGCCGCGCCAGCTCGCTCACGGGCTGTTCGGCCGGCTTCGCCTTCGCGGCCGCGCCGCGCTTCGCCCGCGACCTCTTCTGAGCGCGCGTGTCCGCCGGGCAGAGGGAGAGCGCGAGGCCCAGGGCCACGGCCGCCGACGACACTCCGAGCGCGAACTTCATGACGTTACTTTATCAAAACCTGCCCTCCGCGCACACGGCGCGGGACCGTGCCTCATTCCGGCGGCTCAGACTTACCTGACCGCGCCGGTTGTAATAAACCGACGCACACGTATAATCCCGGCTGCGGCCGCCGCCGTGTCCCGCTCTGCGACCTGCCGGTCGAATCATTCGCGAAGGAGTCGGAAAGAACATGAAAAGGACGCTCTACGCAATCATTCTCGGCCTCGCCTCGGCGGCCGCAACGCAGACCCCGGCGCAGACGCCGAAGCCGACACCACCCCCCGACCCGCACGCCGGCCACGGCGCGACCGCCAAGCAGCAACAGCCCGAGAGGAAGTCTTCGGTCACGGAAAAGTATTTCTCGGACGTGGAACTGCTCGACCAGGACGGCCGCAAGGTGCGCTTCTACACCGACCTGCTCAAGGGCAAGACGGTCGTCATCAACGCCTTCTTCACCACCAGCATCTCAGTCTGCCCGGCGATGACCGCCAACCTGAGGAAGATGCAGGACGCCCTCGGCGAACGCGTCGGCAAGGACGTATTCTTCATCTCCATCTCGGTCGACCCCGCCACCGACACACCCGAGCGACTCAAGGAGTACGCGCAGAAGTTTCGAGCGAAGCCGGGCTGGACCTTCGTCACCGGCGACAAGAAGAATGTCGACTGGGCGCTTTACAAGCTCGGGCAGTACGTCGAGGACAAGAACGAACACAAGACCGTCCTCATCATCGGCAACGAGGGAACCGGACTCTGGATGAAGGGTCTGGCCCTTGCGAACGCCTCCGAGCTGGTGAAGCTCGTCGAGAAAGCCCTCAACAACAAGGGCGAAGCCAAATAACGCGAGAGAACACAGGTTCAGGTCGCAAACTCCGCGAGCAGCGGGAAGTGGTCGGACGCGTCTTTCATCACCGGCTCGTCGGTCAGCACCCTGCACTCCTTGAGCCGCTCCCGGAAGCGTTCGGGGAGGAAGACGAAGTCGAGTCGGACGTGCGGGTCCCAGGTGGGGAAGGTGTAGCCGCGCACCTCCTTGGGGTGCAGCTGGCGGAAGGCGTCGAGGTAGCCCGAGGCGAGCATGATCTGAATCGTCTGGTAGCGCACGCTCCCGCCGCTCAGCCAGACCATCGGTCGCAGACGCATCGGCAGTTGGCGCCAGTGGAGAACGTCGCCCGGCGCGAGCGTGTTGAAGTCGCCGGTGAAGACGTGGAAGTCGGTCTCGCGCGTCCCGACCCACGCCAGCATCGAGCGCAGCTCGCGCATCCTCCGCCGCTCGGTGAAGAACGAGTGAACCGCGCTCAGGTGGACGCCGTAGACGTGCAGCCCGAGCCCCTCGGGCTCTATCTCGACGAAGTGACGCCTGGAGCCGCGCGGCCTGTGCCACTCGTGCCGCGCGACGGGGAGGCGGCTCAAAAAAGCGAGCGAGTAGCCCGCGTGCGCGGCCCAGTTCTTTAAGCCCGTCTCGGCGGCGAGACGTTCGACGACGCGCGGCTGCGTCGCCTCCTGCAGGACGACGAGGTCGGGGTCGGCCGCGCGGATGGACGCGGCGAGCTGCGCCTCGCGGCCCGCCCCGCCGAAGCGGACGTTGTAGCTGAGGAGCCGGAGCGTCATCACTCGCCCACCTTCCCGATGAGCGTCAGGTATGACTGGCCGAGCCAGTCGCCGCGTATCTTCATCCAGATGTCGCGCGTGGCCTGGATGTTGACGGGGCGTTTGACCATCGCCTGAAGCCTCTCGCGCAGCGGCACGAGGTTGGGCGCGATGTCTGGGTCCTTGTCGCTCAGGGGCTTGGTGTGGACGCCGGGCAGGTAGAAGCCGTCGAGGATGTACTCGCCGAGGATTTCGGGGCCGACCAGCGTGAGGTCGAGGTCGCTCGTGCCGGGGCCGTCGGCGTCGAACGGCGCGCCGTCGTCGTAGCGCTCGCCCGTCACGGAGCTGCCCCGGAGCACGACCGCCGTGCCCTCCGGTATGGCACCGCGTACCACTTCGCAGAACTCTTCGAGCCGCCGCTCGTCGCCGCCGAACGCGAGCTTGACCACGCGCTCGCGCATCTCCTGCTCGGTCATCCCCCAGGCTTCTTCTGACAAGAAACTTCCCCCCCCGTTGATTTTTTTGTCCGGCTATCCTAACACCGCGAGGCGCGCCGCCGCACCGGCCGGAGACGCGCCGACGCCGGGCCGGCGTGGGCTTCATTTAACTCTTGACTAAACTTCGGGCGGGGTTATGATGCCTTTCCCCGTCACCTCTCTTTTCCGTTTCGACACGGACTTCAACCAACGGAGGGTACACAGATGCACACACGCCTCGCGCCCGGACGCCTGCGCCACCTCGCCGCCGCCTGCCTGCTCGTCATCGGCGCGTGTACGACGGCCTCGGCCGGCTGGACGACCAGCGGCAACCGCATCCTCGCGCCGAGCGGAGCCGAGTTCCGCATCACCGGCATCAACTGGTACGGCTTCGAGACCTCGAACGGCGTCGCCCACGGCATGTGGACGAAGGACTACCCGGTCATCGTCGACCAGATACGCCAGTACGGCTTCAACACCATCCGCATCCCCTTCTCCAACGCGATGTGGGAGCTGAACCCCGCGCCGAACGCGAACCAGATCAGCGCCTGCCCGTCGTGCAAGGGCAAACGCGCGCGCGACATCCTCGCGATGATCGTCAACTACGCCGGCTCGCGCGGGCTCCACGTCATCCTCGACAACCACCGCTCGACGGCGGGCAACTCGGCCGAGGGCAACGGGCTCTGGTACGTCGTATCGGGGAAGAACAACTACACCGAGCGGAAGTGGATAGACGACTGGGTGAGCGTCCAGCGCTGGGCGCACGGCATCCCGCAGACGATGGGGGCGACCGACACGGTGGCGGTGAACTACTACGCGTCGGACGGGATGCCGGTCATCATCGGCTACGACCTACGCAACGAGCCGCACACGCCCTCGCGCACGGCCTACCTCAACGGCGCGACGTGGGGGAGCGGCGACGGCATCGACCCGCGGACGAACCCCAACCCGAACCCTTTCGCGCCGGCCTGCGTGGCGACCTCGACCTGCAAGGACTGGCGGCTCGCGGCCGAGCGCGCCGCCGACACGATGCTCGGCGACGCGCTCGCGCGCGGGTGGGAGTACCCGCTCTTCTTCGTCGAGGGCGTGAGCACGTACCCGACGGCGGCCGGCACGATGGCGGCCGGGCCATACGACTGGTACTGGTGGGGCGGGAACCTCCTGGGCGTCAACGGCAACGCGGGGCACCCGGGCGCGCCGGTCGTGCTCAACGCCGGCGGGGACGCCTCGGGGCTCGGGCCGCCGGTCAACAACCAGCTCGTCTACTCGGGCCACGACTACGGCCCGGTCGAGTACCGGCAGGCGTGGTTCAACTCCTCGACCTGCTACCGCAGCGGCTGCTCGGCGTCGAGCCTCGCCGACGTGTGGAAGAAGTTCTGGGCGTTCCCGAACCTCGCGGGCGGCGTCAACCCCGTCTGGCCGGGGCACGACTCGTACCCCTGGGGCAACACGGGGCACACAGGCTACACGCAGGCTCCCGTCTTCATCGGCGAGGTCGGGACGGGTAAAACGGACGCCGACCTCTTCTCCACCGGCGCGGGGTCGCAGGGGCAGTACTTCACCGACATGGTCAACTTCATCCAGAGCAGCGACGAAGGAGTACTCCTTCCTCTGCGCGATCCAGCAGGGGCCGCTCGCGGTCCCCTTCGGCGCGGGACAGTGCGGCTCGACCGGGCCGCTGCCGAACCCGGAGTGAGTTGACCAGGACGGTTCGGCGCGGAGACGCGGCGGCAGAGTGAGTAACTTTAAGCTCTGCCGCCGCGTCTCCGCGCCGAACTGATTTTCGGTCTATTTTTCTACTCGACGAAGGAGCGCGTCAGCTTGCGGAAGTGATAGCCCATGGCGGCGAGCGTGACGGCGTGCGCGAAATTCTGGCGGTGCGAGGTGAGCGTGCTCTTCATGTAGCGCCAGAACTCCATCCGCGCCGAGTCGAGCACTCCGAGCACGATGGCGACGCGCGCGAAGGCGGCCACGTCGCTCGACAGACGCCCCCGGCGCGGCTCCGGCCCCTCCGTCAGGTGCGACAGGCAGTCGAGCGCGCGCTTGTAGTATTCGGCCGGGCTGTAGATGGTCGAGACTATCCGCTTGTAACCTTCGAGCAGGCGCGTCGTGTCCATCCGGGGGACGAAGTTGAGCGCCGCCTCGGTGACGACGTTGTTGCCCCCGCTCTCCTTGAGCAGCCGCCCCTCTTTCTTCAGGCGCCGCCAGAGCTGGGTGTCCGGGAGCGCCGTCAGCAGCCCCACCATCGCGAGCGGGATGGCGCTCTCGCGGATGAAGTTTATCTGGCGGTCGAAGATGTCCTCGGGGTCGTTGTCGAAGCCGACGATGAAGCCCGCCATCACCTCCATCCCGTACGACTGGATTTTGCGCACCGAGTCGAGCAGGTTGCGCCTCGTGTTCTGCCCCTTCTGCGCCTCCTTCAGACTCTCCTCGACCGGCGTCTCGATGCCGAGGAAGACGCGGCGGAAGTTGGCGCGCCGCATCATCTCCAGCAGCGCGTCGTCCTCGGCGAGGTTGACGCTCGCCTCGGTGATGAAGGAGAAGGGGCGGCCGTGCGACTCGGACCACTCCACGAGGTCGGGCATGAGCAGGCGGACGTTCTTCTTGTTGCCGATGAAGTTGTCGTCCACGATGAAGACGAGGCCGCGCCAGCCCGTCGCGCGCAGCGCGTCCAGCTCGGCGAGCACCTGCCCGTTGGACTTCGTCCGCGGGACTCGGCCGTAAATCTCGATGATGTCGCAGAACTCGCAGCTGAAGGGGCAGCCGCGCGAGTACTGGATGCTCATCGCGCTGTAGCGTTTGAGTTCGGCCAGTCGGAAGTGCGGGACGGGGGTGGCGGTGAGCGCGGGGCGCTCGGGGGACTGGTAGAAGGGCTTCGGCTCGCCGCGTTCCAGGTCTGTGAGGAACTCGGGCAGCGTCGTTTCGGCCTCGCCGACGAAGATGTGGTCGGCGTCGGGCAGCTTCTCCGCGCTGGTCGAGACGTAGGGGCCGCCGACGACGACGCGCTTGCCGCGCGCCTTGCAGCGCTCGACCGCCTTCTCCAGCGACTCCTTCTGCACGATCATCGCGCTGGCGAAGACGATGTCCGCCCACTCGATGTCCGCGTCAGTGAGCCGCCGGACGTTCATGTCCACCAGCCTCCGCTCCCAGGAGTCGGGCAGCAGGGCCGAGACGGTCAGAAGCCCCAGCGGCGGGAAGGGCGAGCGCTTGCCCTCGAACTTCAGCGCGTGGCGGAAACTCCAGTACGTGTCCGGGAATTCCGGGTAGACCAGCAGAACCTTCATCTCGCGTCCTCCTCACCGTATCCACTGCCGCGCGGCACGCGACCACGGCCGACTTATGGGGGAAGCCACTTGCGGGGGAACTCTGATTCCGGAACGCGATTCTCGGGAAAGGCTTTAGTCGCCGCCGGCCGCGGACGCGGTGACGGCGCCGGCCACCTCATTCCTGCGCCGCCGCGCCCTGCGCCACTTCCCGAAGCCCTCCCTCACGAGCGAGGAGATCGTCCGCCGGTTGTCGAAGATGAGCCTGGCCCACGCGCGCTTGTTCATCTGCGGGAAGTAGATGCCGCGGAAGAAGAGGCGGGAGACCAACATGCTGAGGCGGTACTGGAGGTCGTGGCCGGCGATCGCCTCCACGGCCTGCGCGTTCCTTTCGGGGCTGTATGACGCCTCCCACGCGCTGCGCGTCTCGGCCCGCGCCTCCTCGATGCTCATCTTGAGGGGCGCGTGCGCCATCACGAAGGGCGCGAAGTCGAGCCAGTGCTTGGGGCGCGCCAGCCGCCCGGCCTTCTCCAGACGCTCGTAGAGCGGCGTGGCCGGGAACGGCGTGAGCTGTCCGAAGACGGGGAGTCCCGGCGGCCACGACTCGATCTCTTTGATCGTCCGCGCGGCCACACCCGGCGTGTCGTTGTCCATGCCGAAGATGAACGAGGTGATGGCGAAGATGTTGCGCCGCGCGAGCCGCTCCAGCACCGCGCCGTACTCGCCCGGCTTGCTGAAGTTCTTGTTGACGTCGGCCATGTTCGCCGGGTCGATGGACTCCATCCCGATGAAGACCCACTTGCCGCCCGACTCGGCGATGAGGTCGCACAGCTCCTCGTCGCGCAGGAGGTTGGCGCTGATCTGCGCCACCCACGGCACCTGCGCCCCGGCGTCGATGATGTCACGCAGCAGCGACTTCACGCGCTTGATGTTGATGGCCAGGTTGTCGTCGATGAAGAAGACCGCTATCTGCCCGCGCTCTCGCCGCGCGCGCTCCTTCAGACGCAGCAGCTCCTCGACGACAGACTCGTTGGTGCGGAAGCGAATCGAGTCGCCGAAAAAGCCGGTCACCGTGCAGAACTCGCACCCGTAGGGGCAGCCGCGCCCCGTCTCGATGGGGACGACGTAGAAGCTCCCCCACCCGCCGCCCAGCCGGCTCAGCAGCGGGCGCGCGACGCTCGGCACGAGGCTGAACTGTTCGAGTTCGAGCGTCTCCCAGGGGATGTGCGGGTAGGGCTGGAGGCTCGGCTTGAGGTCGTTGCCCTTGGCGTCACGCTCGGGCTGGTAAACGTCCTTCAGCTCGCCCCGCGCGGCGTCCTCGACGATGAGCGGCCAGGTCTCGTCGGCCTCGCCCAGCGCGACGGCGTCGGCGTGGCGCGGCCCGCCGTCGCGCCCCAGCGCCTCGTCCGGGCACTCGGTGACGTGCGGCCCGCCCATCACGACCTTGACCCCGGCGGCGCGCAGCGCGTCGGCGACGCGGTAGGCCTTGGCGATCATGCGCGTCATCGCGCCGATGCCGACCAGCCCGACGCCCTGCTCGCGCGCGTACCGGACGATCTCCTCGTCGTCCATCGCGCGCGCGTTGCCGTCGATGAGGATGACCTCGTGGCCGGGCGGGGTGATTGACTGGAGGAGGAACATCCAGAGGTGCGGCATGAAGTTACGCGTCACGCCGTTGTCAGGGTTGTAGAGTAGAATCTTCAAGGGGCCTTCTTCCTGCCTGCTGCCTTACGACAAATAACTTAGTGGACACTTGGCATAAACGCCGGGAATACGAACAACAAAGACGCCGGGAGAGTCGGGGGAAACCCTTTCCCGTTGCCGGGGTGAGCCGTTCAGCGCGGGGAGTATAACAGAATTTTCCGCAAACGCGCACGCGACTATGGGGGCGGTTGGCCGGCTCCAATGTGTGGGGGCGCACATAAGGCATCGGCCCCCTGTTCCGTGACGCCGCGCGACCTCTTCAGGTGGGACTCTTCTCTCCGGGAAGCTTGGCCTCGGGCGTTCCCATGCGCGCGGCCGCGTGCTCGATGACGGCGTTTACCTTGCCCCCGACCAGGATGGCCGCGCCCGTCAGGTAGAACCACAGCAGCAGGACTATCACCGCCCCGAGCGAGCCGTAGGTGACGCTGTAGCGGTCGAAGTAGTCAAGGTAGAGGCGGAAGCCGAACGAGACGGCGAGCCAGAGCGCGACGCCGACGAGCGACCCCGGCGTGATCCAGTACCAATGCTGGTCGCGCAGGTCGGGGGCGTAGTAGTAGATGAGCGCGAGGGCGAAGAGCACGAACGCGAGCACGATGGCCCACTGGATTACGCCCCAGGTGGAGACGAAGGCCGCGCCCAGATCGTAGCGCCCGGCCAGCACCTCGCCAATCTCGCCGCCGTAGAGCACCAGCGCCAGCGCCGAGATGATGAGCGCCGCCAGCGCCGCCGTCAGCCCGAGCGAAATCAGCCGCACGCGCCAGAAGGGTCGCGTCTCCCTCACCCCGTAGGCCGAGTTGAGCGTGTCGCCGACCGCCGCCATCCCGAACGACGCGAACCACAACGCCGCCAACAGCCCGAAGGAGAGCTTGCCGCCGTCCGCGCCCTCTGTAATCTCCTGGACCGTGGCGCGGACGAGCTGCGAGGCAGAGCGCGGGGCGATGCTCGCGAGGTAGTTGAGCATGTTCACGCGAAGCTCAGTCCCCGCCTCAGCGAAGTGGCCGAGCATGGCCGTCAGAAAGATCAGCAGGGGAAAGAGCGCGAGCAGGAAGTAGTAGGAGAGCGCGGCGGAGCGCGTGAGCAGGTCGCCCTCGTACATGTCTGTCCAGACGCGGCGCGCCAACTCCCGCCGCGTAAGCCCGCCGAGCTTCCAGACCGACGCAATCGCCCTCTCGTCGTCCTTGTCCATCACCCAGAAGCTCGGAAGCGGCGCGCGCCGTCACCTGCCGGGGCCGGTGCGCCTGTCTCTATGTAAGGCCCAAAAAGCGAACAGGCGCGTCAGCCTTGGGGGCCTCGCGCCTGTTCTATGTGGCTCACTGTCCTCACCCCAGCAAACCACTGAGACGCGAGATTCACCCGCGTCCCGGTTGAGAAACACAATACACGAAACGTCGGCCCACTGTCCAGCGCACCCCCGTTTATTTGTAAAACCGCTTATCCGGCGTGATGTCAAAGCCATCACGGCATGCGACCAGACGGTGCTGTAGCCGCCGCCACTACGGCGCTAAACATGGGTCTTCAAAACAGCCGTTCGGGCGGGGATAAAGTTTATAATACGCGCCTCGCGCAAGCTCTCAGCAAAGTCCGTTCGACGATAAAGGGAGGGAGTATCTGTGTCGGCCCAGCTCACGGTGAAGAAGAGCGGCATCTACGGAAAGGGTTGTTTCGCCCTCGCGCACTTTACCGCGCGGAAGAAGATAGCCACCTACGCGGGCGAGCTCGTCAAGGGCAGCCGGAAGATAGAGGCGCGGCTGCGCCGGCAGCAGGAGGTTGCAATAAAGATAATCCGCATCGACGAGAACACCGCCGTCGACGGCGCCGTCGGCGGGAACGAGACGGCCTACATCAACCACTCCTGCGACCCGAACGCCTTCATGCGGGTCGTGCCAGGCCAGAAGGTGGCCATCTTCGCCCGGCGCGACATCCGGCCCGGCGAGGAGCTGACCATTAACTACCGCGACCCCTACCACCCCGAGGTCTGCAAGTGCGGCGCCGCCAACTGCCGCTCGAAGCGCCGACGGCGGGGACAATGAGTCGAAGCACACGAGGCCGTGGCGGGTCGGCGCGCGCTCCCTTATACTCGCGTGCCGACCCGAATCATCCCTTTCAAGGAGCCGACGCAATGCCCTCCTACTTCCGCACCCGAAACGCGCGTGCCACCCGGCACTTCGCCTCGCGCACACTCTTACTGCTCGCTTTTCTGGCAGCAGCGGCAGTGGGCGAAGGGGGTGGGGGGCGGCGTCTACGAGGTGACGCAGACGTTCCCACGCGCGCCCCCCCCGCCCCCGCTGCTCGGCGTTCACCTGTGCCGGACGGAGGGCGTAGAACCTCTCGTTTGAAAGCTAACGGGCGGCGGTGCTGCCGGCCAGGACGTAGGACTGCTTCTCGCCGGAGAAGGCGATGCTGGCGAGCGTCTTCGAGCTGCCGGACTCGACCAGCTCGAGGTGCATGGTCAAAGGGCCGGCCTTGCGCGTCTCGACACGCGCCTCGGAGCGCGCGAGGACCTCTTTGGTCTTGCGGTCGGTGACGGTCAGCTCGTTCTTCTGGTCGTCGAAGTTGAAGCGGTAGGTGCCGGCCTTGACGACAGTCCCGCCGACGGCGAAGTCCTGCCCCACGGTGATGGTGCGGCTCTTCACCTTAGCGAAGACGGGGGAGACGGCGATGACGCAAAGGAGGAGGGCGGTGGCGACGTGGGTCGTAATCTTCTTCATCATTCAAATCCTTTCGATATGTTCCGGGCTCGTCGGGCGGCGCATCCCGAGCGTGTTGTAGGGCGCCGCAGTCACACGCGCTTTACGGGAGTAGCCTTGAAGCCGTTCAGCTAATGTGACGACCTGCGCGAACTACGGTTCGAGATACCGGGAGGTTGGGACGAGACGGTACATGCGC
This sequence comes from Acidobacteriota bacterium, assembly GCA_020200135.1. GTDB lineage: Bacteria > Acidobacteriota > Blastocatellia > Pyrinomonadales > Pyrinomonadaceae > QHXN01. Next base: position 23,653 of record JAIVJI010000014.1, on the reverse strand, counting down.
GCGTGTGCGCGTTTTCGGGAATGCGACGGACGCCTCCAAAACGTTGGACGTAACTGCGTGCGGGTTGGAATTAAAGCCTTCAGGCGAGGGGCGTGGTCAGTTTCAGGCAGACGGGCGAAGGCACACTCGCCGTCTGATCCGTGTGGCTGAGCGCGCCCGTACGCCGGTCGAGGCGGAAGGTGACGATGTTGTCGGACTTCTGGTTGGCCACGAGGAGGAGACGCCCCGACGGGTCGATGACGAAGTTGCGCGGCGTCCTGCCGCCGGTCGGCGTGTGCCCGGCGGGCCGCAGCCAGCCCGTCCGAGGGTCGACCCAAAAGCCGGCGATGCTGTCGTGCCCGCGGTTCGAGCAGTAGAGAAATCTGCCGTCGGGCGTGAGGTGTATGTCGGCGCCTGTGTTCGCGCCGGAGAAGCCGGTGGGCAGCGTGCCCAACGTCTGCAACTCGCGCAGCGACCCGCGCGCCGCGCCGTGCGCAAGCGCCGTGACGCTCGAGTCGAGCTCGTTCAGGACGTAGACGAAGCGCCCCCTCGGGTGAAAGGCGAGGTGGCGCGGCCCCGCGCCCGGCTTCGTCGAGAAGGACGGCGGCGCGTTCGGGCTCAGGCTCCCGCCGCGCGCGTCGAAGCGGTAGACCATGACCTTGTCCGTGCCGAGGTCGCACGAGTAGGCGTATTTGTTCGCGCGGTCCAGCAGGACGCAGTGCGCGTGCGGAGCCTCCTGCCGCTCGCGGTTCGGGCCTGTGCCAGCGCCCTGCTCCACGTCCACGGCCTCGCCGAGGCTCCCGTCCGGCAGCACGGGGAGGACCGCGACGTTGCCGCCCGAGTAGTTCGCCACGAGCACGAAGCGGCCGGACTCCGTGGTCGTCACGTAGCACGGCGCGCCGCCTTTCGACGCCTGTTGATTCAGGAATCGCAGTATGCCCGTCTTCCGTTCGACGGCGAACGCGCTGACCGCGCCGCTCTTCGCGCCGCCAAAGTTCTCGACCTCGTTGACCGCGTAAAGAAAGCGCCCGCCCGGTTCGAGCGTGAGGTAAGAAGGGTCTCTGATGCCGGCTATCGCCCACTCGCGTTTGAGCGAGCCGTCCAAGAGGTTGAGCCGGTAGATATAAATTCCCTCGCTCGCGCCCGTCGTGTAAGTCCCGACGTAGAGGATCATCTCGCGCCGGGCCCCTCTCCTCTGCGCCAATGCTTCAGAGTTGCGCGTCAACGCGGCGCCCGCCACGCCAAGCCCGGCGGCCTTGATGAATCCGCGCCGCGTCCGTTCGCCGCCCCGTTTGTCGTCAGTCATATGGGGAGGCATTGTCTGTCCGCAGCAAACTTCTTTCAAGCGTCGGCGGCGGCTTTTTCAATTGTCGCCTCGCGCCCGCGCTTGCCAACCACAAAGGCCGCGATAGTTCGCGCAAACAGGACGTGCCGCGCCACGGCCCGCGGCTTGCACTGACGAACTGCGGGTCAAGTGTCGGCCATCGGGAGCGAACTATGTCAGAAGCATCTTCATATCCGAACCGCGACGCGCGAGCCTACGGACTCGCCGACTGGCTCCGGCCGGAGCGCGTGCTGCTCGCGTACGCGCAGGTTTTGATGAACCCGCTGGTCTACGCGGTCGAGGGCTTTGCCGGCGGCGTCCAGCGGCGCTGGCGGCGAGAGCGCAGGCGGCGGCTGGTCGGCCGCTCCTACGACATGGCGCTGGAGATCGCGCGCGTCCTGCCGCGCGGCTCGCGCGTGCTCGACGTGGGTTGCGGCAGCGGTTACATCGCGCACCACCTCGCGGGCGTCCACGGCGCGCGCGTCACTGGAATCGACGTGCGCAGGCATGCGGACGCGCCCATCGACTACGTCTCTTTCGACGGCGCGAGCTTCCCGGCGGAGGCCGGCGCGTTCGACGCGGTGCTGCTCTGCTACGTGTTGCACCACGCGCAGGATCAGAGCGCGTTCCTCGGCGAGGTGAGGCGTGTGCTGCAAACCGGCGGGCTGGCGGTCGTTTACGAGGACGTGCCGGCGACCGGCTGGGATCGCGCGGTGTGCGCCGCGCACGACCGCTCGTGGCGCGCGCGCACCGGCCCGTGCCGCTTCAGGCGCGAGCCCGAGTGGCGCGCTCTCTTCGAGTCGGCCGGCTTCGAGGTCGTCTCCGAGCGCACGCTTTCCCGCTGGCGCAACTTCGCGCACCCCGTCCGCCGTACCCTCTTCGTGCTCCGCGCGGCGGGCTGACTTTACGTCTCGACGGCGCGCGTGGAGACGCCGAGCCACGAGCCCGAGGCGGAGCGGCCGGCGACGTAGACGGGCATGTTTATTTCGCCGACGCGGAAGACTGTCAATTCGGACAGGTTCGCTTCGAGCAAACGCACGAGCGCCTGAAACCTCCGCGCGACGGCCAGCTCTTCCGGCCCCTTCCAGTCGGGCTCGGACGTGGCGGCGCGGAAGAACTGTGCGGCGGTGCGCGTCTCGACCGGGGCGTCGGCGGGCTGTCCGCCCAGCCCGCGCAGGAACTCCGGCGTCGGCTCTTCCCTGCCCCAGTCGAAAACCTCGAACGGGTAGTCCGACTCGCTCATGTACGTGAGGCCGCGCGTCGCCTCCCCCAGCTCTTTCAGCAGTTGTTCGTCCGTCATCGCCGTCCGTCCCTTCGATGTCAGTCGCTTCGAGTTTTTCGCGGCCGCAGCGTGATCCCGCGCGGCCGTGTTTCTCGCGTTAGAGGGTGTGGGCGGTGCCACACGGAGGCTCTGATGCGAAAAGTTTACACGGTCACGGCGTCGGCGCTCGCGGAGGTCCCGGCCGAGACAGTCTACGCGATTCTGGCGGACTACCGCGACGGCCACCCGCACATCCTGCCGCGCAGGTACTTCACCTCGCTCTCGGTCGAGCGCGGCGGGGTCGGCGACGGCACGGTCATTCGCTTCGGGATGCGTGCGTTCGGCAAGACGCGAGAGACGCGCGCCGCCGTCACAGAGCCCGAGCCCGGTCGCGTGCTGGTCGAGACGGCGCTCGAAGAGGGCGGGCCGGTGACGACCTTTGTCGTCGAGCCTGTGGGCAAGAGCGCGCGCGTTACCTTCCGGACTGAGCTGACCTCGCGTCGGGGGCTGGCCGGCGCGGTCGAGCGGTTCCTGGCGTCGAGATTCTTGAAGCGCGTCTACGCACTCGAGCTGGCCCAGCTCTGCGACTTCGCGCGGAGGCTGAGCGGCGCGAATCTTACGAACGTCTGGGCGCAGGCGGGCAGGTGTGCCTGAGTTCTGTGCGTCAGGTCTCGACTGACAGTAAGGGTGGGCTGCGGCCGGCGGTCGGCCCCCCCTTTTTCTCTCGCCTCAAACTGTAACCCGAGTCAAGCACCCTTTCTGTTGAATTAAGTTTCGTGTGCCGGCGGCGGAATGTTGACGCGCGCGGCGGGGACTTTCGCCTCGGACAGACAGCGGAGCAGGCGCTCGTAATCGTTGAAGTCCTCGATGACGTGGCTCGCTCCGGCCTCGCGCAGCATTGAAGCGCGCGCGCCGCGGCCGACGCCCACGAACGAGAAGCCGAGGTTGCGGGCGGCGCTCACGTCCCAGAGTCCGTCGCCCAGACTGACGACCGCTTCGAAGCTCTCACGGCCGTAACACTCACGCGCACGCGACAGCGCCGTCAACAGAATCTCCTCCCTCGACACGCCGTCCTCGGCGAACGCGGCCGGCACGTCGGATGTCTCCAGCCCCGCCGCCGAGAGTTTCAACAGCCCCGACCCGCGCCAGCACCCCGTGGCGATCGCGACGGTCCAGCCCGGCTCGCCCTTCAGGCGTGCGAGCGCCGCCGAAGCCCCGGACACCTGGCCGAAGAGCCTGGCGTCAGCCGACCGGCTCTCTTCAAGGAGACTCACGAAGCGACTCTTGAACTTCGACAGCTCGGCTTCGTCGGGCGTGCGCCCGAGGTGGTCGCGCAAGACCTCGCGCGTGATGTACGAGTCGGTCGTGTGGGCGTAATCGCCCCAGTTCGTATTCATCCCGCCCACGGCGTGCGCGTCGGACATGCCCCGCACGAAGCAGACCGAATCGACCTCGTTCGTCTCGGTCAGCGTGCCGTCGATGTCGAAGATGGCCAGCTTCATCAATCCCTCCCGCTCGCGATTTCTCGTAAACCCTCCCATTCTAGTCGACGCCGATTTGGCGGCCCCCTCTTTTTCTTCTAGAATCTCACGACTCTATGAAAGAAGGAGCGCGGGTCGCGTCGATGGAAGAGGTCATTTATTCGGCGGAATCACAGTTGCGCTCCCCCGCGCGCTTCGTCGCCGACACCTGGGCCGACCTGCGCGTGTCGCCGGGGCTCGCCTGGCGCCTGTTCCTGCACTCGCTGCGCGCCAACTACCGTCGGAGCTGGCTCGGCTACTTCTGGCTGCTGGCGCCGCCGCTGGCGACGACGGTCATCTGGGTCTCTCTCAACTCGGCGAGGGTTCTCAAAGTCGGGCCGACCGAGACGCCGTACACGGTCTACGTGCTGACCGGGACGATGCTCTGGCAGGTCTTCGCCGACGCGATCAACTCGCCGCTGCAACAGCTCTCGAACGCGCGCGCCATCCTGACCAAGAGCCGCGTGCCGCACGAGGCGCTCCTGCTCGCGGGGCTGATCGAGGTTCTGTTCAACCTCGCCGTTCGACTTCTGGTGCTGCTGCCCGTGCTCCTCTGGTTCAGGTCGGAACTAAATTTGACGCCGACGGCGCTCGCGCTCGCGCCCTTCGGCGTGGCGGCGCTGCTCCTGCTCGGCTTCGCCCTCGGGCTGATGCTCACGCCCTTCGGGCTGCTCTATCAGGACGTGCCGCGCGGGCTCGCGCTCGCGGTCGGCTTCTGGTTCTTTCTCACGCCGGTCATCTACCCGTGGCCGTCGTCAGGTCGGGCGGCGCTGCTCGCAAAGCTCAACCCAGTGGCGCCGCTCCTCGAAGCGACGCGCGGGTGGCTCACGACGGGGGGGACGACGGCCGCGCGCGAGTTCGTGCTCGTCCTGGCGCTGACGCTCCCCGTACTTCTGGCCGCGTGGCTCCTGCAGCGTCTCGCGCGACCGCACGTCATCGCCCGCCTCGGATGAGACGCCCGCGCATAACCGTCCTGAGTTCGTTACCCTTCGCCGCGAGGGCGTGGCGTCTCGCCTCGCGTCTCCGCCGGAAACTGTCGGGCCCGCGCCGATTGGACGCCGAGACGCTCGACCTCTCTGCGCCCGAGGTCGTCAGCGACCCCTTCCCGCACTACGAGAACCTTCGGCTGCGCGGAGCGGTTCACTTCCTGCCGCGCCACGGCTTCTGGCTCGTCGTGGGTTTTGACGAAGTTCACGCGGCGTTGATGCGCCCCGAAGTCTTCTCGAACCGCGTGGCGGACTACACGCAGGTTGACGACGTGCTCCTCGGCGCCGACCCGCCCGCGCACACTGCGGCGCGCCGCGTTGTCGCGCCGCTCTTTTCGACGCAGGCGCTTGAGGCCGAGGCCGCGTTCGCCGAGAGTGCGGCGGAGCGGCTTCTCCAACCGCTGCTCGCGGGCCGCGAATTCGATGTGCTGCGCGACTACGCCTCGCCTCTGGTCGAAGAGGTCATCGCGCACCTCGTCGGGCTTGACGAGGGCTTGCTCGCAACCATCCGCGCCCCGCGTCTCGCGGGCGCGAGTATCGAACAACAGTTAGCGGCCATCGACTCGTCGGTCGTAACGGTCGCCGCGGGCCTGCCTGTCTGCAAACGGCTCCTGTCCACCGGGCTCGAACACACACAGGCGTTGAGTCTGTTCCGGCTCCTCTGGGTCGCGGGCACGACGACGACTCGTCGCGCCATCGCTTCGTCGGTGCTGTTGCTGCTGAAGAACCCGGACGCGCGTCGGAGGGTGACGTCAGACCCGTCCCTCGTCCCGGCCTTCGTCGAAGAGGCGATACGTCTGCACCCGCCCGAGCATTTGCTCTCGCGCGTCGCCGCCGTCGAGTCGGAGCTGGCCGGGGTGAAGATTCCTGCGGGCGGCGCCGTCAAGCTCTGTGTCGCCTCGGCCAACCGCGACCCCGCGCGCTTCGAGCACCCCGACGCGCTCATCCTCGAACGCACGCCGAACCGGCAGCTCTCCTTCGGCGGGGGCATTCACAGGTGCGTCGGCGCCTCGCTCGCGCGACTTGAGGCGGCGGCCGCCCTGCGCGCGCTGCTGCGGCTCGCACCCGATTTCCGCGCCGCGCGTCCGCTCGACGCGTTGGGCTTCGTCGGCTTCGCCAACGACACTGAGCGTCTGGAGATTCAAACTTGACGCGCGAAGCGGCGGTGCTCTCCGTCTCGAACCTGTCGAAGAAGTACTGCCGTGACCTTGGCCGCTCGCTTTGGTACGGACTCGGCGACGTGGCGCGCGAGCTGACGCTGGGCGGCGGGTCTGCGCGCGCCGGCTCGCTCCGTCGTGGCGAGTTCTGGGCGCTCCGCGACGTTTCGTTCGAGCTATGCGCGGGCGAGTCGCTCGCGGTCGTCGGCGCGAACGGCGCGGGCAAGTCGACGCTGCTCAAAATCCTCTACGGGCTCATCAAGCCCGACGCCGGGCGCGTCCGCGTCGCGGGACGCGTCGGCGCGATGATTGAGCTTGGGACGGGCTTCAACCCCGTGCTCACGGGACGCGAGAACGTGCGCGTGGGCGCCGCACTCCTCGGGCTCCCGCGCGCGGGTGCGGACGACCTGATTGGCGCGGTCGCGGACTTCGCGGGTCTCGAAGAGTTCATGGACACTCCCGTCCAGTTCTACAGCTCGGGGATGCAGGCGCGACTCTCCTACGCGGTGGCCGCGCACCTCCGGCCCGACCTGCTGCTCGTGGACGAAGTGCTCGCGGTGGGCGACCTCGCCTATCAGCGGAAGTGCTTCAACCACATGCGCAAATATCTCGACGAGGGCGGCACGCTCGTCTTCGTCTCGCACAGCCCCTACCACGTCCAGTCAATCTGCCGGCGCGGCATCCTGCTCGAAGGCGGCCGGCTCGCGTTCGACGGGACTGCCGTCGAATGTCTCGACAGCCACTTCGGGACGCAGCTGCGCGGCGAGAGCGGCGACGGCGCGAATGTGGAACGGCGCGCCGTCGTCCTCGACGAAGACCACCCCGTCGCGGTCGAGTCGGTCGCGGCCGAGGCGACGGGCGGCGGCGAGCTGCGCACGGGCGAAGAGGTGCGCGTCACGCTCAGGTACCGCGCGCTCCGCGGCACCGACGCGCTCTGGGGCTTTAGCATCTGGACGGGCGACCAGTGGGTCTGCGTCACCGGCGGGCTCGACACGACCCCGCGCCGACTGGCCGCGGGCGCGGGCGAGCTGCGCTGCCGTATCCCGCGCCTGCCGCTCGCGGCCGGCTCTTACTGGCTGAAGGCAGCCGTCATCGACCCCGACACCTTCCAGCCGCTCGCGCTGCTCGGGTGGCGAGACACGCCGCAGCCATTCGACGTTGCCGAAGACCCGACGGCGCTCAAGAACACGCGGACGATGGTGAACCAGTTGACGGTGCTCGAAGTGTTGTGGGACTGAGGCGGATGAAGACAGACGGTCTGGACGAAGGCATCCGGCGCGGGCTCGACTTCCTGCGGCGCGAACAACTCCCCACGGGCGAGTTTCGTTGCTACATGTCCACCGACAACACGATGGAGAAAGACTGCGTCGAGGACAGCTCGCCCTTCCCCACCGCTCTCATCTCCTACTCGCTCGGCTTCGCCAGAGAGACCGAGGCGGGCGGGATCCTTGAGGAGTGCGCGCGCTTCTTCCTCGCCGAGATGGAGGGGCCGGGGCTCTGGCGCTACTGGACGAAGGGGCATCAGTATCACTCGATCATCCCGCCCGACCTCGACGACGTGGCCTGCGTCTCGCTCGTGCTGCGCCGGCTGGGCGTGGCCTTCCCGGCAAACGAGCGGCTGGTCTTCGCCAACCGCAACGCCGGCGGGCTCTTCTACACCTGGATGACGCCGCGCTGGCCCATGCCGGCCGTCGCCACCTACTGGCGCGTCGTGCTGCGACAGTGGCTCAACCCCGTCAAGTCGTACTACTTCTGGAAGCTCAACGAGTCGGAGCGGAATGACGTCGACTGCGTCGTCAACGCCAACGTCCTCTTCTACGTCGGCGGCGGGACGGGGACACGCGCCGTCGTCGACTACCTCATGGAAGTCTTCCGGCGCGGCGAAGAGGGCTGCTGCGACAAGTGGCACCTGAACCCGTTCACGTTCCAGTACGTCGTCTCGCGCAACTTCGGGGCGGGCGTCTCGGCGCTCGCCCCGATGCGTGACGAGGCGGTCGGGAGAATCGTCGCGGCGGCGCGCCCCGACGGCTCGATTGGCGACAACTGTCTTGACACCGCGCTGGCCGCCTGCGCGCTGCTCAGTTGGGGGGGCGAGCCGGCGGGGCTTGAGCGCGCCGTCGGCTTCCTGGTCGGGGCGCAGCGTGAGGGCGGCGAGTGGCCGCGCGCCGCGCTCTACTACGGCGGGCCGAAGAAGTATTACGGCTGGGGCTCGGAGGAGCTGACGACGGGCTTCTGCCTCGAGGCGCTGTTACGCTACCGCGCGGCCGTCTCCTGATTCGGACGGAGGGGAGCGAAGACCCTCTCACCTATGGCGCAACACCTTCTCCACATCGGCTACCCGAAGACCGGCTCCACGTTCCTTCAGGCGTGGTTCGAGTGTCACCCAGAGTTCCGCTACACGCACGGCGGCCTCGGCGGGTTCTACAACGTCTACGAGCTGGCGCGGCCGTCGGAAGGGGGTTACAAATTTTACGTGACGAGCTTCGAGGGGCTGTCCACGCCGCACGTGGCGGCGGGCGAAGTGCGCCTCGACTTCGGCGGCGCGCGCGCCTTTCGCGACGAGCGTGTGAAGGATAATCAGCGTGCGGCCTGCTCTCTGCTCAAGAGCCTCTTCCCCGAAAGCCGCGTCCTCATCATGACGCGCGGCTTCCGCGGGATGATCCTCTCGGCCTACTCGCAGTCCGTCCGCATGGGCGCGCGGCTGCACCTCGCCGAGATGTGCGGCGAGCTGGCCGAGCGCCTGCGCGACGACGCGCGTCACTACTACGACTACGACTTCCTCGTCGGGCTCTACGCCGAGACGTTCGGCGCGGAGAACTTGATGATCCTGCCCTACGAGCTGCTGCGCGACGACCAGGCGAAGTTTCTCGCCGTCCTCGAAGGGCGGCTCGGCGTGGCGCACGCGGACGTAGACCTCGGGCGCGTGAACCCCTCGCTCTCGCCGGAAGAGCTTTACTGGTACCCGGTCATCTCGCGCGCGGTCTCGGCCGCCGCCGCGCGGCTCGGCCCGGCGCGGCGCGAGAGGTTTTACGGCTGGTACGTCCGACGGACGCTCGACAACAGGCTGCGCCGCCTCGTCTCCGTCCTCGCGCGCCTCCGCCCCGGCAGAAAGATCACGCCGGCCGACTTCCCCGAAGAGATTCTGAGCCTGTGTGTGGGAAAGGCGACGCGGCTCAGGGGCGACCCGCTCTACGCGCCGTACGCCGCCGATTACCTGTGGGACGAGCCTGCGCGACCTTAAGAGCCGCTTCGCCGGAACGTCTCGACGAACATGAAGGCCGCCTGTTTGAGGAGCTTGAGCACGTCTTTCAAGACCCGCGTCGCGCGCCCCGGAAAGAGGAGCAGGTGCGCGACGAGCACGAGCGCGTCCCAGCGGTGAAGGGTCGCGGACGACAACAGGAGCGCCACGGGGAAGAAGACCTCGTAGTATTCGAGCATGAGGATGCTCGACCTCTCCTTCGGCACGACGACGACCACGTCCGTCCTCCACATCATTCGGCGCGACCACTCCAGCAGCAGGTAGACGACGAGCGCGACGACCGCCGCGCGGCTCCCCACGAGCCGGAGCATGACCGCGAAGGCCACGGCTTCGGACGGGAAAATGACGAAATTGCCAACCCTTTGGAGCAGTGTTATCTTATGACGCCTGGCGAAAGTACGAAGTCCGACCCGCTCGTCGTGCTGACGGTCGCCGAGCTGGTGCCAGAGGTTGCCGCGTAGTCCCAGGCTCAAAGACCAGACCGCGACGGTTGCGAACCAGGCCGAGTCCGGCGCCACGGCGCTCCAGCGGAAGACGAGTACGACCACGAGCAGTGTCGGGAACAGGTGAGCCCCCGAGGCGTCGGCCAGAAGACCCAGCACGCCGCGCTTCTTCAGCCTGACGGGCGGCACCGAGTAGAGCGTGAAGGCGGCCCACGCCGCGAGGTAGAGCGAAAGAAGCAGCGCGTCGCCGCGCCAGTAGACGGCCACCGCGACGCCGGGCAGCACGCAGCAAGTCAGGACGACCGCGACGAACACCCGCGAACGCCCGACCAGGCGGTTCGACTTGCCGCTGGCAGCGTCCTCCTCCATGTCGGTGAGGTCGTTGATGACGCTGACGTAGGCCGCGCCCGGCACCAGCGCCGCGAGGGCGAGCAGGAGCAGCGGCCACAGTGAAGCTATCGAGACGTTCAACAGCAGCGCGGTCGCGTAGACGGTGGCGAAGATGGGGGAGAGCTTGAACTCCCACCAATCCACGGCCCGGACTACACGCGGCAACATGGCCCCCCGCCCACGTGACGGCGGGGGATTTTGAATCAGACTAGAATTCAACAGTTTGAATCCCCAACTTTTTTCGCACTGATAGGACGGCACCTCGCACCGGATGAGAAGAGGACTCCCCGCCAACTCTCCTCTCAGCTTCACCCTGATAAGCACCTGCCCCGAGCCCTGGGGCGGGAGCGAGGAGTTGTGGTCGGGCGCTGCGGCCGCGCTCGCCGGGCGCGGGCACCGCGTCTCGGCCTTCAAGACGACGCTCGACGAGTCGCACCCGACCGTACGCCGCCTGAAGTCACTCTCCTGCCGCGTCCGTAACCTGCCACGGCTCCCGCTCCCGCAGCCCGTTGTCACGCGCTCGCATCTCTTGAAGGTCGCCGCGCACCTGACGAGGCGGCGGCCCGACCTCGTGGTCATCTCGCAGGGCGACAACTACGACGGGCTGCACTTCGGCTACCTCTGCCGCAGGCTCAGGCTACCTTACACACTGATAAGTCAGAAAGCCACCGACCACTTCTGGCCGCAGGACAGGGCGCGCAAGTACAGGCTACAGGTCTACGAAGGGGCGGAGCGCTGCTTCTTCGTCTCGGAGCACAACCGGCGTCTGACCGAAGACCAGAACGGCGCACCTCTGCCGAACGCCTCGGTGGTGAGGAACCCATACCTCGTGCCTCACGACGGGCCGCTGCCCTGGCCCGGCGGCGAGGAAAAGTGTCTCCGGCTCGCGTGCGTGGCGCGTCTGTTCCTGCTCGACAAGGGGCAGGACATACTCCTGCGGGTTCTGGCGCGCGAGAAGTGGAGGACGCGGGGGCTACACGTCTCGTTCTACGGGCGCGGCGTCAACCACGAAGGACTCGTGCGGCTGGCCGAGCGGCTCGGCGTGCGCGGCGTCTCGTTCGAGGGGCAGACCTCGGACGTGCCTGGCATCTGGAAGACGCACCACGCGCTCGTGCTGCCATCGCGCGCCGAAGGGCTTCCCCTCTCGCTCGTCGAGGCGATGATGTGCGGACGCACGGCGGTCGTCACCAACGTCGGCGGAAGCAGTGAGGTCGTCGAAGACCGCGTGACGGGTTTCCTGTGCGCGCCGGCCGAGGACTCGCTCGACGCCGCGCTGGTAGAGGCTTGGGCGCGCAGGGGCGAGCTGCGCGAGATGGGGCGTCTGGCGGCCGCGCGCATACGCGAGCTGGTCCCGCCCGACCCGGCCGGCGAGTTCGCCGACACTCTGGAAGAGTTGGCCGGCAAGCTCGCGGAGGCGAAAAGGAACAGTGGCGGCGCGCTCCGGCGCCCGGTTGACCGGCCGGCGGTGGAAAGTCTTGAGGGGGAGTCGCGGGACGGATGATAAAAGGTCTGGTGTCCGTCATCATTCCCACGTACAACCGCGCCGGCTCCGTCGTCGAGGCTGTCGCGAGCGCGCGCGCGCAGACCTACCCGCACAAGCAGATTCTCGTCGTCGACGACGGCTCGCGCGACGACACGGCGCGGCGCCTGGCCGACCTCGAGGGCGTCGAGTATCACTATCAGGAGAACCGCGGGCAGGGCGCGGCGCGCAACCGCGGCCTGAGCCTCGCGCGCGGCGAGTTCGTCGCCTCGCTCGACTCGGACGACCTGTGGGACGATGATTTTCTCGCGAGCGGCGTCGAATGTCTCGAAGCGTTCGGGCTCGACTTCTGCTTCGCCAACTGGACGAAGGTGCGCGGCGCCGAGACGTTCCCCAGCGAGTGGCTGCGCGACGGCAAGTGGCGGCCCTACCGGAAGCGGCGCGAGGGCGACTGGTGTTTGCTCAACCCCGACGAGGTCAGAAAGCTGTTTCTCGAAATCTGCCCCGCGCCCTCGTCGTCGCTCGTCGTCCGCCGCTCCTCCATCGTCTCGGGCTGGGGCGAGCGGATGCGCATCGCGGACGACTGGTACCTGCTGCTTGAGATGGCGCTCGGCAAGCCGTGCCGGGCGGCCTTCAGCCTGACGCCGCGCTGGAGGAAGCGCGTGGACGGGCAGAACGTCTACGACGGCCGCCCGTTCGCGGAGTCGGCGCGCGAGCTTTACCTGCACGACCACCAAGTCTTCCGCAAGGACTTTCGCGCGGCGCTCACGCGGCGGGAGAGTTTCACTCTCGCGCGGCGCGCGGCGGGCTACAGGCTCCGCCTGCTTCTGCACGAGGCGGCGCGGACGCGGCTCGGGGCGCGCCTGAAGTTGCCCGCATTGTTTGAACGGCTGCGCGGCCTCACGCGGAAGCCGGTGGTCAATCATGAGAGCGTCGGTCGCGGTCTGGCCGGAAAGAAATGAGGCATGTTCGGGTAGAGTTTTCAGGGGGCTCCCCGGGTAGAACTTTTTATGTTTAGCGGTCGCGACGTCATTCTCATTTCAAGCATCGAGTGGGATTTCAACTGGCAGGGGCACCAGGAGATTGCCACGCGTCTGGCGCGCGCCGGCAACCGCGTCCTCTACGTCGAGAACATGGGCGTCCGCGCGCCGGGACTGCGCGACGCCCGCCGCGTGGCGCAGCGGTTTTCACACTGGGCGGGCTCGCTGCTCGACGGCGGCGTCCGCCAGGTCGCGCCCGACCTTTACGTCTGCTCGCCGCTCATCATGCCGCCGTTCGGCTCGTGGCTCCGGCACCAGCTCAACCGCCGATTTTTGCTGCCGATGCTGCGGCGCGTCGTCCGCAACCTCGACTTCGACCCCACGGTCGTCTGGACGTTTCTGCCGACCGACACCGTCGCCTCGTTCGTCAGGATGCTCCGCGGCCCCGAGGGCGTCGTCGTCTACTACTGCATCGCCGACTTCGCCGAGCTGACCCCGAACCGCGAAGACATTCTTCAGAGCGAGCGCGAAATAATCGAGCTGAGCGACATCATCTTCGCGCAGGGGCCGCACCTCGCCGAGCACTGCTCGCGAACGGGCAAGCACGCCGAGGTCTTCCCCTTCGGCGTCAACATCGACCGCTTCTCGCGAAACGGCCACCCGCCCGGCCCGGCGGCTCATGTGGTCGCGTCGTCGTCAAATGGGAACAACTCTGCCGCGTCGCTCATGAAGGACCTGCCGCGCCCCGTCATCGGGTACGTGGGCGGCATCCACAAATTCTTCGACGTGGAGATGCTGACCGCGATGGCTCGCGCGCGCCCCGAGTGGTCGTTCGTCCTCGTCGGCCCGCTGCAAACCTCTGCCGGCGAGCTGAAGCGTCTGCCCAACGTCCACCTCGCCGGCCAGAAGCCCCACGAGGAGCTGGCCGAATACATACGCGGCTTCGACGTCGGCATCGTGCCCTACCTCTTCAACACCTACACGGCGACCGTCGTCCCCACCAAAATCAACGAGTATCTCGCGATGGGCAAGCCCGTCGTCTCGACCAACCTGCCCGAGGTCAGCAACTTCAACGGCAAGCACGGCGTCATCATCACCTCGCCGAACCGCGCGAAGGAGTTCGCCGCCTCCATCGAGCGCGCGCTGCTCACGGGCGGCGAGGAGTCGTCCGTCACCCGCCGGCGCGAGGTCGCGGCCCTCCACGACTGGGAGGCGCGCTACGAGCGCATGAGCCTTCTTATCGAGCAGGAGCTGCGCCGGAAAAAAAAGGCGTCGCCCACGACGCCGCGCGCGCCTCGGAGTGACGACGAACCGGCCCGGCGACTATAATCCTCACGCCCTCGCCCGCAATCACCTTCAGACTCCCGCGCCCTTTTCGAGAGGCGAATGAGCACAACCTGGATCGTCCATAAATTCGGCGGCACGAGCGTGGCCGACGCTGGGCGCTACCGTTCGGCGGCCGGAATTCTTCTGGCGGCGCGCCGCGACGGCGCGCGCACGGCCGTCGTCGTCTCGGCCATGAGTGGCGTCACCGACGCGCTGCTCGAAGTCGTGTCCTCGGCCGCGCGGCGTGACGACGGCTACCTCCCCAAACTCAGAGCCCTCCGCGAGAGACACCTCGAGGCCGTCGGCGCGCTCGGGCTCGGCGCCGAGCGGCGGCGCGCGCTCGAAGAAGTCATCAACTCGGACTTCCACGAGATAGAGGAGGTCTTGCGCGGCGTCTGGATCGCGCGGCTCGACGCCGAGCGGATACGCGAGTTCGTCTCGGGCTACGGCGAGCTTTGGTCGGCGCAATTCCTCGCGGCGCACCTCGCCTCGACCGGCGCCGCGAGCGACTGGCTCGACGCACGCCGCGTCCTCGCCGTCGAGCCGGCCGGGCCCGGCGTCGCCGTCGATTGGGAACTCTCGCGCAAGCGCCTCGACGCGTGGCGGCGCGAGGAGGCGGGCGCCCGTATCGTCGTCGTCACCGGCTACGTCGCCTCGACGCGCGACGGCGTGGCGACGACGCTCAGGCGCAACGGCAGCGACTTCTCCGCCTCCATCTTCGCGGCGCTGCTCGACGCCGAGTCGGTCACCATCTGGACCGACGTTGACGGCGTCCTCTCCGCCGACCCGCGCCGCGTCCCCGACGCGCTCGTCGTCCCCGAGCTGACCTACGAGGAGGCGTCCGAGCTGGCCTACTTCGGCGCGAAGGTCGTCCACCCGAACACGATGGCGCCGGCCATCTCGCGCGGCATCCCCATCTGGATTCGGAACACCTTCAACCCCGACGCGCCGGGCACGAGGATATCCGCCGCGCCGCGCACTGGGCCGCCCGTGAAGGGCTTCGCCACGGTCGAGGGCATGTCGCTCGTCAACGTCGAAGGCACGGGGATGATCGGCGTGCCCGGCGTCGCGCACAAGCTCTTCGGCGCTCTGGGCGCGGCGGGCGTCTCGGTCGTCATGATCTCGCAGGCCAGCTCCGAGCACTCCATCTGCTTCGCGGTGCCGTCGGCGCAGGGTGAGCTCGCCCGCCTGACGGTCGAGGAAGCATTCTTCGCCGAGCGCCACCGCGGCGAGGTGCAGATGGTCGAGGTCGAGGACGGCCGCTGCATCCTCGCGATGGTCGGCGAGGGGATGATCGAGCGCGTCGGCGTCGCCGGCCAGTTCTTCGGCGCGCTCGGCAAGGCGGGCGTCAACGTCCGCGCCATCGCGCAGGGGTCGTCCGAGCGCAACATCTCGGCCGTCATCGAGCAGCGCGAGGCGACGCGCGCTCTGCGCGCAGTCCACTCCGCCTTTTACCTTTCGAGCCAGACCGTCTCGGTCGGCGTCGTCGGCACGGGGCTCATCGGCGGCACCTTCCTCGACCAGCTCGGCCGCCGGCTCGAACGCCTCCGGGCGGGGCGAGGCATCGACCTGCGCGTGCGCGGCGTGATGAGCAGCCGCCGGATGCTCCTCGACGAGCGGGGGGTCGGTTTGGACGACTGGCGCGACGCTCTTGCCTCGGACGGCGTCGAGTCGGACCTCGAACGCTTCGTCGAGCACGTACACGCCGGCCACCTCCCGCACGCCGTCATCATCGACGCGACGGCGAGCGACGAGATGCCCGCCCACTACGAGGGCTGGCTCGCGCGCGGGCTCCACGTCATCACGCCGAACAAGAAGGCCAACTCCGGGCCGGCCGCGCGCTACCGCTCTTTACGGGAGGCGGCGCGACGACACGGCCGATACTTTCTTTACGAGACGAACGTCGGCGCCGGGCTCCCCATCATCCACACGCTGCGCGACCTGGTCGAGACCGGCGACGAGGTGCGGCGGGTCGAGGGCGTCTTCTCGGGCACGCTCTCCTTCATCTTCAACTCGCTCGACGGCTCGCGCGCCTTCTCCGAGCTCGTCCGCGACGCGCACGCGCGCGGCTTCACCGAGCCCGACCCGCGCGACGACCTCTCGGGCACAGACGTGGCGCGCAAGCTCATCATCCTCGCGCGCGAGCTGGGGCACGAGATAGAGCTTGAAGATGTCTCTGTCGAGAGCCTCGTCCCCCAAGAGCTGCGCGCGGCCGTAAGCGCCGAGGAGTTCATGGGCGGGCTCGCGCGCCACGACGCGGCGATGTCCGAGATGCTGCGCGGGGCGCGCGAGCGGGGCGAGGTGCTGCGCTACGTCGGCACGATTGACGAGGACGGGCGCGCGTCCGCCGGCCTGCGCCCCTTCCCCGCCGGGCACGCCTTCGCCAACCTCCAGGGGAGCGACAACGTCGTCAGCTTCCGCACCGCGCGCTACGACGCGCAGCCGATGATTGTGCGCGGCCCCGGCGCCGGCCCGGAGGTGACGGCCGCCGGCGTCTTCTCAGACCTGCTGCGCCTCGCGACCTTCCTGGGGGCGCCGCAATGAGCCTGGGTCTGAGGGGCGCGACGGCGTTCGCGCCCGCGACCGTGGCGAACGTCGCGGTCGGCTTCGACATCCTCGGATTCGCTGTCGAAGCGGCAGGCGACCGCGTGCGTGTGACGAGGGCCAAAGAGCCTTCCGTCACCATTCTTGAGATCACAGACGACGCCGGCGCGCCCTTCGGCCCGGGGATACCACTCGACCCTTCGCGCAACACGGCCACCGTCGGGCTCTCCGCCCTGCTCGAAGAACGCAGGCTCGACTTCGGCTTTGAAGTTTCCATCAGCAAGGGCATCGCGCTCGGCTCGGGGCTCGGGGGCTCGGCGGCCTCCGCGGTCGCGGCGCTCGTCGCGGCGAACGCCTTGCTCGAACGCCCGCTCGCCGCCGAAGATTTGATGCCCTTCGCGCTGCTCGGCGAGCAGGCGGCAAGCGGCGCGATACATCCCGACAACGTCGCGCCCTGCCTGCTCGGCGGCCTCACGCTCGTCACCTCTTTGAGTCCGTTCCGCTGTGTGCGTCTCCCCGTGCCCCGAGAGATTCTGACCGTGCTCGTCCACCCGCGCTTGCGCGTGGACACGCGCGGCGCACGCCGCCTGCTCCGCGCCGAAGTCCCGCTCGCCGACCTCGTCAAACAGACCGCGAGCCTCGCCGGCTTCGTCGCCGGCTGTTACACAGACGACCTCGAACTGATTCGCCAGTCACTCCGCGACCACGTCGTCGAGCCGCAGCGCGCAACGCTCATCCCCGCCTTCGCCGAGGTGAAGGCCGCCGCGCTCGCCGAGGGCGCGCTCGGCGCCTCCATCTCCGGCTCCGGCCCGACCGTCTTCGCCTGGGTCGCCTCGCCCGAAGCGGCCGAGCGCGTCCGCCACTCGATGCTCCGCGCCTTTATGGAACACGGCGGGGCTGAAGCCGACTCGTGGGTCTCACCCGTCAGCGAACACGGCGCCAGGGTCTTGAACGAGGAATGATGCGTTTCCGCAGCACACGCTCGCGTCAGCCGACGCTCGGCCTCTCGGAGGCGATGTTGACCAGCCTCGCGCCGGACGGCGGGCTCTACGTGCCGGACAGTTTTCCGGAGTTCGCGGCGGAGGATTTCGACGGGCTTGAGTCGTGGCTCGACATCGGCGTGCGGCTGCTCGCGCCCTTCTTCGAGGGCGACCCGCTCGAGGCACACCTCGGCGAGATTTGCGGAGAGGCTTTCAACTTCCCGCTCCCCTTGCGCTACCTCGACGAGACGACGGCCGTGCTCGAACTCTTCCACGGGCCGACCGCCGCCTTCAAGGACGTGGGCGCGCGCTTCCTCGCCGCCTGCGTCACGCGTCTGCCCGGAAGGCGCACCGTCCTCGTCGCCACCTCGGGCGACACGGGCGGCGCCGTCGCCGCGGCGTTCGACGGACGCCCCGACACGCGTGTCGTCATCCTCTTCCCGCTCGGCAAAGTCTCGCCGCGCCAGCAGCGGCAGTTGACCTGCTGGGGCGCCAACGTCCGCGCCTTCGCCGTGCGCGGCGACTTTGACGACTGCCAGCGCGTCGTCAAGACCGCCTTCAACGAACGCGCGTGGGCCGACGCTCAAGGCCTGCTCTCAGCCAACAGCATCAACCTCGGCCGGCTCCTGCCGCAGACCGTCTACTACGCCGCGGCGGGCCTGTGGTACCTGCGTCGGCGCCGCGCGGCCGCAGGCTTCGTCGTCCCTTCGGGGAACCTCGGCAACGCCGTGGCCGCCTTCTGGGCGCGCCGGATGGGGCTGCCCGTCCGCGAGTTTGCGCTCGCCGCCAACGCCAACCGCGCCGTCCCCGACTTCTTCGGCAGCGGCCGTTGGGCGGCGCGCCCGACAGTCGCCACGCTGGCGAACGCGATGGACGTGGGCAACCCGTCCAACGCCGAACGCCTCCTCGACCTGCACCCGGATTTTGAAGAGCTGCGGGGCATCGCCCGCGCCTTCTCCGTCACCGACGTTGAGATTGAAAACACCATCAGGGGCGCGGCCGCCGCGAGCCCGCCCGAGGTCTGGGACCCGCACACGGCGACGGCCGTCGTCGCGCGCTCGCGCGTCGAGTCGCCGCACTGGGTCGTCGTCGGCACCGCGCACCCCGCGAAGTTCGAGTCGGTCGTCGAGCCGCTGGCCGGCCGCGCGGTCGAAGTCCCCGCCTCGCTCGCCGAACTCCTCCACCGCCCCGAGCGCTTCGAAGAGCTTGAGCCGACGTTCGAGGCGCTGAAGGCTGCGCTCGGCGGGTGATCCTTTTTGCCCGCGCAATGCGCGTCATGTGTAGGGGGCGAGAAGGGCGCCCGTAACACATCGGAGGTGACGAGTGAGATGACTCAGCAACTGATAGCCGCCAACCTGGCAGCCGTCGAGGCGCACTTCCACAGCGAGGCCGCTAACGAGGTCGAGAAGGCGCTCGAGCTGTACACCGACGACATCGTCTGGGAGTCGCCCGCGCGCGACCTCGTCTTCCGGGGCAAGGAGGCGACGGGCGAGAACTACCGACGGATGTTCGACTCGTTCAAGGTCGAAGAGTTCCGCTGCCTGCAACGCTTCGCGACCGAGGACCGCGTCATCGACGACAGCGTCGCCACCGTCGTCCTGGTCGGCGACGGCGCGACCGCCCCGCCGCTTACGTTGCAGGAGATGTCTCTACAGGACGACGGTCTGCCCCTTGTCGTGCGAGCGCCGCGCGGCCTCGATGACTTCGAGCACGGCGACCGACTCTGCCGGGTCAACCGGCGGCGGGACGCCTTCGCGCAAAGCCGCCGCGACACCCCGATAGAAGCACTGGTGGCAGCCGGGCTCAGTCCGCAAGGGGCGCAGGTCTTCGCCCGCGCCGAACAGTCCCCAGAGACTCTCCGGCTCCTCACCCCAGCCCGGCGAGCCGGGGCGGCCTCCCGCCTTCAACGCCTCCTCCTGAACGTCCAGCCCGAACTTGGTGTATGCGCCTTCACTCCCGAGTGCGCGAAAGCGCGGGCCGGGTTGCGCGGCGGCGGTGCTCATCCAGAGGTGTGAGCGGACGCCGGCCGCGTGTTCGAGCGCGACGAAGGTGTCGTTGTCCGTCTCGACCCCGGGGTAAGGGCGGCCGAGTTCGGCGTAGACGCGCCGCGCGGGCCCGAAGAGCAGTAGCGCCTGGTCGACGAGATGGCTGCCGAGGTCGTAGAGCAGACCGCCCGCGTCTTCGGGCTCGCCGCTCTGCCGCCAGCCGGGTTTCGCCCGCGGCCTCCAGCGCTCGTAGCGCGACTCGAAGCGCAGCACGCGCCCGAGCGCGCCGCGCTCAAGCAGATGCCGCAGCGTCAGAAAGTCGCCGTCCCAACGTCGGTTCTGGAAGACGGTCAGCAGAAGCCCCCGCCGACGCGCCTCCCCGACGAGCGCACGCCCTTCGGCCGCCGTCGCGGCGAGAGGCTTGTCAACGACCACGGCCAGCCCCGCGTCGAGCGCCGCGCTCGCCAGCGGCGCGTGCGTGCGGTTGGGCGTGGCGACGACCACGAGGTCCAGCTCGCGCGCGAGCCCCCAGAGCTGCTCCGGCGTTTCGAGGACGAGGGCGCCCGTGTATTCACGCCGCGCCTGCTCAGAGCGTTCGGGGTTTGAAGTGACGACCGCCGCGAGCCGCAGCCCCGGCGTCGCCGAGATGAGCGGCGCGTGGAACACCGCGCCCGCCAGCCCGAAGCCGATCAGCCCGACGCGCAACTCGTCGCCCGCACCCGTCCCGCCCTTCGACATTCCCACATTGTACATTGGCCATCGGCCGTTTACTTTTTGCTATTATTTTTCTCGGACGCGGGCGTCCCCAACTCGATTGGACAAGTCGCTCGGAAAGGGTTTAGCTATCCCCCCGCCACTTATGCCCCTGCGCCTGGCACTCGCGCTCGCATTCATCGCGGCCCTCTCGGCCGCGTGGTTCGCACTCTACAAGGCTGACGAATACGCCGCGTGGGTCGCCATCGTGGCCGCCGCCGTCGGCGCCGCCGCCGCGCGTCTGTACCCGCCGGCGCACGGCGCGCCCGATGTACCGGAGGGCTTCCCCGTGGGCGACCTGGAGGGAGAGGGGGCGGACGTGCACAGGTCGGCCGCGCCGGGCGAGGTGCCCGCGGCCGCCCTGCTCAAGGCGACGATGGACAGCATGCGCGAGGGCGTCGTCGTCATCGACAGCGCGATGCGCGTCGTGGCGCTCAACAACCCCGCGCGCGCGACCTTCCGCTCGGGCGGCACCGACGCGCTCAGCCCGCGCCGCCTGAGCGACCTGACCCGCAACCCGACCGTCTACTCCGCCTTCGCCGGCGCGGTCGCGCGCGGCGTGCGCGCCGAGGTCAAGGTCGAGACCGGCGCCGCCGACGACCGCCGCGTCTACGACCTGCACGTCGCCCCGCTTCGCGAGCGCGAGGCCATCTACGGCAGCGACGTGCGCGGCGCCATCGGCGTCTTCATCGATATCACGAGGCTCGAACGGCTCGAAATCGTCCGCCAGGAGTTTCTCTC
The DNA here is from genome assembly GCA_020200135.1 of Acidobacteriota bacterium. Classification (GTDB taxonomy): domain Bacteria; phylum Acidobacteriota; class Blastocatellia; order Pyrinomonadales; family Pyrinomonadaceae; genus QHXN01. Next base: position 2,545 of record JAIVJI010000014.1, on the reverse strand, counting down.
GAACGTCAGCCACGAGCTGCGCACGCCGCTGACGGCCGTCATCACCTTCGCCGAGACGCTCGAAGACGGCGCGCTCGAAGACCCCGAGACGGCGCGCGGCTTTCTCGCCATCATTCGCCGCAACGCCGAGCGTATGCGCGGCCTCATCGAAGACATCATGGAGCTTTCGTCCATCGAGTCGGGCGGGGCGCGCGTGGACGCGCGCGAGGTGCGCCTCCACCCGGCGGTTCAGGAGACGTTCGCGGCGCTCTCCGCGAAGGCCGAAAGCTGCGGCGTCGGGCTGGTCAACGAAGTGGCGGCCGGGGCGTCCGTCCGCGCCGACCCGCGGCGGCTCGAACAGTTGCTTTTGAATCTGGTGGACAACGCCATCAAGTTTAACCGGCGGGGCGGGACGGTCACGGTCGCGCACACGGAGGGCGCGCGCGACCTGATAGAGATTTCGGACACGGGCGACGGCATCCCTCCCGAACACCTCACGCGCATCTTCGAGCGCTTCTACCGCGTCGACCGCGCGCGCTCGCGCGATATGGGGGGGACGGGGCTGGGCCTCGCCATCGTCAAACACCTCGCGCGCGCGCACGGCGGCGAGGTGCGCGTCCGCTCGACGCCCGGCGAAGGCTCCACCTTCACCATCGAGCTGCCGCGCGAACAGCCCGCCGGGGAAGTCACGGCCTAGCCGACGACTCGTAGAGCCTCAGGTGCTCCTCGCGCATCGAGACGTAGGCCGGGTCGGACAGCACGGCGTCGAGCCTCTCCCTGAAGATATTCGCGCTCCTCAGCTTCTCGGCGTCGAACGCCTTCGGCGCGACCCGGCGGCCGTGCGCGCCGCTCTGACCCCTCTTGTCCCGCGGCACCGCACCGACGTACTTCTTCCCCGTCCGATGGTTGGCGTAGCGCATCGAGCGCGTCCAGCCCATCTGAAGGTACTTGCGCGCCATGTCCATCCCGACGAAGTCGCCCGCCTCCCTGTACGCCTCGTACAGCGCGTAGATTTTGGCCGCCGACTCGCGCGCCACCTCGGGCGTCCGGAAGCGCCAGTGCGGGAGCAGCTCGCCCTTGTACGGCTCGACGAGGAGCACGCCCTGCTCGCCGCGCCCGACCCGGTATAGCTCCGGGTGCTTGCGGAAATCGGTCCGTTTATAGTCGAGCGAGTAGTCGAACTTCATGCGGCGTCATTTGAGGTCAAGCTTTTCGTTCTCGCCGACCTGCGCCGGCTCGCCCTTGCCGAGCGACGAGACGAGGCCGACGGCGAGCGCTTCGAGCCGGCGCCAGTGCTCGCCCTCGACCGCGACCTTCAGCCAGTAGCTGTAGCTCTCCGGCTCCTCGCTCAGCCCTCGGCGCAGTTCGCCCATGCTCACCCAGCGCCACCCCTCGACCTCCGCCGGGTCGGGTGCCGGCTCGGCGTCGTGCGTGCCGACGAAGACGTGGTCGTACTCGTGCTCGACGAGCGCGCCGTCAAGCTCCGCGCGGTAGACGAACTCGAACGCCCGGCGCAGCTCGCAGTCGAGGCTCATCTCCTCGCGCAGACGGCGCCGCGCCGCCTCGGCCTCCCTGTGCGCACGCAGCTTCCCCGCCACGCCCAGCTCGCGGTCGCGCTCGTCAACTAGAATCACCTGTTCGTCCGTCGGCATCAACGTTTCACCCTTCGGCCTCCCTCCGCCGGACATTGTAGACGACCGTCGCCCTTCACGCGCCCCGGCAGTGTCAAAGCCGCCCCCAACCCTTTGCCGGAACCTCCCGCCCCAGGCGCGCCTCCCGCAGCCGCCCCTCCGCCTTCCGGAACCAAAGGAGCGTGTATGGCCACGCCGCCGCAGGGCTTTGCCTCACGATGGCAGCTTGCCTCACGATTCCAATTCCTGCCTCACAATCCTGCCCCACGTTCGGTTCGTGAGGCAAAGCCACGCTTGACAGTAAGTCAGCAGCGGGTGTACTTTGCGCCCATCCCCCGAATTGGCTGAAGTTTGACGCACGGCCCCAGTAGTCCTCATCTCGCAGTTCACAACATTTGCAGAGCACAGGCAACGGCCCTGCGAAACCACCAATGGAGGAGACACCATGCGGCTATCTACTAGCGTGACGAGAAGGTTTGTTTTGGGCGCAACTTTGGTAGCCCTGATGCTCGGCATTGCACTCGTGCCGTCAAGGGGCGTTAGGTCTTCGTGTGCCATGTATGAGAAAGAAATAACCTACTACAATGACGCAGCACACTCAGAGGTGGTGGGCACCGGGCACATCTATTGTAATGGGCGGGGCACGCTGGAGGGCACTAGTTCGCCATACTATACAGAGGAGATTCTTAACGTCTGCTGCTACGACCCGTATGGCTGCGTACCCTGTTAAATGCCAGCCCACGCGGCGCCGAAAGGCCGCCGCGCGGCTGTGCTAGCGTTCGCGTAGCTAAGTAAGGCCGTGCCGCCTTCGGTCGCGTTGGCGCAATGTTTCCTGCATGTGACGAAGGCGTATAATCTTCACTGCGCCTATTACTACTTCTCTGCCGCCAAGCCCCGCGCGGCGTTCTCGCTGATAGAGGAACACGGTGCGGCTC
>JAIVJI010000013.1 GCA_020200135.1 Acidobacteriota bacterium | reverse complement strand
CTCGCCTTCTGTGCGTGCGTCTCGCTCGCCGCAGTGCTCGTCGCGCTGCGCGGGCTCTGGCGACCGCGCCGACAGATACTTCCCCGCCTCGATTGTGCTCTACGCGCCGCTGTGGGTTCTGGAGCGCGCCGTGAGCGTCTACTGGGCCTTCTACTGGCGCGCGCGTTACGGCGGCTACCCGTTCGGCTCGGCGCTCTTGTCGAAGGGGACGGGGCGCGCGTGGGTGGCCGGCGGGCGCGCCGAGAGTCGCGCGGCCGCGTCGCGCGCGGGTGCGAGGTGAAAGAGCCGGACGACAAGCTCGGCGAAGAGGTTGCGTCTGACGGCACTCTCGGCGACGTGCCAACGGAGGAGTTTCGCGCGGCGCTCCACCGCGCCGCCGACTGGGTCGCCGATTACCGCGAGCGCATCGAGGGGCTGCCCGTCTCGCCGAGCACGGCGCCCGGCGACGTGGCCGCGCTCCTGCCGGCTTCGATGCCCGAGTCGCCATCGCCCCTCTCGGAACTTTTTGATGAGCTGGACCGCGTCATCCTCCCGCACGTCGTCAACTGGGGGCACCCCTCCTTCCTCGGCTACTTCGGCTCGACCACCACGGCGCCCGGCGTCCTCGGCGAGATTTTCGCGGCCGCGCTCAACGTGAGCGCGATGACGTGGCGCACTTCGCCCGCCGCGACCGAGCTCGAAGGCGTCGTCCTCGAATGGATGAGGCGCGCGCTCGGGCTGCCGGAAGCGTTCACGGGCGTCGTCTACGACACGGCCTCGGTCGCGCTGCTGCACGCGCTGGCGGCGGCGCGAGAGGGGCTGGGGCTGGAAGTCCGCCGGCGCGGGCTCGCGGGTCGGGCGGAGCTGCCAGTGCTCCGCGTCTACGCGTCCGAGCAGGCGCACAGCTCCGTCGAGAAGGCGGCCGTCACGCTCGGGCTGGGCGAGGAGAACGTGCGGCGTGTGGCGACCGACGAGCGCTTCAGCATGGACGTTGACGCGCTCCGCGCGGCGCTGGATGAAGACCTGCGCGCGGGCGCGTTGCCGCTGGCGGTCGTCGCCACGGCGGGGACGACTTCGACCGCGGCTTCAGACCCCGTCGAGGAGATAGGCGACCTCTGTCGCGCGCGCGGCGTCTGGCTCCACGTCGACGCGGCCTACGGGGGCGCGCTGGCGCTGCTCGCGGAGCACGCGCAGGTCGCGCGCGCGCTCGGCGCGGCCGACTCGCTCGTCGTCAACCCGCACAAGTGGCTCTTCGTCCCGCTCGACTTCAGCGCGCTCTACACGCGCCGGCCCGAACTCCTGCGACAGACCTTCTCGCTCGTACCCGAATACCTGCGCGGCGACGCCGAGCGCGGCGAGGTCAACTACATGGACTACGGCGTGCAGCTCGGCCGCCGCTTCCGCGCGCTCAAAGCCTGGGCGGTCTTCAAGACCTTCGGCCGCGCCGGGCTTGAGTCGCGCATACGCGAGCACCTGCGGCTCGCGCGACACTTCGCGCGCGGCGTCGCCGGGCTGGAAGGCTTTGAGCTGGCCGCCCCCCCGGAGATGGCGGTCGTCTGCTTTCGCGCGCTCCCCCGGCCCGGCTCGGACGCGGCGGAGACTGACGCCCGCTCAGACGAGCTCAACCGCGCGCTGGTCGAAGCCGTCAACGATACCGGCCGAGCCTACCTGACACACACCACCTTGCGCGGGCGCGTGGCCGCGCGCGTCGCCGTCGGCAACGTCCTCACCGAGGGGCGCCACATCGACGGCCTGCTCGCCCTGCTCCGCGAGCAGGCGGCGCGGCTCAGGCGCTCGTAAAGTCTTCTGAATTTTTAAGCCGACGCGGGGAAGATTCGTTCGGCCTTAACGGAGGGAGCGCTCGACGAGCATCTGCGGCTCGACGTTCTCTACGTCCGCGAGTTTTTCGAGCGCGTCGAGGTCTGTGAGCGACCGCGCCACGTCGCCGGAGGCGGAGCGCACCCAGGCGCCCGACTGCGAGTAGGGCGGAATCTCGATAACCTCGTAGCCGGCGCGCTCTATCTCCTTGCGGCGCGTCGCGGCCTCGACGCCTTCTCTAAAGCGGAGAAAGATTTTTCCGGTGGGGACGGCCAGAGGGCCGTCCGGGTGCAGCCTGTAGACGGGCGTGAGCGCCGCCTCGTGCGCGTGCGCCTTGCCCGCGCGCGCTTCGCGCGGCGCGCCCCGATAGACGGCGATGCCTTCGGGCGCGAAAGTCATCTCGGCGTCGGCCGCGTCCTGCTTCGCTTCCCCCTGGTGGACGGCGTAGTGGCCTTCGGCGCGCACGTAGTGTGCGCCCCCGCGCGCCGCGCCGGCGCTGACCCTCTCGGGGAAATCGGCGAAGTCGCTCTCGCGTCTCATGCCTCTTGATAGCACGCGTGGGGGTCGGATGTCACCACCCCGGCGGGGGTTTCGCGGGGCGCGTGTGCGCCCGGAAATCCTTGCCGCGACAGAGTTCTTGCTATATCCTCTGCGCCCGTAAGTCGTCCCCGTCCCTTACTCCCGCCTTTATTGGCGCTGCGCGCGGGCCGCCCGTCGGCCCGCACCCCTTTCCAAAGACTTCACACCGGAGGCCCAACCAATGTTTACAGTACGCTACGGCGGCAAGGGCGGCAGGCGGTTTTCACTCGCGGAGAGCAACGACCTCGTCGCCGTCCGCACGGTCAACCGCAACCCGCTGATGGTCGAACGCACCTTCGCGTCCGCGCCCGTCTCGGACGCCGCGCTCAGAGTTCTGGACAACTTCGATCTGGAGGCCCGCTTCTCGCAGGCAGGCGTCGAGGTGATACGCGCGCGTGGCGAGCGCTCCCCGCGCCGGCAGCGCGACGAGGCGCGCGCGACATTGAAGAAGGAGCCCGAGATAGAGTTCGCCGGCCGCGTCCTGACCGACCCGCAGTCGGGCGCCCCCGTGCTCTACACCGAGAACTTCTTCGTCAAGTTCGACGACGACGCGTCTGCCACCGGTTGTCGGAAGACGATCAAGGAGTACGGCCTCACCGTCAAGAGGGAGATCGACTACCTCCGCAACGCATTTTTCGTCCAGGCTCCCGAGGGCACGGGGCTCGACATCTTTGCGATCTCAGAGCGGCTCTTTCAGGAGCCGTCGGTCGAGCTGTGCCACCCCGAGCTCGTGCGCGAGGTCAGGAGCCGCGGCGCGTTCCCGCAGCAGTGGCACCTGAAGAGGACGAGCGTGGGCGGCACCGTCATCGACCAGCACGCGGCGGTCGAGGCGGCGTGGGGGCTTTCCCAGGGCGAGGGCATTACCGTCGCCATCATCGACACGGGCATCGACATCGACCACGAGGAGTTCCGCTCCTCGGGCAAGATAGTCGCGCCCTTCAACGCGTCGGTGCCCGCCAACGACCCGAAGCGCAAAGACCCGCGCCCCATCCTGGGCGAGGAGGAGAACCACGGCACGGCCTGCGCCGGCGTCGCCTGCGGCGACGGCCGCATCGGCGCGTCTGGCGCCGCCCCGAAGGCGCGCCTGATGCCCATCCGCCTGATGTCCGGCATCGGCTCGCAGGCCGAGGCCGACGCCTTCTTCCACGCGGCCTCGAACGGCGCCGACGTCATCTCGTGTAGTTGGGGGCCGCGCGACGGACGCTGGTGGGACCCCAGCGACCCGCGCCACAACCAGGTCGTCCCGCTGCCCGACAGCACGAGGGCGGCCATCGACTGGGCCGTCCGCAACGGGCGCAGCGGCAAGGGCTGCGTCATCCTCTGGGCCGCCGGCAACGGCAACGAGAGCGTGGACAACGACGGCTACGCGAGCTACGCAAAGGTCATCTCCGTCGCCGCCTGTAACGACAAGGGGAAGAAGAGCGCCTACAGCGACTTCGGCGCCGCCAACTGGTGCGCGTTCCCGAGCGACGACGGCGACCCGTCGCTGACGCCCGGCATCTGGACGACCGACAGGTCGGGCGGCCGGGGTTACAACTTCGGCACGACGGCGCAGGGCGACGCGGCCGGCAACTACACCAACAGCTTCGGCGGGACATCGAGCGCGACGCCGGGGGTGGCCGGCGTGGCGGCGCTCATGCTCTCGCGCAACCCGAACCTGCGCTGGGACGAGGTGAAGGACATCCTGAAGCGCTCGGCCGACAAGATAGACACTGCCGGCGGCAACTACGACCCGAGCGGCCACAGCCTGTTCTACGGCTACGGCCGCGTCAACGCGAAGAAGGCGGTCGAGCTGGCGGCGCCGGCGCAGCCGACCCTCGTCGCGGTGCGCTCGGCGGTGCAGGATGTGCCCATCCAGGACATGAAGAAGTCGAAGCTCGCCGTCGAGGTCGCGGACACGAAGAAGCTCACGAACCTCAAGGTGACGGTCGACATCGAACACACCTACATCGGCGACCTGATAGTCACCGTCATCCCGCCCGCGGCCCTCGGCGTGGCACCCACCATCCTGCACAACCGGCAGGGCGCAGGCACGGACAACCTTAAGGAGTCGTACGACACAGTCAGGGCGCCGGGACTCCTCCCGCTCATCGGCAAGAGCCCGAAGGGCACCTGGGCGCTCACGGTCGAGGACAGGGCCAAGCAGGACACCGGCCGGATTCGCAGCTTCACGCTCGAACTCCACTTCTAAACCGAAAGACTTTTAACGCCGAGACGCGTGGACGCGGCTTCAACTTGAAGCCGCGTCCACGCGTCTCGGCGTTATATCTAGCCGTCTTCAGGGCGCAACGCGGTAAAGGTAGATTGAGTTGCCGAAAAGGACCCCGGGCGTTCGCTCGAACCGAATGCCATCTTAACCAACTCTCGACTCTCCGGCTCCCCGCCCGCGAGTCTTTTCTTAACAATCCTCGTCAGGGGGACGAATCCGAGGCAACCGGCGCGGGGGGCGGGCCATCTCACTCCGGTTTTCTTTTTCCGCTTCGCAGCGGCTCCCCATTTCTTACGTCGCCCCGGACTGCCGGTTTCCCGCCACGCGGGGGCCTCGCGGCGACGTGCGCCGGTCATGTATTTCTGCGCTTCCCCGGCGCACTGTTCCAGCGGTGAGCTGTTTTTATTAACAAGGACGGGGTTTGGCGCACGGTTCGTGGCCTGCGGCGCAAAAGACTCGCCTTCACCTCAGTTTTTCTCCATCGGAGTTATTAGTCCTATGCCCCGCCCCTCGCATCGCCCGTCCGGCTCGCGGACAATGACGGCCGGACTTCGTCCCGCCGCCCTCGCCTTCGCGGCCTTCGCACTGCTGGCGCTCGTCAGCCTCGCGTCCGGCCTCGCACCCTTCACCTCGCACGCCGCGCGCGCGCAGGCCCGCGCGCTCACGCTCGAAGAGCGCGTCGCGCATCAGCGCGCGGTCGAAGAGGTCTACTGGCGGCGCACCGTCTGGCCGGCGGAGAACAAGACGCCCAAGCCCTCGCTCGACGAGGCCGCGCCTCTGGAGGCGACGCGCGCGAAGGTCGAGGACACGCTGCGCAAGTCCGAGGCGCTGGCGCGGCTCTGGCAGCGCCCGGTCACGGCCGAGCAGCTCCAGGCGGAGCTGACGCGGCAGGCGCGTGAGACGCGGCAGCCCGAGATGTTGCGAGAGCTCTGGCGCGCGCTCGGCGACGACCCGTTCGTCATCGCCGAGGTGCTGGCGCGCCCCGCGCTCGTCGACAGGCTCGCCCGCAATTCCTTCGACGCCGGCGCGAAGGCCGACACGACCGAGGCGACAGAGAAGCCCGCGGCGGACGCCTCCTTCGACTCGTGGTGGGACGGCGAGAGCGGGCAGTACGCGGCCGAGTCCGCAGCGGGAGAGGCTTTCGACTTCCAGCTTGCCGAGGTCGCCGTCGCCGCGGCCGACGACACGTGGTCGCCCACGGCCGCGCTGCCCGTCAGCACCGGCTCCGCGGCCGTCTGGACGGGCGCCGAGGTCGTCATCTGGGGCGGCACGACCCAGTACGGCGGGCGCACCAACGCCGGCTCGCGCTACAACCCCGCGACCGACACCTGGACATCGATGAGCACCGTCGGCGCGCCCCGCCAGCGTTCGGGGCACGCGGCCCACTGGACGGGCACGGAATTTCTCGTCTGGGGCGGCCTCGTCGGCGTCAACTGCGGCGGCGATGGCCCCTGCAGATATGACTACACAAACACCGGCGGGCGCTACAACCCGCTGACCGACACCTGGACGCCGACCTCGCTCAGCGGCGCCCCCGCCACCTCCAACGCCCTCACGGTCTGGACCGGCTCGAAGCTGATCGTCCTGGGCGCCTCGGCCAGCTACGTCTACGATCCTTCGTCCGACACCTGGACGCTGACCCCGCGCTCCAGCTTGCCCGGCCACGTGGGCCACAGGGCTGTCTGGACGGGCACGGAGATTTTCACGTGGGGCGGCATCAACAACGACCTGGGCACGAGGGGCGGGCTCTTCAACCCCGAGACCGGCACTTGGCGCCAGCCCAACAATCTCAACGCGCCCTCTGAGCGCAACAACTTCTCGATGGTCTGGACGGGCAGGGAGGTCGTCGTCTGGGGCGGCTTCGAGGGTAACAACGTCACGCTCAACACGGGCGGCCGCTACAACCCCGCGACCGACACCTGGACGCCGACCTCGACGGCCGGCGCGCCGGCCCCGCGCTCCAGCCACGTGGCCGTCTGGACGGGCTCCGAGATGGTCGTCCACGGCGGCGACCTGCGCGACTTAAGCCAGACGGGGGCCACCAACACTGGCGCGCGCTACAACCCCGCTAACGACACATGGGCCCCGACCTCGCCGACGGGGTCGCCCGCCAAGGCCGAGCACGTCGCCGTCTGGACGGGCGCGGAGGTGTTCGTCTGGGGCGGCCGGGGGCCGACCGGCTCCTTCGCCAAGGAGGGGGCGCGCTTCAACCCCTCGAACGACTCCTGGACGCCCGTCAACAGCAACGATTCCCCGCTCTACCTCCACCAAGGCGTGTGGACGGGCGCGGAGATGCTGGTCTGGGGTTATAACTCGCTCTGCAACTGTTTCACCAGCGTGGGCGGGCGCTACGACCCCGCGACCAACGTCTGGCGGCCGATGAACCTCTCGGGCGCGCCGGGGGCCGGCCCCACCGGTTACAACACCAACGTCGTCTGGACGGGCAAGGAGATGCTCGTCTGGGGCGGCAGCGGCGGCCGCGGCCGCTACAACCCGCTGACGGACACCTGGGCGGCCATCTCTTCGACGGGCGCGCCCGCGTGGGGCTACACGGCCGTCTGGTCGGGCAAGGAGCTTATCGTCTGGGGCAGCGGCTCGCAGCATAACGACGAGGAGGGCGGGCGCTACAACCCCGAGACCGACACGTGGCGGCCCACCTCGACGGTCGGCGCGCCCACTGGCCGCTACTTCCACACGGCGGTCTGGTCGGGCTCCGAGATGATCGTCTGGGGCGGTGTGACGTCAGGCGTCGGCGGAAAGTACAACACAGGCGGGCGCTATAACCCCGAGACCGACACCTGGCGGCCCACCTCGACCGCGGGCGCGCCCGAGGGTCGCACTCACCACACCGCGGTCTGGGCCGGCTCGATGATGGTGGTCTGGGGCGGCATGAACGACACGTCGGGAGGCGGCAACGCGGCGCTCCTCAACACGGGCGGCCGCTACGACCCCGTGGCCGACACCTGGACGCCGACTTCGACGGGCGGCGCGCCCGAGCCGCGCGCGGACCACCGCGCCATCTGGACGGGCTCGCAGATGATCGTCTGGGGCGGCAACGCCAAGACCGTCATCGGCCCGCGTGGGACCTACACGGGGGGCCGCTACAACCCCTTGACCGACACCTGGACGCCGACGAGCACGCTCAGCGCGCCGAGCAAGCGCTCGCAGCACGTGCAGGTCTGGACCGGCTCACAGATGATAGTCTGGGGCGGCTTCGCAGAAGAGGGCGCGGCCACGCACGGCGCGGTCTATAACGCGCCCGGCGCGCCGCGTGCCGGCAACGTCGCGCCCACGGTGAGCCTCACGGCCCCGGCGGGCGGCACGAACTACCACTCGGGCGACACCGTCCAGTTGGCCGCCGAGGTCTCCGACCCCGACGGCGCGGTGACGACCGTCCGCTTCTACGCCAACGGCCTGCTCATCGGCGCAGACACGCAGGCGCCCTACGCCCACGCGTGGACGGAGGTGCGCGGCGGCAACTACGCGCTGACGGCCGTGGCTACCGACGACGGCAACGCCGAGGGGCGTGCGGCCGAGGTCAACATCTCGGTCGCGCCGAGCACGGCGCCGCCCGTCTGTGTACTGACGACCCCGGCCGACGGCTCCACCGTTGCCTACGGCGCCTCCGTCCGCATGGAGGCCACGATGACGCCCAACCGCGACCGCTCCATCGCGCGGGTCGAGTTCCTCGTGGACGGCCAGATGGTCAACATCTACGAGCCGCCGACCTACAACCCGCCGTACTGGCACCTCTACACGGCCAACGCCGCGGGGGCGCGCAGCCTCGCCGCGCGCTGCACCGACAACCTGGGCGGCGTGACCACCTCTTCCCCGAAGGTCATCAACGTCGAGGAGCAGGGCTTCTCGGTCAGCGGCCAACTGCTCGAGGCCGGCAACGGCGTCCCTGTTAATAACGTTCGCATCCGCCTCGACGGCCCCGCGGGCACCGCGCCGCAGTACATGACGACGACCGTCGGCGGCATGGGCAATTATTACTTCGGCGGCCTCAAGTCCGGCCAGACCTACAAGATCACGCCCGAGGCCGGCGCCTGGCGCTGGGCGCCCGACGGCGCGACCTTCACCGCGATCTCGCGGAGTTACTCGCAGATGAACTTCTACGGCACGCGCGTGGGCGTCGCCATCACGGGCAAGGTGACCGACGCGGGCGGCAACCCCGTCTACCCGGCGACCGTCTACCTCAGCGGGTCGAAGAACGCCTACGCGAACGTCTCGTTCGACGGCACGTACTTCTTCTACGGCCTCGCGCCGGGCGGCACCTACACCGTCCAGCCCTACAAGAACCTCCACGCCTTCGATCCGCCCCACCGCACCTTCGCGAACATGACGGCGGACCAAACGGCCGACTTCAGGGGGGCGAACCAGGGCCAGACCGTCACGGTCAGCGGGCGCATCGTCGACGAGAAGGGCTTGGGCGTCGCGGGAATGAGCGTGAAGCTCAGCACGAGCAACGAGCGCACGACCACGACCGGCGCGGACGGCCGCTACAGCTTCGCCGGCGTGCCCTACGGCGTGAACATCGGCGTCTACCCGAGCGACCCCTCGAACTTTTACAGGTTCACGCCCGTCAGCCAGTTCAAGGCGGGACTGGCAGAGGACTACGTCGTCCCCGACTTCGTCGCCGTGCCGATCACCTACTTCATTAGGGGCCAAGTCAGGGACCAGGCGGGGCAGATCATCCCCGGCGTGACCGTCACCCTCGGCGGGGCCGCATCGAGGACGACCATCACCAGCTCCACGGACGGCGGCTACATTTTCAGCGACCTCCCGGGCGGCGACTACACCGTGCGGCCCTCGAAGGAGGGGTACGACTTCACGCCGCAGGCGGCGACCTTCACCGCGGTGAGGAGCAACCAGTTTGCCGACTTCACAGGCGCGCAGCGCCTCCACACCATCCGCGGCCGCGTGACGGCCGACGGCGTCGGTCTCAGGGACATCACCGTCAGGCTCTCCGGCAGCCTGACGAGGACGGTCGGAACCGACGCGGCGGGCAACTACAGTCATGCCGTCCCGGCCGGCGGGAGCTATACCGTCACGGCCTCCTGGTACGGCTACACCTTCGCGCCCGCCGAGCATTCGTTCGCCAACATTGCCGGCGACCAGACCGCGGACTTCGCCGCGACGGCCGTCCCTACGCCGACACCGACTCCGGTTGCGACGCCCACGCCGACGCCCACACCAGCTCCGACTCCGGTGCCGACACCAATCCCGACTCCGGTTCCAACTCCGGAGCCTACCCCGGCGCCGACCCCGGTGCCGACGCCGACGCCTGTCCCGACTCCGGTCCCGACGCCTGTCCCGACTCCGGGGCCGACTCCGGGGCCGACTCCAGTCCCGACGCCGGAGCCGACGCCGACGCCCGTGCCGGTGCAGATCAACAACTCTGCGGACTTCGTCACGCAGCACTACCGCGACTTCCTGGGCCGCGAGCCCGACGCGGCGGGGCTCGCGCACTGGACGAACGAGATAGAGTCGTGCGGGGCGGACGCCGCGTGCCGCGAGGTCAGGCGCATCAACGTCTCGGCCGCGTTCTTCCTGTCGATCGAGTTCCAGCAGACGGGCTATCTCTCCTACCGCGCGCGCAAGACGGCCTTCGGCGACCTCGCCGGCAGACCCGTCCCCGTCACGCGTGCCGAGATGCTCGCGGACGTGCAGGTCGTCGGCACCGGCGTTGTCGTCGGAGCCGAGGGCTGGTCGAATAAGCTGGAGCAGAACAAGCAGGCCTACTTCGAGCAGCTCGCCGCCTCGGCGCGTTTCGCCGCGCTCTACCCGCAGACGCTCTCGCCCGAGCAATTCGTTGACGCGCTCAACGCCAACGCGGGCGGCGCGCTCTCGCAGGCCGAGCGTGACGCGCTCGTGGCCGGGCTGAAAGGCGGCACCCTGACGCGCGCGCAGGCGCTGAGGGTTGCGGCGGAGGATGAAGACCTCGCGAGGGCCGAATTCAACAAGGCGTTCGTGCTGATGCAGTACTTCGGCTACCTGCGTCGGAACCCGGACGAGGCGCCCGAGCCCGGGCTCAACTTCGGCGGCTGGCAGTACTGGCTCGGCAAGCTCAACGAATTCCGGGGGGATTACATACAGGCCGAGATGGTCAAAGCCTTTATCGACTCGGCCGAGTACCGGCAGCGCTTCGCGCAGTAACCGAGCGCAGCCGCGAAAGGACTCAGTAAGGCAAGACCATCCGCTTCACCTTACCCTGCGCGAGCAGGCGGTCGATGACGCCGTCCGCGCCGCGGATGACGGCCTTGAGCTGCTCGAACCCCGCGGCGTCGAGCATCATCATCACGCTGCCCTTACCCGCGCTCGACGGGTCGATGGCGTAGACCTGTATGTGCGCGTCGCCCTCCGGGCTCAACACGAAGGTAAACTGGAGGTTGCCGAGGAGCGTCTCCACGGCGCCGAGGTCGATCTGGACTGGGGCTTCCGGCATTGATTCTCCCTCCCGGCCCGATTCTATCGGATGCGCGACCTCCGGGTCACGGTAGCCGGAACGCCTTCGCGCCGCACTGGACAAGGCCGGGCGGGGTTGTCAGCGGCGGCCGGCTACCTCCTCTTGACAATAGTCGTTATAACACCTATACTCGCTGCCGTGGTCACGAAGCTGCAAAAGGAGTTGAAGCAGACGAAGCCCTTCGCGAGCCTGGAGCAGGAGGTCATCCTCAACCTCGCGCGGACGGCCGAGTACGTCATGGCGCGCGGGGCGGCGGTCTTCCGCCGGGCCGACCTGACCGCCACGCAGTACAACGCGCTGCGCATCCTGCGCGGCGCCGGGACCGAGGGGCTGACCTGCGGCGAGATCAGCGAGCGGATGGTGACGAGGGACTCCGACATCACGCGCCTGCTCGACCGGCTCCAGCGGCGCGGCCTCATTTCGCGCGAGCGCCCGGAGAACAACCGCCGCGTCGTCCTCACGCGCATCACCGAAGAGGGACTGCGGCTCCTCGCGGGGCTGGACGCCCCCGTCGAGGAGAGCCACCGCAAGATCGCCGGCCACCTGGGCAGGCAACGCCTGAAGACGCTCAACGAGCTGCTCGAAGCGGTGCGCGGCCCCGAGGATTAAAATTTTTTACCGCGACGGTCGTTATAACGATTGAAGTCATGACGTGGCGTCCGGCGGGTACGAACTGAAGAGTAGGCAAAGGAGAAAGAGATGAGGGTATTCAGAAACGCAATCTTCGCCGCCGCGCTGGCGGCGCTCATCGCCCTGCCTTTCGCGGGCGCGACCCACACCCCGGCGGCGGGCGCACAGGCCCCCGCGGCCGGCGTCGCCTACGCGCCGGTGCCCGGCGGCGAATACAGGCTCGACCCGGCGCACAGCACCATCGGGTTCGCAGTCCGCCACCTGGAGATCAACTGGGTGGAGGGGCGCTTTAAGGACTTCACCGGCACCGTTCGCTTCGACGACAAGGACCTGACAAAGTCCTCGGTCGAATTCGCCGCCAGGGTCACGTCCATCGACACGGGCGTCGAGGCGCGCGACAAGCACCTCCGCACGGCTGACTTCTTCGAGGTCGAGAAGTACCCCGAGATGACCTTCAAGAGCACACGCGTCGAGCGCAAGGGCAAGGACTCGGGAGTCCTTCACGGCGACCTCTCGCTCAAGGGCGTGACGAAGCCGGTGGCGCTGCCGTTCAAGATGACGGGCGCGATTAAAGACCAGCGCGGCAACACGCGCTTCGGCATCGAGGCGCAGACGAAGATCAACCGGCGCGACTTCGGCATCAACTTCGGCAACGCGCTCGCGGGCGGCGGCTTCGACATCGGCAACGAGGTCACCGTCAAACTGCATCTCGAGGCGTTGAAGGCCGCCCCGAAGCCCGCCGCTCAGTGAAGCGGTTCGGGAATATAGACGGGGGGTGGGAGGCGCGCGGGCGTCTCCCCTTCCCTCCCGACGACAAAGGGGGATAGGAAGATGATAACGGTCAGACCCGCGCGCGAGCGCGGCGGCGCCGACCACGGCTGGCTCAACACCCGGCACACTTTCTCTTTCAGCAGTTACTACGACCCGCGCCACATGGGCTACCGGAACTTGCGCGTCATCAACGAAGACCGCGTCGCGCCGGGGCGGGGCTTCGGGGAGCACGGCCACCGCGACATGGAGATTCTCTCCTACGTCGTCTCGGGCGGGCTTGAGCACCGCGACAGCATCGGCAACGGCGCGGTGGTACGCCCGCACGAGTGGCAGCGCATGAGCGCGGGCACGGGCGTCCGCCACAGCGAGGCGAACGCCTCGGCCGACGAGCCGGTTCACTTCTACCAAATCTGGATTCTGCCCGAGGCCGAAGGCATCAGGCCGGGCTACGAGCAGAAGCTTTTCGCTCCGGAGGAGAAGGCCGGCCGGCTGAGACTCGTCGCGTCGGGCGACGCGCGCGAAGGGTCTCTGAAGGTTCATCAGGACGTGTCGGTCTACAACGCACTTCTGAAGGAAGGCGAGACGGTCGAGCACCGACTCGGACGGGGGCGTAACGCGTGGCTGCAAGTCGTCAAAGGCTCGGTCGAGCTGAACGGAAACAGGCTCGGCGCGGGGGACGGCGCGGCGGTCAGCGACGAGAGCGCGTTGGCTATCCGGGCCGGCGAAGAAAGCGAAGTGATTCTGTTCGACCTGGCCTGACGCCCCCGGCGCTCGGAAATGGTCACTGCAACGCAAGCGGCCGGGAGGACTTGAGGAAGTCGTCCCGGCCGCTTGAGCAAAACCTCTTGTTCGGGGCGTCGAGATGGACGGCGGTCAAAGGCCGGCCTTTAGCTGTTGGCCTTTTTATACACCTTGAAGAACTGACGCGCGAAGACTTGGGGCTTGGCGTACTCCGCGCCAAAGCTCAAAAGCGGGTCGCCCTCGAAGACGTCAGGCGTGTTCTCCTTGTAGCTGTAGAGGACACGCAAGCGGTCTTTCCCGACGACATTGACGACCGACCCCAGCACCTCGGTCTTGCCGCCCTCGGCGGACTTCACTTCAAACCGCATGGGAACGTCGGCCTCTTCGGGGGTCGAGACGATCTCCAGTTGGGGCAGACGCTTCCGCAGGTCTTTGATGATCGCGTCACGGCGCTCGGTGTCGAGGCTGGTTTCGACAAACATCTTCGTCACCCCGCGCAACTCTTCGGGCTGCCCGGCTTCACCGCCGCCGCCCGCCTTTCCGGGCGCGGCGCGACCCAAACCTCATTACGGAGTTAAAGACACATGGAGACCCCGCACGTCATCGCCGTCCTGTTTATCGCCGCCCTCATCGCCACCGGGTTCTTCTACGAGCCGCGGCAGGCGCCCGCACTCCCGGCCGATGGTGGCAGAGTTAGATTGTCCCGCCCCGATTCGTTTGGCTCTATTGAAATAACAGTTGCCGGCGGGTGGCGACGTCGTAGATCACGTCTCGGTCCCGGGGGCGCTGGACGTGTTGGAACTGCTTGAGGCGGGCCTCGTCGCGGAGGCGGTCGAGGCCGATGCGGAAGCCGGGGGCGGTGCCTTCGGCGATGAGCCACGCCTGCCCGTCCCATTCGAGCCAGAGGCCGTTGCGCGCAGTGAAGCCGCCCTGCGGGACGGCGACCGTGATGTGGCCGGGCGTGTAGACGAACAGGTAGTCTTCTCCGAGCTGCTCGAGCAGCGAGCCGAGGAGGATGGCCTTGTTGCTGCAATCCGACTCGCCCGACATCAGCACCTCGTTCGGCCGCTTCAACAGCTCGAAGCTGTAGGTGGCCTCGCGCTGGTTGTACGTGATTTCGCGCGAGACGAAATCGAGCACGCGCTGCACGCGCAACTCGCGCGCGCCCTCCGCGTCGGCGGGGATGTCGCGGGTCAGCTCTTCGACGAAGCGGCGCAGCGAGGGCTCGTCGGGGCGCGCGACGAGCGCGCCGTGGTTGGCGAAGACGACGGGCAGACCCTCGCGGCTCTCGCCCGTCCGCGCGTTCATCCGCCCGCCGAAGATGCTCTTGTTCTGGACGAAGTCCTGCATCTCGCGCATGTCGAGCGTGTAGGTCGCCGGCCCGTAGGGGAACTTGAGGACGGTCGCCGTGTCGAATTTGACGTTGTCCACCGGCGTCTTGAAGAAGAAGTGCTTGTCATCCGACCGGCGCAGCGAGTAGTCGCCGAGGCGGAGCCGCCCCGTGCCGTCGTCCTGTCCCAACACGAGCCGCTTCTGGTCGACGACGAAGCGCGCGGCCATCGTCTCGAACGTCTCGCCCGACAGTTCCGGCGCGGGCGCCGAGAAGTAGACCTCGCGTGCGGGCACGTGCAGCAGCTCCAGCTTCGCGTGGCCGAGCACCTGCCCCCCCACCTTCGTCCCGGCGAAGCCGGGCTGCGCGAGGTATGCGAGCAACGCGTCGCGCGTGCGCTCGTCGTGCGTGGGCGGCGCCAACTGCTTCCGCATCGACCCGAACATGCCGCCGCGCGGTTCCGCGCGCAGCTTGTAGATGGCCCACCCCGCGCCGCCGAGCGTGACCGCGAAGACGGCCGCCAACATCAGCTTCCAAGTTCTCGAACCCGTCGTCACGTCGCTCCCGAGGGTGAGGAGCGGGAGGTCAGGCCGCGCCGGCCTCGGCGCACTCGCTTCCGGCGCGCTCGCTTCCGGCACGTTTGCCTCCGGCGCGCCCGCTTCTAAAACACTCGCTTCCGTGGCGCCGCTGTTGATGGGCAGACCGCAACGCTCGCAGGTCTCGGGCGTCTCCCAATTGACGAGACCGCAGTGGGGGCATTTCGTGTTACTCATTCAGTCACTCCGGTGGGGGCTTGGTTTCCGCGTCGTATCCCTCGAACAAAGGCGCGCCGGCATCGAACAGTTTCCCGCGCGCCCGTCCGCACATATTTTGCCCGCCCCCGTCCGCGGCCGCAAGAAGAAGTTCGTAGAGAGAGACACGCCCCGTCCACCCCGGAACTCACGGCGCCTGTCGTCGAGGCCGCGGCACGGCGGTTCGGCACAGAGTCGCACGGCGGGTTTATGACGGTGCCGGAGGTGTGGTAAATAGAATCCATGACATCACCTTCAGCCCCGGCCGATTCGCCACGGCCGTCTACGCCCGCGCCACACGGCGGCGCCCCCCGCCGTCGCTCATGGCTGAGACCCAGGCTCGACTGGCTCCTGGTGTTCGTGCCCGTCGCCATCGCGCTCAGGTTCGTGCCGGCGCTGGAGAACCCGACGGCGCTCTTCGTCGTCTCGTGCATCGCGATCATCCCGCTGGCGGGCTGGATGGGGCGCGCCACAGAGCACCTCGCCGAGCACCTCGGTCAGGGGGTCGGCGGGCTCCTCAATGCCACCTTCGGCAACGCCGCCGAACTCATCATCGCGCTCTTCGCCCTCTCCAGGGGGCTGACCGGCGTGGTCAAGGCGTCCATCACGGGCTCGATCATCGGTAACATCCTGCTCGTCCTGGGGCTCTCGTTCCTCGCCGGCGGCATCAAGTTCCGCAAGCAGGAGTTCAACCGCGTGGCCGCGGGCGTCTCGGCCACGGCGCTCACGCTCGCCGCCATCGCGCTGGTCATCCCGACTGTCTTCCACCAGGCGGCGGCGGTCGTCCCCGTCGCGCAGGGCGGCTGGACGCCCGGGAAGGAGCAGGGGCTCTCGCTCGCCATCGCGATAGTGCTCTTTCTGACCTACGTGCTGACGCTCGTCTTCACGCTCGTCACGCACCGCGAGCTGTTCGGCGCCGACGAGTCGAAGGTGATCGCGGCGGAGGCGGGCGAGGAGCTGACCCGCATGGAGGCGGAGGAGGGCGCGCACGCCCCCTGGTCGGTGGGCAAGGGGGTCGGCGTCCTCGTCGGGGCGACCGCCTTCGTGGCGCTCATCTCGGAGTTCCTGGTCGGCGCCATCGAGGACGCGCGCGATTCGCTCGGGCTCACGGAGGTCTTCGTCGGCGTCATCGTCGTCGCCATCATCGGCAACGCCGCCGAACACTCTTCGGCCATCCTGCTGGCCATGCGCAACAAGATGGACATCAGCATCGGCATCGCCGTCGGGTCGAGCCTCCAGATCGCGCTCTTCGTCGCCCCGCTGCTCGTCTTCGCCTCGTACCTCTTCGGCACCCCGATGGACCTGGAGTTCACCGTCCCGGAGGTGATCGCGGTCGTGGCCTCGATCATCATCGTCGAGCAGATCAGCAGCGACGGCGAGAGCAACTGGATAGAGGGGCTCCAACTGCTCTCGGTCTACGCCGTGCTCGCCATCCTCTTCTACTTCCTCCCGGACATACACCCGCCGGGCGCGGCCGCCCCGGCGAACCACTAAGACCCTCGTTCACGCCGCCCCGCCCGCGGGACTTCTTCCGGCGGGCGGGGCGGCGTCATTCGTGAGGGGTATGTCAGGATGTGAAGGTATGCTTCTAACACACGGGGCGTCACACCTGTGACGTCGTTTCACTTCAAGGTCTGGGAGGGATTTCATGGCTGAAAACGATGACAGGAATCGGCCGGAAGAACGTGACCGCACGTTGACCACACGCCAGGGGCACCCGGTCGCCAACAACCAGTCACAGCGCACCGTCGGCAGCCGCGGCCCGGCGACGCTGGAGAACTATCACTTCCTTGAGAAGATCAGCCACTTCGACCGCGAGCGCATCCCCGAGCGCGTCGTCCACGCCCGCGGCTTCGTCTGCTACGGCGAGTTTGAGGCCGACGGTAAGGTAGGCGACGAGCCGGCCGCGAAGTACACGCGCGCCCGGCTCTTCCAGGAGAAGGGCAAGCGGACGCCGCTCGCCATCCGGTTCTCCACCGTCATCGGCGGGCGCGACTCCTCGGAGGTCGCGCGCGACCCGCGTGGCTTCGCCGTCAAGTTCTACACGGAGGACGGCAACTGGGACCTCGTCGGCAACAACCTCGCGGTCTTCTTCATCCGAGACGCCGTCAAGTTCCCCGACGTCATCCACTCGCTCAAGCCCGACCCCGTCACGTTCCGCCAGGAGCCCAACCGCATCTTCGACTTCATGAGCCAGACGCCCGAGTCGATGCACATGCTGACACACCTCTTCAGCCCGCGCGGCATCCCGGCCACCTACCGTCACATGGAAGGCTTCGGCGTCAACAC
This sequence comes from Acidobacteriota bacterium, assembly GCA_020200135.1. GTDB lineage: Bacteria > Acidobacteriota > Blastocatellia > Pyrinomonadales > Pyrinomonadaceae > QHXN01. The sequence continues at coordinate 10,352 of JAIVJI010000013.1, read as the reverse complement.
GTACAAGATGGTGAACGCCGAGGGCGAGACGGTGCTCGTCAAGTATCACTTCCACCCGCGCTGCGGCCTGGCGAGCCTCACCGCCGCCGAGGCGGAAAAGGTGCAGGGCAAAGACCTCGGCTCGGCGTCGAAGGATTTGTACGAGGCCATCGAGCGTGGGGAGTTCCCGCAGTGGGACGTGTTCGTTCAGGTCATGGAGGACCACGACCACCCGGAACTCGACTGGGACCCGCTCGACGACACCAAGATTTGGCCCGAGAACCTGTTCCCGCTGCGCCACGTCGGCGTGATGACTCTCAACCGCAACGTCGAGGACCATCACAACGAGAACGAACAGATAGCGATGGGCACCGGCGTGCTCGTCGACGGGCTCGACTTCTCCGACGACAAGATGCTCGTCGGCCGCACCTTCTCCTACTCCGACACCCAGCGCCACCGCGTCGGCACCAACTACCTCCAGCTCCCCGTCAACCAGCCCAGGGGCGTCGCGGGCGTCCACACCAACCAGCGCGGCGGGCAGATGTCCTACGGCGTAGACCTGGCGCCGGGGCAGAACCCGCACGTCAACTTCGAGCCGTCCATCCACGACGGGCTTCAAACCGCGGAGCCCAAGCCGAACAACCCGCCCGAGGTGCGGGGCCGGCTGACGCAGAGCGTCATCGAGCGCCGCAACGACTACGTCCAGGCGCGCGCACGCTACTGCACGATGATGGAGTGGGAGCGTGACGACCTCGTGCTCAACCTCGGCGGGCTGCTGGCGCAGTGCGAGCGCGACGTGCAGGAGCGGATGCTGTGGCACCTGTTCCTCGTCCACGACGAGTACGGCGCGCGCGTCGGCGAGCACCTCCGGATGACCGCCGCCGACGTCAAGCACCTCAGTCCGCTCCCCGGCCAGGTGCTGACCGAGGAGGACGAGGCGCGGCTGCGGAAGCTCGGCGAGAACGGCGACAAGATAGACCCGAACGTCTGGGGCACTCACACCAGCTCGGTCAAGAACCATCAGGCGACGGCCGAGGAGGTGCTCGGTGGGATGCCTGCGATACCCGCGGCCGGTGTAGAGCCCACAGGCGGTAAGCAGGACGGGGGCAAGAGCCAGGGCGCCGCTTCTTGACGCGACCCGAAGCGTTCTGACCGGAGTCGGCACGAGGGGGGCGGGAGTCTAATCAATGATTAGACTCCCGCCCCCCTCGTGCCGACGAGGCGCCGCTTCGCGGCTCGGGATGTTCGGGCTTACGATTTTTCAAACGAGGCGCGGGGGTCGCGAGTCACGTCCTTATCTCACCGACCGTCTCGCCGAACTGGACCTTCGTGCCCACCGCGAGGGTAAAGCTGCGCCCCGGCTCCACGTCCTTCACTTCCCCGCCCGGGGTGCTGACGACCCACTTCCGACGTGACAGATTTTTCAGCCCCCAGACGCCGGGGCTCGACGGGTGTTCGGAGACGGCCGCGACCGGCCCGGAGAAGTCGTACATCTTCTGCTCGTTGACGTGGTGCGGGAAGAGGCGCGTGTCGAAGTTGAGCATGACGACCGACTTCCCCATGCGTATGCGCGGCGGGAGCCTGAGCGCGGCCGCGCAGGCCCAGCAGAGGCCGGGGTCGCCGCCGCGCGCCCTGAGCGCCTGCCCGTCGTAGAAGTTTTCGAGCGCGCAGTGCGGGCAGTAGAAGATCGCGTCGCGCAGGGCCACCATCGCGCCGCGCCACTCGCTCTCGCGCACGCGGCCGTGGAGGGGGTGGCGCATCCCTTCGGTGAAGGCGCGCGTGAAGAGGTCGCGCAGCGCCTGCGGGTAGAGTCGCCAGAAGGCGAGGGCGTTGTCGTGGACGCCGGGCACGGGCGCGTTCGAGTCGTCACTCGGGTCGAAGACGAAGAGCGGCTCGGTGCCGTAGAGCCTGGTCATGGCCGGCAGGTCGAGACACTTGATCTCGGTCTCCTTCCGCCCTTCGAGCGGGTGCGCGACCATCAGCATGTAGAAGATGAGGACGGAGAGCGAGAAGAGGTCGGTCTGCGTCGAGGGGACGGCCTCGCCGCGGACGACCTCGGGGGCCATGAAGCGCGGCGTGCCGAGCACCCCGAGGACGCCGGCGCCGTCGACCGAGACGTTGTCGTTGTCGGCGATAAGCACGTCGCCGTTGTCCGGGTCGAAGAAGGCGTTGCCGAACGAAATGTCGCGGTAGCACAGCCCCTGCGTGTGGAGCAGCAGGTAGTTGTGCGAGAGGTTGAGCCCGGCGGTGGCGAGCGCGCGGAAGGTCGGCTCGATGCGTCGCTTCATCAGGTCGACGATGTTCTTGAAGCGCGGGGGCCTGAGCGGCATGACGTAGCCGAAGCCCGCGACGCCCGGCGCCGTCGTCAGCTCCAGCGGCCAGAGGAAGTGCTCGCTCGGCGGCCCCTTGCGCACGAGCAGTTCGATGGCGGCGCGCTGCTCCGGCGAAGACATGTGCGGGAAGAACCACTTGAGCGCCACCGCCTCGCCGCCGAGCGTGGCCTTGTAGACTTCGCCCTGCCCGCCCGCGCCGAGCAGCTCCCCGACCGCGCACGTCATCCCCGAAGGCTCGCAACCGACCGCCTGCCCCTGCCTGAGCATCTGATCCATCCCGACTCCTAACGCCCCGTCCGTCCTCTTCCGAACCCCGCTAATCGAGGTTACGCTCCGACTCGACCTCGGCACCGTACTCCACGGCCCACGGCCCCAGTCCGTTGCCCGTCAGGTCCGAGTCTTCCACTCTGGCCCCGAAGAACGTGACACCCGTTAAGGAACAGTCTGCCCTCGGTCGTCACCGCCGCCTCGGCCTCCCTGTGGCCGTAGAGTTCGCAGCCTTCGAGGACGGCCTCGCCTTCCTGTTGGACGAAGACGCCGGAGTTCTCGCCCTCGTGGATGCGGCACGCGCGCGCCGTCAGCTTCGCGCCCTGACTGACTCCCAGGTTCGCCAGGCGGTTGCCGTAGACCTCACACTCTTCGAGCAGAGCCGAGCCTCCCTGCCAGACGACCACTCCCGCGTGCGCGCCGCCGTAGACCTTGCTGCGCCTGACGACCGCGCTGGCTCCGCCCGTAATCGCCACACCGACGTTCGCGTTGCGGTAGACCTCGCAGTCCTCGACCGTCCCCCCGGCGCCGTCGAAGAAGTAAAGCCCGGAGTCGGCGCCGTCGTGTATCCGGCACCTTTTGAAAAGGGGCGCGGCGTCGGGGCCGTGGACGGCCACACATGACATCGCCTCCGAGGAGACGTCGCAGTCTTCGAGCACCAGCTCGCCGCGCAAAACGTCCACGGCGAAGGACTCGCCGCCGCCCGCGACCCCTCGGAGCGTTAGGCCGGCGACCCTCGCGCCTTCGGCGCTCGACTTGAGGCAGTTCGCACCCGCGCCCCTGACGATTATCTCTTCGCGCGGGCCGTCGCCGACGATGTTGACCCGCTTATCGAGGACGATGCTCTCCTCATACGTTCCGGGGCGGACGAGCACACGCCCGCCGGGCGCGACGGCCTTGAGCGCCTCGTTGATGCTCACAAAATCGCCGCCGCCTCTGGCGGAAGCGACGACGGAGGTCGGCCCCGCGGCCGACGACGCGGGCGCGTTGTTTGCAGCCGTCCGCGCCGGTCTGTTCCCCGCCCCGCCGATGTCTTCAACACCACCCGCGACATTGTCGGTCGCAGCGACCGCCGCCTCGACGGCTTTTAGCTCGTCGTCGGAAATCAGGCCGAGGGCGAAGGCCCACGAGTTGACCGACCAGGCGGCGGCCTGTCCGGACAGCGCGCGGTAGTCGGATAGACGGCGCGCGAGGCGCTTGAGCAGGACCTCGCGCGGCGTACCCGCGCCGGCGGCGAGCAGGTCCTGCGGGACGTGCTCTTCGAGCGCGGACAACAGCACGGAGACTTCGCGGCGGTGCCCGGCGGAGTAGTCCCTCAGAAGCCCTTCGCACCGCCGCGCGTCATGCACGACTGTCTGCCCGTGGCGCGCGACTATCTCACGGAGCTTCTGTCTCGGCTGGTCGTTCATGCGCTCTGCTCGCCGGGCCTCGGCGTCTGAGACTGCCCGGCCGATTGCGTCGAAGCGTCTGCCGTTTGAAGCACGGGAGGCGGCGCCTCCGCCGTCGCCGTCGGTGCCGTCGGCTCCTCCGTAGAGGCGACCGGCTTTTCTTCCGTCTTAAAGGCTTCCGCACCCGGCTCCGCGTCAGCCTTACTCAAGGCGTCCATACGGCAGATGAGGCCGAGCGTGCAGTCGTCGCCGCTGCCCGAGCGTGTGGCCTCTTCGAGCCAGCCCTTGAGGCTCGCGTTGATGGGGTCGAAGCCGTCCGCGCGCAGCATCTCGAGCAGGTCGCTCCCGACCTTGAGAAACCCGGCCGAGTCGGAGAACGAGTTCACGTAGCCGTCTGTCGAGAGCAGGATGAGCGCCGGCGGCCCGTCGGAGAACTGTTGGAGCCGGACGCGGAAGTTCTTCTCGGCGTCGGGCGTGCAGAGCGAGGTGGTCTCGTTGGCGAAAAGGCGCTCGTCTTCCGGCAGCGCCTTCGCGACCTCGCCCGTGTCGGAGACGTTGAGGATGTCGCCGTCGCCGAGCTGCAGGTAGAGAGCGAAAGACTCCGCGACGGCGACGGTCAGCGAGGTCGCGCCGTAGGCGAGCAGCGGATTGGTCGCGAGCAGCTTGACCGCCCGCGGGCCGTCCTTCTTCCCGACGGTCTCAAGCTCCTCCTCCGTGAACGGCCGCGCCTTGAGGTCTGCCTCGACAGCCTCGCGCCAGCGCCTCACGAACTCACGCGGCAGGTACTCCTTCGCCCTGCCCTCCAGCTCCGCGAGGTCCGCGAGGCCGCGCGACTCGTCGAGAAATTCACCGACGAGCTGCGCGGCCCGCTTCACGGCGAAACGCGAGCCGCGGTCGCTGCGGAAACACTTGTCGCTCCCGTGCCCGTCAGAGACCGAGACGACGACGGGCAGCCCGCGCCCCGACTCGCGCACCTGGAGGATGGCGTCCTGGTTCGGGACTCCCGCGCGCAGGTGCGACGCGCCGGGCACAGTCTCGCCCATGACCCGCCACTCGGGCGGGCTCTGCTTTTCGTTCACCGCGGACACTCCTTACCAGACGTCGTCGATGGTCTGCTGGTTGTTGGCGGCCTCGTCATCGACGGGCGTCTGACTCCCGCCCGTCGCGGCCGCGGCGGCCTGCGCCCCACCGCCCGGCGCGGGCGCGGCGGTCGGGATGGGCACGGGCGTCGTGGGCGCGTCAACGCCCGCGGGCTTGTCCGCGCCCGCGGCCGGCGAAGACGCGGACTTGAGGACGGCGGTCGAGGCCCACTTGATGTGGCGGACGAGCGCCTCGGGGCTGTTGGCCGCGAGCGGCTTGAGTTCGGTGTTGCCGATGAAGCGCTGCAAGACCTCCGGGTCGGCGTCGCGCCCGATGGAGATCGCGATGCGGACGGCCTTCTTGCCCCACGGCTGCTCCATCAAAGCCTTGAGCCCGGACTCGAAGTCGTCGGTCGGCTGGCCGTCGGAGACGAGCACGAGGACGGGCGGCAGCGCCCGCTCGCTCATCGGCGGCATCTTCAACTGTTCGGCGACGAGTTCGAGCGCCTTGCCCATGTCGGTCTCGCCTTCGGCCGCGAGGTCGGCCCAGGCGAAATCGGCCACGGGTGTCGGCTGTGTGATGTGCCACTGCGCCCCGTTCGAGAACTTGACGGCGCGGACTAAGACCTGCGCGTTCGGGTTGTCCTCGGCGACCTTGCGCATGTGCGGGATGGCCTCGCGGATGGCGGTGTTGAGCGCCTGAATCTTCCCGTCCTGCTCCATCGACCCGGAGCTGTCTGCGATCCAGATGAAGTGAAGCGGCCTCGACGCGAGTTCACCACCAGGTCGTCTGCTCATAATTTCGATTCTCCTTTTGCGCTCTACAAAATTCGGATTTTTTAAGGGGAATGAGACCAATCTATCAGACATATCTCACGTCTCTGTCACACGACTCTTTCAACGCGGGTGACCGGGCGGCGGGTCGAGATTCCTCTGCTGCTGCTCCTCGCGCAGGATGTTGATGACGAAGGGCGCCCCGGCCGCCAGCAGCACCGATAGAAGCAGGAGTAACAAGCAGCCGACCAGACACCCGCGCCGGCGACCACCCCCGACACGCGGCGTGACGTTCGCGGAAGGTTCCTGGAGCCCGCCGGCGTTCGTCACCTGGGGAGTGGAGGGCGCGCGCGAGGCCGGCGGGGCCGGTTGCTGCCGCGTCGGCATGGTCGGGCGGCCCTGCGTCACGACTTTCGTGGTCGGGCGTGGCGCCGCCGCCGCGGGCCTTTCTTCGACGTGCGGGGGGACGGCTTCGACGCGCGGGGTCACGGCCTCGACGCGCCGACTCTCTATCCCATCCAACTCTTTGTCGGAAACGACGCCGAGCGCCAGCGCCCACGAATCCACCGCCCACCGGGACGCCTCTGCCGTCACGGCCAGTTGGTCTTCGAGGCGCTTCGACAGCCGCGTCAGAAGCAGACCCGTCGGCACGGTGTTTCGCCCCGCCAGCAGGTCGAGTGGCACGCGCTCGCGCAGCGCGCTCACCAGAATGTTTATCTCCAGGCGGTGCTCGCCGCACAGGTCGCGCAGAAGCCCCTCGCAGCGGCGCGCGTCGCTGCACAGCCCCGGCCCGTGCCTGTCTATCAGAACCCGCAACGTCCGGCGGGGCTCGTCATTCATAACTCCGTCGTCACCTGCGGCGCCTCTCGAACAGTGAAGAGTTCGACCTGCGTCCAAGCGTTGAACGCCGGCGGCATCAACCGGCCGCCCGAAATGCACACCAGAACCCCTTCGTTTTATTGCCGGCCACTGGACACACGGACTCGGAGGGAAATAAGCCCGTGTGCGCGATTCCGGTACGCAACACGCTGAACGACGAAAGAGGGGCAGGATGTGTGCCACGACGAGGCGCGCGACTACATCATCCTTGATGACCATTGACAAGTGTCCGAAGCGGGAATATCTTGCCCCCGTCCGTTCCTTGCACAACCCCGCTAATGAGTGTCTTCCCTCGTTAGCCTCATGTCCGCCCCCATATGAATTAGCCCCGAGTCAAGAAGATTTGTGGAGATTTGAGTCATGGATAAGTTCCGTGTCAAGGCTTACTTCATGCACGAGCATGAGCATGACGCCGCGCAAAAGGCTGTCGAAGCTTCGGTGATAACCGACGCGGAGTGGACGGACGGCTACGTGATGGGAGTCGTCGATGAGGCCGGTATCAAGGCGCTCTCTAAAGACGGGCTCGTGGTCTCGCTCGTCGAGCAGATAACTTCGGCTGAAGAGGCCGCCGCACAGACCGACACGCCCGCGGGGGGCGGTGCCGCGATGATTGCGCCCGGCGTATTTTCGCTCAGCTCGCGGCTGGTCAGAGCCTCCTTCCTACAGGCCGAGCGCCGACTCCCGAAGGTGACCGAAGGGGAGAAGCCAAAAAATAAAATCATCAGTTGCGACCAGCGGCGCACGCAGTTTTACGTCGTACGCTTCCACGGGTCTATCACGGAAGAGCGCCGCAAGGAGCTGCGCAAACTTAAGATCAAGCTGATTGAGCGCGTGAGCCGCAACAAGTACACCGCCCGTCTCAAACCCTCCGAGGTTCAGGCGTTGGCCGAGGTGCCCTTTGTGGACAGCATCCGCCTGTACACCGAGGACGACACCCTCCGCGTCGAGGGCGCGGGCGAGGCCAGCCAGCGGGAAACGTCGGCGGCGCGCGGAACCTACGCGCTCCGGGACGCAAGGTCGGGCCAGTCCAGGCGCCCCCGGCGGACGTGCCTCTATAACGTGAGGCTCCACCTCGCGAAGGACATGCCCGCCGTCGTCAGGTGGCTGACCGCGCGAAAGAGCAAGCCGCTCTGGAAGCGCGGCGACCGTCTACAGGTCCCCCTGCTGGAGAACTCCAGGACACTGACCGACCTCGCCAGGCGGCCCGAGGTGGCGGCCGTCGAGAAGTTCGAGGCCCCGAGGCTCTTAGACGAGCCCGCGCGGACGCTGCTGGGACTCATCAGGGACAACAAGAAGATCGGCCTCGGCGGCGACGGCGAGATCATCGGCGTCGCCGACACGGGCATCGACAAGACGCACCCAGACCTCGCCAAACGCCTCCTGGGGGCCAGCGCGTGGGGGCGCAAGGGCGACACCTCCGACCCGGACGGGCACGGCACACACGTCGCCGGCTGCGCCGTGGGCGACGGCACCGCGTCGAAGGGCGAGGTCTTGGGCGCGGCCCCGCGGGCCAAGGTCTTCGTCCAATCGATACTCGACAAAAACGGTACGCTGGGCGGGCTCCCGGAAGACCTCACGGAGCTTTTACAGGAGGCGTACGACAAGGGGGTGCGCATCCACAACAACAGTTGGGGAGCCTACATCTTCTCCCACTACTCCAACAACTCGTTCGACATCGACCGGTTCGTGGTCAAGAACCCCGACATGCTCGTCGTCATCGCGGCGGGCAACCAGGGGCTGGGCATCCCGCGCGCGGCCGACGCCACGATGAACGCGGCGCAGGGGTTAGTCGATTGGCCGTGCGTCGCCGAGCCCGCCACCGCCAAGAACGGCCTGACGGTCGGGGCCAGCCGCAGCTCGCGCAAGGCGGGCGGGTACGCCGAGCTGACGTGGCAGGACGTTTGGCCCGACCGCTACCCGCACCCGCCCATCGCGAACGAGCGCATTTCGAGCAACGACCAGTGCCTCGCCGCCTTCAGCAGCCGCGGCCCCTCCGACGACCAACGCTTCAAGCCCGACGTCGTCGCGCCCGGCACCGACATCGCCGCCGCACGCTCGAAGGACGCGCCGCTGCACAAGTTCTGGGGCGCGTACCCGAAGAACAGGCAGTACGGCTTCATGGGAGGCACAAGCATGGCCGCCCCCTACGTCGCCGGCTGTGCGGCGCTCGTGCGCGAGTGGTACCGGAAGAAGGGCCAGTGGGCCGCGCCCAGCGCGGCGCTCCTGAAGGCCACGCTCATCAACGGGACGCGGCGCATCGCGGGGCCGGACGCGGTCGCCCCTCTGAACGGCGAGCCGAACTACCACCAGGGCTTCGGCCGCATCGACATGGCGAACACCGTCCCCAACCCGCTCTCGCCCAAGATGAAGCTCGCCTTCGTGGACAACTGGACAGACACGACTCAGCCGCTCATCAAGACCGGCAAGTTCGCGCGCTACGAAGTGAAGGTCGGCGACGGCCTCCCGCTGCGGCTGTGTCTGGCCTGGACCGACCCCGGCGCCCGCGCCGTCCAGAACTTCCTGCTGCTGCTGGTGGACGACGGCAAGACCAAGTTCGTCGGCAACGCGCAGGCGGCCACGTTGCTCAACATCGCCGGCGGGCCGCGCGACCCGAACAATAACGTGCAGGTGGTGCGCATCCAAAAGCCGCGCGCGGCCAAGTACACGATAGTCGTCAACGCGAGCAGCCTGCTCGTCTCGCCGCAGACCTTCTCACTGGTGGTGACGGGCGACCTTCAGTCGGCCCTCACTCCTCTTAAGCCCTGACACTTTTCCCCTGGAGAATGCCCCATGTTCAAGTTACACGTCGTGCAAGCACAGTTCGGCGACTCACTGATCCTCGAATTCGGCGAAGGCGCGAGCCGGCGCTACATACTCATCGACGGCGGCCCGCCCGACAACTACCAGAACGACCTCGAAGACGCGCTCAAAGAGATCGTCCCGACCAATAAGCTCGCCCTCGTCGTCCTCAGTCACATCGACAACGACCACGTCGTCGGCCTGCTGGACCTGCTGGCGGCGCTCGAGGAGGAGAAGGCGAACGGCGACAAACCCCACATCAAAATCAGCGGGCTCTGGCACAACTCCTTCCAGAAGTCCATCGACCCCGGCGGCGACATCACGCAGCGGATGCAGATGGTGATGACCATGGCCGGCTCGGCCGGTGTGGCGATGCCGCTGGCCGCGGACGCCTTCTTCGGCGTCAAAGAAGGGAACCAGCTGCGCGTCCTCGCGAAGAAGCTCAAGCTGCCGGTCAACAAGGGATTTCCGGACGACCTCATCATGGTCGAGACCGCCACGGCCCCGGTCAGGTACGGCAAGCTCAGACTGCGCGTCGTCGGCCCGAACCAGCAGAACCTGGACGAACTTCGCAAAAAATGGCTTGAATGGCTAGCCAAAGCCGAAAAGAACATGGCCTCCCCGACGACGCTGGCGAACGCCGACCAGAGCGTCCCCAACCTCAGCAGCATCGTCCTGCTGGCGGAGTACGGGAAGAAGACCATCCTGCTCACGGGCGACGCCCGCAGCGACCACATCCTCAAGGGGCTGGAGCAGTCGGGGCAGCTCACCGGCGGCAAGCTACACGTCGACGTGCTCAAGGTGGCGCATCACGGCAGCAACCGGAACCACACGGCGACCTTCTTCAAGAAGGT